>JBFOMB010000149.1:0-24060 GCA_040830545.1 Paracoccaceae bacterium | reverse complement strand
AGCCCACGGGTTCGTCATCTCATGACCGCGTCCGAGACATTGCTGACCACCAGCGGGCTGACGCGTACCTTCGGGGCGCTCCAAGCGGTATCAGATGTCTCGCTTTCCATCCGCAAAGGCACAATGACCGGGCTGATCGGCCCGAACGGCGCGGGCAAGACAACGCTGTTCAACATGCTCGCCGGAGCCCTGCCACCCACATCAGGGTCGGTGACTTTTGGTGGCAGCACGGTCACGGGCCTCAGCCCGGACAAGCTGTTTCATCTGGGCCTTGCCCGCACCTTCCAGATCCCGCGCCCTTTTCGCCGTCTGAGTGTGCTGGAAAACGTCATGCTGGCCCCACCCGGGCAGACCGGTGAAACGCTGACCGGCGCGATTTTCCGCCGGGGTACAATGCGGGCCGAGGAGCGTCGCCTGCGGGACAAAGCGATGGGTATTCTGGACTTCATGACGCTGGCCGACCTTGCCGACCATCCGGCAGGCAAGATTTCTGGCGGGCAGACGAAGCTGTTGGAACTGGCGCGCGCCCTGATGGGTGACCCTTCGCTGATCTTGCTGGATGAACCGGCAGCCGGGGTAAACCCGACGCTGACGAACATCCTGATTGAACGGATTGAGGAGCTGAATCGGCAGGGCAAGACGTTTTTCATCATCGAACACGACATGGATTTCGTGATGCGCCATTGCGAGCCGGTGATCGCCCTGGCCGAAGGTAATGTTGTGTTCGAAGGCACCGGGGAAGAGGCGCAAGCCGATCCCGAACTGCTGGATGCCTATCTGGGGACGCGGGTGGAATGAGCGACGATACCCCCATCCTTTCCGTCGAGGGTCTGGAGGCCGGATACCAGCGCGACCTGCCGATCCTGCGGAACATCGCTCTGAGCGTCGCGCGCAATTCGCTGACCACGATCATCGGCCCCAATGGCGCTGGGAAATCCACGTTGATCAAGGCCATAGCCGGGCTGGTTCCCGTCAACACCGGCACCGTTCGGCTGGCGG
Source organism: Paracoccaceae bacterium (assembly GCA_040830545.1). Taxonomy (GTDB): domain Bacteria; phylum Pseudomonadota; class Alphaproteobacteria; order Rhodobacterales; family Rhodobacteraceae; genus HXMU1420-2. Next base: position 23,061 of record JBFOMB010000149.1, on the reverse strand, counting down.
GCGTACCGATCACCGGCATCCGACCTGACCAGATGGGCGGGCTGGGCATGTCTTACGTGCCGCAGACCGACAATATCTTCCGCACCCTGACCATCCGGCAGAACCTGGCGCTGGTCCTGCGCCACTCCCCTCAGCGTGATGCGAAGACGGAGGAGCTGTTCGCCCTGTTCCCACCTCTACGGGACAAGCAGGCAGACAAGGCCGGATCGCTGTCGGGCGGGCAGCGCCAGATGCTGGCCGTGGCTATGGCACTCGCGGTTGATCCTCAACTGGTGCTGATGGACGAGCCCTCTGCCGGGCTGGCCCCAAAGGCCGCGATGGAGGTGCTGGATCTGGCGCGCGGTCTGACCGAACGCGGCGTTTCGGTGCTGCTGGTCGAACAGAACGTGGCACAGGCGCTGCGGGTGTCGGACCATTGCTACATCCTTGCCGAAGGGAGCAACCAGATCGACGGACCAGCGGCGGACATCATGTCCGACCCGGTGGTGGGCGAGATTTATCTGGGCGGGAAAAGGATGAACACGGCATGATCCAGAACCTGCTCGACGGCATTCTGACAGGCTCCATCATCTCACTGGGTGCCATCGGCCTGACCATGGTCATGCATATGTTGCGGTTTGCGAACTTCGCCTATGCCGAGCTGCTGGCCATCGGGGCCTATGCAGCGCTGGTGTTCGACCGCGTGTTTGCTGCCCTTTTGCCCATGGCGGATCAGGCGATCGGTCCACTCAGCCTGACCTGGTCCTTGGTGGTTGCAACGCTTGGCGCGATGGTGATCGCCGGTGGCACGGCGGTGATCATTGACCTGCTGGTGTTCAAACGCATCCGGGACAAGGCGGATGCGCTGTCCATGGTGTTTGCGTCCTTTGGCATGGCGCTGATCATCCGCAACGTGATCACACTGATCTTTGGCCTGAAGGCGGAGCTTTATTCAAACGACATCGTCATGGCGATGGTCCTCAGCCGCGATCCCCTGCTTCTGGTGAAACCGGACCAGATTTTCGTGCTGGTCGCTGCGGTTGTACTAATGTTGATCTTTCACATCGTGCTGTCACGCACCTCTTTCGGCTATGCGCTGCGCGCCGTGGCCGAAAACCCGAACCTGGCGCAGGTTGCTGGGGTGCAGCTGTCGCGGATGGTGATCATGGTCTGGCTGATCGGCGGCGCATTTTCCGCAGCGGCGGGTGTATTCTATGCGCTGACCAATCACCTGTCGCCGTTGATCGGGCATAACTTCCTGCTGCCCGTGTTTGCCGCGACCATCGTGGGTGGCATCGGCAGCGTTTATGGCGCGCTGTTGGGTGGGTTCATTGTTGGCATCGCTTCGGGCCTTGCGCTGATGATCCTGCCTTCGGGCTACATCCCGGCCATGCCGTTCCTCATCATCCTTGCCGTGTTGCTGGTGCGTCCGCAGGGCCTGTTCGGGGAGGCGCAGACATGATTGGCGTCATCTCCTACCTTGCCTTTTTTGCCACGGTCGCCGCCATTCTGGCCGTGGCCGTGCTGGGTCTGAACCTGCAATGGGGCAACACGGGGCTGTTCAACGGTGGCGTGGCTGCATTTTTCGGGGCTGGAGCATATGGCACGATGATCCTGGGCGGGCCTGCGGACCCGTTGCAATTCGGTGGGTTCGAACTGCCCTACCCCATCGCCTTTGCCGGGGGTGTCCTGTTGGCAGCCCTTGTCGCCTGGGCCGTGGGCATCCTCACCCTTCGGCTGCGCCACGACTATCTGGCGATTGCCACATTTGGCGTCGCCGTCGCACTGGAGGCCGTGGCCCGCAACGCCGAATGGCTGACTGGCGGGGCCAAGGGCCTGCGCGGGTTCAGTCGCCCCTTCGAGGGGCTGATCACGGACCAGTTTACCTACAACCTCGTCTTCCTCGGCTTTGTCCTGGCTGTGCTGATTGCGGTTTACATAGGACTGGAACGGTTGGTCCGCTCCCCTTATGGCCGGGTCCTGCGCGCCATTCGCGAGGATGAGGTTGCGGCCCGCGCACTTGGCAAAAACGCCACGCGCCTGCGGCTGGAGGCATTTGTTCTGGGCTCCGCCATCCTCGGCGCGTCCGGCGCGCTATATGTCAGCTTTTATGCCTTCGTCAGCCCGCAAGACATGGCCCCAATCCTGACATTCCAAATCTGGGCCATGCTGATCGTGGGTGGGGCTGGCAACAATCGCGGCGCAGTGCTGGGCGCGTTCCTGATCTGGGGGGCCTGGACATCCAGCGGATTCCTGCTGGCCAAATTCGCGCCGACCTCGGTGCAAATCTACACCGGATCGATCCAGTATATCCTGATCGGGTTCGTAATCGTGGGCATGCTGCTGTGGCGTCCGCAGGGCCTGCTGCCGGAGAGGATCGAACGTACAAAAGGAACGGGCAAAGGGGCGGCCCGGGTTTCCGCGCCCCAGTCATAAGTCACAACACACCATGGAGGGAGACATCATGAAAACACGTAACCTGAAGCGCCTGCTGCTGGCGGCGACAATCGCGGCAGGGACAGCAGGAATGGCCGCAGCGGATTGTCCGGTGAAGGTGGGCGTTGCCCTGCCAACCTCGGTCGATTGGGGCAAGCCGATTGCTGAAACCGCTTTGTGGGTCGCTGAGATGATCAACGAGGCCGGCGGTGTCGATGGCTGCCCGGTGGAAACCGTGCTGCGCGACACGCAGGTCGACGCGAAGGTCGGCGTGGACGCGGCCAAGGCGCTGGTCGATCTGGACAAGGTGCAACTGCTGATGGGCGCGGTGTCCTCGGGCGTGACCCTGCCAATCCTGACCTCGGTCACTGTGCCTGCCGGTGTCATGCAGATTTCCTGCTGCTCCTCCTCCACCCGGATCACCGGTCTGGCCGAAGAAGGTGGCACAAATGGCCTGTGGTTCCGCACCTTTGCCACCAGCCACGTGCAGGCGGCCGTGATCACTATGCTGGCGCAGGACGCGGGCTACAAGAAGGTCACGCTGTTCTACAAGAACGACGACTGGGGCCAGGACATGGCCAAGCTGGTGGAAACCGACCTCAAAGCCTCGGGTATCGAGGTGCTGAAATCCATCGCGATCACCGACAATCAGCCCTCCTACCGGGCCGAAGTCACAGACGCACTGGGCGACAATCCAGAGGCGGTGGTCATGGCGCTATATCCCAAGGAAGGGATTGCCGTGACACGCGAGTGGATTTCGTTGGGGGGAACAACCAAGATGGTTGGCACCAACTCGCTGAAATCCGAGGAATTCCGGGATGCAGTTGGCCTGCAATACCTTGGTGATTTCATCGGCGCGGACACCTCCTCGCCCCGCACGGATTCAGCCAGTGCCTTTGTCGAGGCCTACAAGGCGCATTTCGAGGCGGAACCCTCGGGCCCCGGCCTCGCCAACAGCTTTGATGCGGCGGCCATTGCGCTCTTGGCCTATCACGCGGCGGGCAACGGTGCGACGGGTGCAGAGATTGCGGCCAAAGTGCCGATGGTTACCGATCCAAATGGCGAAAAGGTCGAGGCCAATGTAGATGGCTTCCGCAAGGCCATGGCCCTGCTCAGCGATGGCAAATCGGTTTCCTTCCAAGGCGGCACGGGGGCCGTGACCTTTGATGCCAACGGCGACGTATCCGCCCCGGCAGTGTCCTGGGCCTTTGGCGCGGATGGGATCGAGGAAAAACGCTACATCCCGCTGGAAGAGGTCAACGCCTTCATCGCGTCGATGAAGTAGGACCTGCGTTGTTGAGCCAGATGCAACCAAGCATCTGGCTCAACTTTACCCATCCTCTGTGGCATCTGAGCTGGGGAAACCGCGCGCGATCAATATCAAAGGTCGTGGCAAAGGCGGCCAAGTCACAATTCAAAACTCGCCGCTGCAGCCAAGCGCCACCGCAGCCCCGGACTTGATCCGCGGCCTCGTAGTATACCCGCTCAGGAGGCCGCAGTCTCTGCTGCCTCTTCCACCTCCGGTGACACAAATCGTGCCTCTTCATTGGCAAACGCCATCACGGCAGGTGCCGGGCTGGGGTTGAACATCAGCCGGAACACATCCGTGCGCGAATAGTGCCCGCACGGGTCTGCGGCCGCCTTACCAATCGCGATGAAGTTCAGGTCAATCTCGGCCACGACCAGCCCCTCTTCGTCCGGTGTCAGATTTTCCCCCAAAGGCGACCCGTCCGGCCCGAAGATGCGCGCATAGCCACCACCTTTTTTCAGCAATTGCTGCTTAACTGGCGTGTCACACAGCGTTTCGATCATCTCATCCGAAACGGTGGCGCAAGGAGCGACAACGAAACACTGTCCCTCGACCGCGTACATGCGGCTGGCTGATGTGTTGACCTCTGGCCCCAAGGCATATGCCCCGCCTTCGTAAACCGAGAAGCTGGGCCATGCCGCCACGTGGATCTGTTCGTTCTGCGAGTACATCGCGTATTTGGTCAACGGCTGGATATGTTCCCAACAACACAGCGCACCGACGCGACCGATATCTGTATCCGACACCACCATGTCTGACCCGTCACCCTCGCCATAGACCGTGCGCTCCACATGGGTCGGCTTCAGTTTGCGCCGACGCGAAATGATCTCTCCATCAGGGCCATAGTGCCACTGGCCCATATAAAGCGTGCCGTTCACGTTCCACGATAGCCCCATCACCACGTGGATGTTGCCAGCGCGCGCGGCCTCGGCCAGACGCTTGTCCTGCTCACTGCCTTCGACGATGGAGTTTGCGGCATAGATCGGCACGTTGTGCATGGTCAGCGCGGGCGCATCCAGCCAGATGTACCAGGGATAGCCCGGTAGATAGGTTTCCGGGAACGCGATCAGGCGCACGCCTTGCGCGGCGGCCTGTTCGATCAGCCCTATGGCCTTGTCCACTGTGGCGTCCAGATCCATGAACACGGGCGAGGCTTGAACCGCGGCGACTTTGACCGGTCCTGACATGCGAAGTCCTTTCCTGAAAATCATCACTTCGCGGCAAAGGCTAGCGGGGCCCAAGGCACCCCGCTTGCCAGGATGAGCGGGAAATGCTGTACTTTTGAGCGGTCGGGCTGTGCACGGCCCGGATCAGACGCAATCCTGCTGCCAGACACTTGCAAGGTCGCCGCGATGGAACAGACGTTCAGCACCCAGACGGTTCGCAGCACTGACCGCTTTGCCTATTGGCGCGACGCGGTCTGTGACAGCTACGTCATGCTGGATTGTGACACGGCGACGCCCGGTGCCTTTGCCGGATCGATCCATCTGACCCGGCGCGAGCGGTTGGCGACGTCCGTGGTCAGCGGGTCCAACCAGATCGTGCGCCGCCGGCTGCGGGACGTAAACCGCAGCGACGGGGAAAGCTTCCTTGTCAGCCTTCAGATGCGGGCCTGCGGTGTGGTCGAACAACATGGGCGCATGGCCCTGCTGCAGCCCGGCGACGCGGCTCTTTACAGCAGCACGGATCGCTATCAACTGCGTTTGCCGGATGGGTTCGAACAATTGGTCGTGCAGATTCCGAGAGACACCATGCTGATGCACCTGCCGGATGCGGATCGGTTGACCGGACGGCGGCTGTCTGCGGACACACCGCTGGGCGCGCTGATCGGAGCAACATTGCCGCGTCTCGTGAACGCGTTAGACGACCTGCCGACGCATGCCCAACCTGCCGGGCAAAACGCGATCATTGATCTGTTGGTGTCTGGCTTTGCCGCCCTTGGTCCCGGCCAGTTCGAGCTGAACTCCAACGATCAGATGACGTTGTACCGCGCCCGCGCCTATATCGCTGTGCATCTGCGCGAACCGGACCTGCAACGGGACCGGGTGGCGCAATCGGTGGGTCTGTCGGTGCGGCGGCTGAACGAGATTTTCCAGAAGGAAGACAGCTCAATCTCTGCCGAGATCCAAAGCGCCCGATTGGACGGCATCCGCGCGGACCTGGGTGATCCCCGCTGGCGCAACCTGTCGGTCAGCCAGATCGCCTATTCCTGGGGGATCAAGAACTTCCAAAGCTTCTCGCGCCTATTCAAGAGGCGTTACGGGCAATCGCCCAGCGACTACCGCGCCGCTGCGCTCAGCATGTATCAGTAGCCACAAACGAAAACGCAGCCCCGGACCTGATCCGGGGCCTCTACCTTTGAACCAAGAGGTGCCGGGTCAGACCCGGCACTGCGTCACGCGGCTGGCGCTTGTCCCGTGTTCAGAACCCGCGACAGGAAATCCCGCGTTCGCGCCTGGGTCGGGGTCGTGAATATCTGTGCTGGCGGCCCCTGCTCCAGGATACGTCCGCGATCCAGGAAACAGACCCGGTCGGCCACGTCGCGGGCAAAGGCCATTTCGTGTGTGGCCAGCACCATGGTCATCCCGTCCTGTTTCAGCGTTTTCAGCACCTCCAGCACCTCACCCACCAGTTCAGGATCCAGCGCGGAGGTGATCTCGTCAAACAACATGATTTCAGGTTGCATCGCCAAGGCGCGCACGATGGCAACGCGCTGCTGCTGACCACCAGAGAGTTGGTCCGGATAGTGCCCCATCCGGTCCGCCAGCCCGAACCGGTCAAACAGCGCGGTGATCTGGGGACGCAGCGCATCGCGCGACAGCCCCCGTACTCGACGTGGGGCCAGCATTACGTTGTCCTCAGCCGTCATGTGCGGAAACAGGTTGAAGGATTGGAACACGATGCCGATGCGTTGACGGATTGGCTGCGGGTCCAGCGCCGGGTCGGCGATGTCCTCGCCGTCCAGCCAGATGGCCCCGTCATCCAGCGGTTCCAACAGATTGATACAGCGCAGCAGTGTGGACTTCCCCGACCCCGACGCGCCGATGAGGCAGACCATCTCGCCTTCGGCCACGTCCAGCGAGATCCCATCCAGCACCCGTGTGTCGCCAAATGATTTCTGTATGTTTTCCAATCGCAGCTTCATGTGCGCGCCCTGTTCTGCCGCGCGATTAGGTGATCCGCCAGCCGCGTCGCGGGCACCGTCACAACAAGGAAAATCGCGGCGGCCACCACATAAGGGGTGAAATTGGCCAGAAGAGATTTGAACACACCCGCCTGCCGGAAAATCTCAACCGGTCCAATGAAGCTCAGCAGGGCCACGTCCTTTTGCAGCGCGATCAGCATGTTCATCTGCGCGGGGATCACACGGCGGATGGCCTGAGGCAGCACGACGTAGCGCATGGTATCGGACCCGGACAGGCCCAAGGACAGCGCCGCGTTGCGCTGGGATTGGTGCACGCTTTCAATGCCCGAGCGGAAGATTTCCGCCACATAGGCCGAATAGGTCAGAACCAGTGCCACGGTGCCCCAGATGTAGGGCGAATTCCACGGGCGGCTTAGCCCAAGACCGGGGATGCCAAAGCCTACAAGATACACGACCAGAACCACTGGTACGCCCCGGAAGATGTCGGTGTAAAGCGCCCCGAACAGGCGCAAAGGATATAGCACCGGATTGCGCACATCGCGGGCCAAAGCAATCGCCAGTCCCAGCGCCGCAATCATCGGCGCGGACCAGGCGAAAATTGCCACGTCCAGCAAAAAGGCGTTCAGCAACTTGGGAAAGGTTCGGACCACCACGTCCCAGTCAAAGAAGCTTTGCTTCACACGCTCCCACCCCGGGGCACGTGGGATCAGCAGGACCATCGCGAGCACAACCGCGCCAGTCGACCCCGCAGCAATCATCATCGAGCGGCGACGCAGCCGCCGCTCGAACGCCTGTCGACGGGTCAGCCCCGCCTGTTCCTGCGCCATTATTCGATGACCGGCACACCTGTGGTTTCAGACAACCATTCGGCCTCGATCGCGGCCAGTGATCCGTCTTCGGTGATCGCTGTGATCGCCGCGTCGATGCAGGGTTTCAGCGTGCTGCCGTCCTCCATCAACATGCCAAACTGATCCGGGTTGTCCGTGCGATCCGCCGGGAACTGGCCCAACACCACGCCGCCCTCGACCACCACAGCGGCCAGGTAAAGCGCGGTCGGCAGGTCAAACAGGGCCGCATCAATCTGCCCTGCCTGCATCGCCGCGGTCACATCCACGTTGTCATTGTAAAGAAGCGGGTCACTGTCGGGCGCAACCAGATCGGTCAACATGGGCACCGCCGTCGTGTTCGCATCCGCGCCCCATTTGAGCGATTTCAAACCCGCCAGATCGGGCGTTGCCCCGCCATCCACAACCGCCTGTGTCGTCAGAACTGCCATGGCGGACGAATAGTACGGGGCGGAAAAATCCACGACCTTGTCCCGATCTGCGGTGATCGAAAACTGTTGCAGGTTCACGTCGAAATTCTTCTCGCCCGGCTGGATCGATTCATCAAACCCGGCACGGACCCAAACGACATCCTCGGAGGCAAACCCCATCGCCGTCGCCATGGCGTAGGCAACGGCCGCCTCGAACCCCTTGCCGCTTTCGGGGGCGTCGTCGATCACCCAGGGGAAGTAGGCCGGATTGCCCGTGGCGATGGTCAGCTTGCCCTCGGTCAGGGTCTTCCCGGCTGCGCATTCGCTCGCCGCCTGTGCCGCGCCTGCCAGCCCCAGCAAGGCAAGGCTCAAAGACATTCCCCGAACGACTGATTTCATATGACGTGTCATGATACGGTCCCCATTGGTGAATTTGCGCTCAGCAGATACCAAGATGGTCAGCGAGTCCAGCGTCCGGGGTCGGCATGACGTTGCGCCGCCTACAGGATTTGCGGTTCCCGCATTGCGCCCCTGCCCCTAGGTTGACGTGAACGGCAAGGGAGGGACCTGATGAAAGTGGACTACCTGATTTCGGGCGCGGGCGCGACGGGGCTCAGCTTCCTTGATGTGATCCTCAGTGAAACCGATGCCACGGTGGCGATTGTGGACCGACGCGACGCACCGGGCGGGCATTGGAACGACGCCTATCCTTTCGTCCGGCTGCATCAATCGTCATCCTTCTACGGTGTCTGTTCGCGGCCCATGAACGCGCGGCGGGATCGCAATGCCACGCGGGATCAGATCGACGCAGGAACGTTTGAATTGTCGCGCAAATCCGAGGTGCTGCACTATTTTCATGATCTAATGGAAAACACCTATCTGCCGACAGGGCGCGTGCACTCCTTCCCCATGCACGAACACCTGGGCGGCGGACGTATCCGGTCGCTGATGAGCGGTGCTGAGACCCAGATCGAGATCGAACGCAAGCTGGTCAATGCCGGGTTCTGGGGGGATCTGGGGTCCATTCCCGCAACCCACACCCCCGCTTTTGAGATCGGGGAGGGCGTGGCCTGCATCCCGCCCAACGCCCTGCCCCACCGCGCGCCCAACCATCAGAACTACTGCGTGATCGGTGCCGGGAAAACCGGTATGGATACGGTGATGTGGCTGCTGGATCAGGGTGTCGCGCCGGATCGGATTTCCTGGGTGCGAGCCAACGATTATTGGCTATTCCAGCGGGAAAAACTGCTGAACCATCCAGCGTTTTTCGAGACGACCATTCAGGCGTTTCTGGACGAACTCGCCGCCCTTGGCACCGCGCGCACGGCAGATGAGTACAGTGAGAAGATGGAAGCGTGCGGCATGTGGCACCGGATCGACGCGACGGTCTGGCCGACGCGGTTTCATGCAGCGGTCTGTTCAACCCGAGAGATCGAGGCGCTGCGCCGTGTGACCAACGTGATCCGTTTGGGCCATGTCCGCGCCATTACCCCCGACCAGATGACGCTGGCGGAAGGATCAGTCACCCTGCCGGCCGATACGCTCTACATCGACTGCACCGCCCGCGCCGGGGTGGTTCTGGGCGACGACGCACCGCCCGTCTTTGACGGCGACACGATCAACCCGCTGATGATCCGCCCGTTCCAACCCCTGTTCAGTGCCGCACTGATCGCATTTCTGGAAGCACACGTGCCGGACGAAGAAACCCGCCGCAATTGCACGCGCGTGACCAATTTCCACGACACCCCGGCGCAATATATCGGGCAGGCACGGAACGCGATGATGAACCAATACGCGTGGTCACAAGTGCCCGAGGTGAAGGCCTGGCTGGACAAATGCCGCCTCTATGCCTCCAACCATCTGATGAAGGGGTTGGGGCCGGAGGACACCGACAAGTTCGCGCAGCTAAGCCAGTTTGTGCCGCTGACAATGGCCGCGATGCAGAACATCCCGAAAATCCTGGCGCATGAGGCTGAGACGCAAGGGTGATGCCGCGCTGCGGTCCCGTGTCGTCTTTGATGCGCAATGGGTCCCTTTGCTGACCGCAAAACCGCTACGGCCATAGGATCATTCCGCGAGAGAAGCAAAGCGGAGCGATCCATGACAACCAAGGGCCACTGCCTGTGCGGCGCAACCGGCTGGACGTTTGAAGGCGACCCAACATGGGGCTGCTATTGCCATTGCGACGACTGCCGCCGCAATTGCGCGGCCCCGGTCGTGGCCTGGTTGGGCGTACCCTCGGCTGCGTTTGAATGGACCGGCGATGCACCCAAAACGCTGGAAAGCTCAAAAGGCGTCTACCGGCATTTCTGCGCCAGATGCGGATCGCCACTGGGGTTTGAGGCGGATCACTACCCCGGTGGCATGCACCTCTATGCCGCGTCGATGGAGCACCCGGAGGATTTTGAACCGACCTTCCACGTCAACTACCAAAGCAAGCTGCGTTGGCTGCAGATGAATGACGATCTGATGAAATACGATGGCACATTGCTGCACACGCCGCAGGACCCTGCTGGATACGACTGAGGCAGAAACCGGCTTATGCGCCCCTAAACGCCCACGGCCTTCTGCACCATGCTCCAGTAGACAGCTTCTACTTCGCCTTGGTTCAGACGGCCACCTGCGCGATACCAGGTGTTCACACCATTGAGCATCGCGATCACGGCCAATGTGGCGATTTTGGTATCCGGGATGTCGAACGCGCCTTCAGCCACACCGGATTGCAGGATCTTCTCCAGCGTGTCCTCATAGATCCGGCGAAGCCCCTCGATCCGGGCAAAATTTTCCTCGGTAAGATTGCGCAGTTCCATATAGGCGATGAACACCTCGTCCGGGCGGTCGATATGAAACTCGATGTGGAATCGCACGAACTGCTCCAGCCGCTCCGTTGCCGAGCCGGATGCTGGCAACGTCGCAAGCTCTGTCAACAGTCCCCGCATGTGGCGCTCCATAAGCTCGAACAAGAGGGATTGCTTGTCCGGTGTGTAGTTATAGAGCGCCCCGGCTTGCACCCCGACTTCCGCCGCGATCTGGCGCATGGACACGGCAGCATAGCCATTGCGCGCAAACAAGTGTAGCGCTGCGTCCCGGATACGCGGGCCTGTGATATCGGAATGAGAGCCTGCGGTGCGTGCCATCCCAAGACTGTATCTGAACGAGTGTTCATATAAAACCCCCACTTGCCCCGGCCATGGAAACTTGGCAGGACAGAAACATGTGGCGCGCCCTTCCCTTGACCTTGGCCCTGTGCCTGGCCCTTTCGGCCTGTATCGAGGTTCCCGAACTGGACCAGGCGGTCCCGGATTGGGTGGACAAGGCCCCCTACCCCGAATTGGTCATGCTGGATGGGTTGCAGCAATCCGAACCCTCGCCCGAGACGGAAGCTCTGGAACTGGAACAAACCCTGACTGCGCGCGCGGATCGGTTGAGGCGGCGCGCGGCAAGTCTGAACGCTGGCGGATAATCACATGACGCTGAACGCGGCAGATCAAGCCACAGCGGCGCGGTTGCTGGCAGAGGCCGGACAATACCACAAAGAAGCGGCGGCACTTTACGCCGCTTTGTCGGATGACCCGTTTTACGCCTTGCTAGAGGCGCGAGCGGTGCATCCGTCGGGACCGCACGCTGCAATGATGGGGTATTTCGGGTATTCGATTGTGGAGGGCGAGCGGTTCGGGCGGATCATCTGCGCCGAAGATGGTGCGGGCGCGTCGATCTGGACACTGCCTTTGACTGCTGAGGAGGCTGCAAGGAAAGCCCGCGACAAGGCGCTGGTCTTGGAAGCATGTCTGGGGCCGGACAGTTTGAGTGCCTATCAGGAACTCAACGCCAATATGAGTGATTTAACCGGCCCTTTGATCAATTCGGATGATTGGTATCTGTCGATCCTCGGCTTACATCCCGATCATCAGGGACGAGGTTTGGGTGCGAGATTGGTGGAGCCTGTATTGCGCGAGGCAGAAACTGCCGGGGTTTCGACCTATCTGGAAACCTGGTCCCCCCGAAACAAGAGCTTTTATGCGCGGCTAGGGTTTCAGGAACTGGGAGAGATCACCGAGCCGCTGACCGGGCTACCCTATTGGGTCATGGGGCGGGCGGCGGCTGGCTAGAAGCTTCAAAAAAAAACCATCGTTGGGTGACGCGGCCGCCCGAGGGATAGAGGCCGCGTCAAGATAGCGTCAGATGAACTGCGCCATCACCATCGGGACGCCCAACATGGCCGCCGTGATGAGTACAATGGACAGTGTCAGCCCTTTGAACATGGTCTCTCTCCCCTTTTGCGTTGCTGATGCGCAGGGAGCTAGCGCTACGGCAGCCTCCGAGTATGCGACGGCTCGCCGCGTCCTCAGCATTGCTGAGTGTTTGAGCCAGCCGGCGCAGTTCCGGCGATTGCACCGGTCCTGTGAAATCGCTACGAGGGGCCAGACATCGGATAAGAAGGAGCCAGCGGATGGGCAACGCGCTGCGTCTGGGAATTGCAGGTCTGGGGACCGTGGGCGTGGGCGTCGTGCGGATTGTTCGCACACATGCAGATTTGCTGGCGGCGCGCTGTGGTCGCCCGGTCGAGATTGTGGCCGTCTCTGCTCGTGACCGGTCCAAGGATCGCGGTATTGGCCTGACCGGGTATGACTGGTGCGACGATCCCGTTGCACTGGCAGTGCGCGACGATGTGGACGTGTTTATCGAACTGATGGGCGGCTCTGAAGGCCCGGCGAAACAGGCGACCGAGGCCGCGCTGGCCGCAGGCAAGGATGTGGTGACCGCAAACAAGGCGCTGCTGGCGATCCACGGTCAGGCGCTGGCCGAAACGGCCGAGGCTGCGGGCTGCGTGATCCGGTTCGAGGCGGCTGTCGCAGGTGGTATCCCTGTGATCAAGTCCCTGACCGAGGGGCTGGCCGCCAACGAAATCACCCGGGTGATGGGCGTGATGAACGGCACCTGCAACTACATCCTGACGCGGATGGAAAAGGCCGGACTGAGCTACGAGGAGGCTTTTGCCGAGGCAGATGGGCTGGGTTATGTGGAGGCCGACCCGACGCTGGATGTGGGCGGGATCGACGCGGGGCACAAGCTGGCACTGTTGTCGTCCATCGCGTTTGGCACCAAACCCGACTTTGATGGCATCCGGTTGGAGGGAATCGACAAGGTTTCGATCGACGACATCCGGCAGGCGGCCGACATGGGCTTCCGGATAAAGCTGCTGGGCGTGGCGCAACGTACAGCGCGCGGACTGGAACAGCGGATGACGCCCTGCTTGGTACCCGCATCTTCGCCATTAGGTCAGCTTGAGGGCGGCACAAACATGGTCGTGATCGAAGGTGACGCGGTGGAACAGGTCGTGCTGCGCGGCCCAGGCGCGGGCGAAGGCCCGACCGCCAGCGCGGTGATGGGGGACGTGTGTGACATCGCGCGGGGCTTCCGCATCCCGACCTTCGGCCAACCGGCCATGACGCTTGAGACTGTGCCAGCGGCGAAATCCCCGCTGCCAGCGGCGTTCTACCTGCGTATGGCTTTGCAGGACAAACCGGGCGCGCTGGCGCAGGTCGCGACGATCCTGGGCGAAAGCGGTGTGTCCATCGACCGGATGCGTCAATACGGCCATTCCGAGCCCGAAGCGCCAGTTCTGATCGTCACCCACAAGACCAGCCGCGACGCGTTGGACAACGCGCTGGAGGCGTTGACCGGAACCGAGGTTGTGACCGCCCCACCCGTTGCCCTACGGATCGAGGAAGTCTGATCGCTCAGCCGGCAATCAGACCAGTCAGCACCGGCGCATAGTCTGGGAACGTCAGATCGGGCAATTGCCCTGCCTCATCGAATGGCATCCAGCGCAACTCACTGTGTTCGTCCCCATGATTTACGGGGACACCCTGCCAGTTGTTGACCGCAAACAGGTAAAAGGTCACGGGCTTTTCCGGATATGTGTCGTTGTCCGAAAAGCTGTGTAGCAACAGGCCGGGTGTCGCGGTTACGCCGATTTCTTCCCTTAGCTCCCGCACCAACGCCTGTTCCAGTGTTTCGCCATCCCCCACATGCCCACCCGGGAAGCTCCAACTGTCGTGATAGGTCCTGCGATGGGCGGTGCGGCGCGCCATCAAAACCTGTCCATCGCGCGTCAGGACCCCGTTGACGATGTCCGTCATAGCCGCTCACCCCGCCAAAGCTGCGGCAACGATGTCGACATCGTAGCTCGTGACCTCGAACCGGTTGCCATACGGATCGACAAAATAGACCGACCACGACCCGCCATGATCCATCGCCATGGCTCGCGACACTGGTGCGTCAAAGCGATCATGCAGCCTCAACCCCTCGGCCCGATCCAGAAAGGCGATGAAATCCGCGCCTGTGACGCGAAAGGCAATGGTCGCGTCCCGGTCGCTCGGCCCTGCGTCACGGGCAAAGAGCGACAGCGTCGGCTGCCCATCACCGCCCGCCAGAATCAACGGCCCCATCGGGTCTTCCGCCCAATGCGCAAATTCCGCATGCCGGGTTAGGCCCAGCACCGTCTGAAACCAATCCGCCGCCACATCGCGATCCGGCACTTCGACATGGACGTGATCAATGCGTAAAACTTGCACGACGGGACCTTTCAATTCGGATGACTGACCAACCCTATCCCCGCGCGTCAAATCCGCAAGTCTCGCCCGATTGGCGTCCAACAGCGTCACAAGGCTTGCCCCCGGGGCAGTCAAAAGCTAGGCAGGCGAAAATGACTTGCCTCAAAAGGACGTGACCCATGGCAGAACCGACTGGCTTCAACGATCGTATGCTTTCGCTGGGCCTGGCCCGTGTGGCAGAGCAGGCTGCACTGGCTTCGGCCAATTGGGTTGGACGCGGTGATGAAAAGGCTGCGGATCAGGCGGCGGTCAACGCCATGCGCGAACAACTGAACCTGCTGGACATCGCAGGCGTTGTGGTCATCGGTGAAGGCGAGCGTGACGAAGCCCCGATGCTCTATATCGGCGAAGAGGTCGGCACCGGGACCGGGCCGGGCGTCGACATCGCGCTGGACCCGCTGGAAGGCACCACGCTGACCGCCAAGGATATGCCAAACGCGCTGACCGTGATCGCCATGGGCCCACGCGGGTCGATGCTGCATGCGCCGGACGTCTACATGGAAAAGGTCGCGATTGGACCCGGCTATAGCGAGGGGTTGATCACGCTGGACATGCCGCCCGCCACGCGCGTTTCCGCTCTGGCCACTGAAAAGGGCTGTGCGCCCTCCGACATCACGGTCTGCATTCTGGAACGACCGCGCCACGTGGACATGATCGCCGAGGTTCGTTCAACCGGTGCCTCCATCCGCCTGATCACCGATGGGGACGTCGCTGGCGTCATGCACTGCGCCGAGTCGGAAACGACAGGAATCGACATGTATATGGGATCTGGCGGTGCGCCCGAGGGTGTGCTGGCTGCATCTGCCTTGAAGTGCATGGGCGGCCAATTCGAGGGTCGACTGCTGTTCCGCAACGATGATGAAAAAGGCCGCGCCGAAAAGGCCGGGATCACCGATCTGGACCGCGTTTATCGCCGGGACGAATTGGTGACAGATGACGTGATCTTTGCCGCAACCGGCGTGACCGGCGGTACCTTGCTGCCCGGTATCCGCCGTGAACCCGGCTGGTTGGAAACCACAACGCTGTTGATGCGGTCCAAGACCGGTTCGGTCCGTAAAATGAGCTACCGCACACCGGTCGCCTGACCCGTTTGCGAGACCTATTGCTCCTGGCGATAGGTTTCGTGGCAGGACGTACAGGTTGCGCCCAGGGCTTTTAGTGCTGCGGGCAGATCATCCGGCTCTGACAAGGTCGTCGCAAGATCTGCGGCGACTTTTTCCATTTGCACGGCCTTGGCCTCGAAATCATCGAACTGGGTCCAGATGATTGGCAAAGCCTCGGATTTGGGATCATTTTCTGGCACCTCGAACAATGTCGGCACCTCAGCGGCATGCAGCGAGATCCCTTGCGCAGCATGACGCGCCAACGCCGTGTCAAACGTGGCCTTCCCACGCGCCATGTCACCCAGCGTTTTCATATGCGTCGCGATGGCCGACATGGAGTCCATCCGCGCCTTTACGGCGGCGTTCTGAATGCCCTGGTGGGCCAATGCGGCTGTGCCCAAGCCAATGAGGACGGTCAGGCCAGTCATTCGAGGGATGTTCATTTGCGCTCCGAGTCGGTTTGGAGCCCGCAGATTAGGGGTTCCACCTGCAGGAAGGTCAATCCGGCCTGCTGACAATCCTTTGGCCGTACAGTAAGCCGGGCCAACCCCATTGTTGGAGCTTGCAACATCACACAGGATTCCCAGACACGCCCTGCCTTTCTTGGCGTCGACCAATCTCTGACTGGACGGCGCTGGGTTGGGCCAGACGTAGAACAGGACCGTGCCGCAGAAACTTTGGTTCAGCGGACGGGATTGCCGCGCGCGGTATGTCAGGTGCTGGCGGCGCGTGGAGTACCCACGGAAGAGGCCGAGGCGTTCCTGACCCCACAACTGCGCGACCTGTTGCCAGACCCGCGTTCTCTGAAAGATATGGAAACCGCCGCCGCCCGGTTCGTGCAGGCCGTGCAACACCGTGAGCGGATTGCGGTCTTTGCGGATTATGACGTGGACGGGGGCAGTTCTGCCGCGTTGCTGATCAGTTGGCTGCGCCAGATGGGACAGCCCGCAACGCTGTACGTGCCAGACCGGATCGACGAAGGGTATGGCCCCAACGTACCTGCAATGCAGGCACTGGACGCGGACCACGACCTCATCATCTGCGTGGATTGCGGCACACTCAGCCACGATCCGCTGGCGGCGGTGAAGCAGGCAGATGTGATTGTACTGGACCACCATCTGGGTGGCGAAACCCTGCCCCCGGCTCATGCGGTCGTGAACCCCAACCGTCAAGACGAAGACGGCAGCCTGGGCTATCTTTGCGCTGCGGGCGTGGTGTTCCTGATGCTGGTCGAAGCCCGACGTCAGATGCGCGAGGCAGGCCAGAACAGCCCCGACCTGATGGCGCTGCTGGATCTTGTGGCGCTGGCAACCGTAGCGGATGTCGCGCCCTTGGTTGCAGCCAATCGGGCGCTGGTGCGGCAGGGGCTGAAGGTTATGGGATTTCGCGACCGTCCGGGATTGCGTGCGCTGGCGGATGTCGCGCGGCTGGAACCCGCGCCCAGCAGCTATCACCTGGGATTTGTCATGGGCCCGCGTGTGAATGCGGGTGGGCGGATTGGCAAGGCTGACCTGGGCGCGCGCCTACTGGCCACCGATGACCCTGCCGAGGCGGCAGCCATGGCGGAACGGCTGGACCAACTGAACACCGAACGGCGCGCAATCGAGGACGCAGTGCGCGCCGCGGCTCTGGAACAGGCCGAAGCGCGGGGACTGGATGGCCCTCTGATCTGGGCGGCCGGAGAGGGCTGGCATCCGGGAGTTGTGGGAATCGTTGCCTCTCGATTGAAGGAATTGACCAACCGCCCGGCCATCGTGATCGGGTTTGACGGGGACGAGGGCAAAGGCTCGGGCCGGTCGGTCACCGGCGTGGACCTTGGCGCGTCGATCCAGCGGTTGGCCGGCGAAGGTCTGCTGTTGAAGGGCGGCGGGCACCGTATGGCCGCCGGGCTGACGGTTGCCCGCGATCAATTGGAACCGGCAATGGAACGACTGAGCGACTTGTTGGCGCGTCAGGGCGCGGGCGCTGGCGGCCCGCGCGATTTGCGGCTGGACGGTGTTCTGATGCCCGGCGCGGCAACCGTAGACCTGATTGAACGGATCGAACAGGCCGGGCCCTTTGGGGCCAGCGCCCCTGCCCCACGCTTTGCCCTGCCGGACACACAGATCGTGCATGCGCGACAGGTCGGATCCGGGCATCTGAAATTGACACTAAGCGACGGGATGAGTGGACGGCTGGAGGCCATTGCGTTCGGCGCGTTTGACGGCCGGCTGGGTCCGGCCCTGTCTGCACCCGGCGCAGGGCGTTTCCATCTGGCCGGACGGCTGGACATCAACACCTGGCGGGGGCGTCAAACCCCACAATTGCGGCTGGAGGATGCAGCGCCTGCCGGGTGAACGCGCGCCATGTGAAAATGCAATCAGAAAGGCGATTTTTTCACTTGCGCAGTCTGCGACCTTTGCCTAATAAGCGCCTCACGCAAGGCAATGGCCCGTTCGTCTATCGGTTAGGACGCCAGGTTTTCAACCTGGAAAGAGGGGTTCGATTCCCCTACGGGCTGCCATTCGCCGCGTATTTCCGTTTAAAATAAAGCACTTAAGGGTGAATCAGCGGATTGCTGTACCTTCCGTTGCACCATACCGCTTGAACGCAAAAACCCCCGGCCAAATCGGCAAGGGGGTGTTTGGGTGGTGGTCACCGTTGTTCGACCGCTCGCCATTCATCCAATGCCTCGTAGTGCATGGCGGTCAGGCCTTCGTCAGATGGAACGTCACCGTCACAGACCAAAAGCATGGTGGTGAGGACATGGGAAAATGGTCGGTCCTTGTACATATCGAATTCACTGAGCATGATCAGCCCGATTTTAGCCTGATGGCGTTTGGTTTGTACGACGTCGCCTCGATCATGGAATTCGAATTCACCCACCACGGGCGTTTTGAACGGCTCATCCACGCCATCAAACCAGAGGATGTTTTCGCCATCTGTCAGGACGTGCCTTGTCCGCCCTCGCACTGTGTATTCCAGTCCGTCGTAGATCAGCCGGGGCGAATTGTGCATGACGCAGGGCTTCCAGTCTGCGGCCATCGCGCCAGTTGACGCCGGTGCCGAAAGGACCGCGGCTATTTCTATGCTGCGTATTTCACGTCCTCCAACCGAACAGCCGTCCGGACATCACCAGCATGATCATCTTGGCGCTGCCCAATTCCTGATAGTCCAGATCGACACCGACGACGGCATCCGCGCCCAGTTCAGCGGCTTCCTGACTGATTTCGGCAATACACTCGTTTCGGGCGTCGCGCTGGACGTACTGCATACCTTTGGCGCGACCACCGAAAACACCACGCACGTCGGCGAACATGTCCCTGAATGCGTTCACACCGAACAGGACTTCAGCCGTCACAATGCCCAGTCGCTCTGCGACGGGCAGGTCGTGCGCTGTTTCGGTAGTCAGCATCATGTTGACCACGCGGGCCTTCGCATCGGCCTGTTCAGGATCGTATTCCGCCGTTTTGGCTACCTTTTCCATCTCCAAGCATTGGGGATTAGTGTGGTCAATCATCGCGTCCAAGAACGGGATGTGACCCCCACAAATTCTGGACTGCATATCTTCATCTCAGTTTGATTTCCCTGACATCAAAATGGGGATCATGAAGGCCATAGACTTTCGAGTTCCCGCCAATCGAAAGACAGCCTGTTCGGATTTTTTGAAATAACTAAAAAACGGTGTGACTATGGGCTACAACCTGTCAAACCAGTCCCATCGCCTTCTTGATGTCGCGGATGTAGTACCTCCGACGTGTCTTGTTTCGCTATACGGCAGACCTGCGATGGCGACAGGGCCAAACACGTGCATCTGATCACCGTCCAGCAACACCAGATCGTCAGCCAGCCCAACTTGCTTCAGACCGATGGCCGCGTAAGTCCCCGAACCGTGACCTGCGTGTTCCTTGGTCTTCACGCTGACTCCGCGTCCGTTGATGTAGCCTTCAATTCCAGCAGCGCCCCGTGGTGCTTTCGTCATTCCCAGGTATTCCATCACATCGGCTTCGCCCACTGCACCGACCTTGTTGGTATCGAACACATATTCAACGAACCACTGTTGCCGGGATAGTGCTTCTTCATGGAGGTTTATATTAGTCACCTTAGCGGTCCCCGGCCTGCTGTTGCTTCCTCGATGGTTGTGAGTGGATTGCAGGCCATGTATCCGGTAGTTTTCGGACTGGTGGGAGGCTTGTTGATGCGGAAAATTTTTGCGGCTTTGGCCTGTGGGCTGGGCTTTACGACTGCAGCGCCAGCCGACGATGGCGCGAATCCATATGTCTTGGGTTGCAGCGCGTTCTCATACAACGGCGGAGACCTGTCTGCCTCGGGCGAAGACATGGGCATCGTGCTTATTGTCACGCAAACTGGTTCTGACGTTTTTTCTTCAAACGGCGAATTGAGGACAGAAATTAGACCAGCAGACCTGTTTCAAAGGGAAGGTTCAGAATTTTACGTTGATGGCCAGCCTTCATACGTTTTCGCAAAGGTAGAAATTTACACCGGCGAAAGCCTTGGGCGCACACCTACGCCAGAGGATGTCAAGGGCTTCCTTGAGAAGGAAATTGAACCGACCGCGGTCATTCACGACGAAGAAATGGAAAGGTCGCGTTTTGGCTGGAAAATACACTTTGTTGACGTAGACGATGAAATGGGCGGACCGCCAGTTTTCTTAGACTTGATGCCGAATGGGGAAGACTTTCCTGAGGAAGAGGGGTTCAACGGGATCGTTTTCTATTTTTCCTTTGGGTATCCTGCGGAAGTATTTGAGCGATTGGCGGATGCGGTCACGGCCTGTTCCGTGCCTTTTCAAATGTGAGCAAGACAGCGTTGCTAAATTTAGTTTTGGGCTGACTTGTGACGCGGAAGTTCCGCACGAGGTTGTCTCACAACCCGACCAGACAGCCCCGGTGAACTTGATAACCAGAGTCAAAGCGACAGATGTGGCGGAGAGACATTCCGACGAAAAGATCATGCAATTTATTGATAACATTCCAGTCAGAAAAGGGCCTGGCGGACAACCCATACAATTCATGCAGTCAGCAGGACAAAAATCTCAAAACACCCAAAGGTGTGATCAGGTGCCTGGACGTCGTGACCTTCCAGCCATTCCTTGATCACGCCCCAGCGGTTCTGATCGGTCGTCGTGAACCGCATGGCATCCAGATCGGCCAGCTTACGTTGCAGGTCGTATCAGATACGGTTGGGCCAATCACTCATGGGTCACCCGCTCACACAGTTGATCTAGTTCATCGTAGCCCATTCGACTGAAGTGCTGCGTAAGGATTGCATGGCTTGGTAATAGACCCAGTTCTGACAGCCGATCCCGTGCTTTTTCGCCTTGCACAATGACAGGCCGTTCTTCCAGCAAACAAGCTAAAAGTCGAGTGTTGTCAATGGCGTCACGCCCGGCACCTTCAAGTCGCTCATTGGAAGCGACATTTGTTTCAAGAACGCGCAAGCCATAGATAGTACGCATTCGTTCCAGCCGGGCGCGCGTGCCTCTGACTGGCTTGATCCGCCGGTAATCGTCCATAAACCGCTTTCGGTCGAAGCCTGTTTGGTCGGACCAATACGTCCACCAATCGGTTTGTGTTTCAGTAGCGGGATTTTCGCCAATGACGATAACGTCCTGCAATTCGGGAAAACCATCGCAGACAAACGGGCGCTGGTAGCACGGTCGGGGTAAAAGGGATTGCCATTTCATGATGTCGCCACCGGGATTAGAGCGATTGCCAACAAAATGCTGGGTCCGGCAATCGCCAGTCGAAAGAGAAAGGAGCGTTGACGGTCGAGACCGACAACGATTGTCAAAAAGACCAGACTGACCATAACGACCAAAGCAAGTGCGTTCTCAATCATTGCATCGCTCGTTCAATGTCGCGGATAAAAAACCGACGCTGTGTCTTGTTCTCGCGATAGGGCAGGTCCGCGATGGCGACAGGGCCGAACACCTGCATCTGGGCGCCGTCCAAAACCAACAACAGCAGATCGTCAGCTAGTCCGATCTGTTTGAGACCGATGGCAGCATAAGTCCCGGACCCGTGACCTGCGTGTTCCTTGGTCTTCACGCTGACACTGCGCCCGTTGATGTAACCGTCAATACCGGCAGCGCCACGAGGCGCTTTCGTCATTCCCAGGTAATCCATTGCGTAGGCTTCACCGACCGCGCCGACGGTATTCGTGTCGAACCCGTTTTCAACGAACCATTGGTGGTGTTTTAACGCTTCTTCATACATCTTTCTGCATTCCGCCCAATTTCAGAGCAATCTCTGAGACGATGCCAATCGCAAGGCCAATAGCGGCGTTGAACAAACCTTTGTCGACCAGTTCGCCCGTTGTTGCACGATTGAAATACTCTTGAGCAGCTCCGTGCCCCATGCCAGATGCTGCAAAGTAAATTCCCGCACCTGCGGTTGCACAGCCTAGGATGAACAAGAACCAAGCGGTCGCCATTCCAATTCGAGCAAAGATCATTTTGCTGCCTCCTGCCAATCGCCACAGGACAAGTTGGTGGAACTCGTAACTGCCAAAACCGCTTCCAACTCCGGGACGCAAATGCGGATTGTGCCTGTCTTTGTGTCCGTCTGAACAAGGTAAGGAAAAGCGGAGGCGTCCGTTTGGTAACGTCCATCAGCCATTGCAGAAGTTCCGCACAACACGCTGGCGACAGTCACTACGTACCTATTCACGACATCACCTTCCGTTCATATGCGGCACGGATCAATCGTTCGATGATCTGTGTGAGGCTGCGTTCTTCGGTTTCGGCCAACACTTGAAGCTGTTCCAAGATGCCGGGTTGGACCGCCAAAGTCAGGCGTGCAGTTCTGTTTTCTCTTTGTGTCATGCCACGTACATCGGACGTGTGAGTCACGTGCGTCTTACGCACTTTGCCAAACAGCTTCGATTTGCTGCCAATCAGTGCCGCAGTATGCGAACACGCGTACCGTAGGTTAGTCGACAAATTCGATTTTGAAGAAGTCAGACAGCCACCAAATGACGGGCAGTCTGGTGTGTGAACGTTCTTGTTGCATTCCCAAAAAGGTGATCGCAGAGGCTGACCATGCCTGTCCACCGACATTGATCAAGTGAGCCGCGTGACCTGCCCCCCGATGCTCCCTCATTCATAACGAGAGTTTGCGGGTCTGATTTTCATATTCTTCGTCGTCGTTTTGGGCAAGCGCGCCGGGCGCGGAGCCCTCAAATTGCTCAAGCGTCCGGCGCGCTTCGGCGGGCGT
>JBFOMB010000148.1:0-19046 GCA_040830545.1 Paracoccaceae bacterium | reverse complement strand
GTCGCCCCAGGCGACATCCGCTCGCCCAGCTTCTGCCAGGCCGCGGCCAGCTCCGCTGCCGCATTCCGCGCGCTCCAATAACCACAGGCCAGTCCCTCTTCGGCATTCATCGACCGCCCGGTATAGAGCAGTTCCGCCGAGCGCCCCATTCCGATGATCCGGGGCAGCATCGCGCAGGCCCCCATGTCACACCCGGCCAGCCCGACCTTGTTGAACAGGAACGCGCATTTTGCATCCGGCGTCGCCAGCCGCAGGTCCGAGGCCATCGTGATGATCGCACCAGCCCCCACCGCAACACCATCCACCGCCGTGATGATCGGCTTGCCACAATGGATCATCGCCTTGACCAGATCACCGGTCATCCGGGTGAACGCCATCAGCTGCTTCATATCCATCTTCACCAGCGGCCCGATGATGTCATGCACATCCCCGCCCGAGCAGAAATTGCCGCCGTTCGAGGCAAACACCACGCAGTGAATGTCATCTGCGTAGACCAGCGCGCGGAACGTGTCGCGCAGCTCTGCGTAGCTGTCAAAGGTCAGTGGGTTCTTGCGGTCGGGCCGGTTCAGGCGGATGGTTGCGATCCCGCCCTCTGCCTCCCAGATGAAATGCTCCGGCTGATGTCCTGTCATCTCGGTCATGTCTGATCCTCTTCCAGTCGTTTCAGCAGGGTGATCATGGTGTCCAGCTCAGCCTCGTCAAAGCCGTCCAGCACACCATCCACCCAGGTTTCATGTTCCGCCGCCATCTCGGCAAACCGGTCGATCCCGTCCTGTGTCAGCCGCACGCGCATCGCGCGTCGGTCGCCATCCACGGCAATGCGTTCGGCCAGCCCCTCGGCCTCCAGCCGGTCCACGATGCCGGTCACGTTGCCGTTGGACACCATCAGCTTGGCCGACAGGTCGCTCATCCGCAGCCCATCGCGATAGCGGTCCAACGCGGACAGCACGTCAAACCGCGGCAGCGTCACGCCATAGGCCAGCCGCATCTTTTCGCGCAGCTGGTTTTCAACACTGCGATGCGCGCGCAACAGGCGCAGCCATAGGCGCAGACGTTGTTTGGCCAGAGTTTGTTCAGACTGGGTTTCGGCGTCGTTCATACCTCGCCCCCTGCAATCGCAATGGCTTGTCCGGTCACGCCTTCGGACCCGGGTCCACACAGCCACAGCGCCGCCCGCACAACCTCTTCCGGCTGGATCAGCCGGTTCTGCGGGCTCATCCGTTCCAGGTTGCCCCGCGCATCCTCGGCAGACATGCCGGTCTTCTCCACGATGTTGGCAATCGACCGCTCGGTCATCTCGGTATCCAGAAACCCGGGGCAGAGCGCGTTGATCGTCAACCCTGACCTTGCATGTTCCAGCGCTGCGGATTTTACCAACCCGACGACCCCATGTTTCGCCGCCGCATAGGCGCTGACATACGGGTACCCCTTTAGCCCTGCGGTCGAGGCCACGGCGATCAGCCGCCCCCAATCCCGACCCTTCATCCGGTGCGCGGCCTCGCGAAAGGTCAGGAAAACACCGGTCAGGTTCACACCAATCATGGCATGCCACATCTCAGCCGAGGTGCGCGCCATCGGGGCGCTGTCCGATGCGCCTGCATTTGCTATGACAATATCCGGGGTTCCCGCAAAATCGAACATCGCTGCGACCGACGTTTCGTCCGTCACATCCGCCTCAACCGCGTGGATATGCGCGTTGCCCTCGGCAACCGCCTCCAACGTTGCCGCCGTGCGCCCGGCCACCCAGACCGACGCGCCCTGATCCGCGTAGGCGCGTGCCAGCGCCGCACCCAGACCGGTACCGCCCCCAGTGATCAACACGGTCTTGTCGGTCAGATCGGCCATAAAATCTCGTCCGTCCATTTGCGTGGAATTGGTGTGAAGCGTGCCTGTCCGCGCAAGGTATTTCAAGTCTAAAATTTCAGCCTTGAAATTCTACGACGATCCGCCGACAGTGGACAGGCACGACAGAGGAGGTCCAGATGCCCGCCATTTCCGTTCACCCCGAAGGTTGGAAACCGGCCAAGGGTTACGCCAACGGCATGGTTGCCGAGGGCAAGGTCCTGTTTGTCGGGGGCCAAATCGGCTGGAACGCCCAGCAGGAATTTGAAACGCACGACTTCATTGGCCAGATGACCCAGGCGCTGCAAAACATCCGCGACGTGGTCGAGGCTGCAGGCGGCCAGGTCGAGGACCTGGTGCGCCTTACATGGTACGTGACGGACAAGGCGGAATACCTACGCCGCCAACGCGAGGTGGGCGAAGCATACCGCTCGGTCATGGGCTATCACTTCCCCTCCATGACCATGGTCGTGATCAGCGCGCTTGTCGAAGACGAAGCAATGGTGGAGATTGAGGCAACCGCAGTTCTGCCTCAAGGGTAGGGGGATGCCATGCCAGACGACAAGAAGTTCGACGATACGCAAATCGGCCGGTCCAATGTCGAGGATACGCCGGAGCTTCTGCGTTACTACGACGATCTGAAGAAAAAGGGCACCGGTGCGCTCTGGACCGTGGCCAACAAGATCGAACCATGGGAACCGGTCAGCCAGTCGATCCCGATGCACTGGCGCTATTCGGATTTGCGCGACGACGTTCTGCGCTCGCTGGAACTTGTGACCCCGGAAAAGGCCGGGCGGCGCGTGGTCTATCTGGACAATCCGGGCCGGTCGGATGTGGCCGCTGCCGTGGGCTGGATCTATGCCGGTCTGCAGGTGATGAACCCAGGCGAAAAAGCCACCGCGCACCGCCATTCCGCCAGCGCGATCCGTTTCATCATGGAAGGCGCCGGCGCCTACACGGTGGTTGACGGGCACAAGATGACGCTGGGCGCAAATGACTTTGTCCTGACGCCCAACGGCACATGGCACGAACACGCGGTAGAGGCAGACGGGTCGGTTTGCATCTGGCAGGACGGTCTGGACATCCCGTTTGTGAACGCGATGGAGGCGAATTTCTTCGAGGTGCACCCGGACCTGTCCGAACCTGTGGCCTTTCCGGTTGACGACATGACCAAAACCTGGGGCAATCCGGGTCTGACACCCGGCGGAGGCGCGTGGAGCAAAGGCTATTCACCTCTGTTCAAATACGAATGGGACCGGACATATGAGGCGCTGCACAACTATGCGGCCTCAACCGACGGCTCGCCCTATGACGGCGTGCTGATGGAATACGTGAACCCGGTGACCAACGGGCCGGTGATGCAGACACTGGGAGCCTCGATGCAGATGCTGCGCCCGGGGGAAAAGACACAGGCGCATCGGCATACGGGCAGCTACCTGTACCAGGTGTGCAAGGGATCAGGGTATTCGGTGATCAACGGTCAGCGGTTCGACTGGTCCGAACGGGACATCTTCTGTGTGCCCTCATGGGCCTGGCACGAACATGCCAACGGGTCAGACAGTGACGAGGCCTGCCTGTTCTGTCTGAACGACCTGCCGGTGATCCGGGCGGTCGGGCTCTATCGCGAAGAAGCGCTGGGCGAAAACGGGGGGCACCAACCGCAAGGCGAGTGAAGCGGAATTATGGGTAATTCCGCATCGGAAACGTACACGTTTCCGATACGATTTTTTCGAAAAAATCGGTGGCGCAGGTGGTGAGGCAGGGGACGCATGGCAGATTTCACACTCGATATTCCGGTCAGCTTTGGCCACTGCGACCCGGCGGGGATCGTGTTCTACCCGAATTACTACCGCTGGTTTGACCGCTGCTTTCACACCTTCCTCAAGGACCGGGTGGGCAGTCACAAGGATTTCTGCGCGGAACTCGGCGCGCTGGGCCTGGGTCTGATGGACACGGGCGCGCGCTATCCTGCACCGGCGACGGACGGCGACATGCTGCGGTTGGAGATGACCCTGGCCGAATGGGGCAGCAAAACCCTGCGGCTGACCTATAACGGTTATGTCGAAGACCGCTGTGTGGTTGACGGGTTCGAACTGCGTGGACTGTTCATCCGGTCAGACGGGCGGTTGCGTGCCGGCGACATGGCCCCGGTCAAGGCGCGGCTGGTTGGCTGAGCCATGTGACGCGGTCGTGATTTGCGCAGGCCGATTGGCACCATATCTCTGGAAAAAGACACGCAGCAAGGGATGTAACCCATGAAGATCAACGCCGATTTCACCCAGCGGGTGGTGGTACATGCCGCTGAAACCGACTGGATTCCGTCCCCCATGCCCGGCGTTGACCGCAAGATGCTGGACCGGATCGGGGCTGAGGTGGCGCGCGCCACCTCCATCGTCCGCTATGCACCGGGCAGCGCCTTTTCCGCACATACCCATGATGGTGGCGAGGAGTTTCTGGTGCTCGACGGCACATTTGTTGACGAACATGGCGCGTTTCCGGCAGGCACCTATGTGCGCAACCCTCCGACCACCTCGCATACCCCGTCGGCACCGGACGGGGCGACTATTCTGGTGAAACTGCATCAGTTCGACACAGAGGACCGGTTTCAGACGTACATAGACACGACCGGTGAAGAACAGGTCGCGCTCTATTCGGACGCTCGGGAAGAAGTGCGGATTGAAACCTGGGCGGCAGGGCAGACTGTCGATCTGGATGCCACAAAGGGCATGGAGGTTTTCGTGATCTCTGGTTCAGCAGAAGAGGGCGGGGATACCCTGTCCGAATGGGACTGGCTGCGTTTGCCGGTTGGGGGATCGTCCCTGGCGAAGGCCGGCCCAGAAGGCGCACGGGTCTGGATCAAGTCCGGCCATCTGGAGCATGTGGCCTTCGATCAGGATCGCTGACATAGGAAACCACTTGACGTCGACCGCGCCCCTTCAAGCGTTGGTGTGAACCTCGATCTCGCCCACGAGTGCCGCCCAGGACGCCCCGTGCATATCCCTGTCCCGGATTGACCCCTGAACCTCGGGTCGGGGCAGGCTGAATTTGATCACGCGCAAATCAGGCAGATCAAAACGTTTGATCACCTGTTCAGGCTGCTCAAAGGCGCGGGCAATGGCGGCGGTGTGCAGCACCTGACGAACCGTCTCGTACACCGCGTCCGTCTCGCAAAAGATGTCGATGGTCAGCCAGAAGGGCCCCGCATTCTTGCTGCGGATTTTCGGGACAAGGGTACGTAGCTTAGCCAAGGTTATGCACCTCCAGCCGAAATGCCTCCATCGGGTCATCCAGATGCAGGACATGGTTCAGGGCAAATTCATAAATCTGCCCGCGATGCATTTCCGGCGGTGAAAACAGGAAGGCGAAGGTGGGCAGTTCTTCACTCTCGGTCAGCGGATGGTGCAGCAGGTAGGGGTTCAGCAGCTTGCCGATCTCGCTGGCCAATGCCTCGGTCGCTGCGGTGACAATGCCCACCGCCCCGATTTCGATGGGCTGCCCGGTTTGCGGTTCCAAAGTCCCAAACGATGCAGAATGCCCGATCAGCCGGATTTCGAGCGTGAAGTCGTCTGGTTTCAATCCCAACCGCTCACAGGCCTTCGCACGGCATTTCGCCTCAATATCCGCCGCCCATTTACCCGCATTCGCTACGTATCGTGGGTCCCGGAGCAGCGCCATGGTCACGGTTTGAAACCCCGCCGCCCGTGCACCTTCCAGCTTCACCGTATAGCGGTCGGACGGCACCCAGCGTGACCCGGTAACACGCACGGCATTCGTGCCTTGTGCGGAGTACTTCGCCTCGGTCACGTCCAGGTAGCCACCCGGTTCGAACAGGATGTTCGGGTCGGCATTTTCATACAGCATATGGGCCGACACGGTGTGCGGTGTAGCTTGCGCGCCTTCTGCCATGGGCGTGACGGTGAAGCCGTTCGCATCGAAATCCACCACGACAACGCCCGATTGCGGGTTCGTGGTGCACAAGGCCCCGCACTCCGCGATCTTGCCGCCATGCCAGGCAGGACCAGCAGGCAAGCCTTGCGCAATCGGCGTTGCGGCGATCAAGGCGCTGTCGGTCGTGCGTCCACAGATCACGACGTCCGCTCCGGTCGCCAAGGCCGCGTTGACTTGCTCCACCCCCGCCAGCGCGACGATGTTGGTGCATTCTGCAATCCGCTCGGCATCCACATCCGGCGCATTTGCCAGCGCTGACACACGCCCGTCCTCCCACGCTTGTGCGACCTGTGCAGGATCCTGAGACGACCGTAACACCGCCACCTTTATCGCCTCACCGCGCTCCGCCGCGATTTCCTGCGTGATGTCCAGCAGCCAGTCCACGGCACTGTCCGCGCCGCATGTCCCGGCCGACCCGATGATCAACGGACACCCTGCTTCTGCCCGCGCGGCCATCAACCCGGCCCATTCAATCTTGGTCGAGGCGCGGGCGTATTTAGAAACGCCCCGCCCCAGGTAAGAGGGCCCGGAATCTGTCGATCCGCCATCAATCGCGATGATGTCCGGGCGCAGGGCAACACCCCGCGCCAACGCGTCCGCGTCATAGTTCAGCCCCAACGCGCCCGAAGGCACCAGCACTCGCACCATTGAAATCGGCTCCTTTGCTGGCACAGGGATACCACCGTCTGCGTTGAGACTCGACAGGGATGTGACCGCGACGCCTTAGATGCCCTCAACTCCTTGACCTTTTGCGCCGATTTCCCCACAGACAGCGCGCCCGGCATAGATGGACGGCCCCTTGCAACACATGATCCCCACATGGGTGGATGGCACACTCACCCCCGTTGAAAAGCTGGACGCGCATCGGCGTGGTTTGATGCATCAGGCGGTTTCGGTATTTGTTCTGTGTGGCGCTGATGTGCTGATACAGCGCCGGGCGCTGGACAAGTATCACACGCCGGGGCTTTGGGCGAACACCTGCTGCACCCACCCGCACTGGGGTGAAAGCGCGCCGGACTGCGCTCACCGGCGGCTGGACGAAGAACTGGGTATCACCGGTCTGACTCTGTTGCCGCGCGGGCAGGTGACCTATCGTGCGGATGTGGGCGGCGGGCTGATCGAACACGAACAGGTGGATGTGTTCC
The DNA here is from genome assembly GCA_040830545.1 of Paracoccaceae bacterium. Taxonomy (GTDB): domain Bacteria; phylum Pseudomonadota; class Alphaproteobacteria; order Rhodobacterales; family Rhodobacteraceae; genus HXMU1420-2. The sequence continues at coordinate 12,111 of JBFOMB010000148.1, read as the reverse complement.
TTGCGCGGGTCGCGCAGCCCATCTCACTGTCCCCCAATCCAGACGAGGTCATGGACACCCGTTGGATCGCCCATGATGCACTGCTCGCGGACATTGCGGCCCGGCCCGACATCTATACGCCATGGCTGCGGCTTTACATGACCGATCACGCAGACCAGATTTTCGGCTGAGCCTCGGATCAGTCAAGGCCGCCTGAACGATCCCACCGCGACTACGGCTTTTCCGACCTAGCGGTCAGGAAATGACGTAGTGTTATTCTCCTTGCCCGCTGATTAGCAATTCCGGCCCCGCGACTCTCGTGCCTATACTTCCCCCAACGCGTGCACCCATCGGGAGGAGACCCATGAGCGAGACCGCTTATATCTACGACGCCATCCGCACACCGCGGTCCAAGGGCAAGGCAACCGGCACCCTGAACGAGGTGAAGCCGATCAACCTGGTCACAACTTTGCTGGAAGAAATGCAGACCCGGCATGATTTCGACACGGGCCGGGTGGATGACGTGATGCTGGGCTGTGTGGCCCCCACGATGGAACAGGGCGCGGTCCTGCCCAAGATCGCCCTTCAAAAAGCCGGTTGGGACGAAACCGTGCCAGGCGCGCAGGTCAACCGGTTCTGTGCCTCGGGGCTTGATACGTTCAACACCGCCGCGGCCAAGGTCGCATCAGGCTGGGAGGATCTGGTCTGCGCGGGCGGCTTTGAATCGATGTCGCGCGTGCCCATGGGCGCGGATGGCGGCCCCTTTGCTGAAGACCCGGAAACCGCGATCCAGACCGGGTTTGTCCCGCAAGGCATTGGCGCAGACCTGATCGCCACCATCGAAGGCTATTCGCGCGATGACGTGGATGCCTTCGCGATGGAAAGCCAGAAACGCGCGGCCCATGCGCGTGACAGCGGCTGGTTCGACCGCTCGGTTGTGCCGGTCCGGGACGAAAACGGCGTCACCGTGCTGGAGCGGGATGATTTCATCAAACCCGACACGGATATGCAGACGCTTGGCGCGCTCAAACCCAGCTTCCTGCAGATGGGCAAAATGGCCTTCGACGCCGTGGCGCTGAAAAAATACACCGAGGTAGAGGCGATCAACCACGTCCACACCCCCGGCAACAGCTCGGGCATCGTGGATGGTGCGTCGCTGATCATGCTGGGCAATGAACAGGCCGGCAAGGATATCGGTCTGGATCCGCGTGGGCGTGTCGTGTCCATTGCACTGACGGCGACCTGCCCGACGATCATGTTGACCGGTCCCGGCCCGGCGTCCGAAAAGGCTCTGGCCAAGGCGGGCATGACCATTGACGACATCGACCTTGTGGAAATCAACGAAGCTTTTGCGTCGGTCGCCCTGCGCCTGCAAAAGGACCTGAACGTCCCGGATGAAAAGCTGAACGTTGTGGGCGGGGCCATTGCCATGGGTCACCCGCTGGGCGCGACCGGCGGGTGTCTGGTCTCGACCATGCTGGACGAACTGGAACGCCGCGACCAGAAACGCGCGCTGATCTGCATGTGCGTGGGCGGCGGCATGGGCATTGCGTCCATCATCGAACGCGTCTGAGCAAAAAGGCCTGCACCCATGGATCAGTATACCTATGACAAGGATGCCGACGGCATCGTGACCGTCACCATCGACATGGCCGGTCAGTCCGCCAACACGATGAACGCCAGTTACATCCCGATGATGGAGGACATCCTGTCCCGCCTTCAGGGCGAAGATGGGCTGACCGGCGTCATCTTCGCCTCGGCCAAGAAAACCTTCTTTGCCGGAGGGGACCTGCACGACATTCTGGCCACTGAAAAGGCCGATGAAGAGACATTTAAGTTTATCGAGGCAAATAAGGCCCCCTTCAGAGCCATTGAAAAACTGCCCGTGCCGGCCGTGGCCGCAATCAATGGTGCTGCCCTGGGCGGCGGGTACGAGCTGTGCCTCGCCTGCAACCACCGCGTTGTGGTCGATGAAAAGCATGCTGTCGTTGGCTTGCCAGAGGTCGGTCTGGGCCTCTTGCCCGGTGCGGGCGGTGTCGTCCGCCTGACCGCGCTACTGGGGCTGGAAAAGGCGCTGCCTTATCTGACCGAGGGCAAGCAGGTGCGCCCACAGGATGCGCTGAATGTCGGGATGGTGGACGCGGTGGTCGCCACCCGCGATGACCTGATCCCGGCGGCCAAGGCCTGGATCAAGGCTAACCCGGACACCCACACTCAGCCCTGGGACAAAAGGGGGTTCAACTACCCCGGTGGTAACGCCACCGACGACCGCGTGCGTCAGGTCGCCCAGATGGGCAGCGCCCTGTTGGTCGGCAAGACCCGTGGCCTGCTGCCCGCGCCCGAGAAAATCCTGGACGTGGCCGTAAACTCCATGCGCATGGGCTTTGACAGCGCGTTGCGCAATGAAAGCCGGGGCATCTGCGCCCTGATCACCACGCCGGAATGCAAGGCCGCGATCACCACTTTCTTCTTCGGCATGCAGGCCATCAAAGGCGGCAAGGTCCGCCCGCAAGGCGACCGCTGGCAGGCGAAAAACGCTGCCGTGCTGGGGGCGGGCATGATGGGCGGCGGCATTTCCTGGGCGCACGCATCCAAGGGCCTGCCGACCACGCTGAAAGATATGGAGATGGAGAAGGCCGAAAAGGGCAAATCCTACTCTGCCGGTCTGGCTGACAAGCTGATCAAACGGGGCCGCATGGACGACGCGGCCAAGGACGCGCTTCTGGCCCAGATCACGCCCACGAACAACGACAGCAGCTTTGCCGGAACCGACCTGATCATCGAAGCCGTGTTCGAAGACATCGCGCTGAAGGAAAAGGTCATCCCCGAGACGTTCAAGCAGCTCGGCACCGACGGCATCTATGGTTCGAACACCTCGACCTTGCCGATTTCCCTGCTGGCCGAAAGCTGCCCGGAGCCCGAGCGGTTCATCGGCCTCCATTTCTTCTCCCCCGTGGACAAGATGAAAGTTGTCGAAATCATCTTGGGCGAAAAGACCAGCGAAGACACACTGCGCAAGGCCTATGACTATGTTCAGCAGATCGGCTACATGCCCATCGTCGTGAATGATGCGCGCGGGTTCTTCACCTCTCGCGTGTTTGGCACCTATCTGGACGAAGGCCAGTTGCTGCTGATCGACGGGATGAACCCAGTGGCCATCGAACGTGCGGCGTGGATTGCCGGGATGCCCGTTGGCCCGCTGGCCGTGCATGACGAGGTGTCGATGGTCCTGTCGACCAAGGTGCACGACACCCACATCGCGCTGGACAAACGTCTGGGCGTCGAAAACGGATTTCCGGCCTCGATGGAAGGCACCAAGGCGGTTGGTTTCAAGATGGTCGATCTGGGCCGGGGCGGGCGTCACTATGGCGGCGGTTTCTATGACTATGCGGCTGACGGGTCCAAAAAGCTCTGGGATGGTCTGGGCCAGTTCCAGCAGGGCAACCGTAACGTGTCGGTGGATGAGGCGGTGGAACGCATGCTTTACCGACAGGCCGTCGAAACCCTGCGCTGCCTGGACGAAGGCGTCCTGCGGTCCGAGGTCGAAGCCAACCTTGGCGGCATCTTTGCCATCGGCTTCCCGGCCCATACCGGCGGCGCGCTGCAATATATCCGTGGCATCGGCGTGGACGCCTTCCAGGCCCGCGCGGCGGAACTGGCCGAGGCGTATGGCAACCGTTTTGCCGTTCGTCCCGAGGCCTACGACCTGCTACGCGATAGCCAGAAGGCAGCCGCATGATCCGCCGCCGCATCTTCCAGGAAGAACACGACATCTTCCGCGACAGCTTCCGCAAATGGGCGGCAGAGCATATCGCGCCCAACGTGGCGCGGTATCACGAACAGGGCATGGTTGACCGCGAATTGTGGCTGGAGGCCGGGAAGGCCGGGTATCTGGCCATGTTCGTGGATGAAAAATACGGTGGTCTGGGATTGCAGGACTACCGCTATGACCAGATCATGATGGAAGAACTGGCGCGTGTGGATGCCAGCTTCTTCATCTCGCTGCACAACCGGATTGTCGCGCCTTACATCAACACGCTAGGGACCGAAGAGCAAAAGCAACGTTATCTGCCCGCCATCTGCGACGGCTCCTGCATTCTCGCCATCGCGATGACCGAACCGGGCACCGGTTCCGACCTCGCCGCCCTGCGCACCCGGGCCGAGGACAAGGGCGATCATTGGCTGTTGAACGGGTCCAAAACCTACATCTCCAACGGGCAACTGGCGGATATGGTCGTGGTGGCCGCCAAAACCCAAGACTCCTCGCACGGGGTCGGCCTGTTTCTGGTGGATCGCGGCATGGAGGGGTTCGAACGGGGCCGCAACCTCAAGAAACTCGGCCTGCCGGGACAGGACACGTCCGAGCTGTTCTTCAACGACGTGAAAATCCCCAAGGAAAATGTGTTGGGCGGGCCGACAGACGGCTTCCGCAACATGATGATCAACCTGGCCGAAGAACGTCTGGGCGGGGCCATCGCGTTCACGGCGCGTGGCGAACGGGCGCTGGAAATCACGCATGATTTCATCATGGAACGCAAGGCGTTTGGACAGCCCATCGGCCTGTTCCAGAACTCGCGTTTCAAGATGGCCGAAATGCGCACCCAACTCGACGCGGCGTGGACCATGGTCGATCACTGTGTGGCCGAGCATCTGGAGGGCAAACTGTCTGCCGAACTCGCTGCAGAGGCCAAGCTGTTCACGTCCGAGGTCGAGGGCCGCGTGGTCGACGAATGCCTGCAACTGCACGGCGGCGCTGGGTTCATGGACGAATACGAAATCGTGACCCTCTACAGGGACGCACGGGTCAGCCGGATTTACGCTGGCACCTCGGAAATCATGAAAGAGATCATTGGCCGTGGCATGGGTCTCGACGAGCGCAAGGCGCGGAAAGGATAAGCCATGAGCGAAGATGTTCTGCTGATCGAAAAGGACGGGCCGATTGCGACCGTCACAATGAACCGCCCTGACAAACGCAACGCGTTTGACGACAGCCTGAAAACCGCGATGCGCAACGAAGTCGGGCGGCTGAACGACGATCCCGACATTCGGATCGTGATCCTCAAAGGCGCGGGCAAAGGATTCTGCGCGGGCGCGGACCTCAGCGGCAACCCGGCAGACCCGATCAGTTTCCATCTGGATGCGGATTACAAGCCCTTCCTGACGGGCATCGAACGGTCGGACAAGATCTGGATCGCGCAGGTCCATGGCGCGGCGGCTGGGGTTGGTGCGGCGGTGGCGATGAACTGCGACCTCGTGGTGATGTCCGATGACGCCTATGTCTACATGGCCTTTGCGGCCATCGGCCTCGTCCCTGACGGGGGCAATACACATCTGCTGTTGCAGCATCTGGGTTACCACAAGGCACTGGAAACGATCCTCGAAGGACGCAAAATGGGGGCCGAGGACTGCCTGGCCTGCGGCATCGCAAACAAGGTTGTTCCGGCGGACGAACTCGACACCGCGACCCGCGCCTGGGCTGACGCGCTGTGTGCCACCGCGCCCATGGCCATGTCTGCCGTCAAACGCCTGTTGCGGCAGGTCGGCGGGATGAGCTTTGGCGAGGCCATTACGCAGGAAGGCATCGAACAGACCTCGCTGCTGAAATCAAATGACTTTGCCGAAGGCGTCAGCGCCTTCTTCCAGAAACGCAAACCGGAATGGACCGGAAGCTAAGAGGGGCGCGATATGGACGCATCAGACATCAAGGCCATCGTAACCGGTGGCGCGTCGGGGCTGGGCGAAGGCACCGTGCGCGAAATCGTCAAGGGGGGCGGCAAGGCTGCGATCTTTGACATGAACGAAGATCGCGGGGCTGAAATCGTCGCGGAACTGGGCGACGCTGTCACGTTCCAGAAGGTCGACGTCACGGACGAAGCACAGGTCGAAGCTGCCGTTCAAAACGCCCTGTCCTCCATGGGTGGTCTCAATGGCGTGGTGAACTGCGCAGGCATTGCCGTGGGCCAGAAGATCACCAACCGGGGCGAGGCGCATCCGCTGGACAAATACCGCAAGGTGCTGGACGTCAACGTCGCAGGCACGTTCAACGTCATGCGCCTGGCCGTGCTGAAAATGGAAGAAAACGCGCCCGACGAAGACGGTGCGCGCGGGGCCATCGTCAACACCGCCTCCATCGCCGCATTTGACGGGCAAAAAGGGCAGGCGGCCTATGCTGCCTCCAAGGGGGCCATTGTCGCCTCGAACCTGCCGATTGCGCGGGATCTGGCACGATCCGGTATCCGCATCAACACCATCGCGCCGGGCCTCTTCATGACACCCATGGCCGCCGGTCTGGGCGATGAAATGGTCGAGGCGCTGAGCCAGGATATCGTCTTCCCCAAACGCTTCGGCAAGCCGTCTGAATACGGGCGTCTGGCCGTCTTTATGCTGACGCATCCCTATATCAACGGGGAAACCGTGCGTCTGGATGGCGCGATCCGTCTGCCATGAGTGATGCATCAACCGGCGCGCTCGCCGGGCTGCGCGTGATCGAAATGGCTGGGCTTGGCCCCGGCCCGCTGGCTGGGCAATTGCTGGCCGATCACGGAGCCGAGGTCATCGTGATCGACCGCAAATCCACCAAACCCGACCCTGCGGATGTGAACCACCGGGGCAAGGGGTCACTGGCGGTCAACCTCAAGACACCCGAAGGTGTGGAGATCGTGAAAAAGCTGGTCGGTACCGCTGATGTGCTGATCGAAGGCTTCCGCCCCGGCGTGATGGAAAAACTGGGTCTCGGACCGCAGGACTGTCACGCGGCAAACCCGCGCCTGATCTATGGCCGTATGACCGGCTGGGGACAGGATGGGCCGCTGGCGCATACGGCGGGGCACGACCTGAACTACCTGTCGATCACCGGCGCGCTGCATGCGATGGGGCCCGCGGATCAACCGCCCTCGCCCCCGCTGAACCTTGTCGCGGATTATGGCGGCGGGGCGATGTTCCTGCTGTTTGGCATCCTCATGGCGCTTTATGAACGGCAAAGCTCCGGCAAAGGGCAGGTGGTTGATACCGCCATGTCCGAAGGTGTGCCTGCCATGATGGGCCTTTTGCACAGCATGCTGGCCAAGGGCCTTTGGTCACCTGCGCGCGAACGCAACATGCTCGATGGGGCCGCGCCCTATTACCGGTGTTACGAAACGGCTGATGGCAAATACCTCTCGGTCGGGGCCATCGAACCACAGTTTTATGCCGAACTGGTGCAACTGGCAGGCATGGACGACACCGACCGCGCCACTCAGAACGACCTGTCGCTGTGGTCTGCACGGGCTGAGGATTACGCCACCCTGTTCCGCACCAAAACCCGCGATGAATGGGTTGCGATCTTTGACGGATCGGATGCTTGTGTTGCGCCCATTCTGGGCTGGGACGAATTGGAAACGCACCCGCAAAACGCCGCACGCGGCACGTTCACCCGCGTTGGTGATGTGTTGCAGGCCGCCCCGGCGCCCCGGTTTGACCGCACCCCCGCCCCGGCGCCCGTGGCGCCGGGCGCACGCGGTGCGTCCAATGCTGACGTGTTGGCAACGCTGGGCTATTCTGCGGATGAAATCGCCCGGCTTCAGTCCGACGGCGTGCTGACCTGACCTCTCAGGCCGGGGGCCCACGCCCCCGGCTTGGCATTCCGTGCCGAACCTGCGACCAGTGTCAAAACAGCAGGAGCGCCCGATGACCGACCACCTTTCCACCCATGACGCCGCGCCGGATGATCGCAACGACGACATCCGTATCTATGTGGATGGCCAGATCGTGCACCGCGCCGATGCCAAGGTGTCAGTCTATGACAGCGGCTTCATGTTGGGGGACGGGATCTGGGAAGGGCTGCGGCTGTATGACGGGCATATCCCGTTTCTGGATGACCACCTGGACCGCCTGTTCGAAGCCGCGCTGTATGTCGACATGGATTTGGGCATGACACGGGCCGAACTGACACAGGCGATCTGGGACACGCTTGCCGCCAACGAGATGACGACGGACGTGCACCTGCGGGTCATGATCACACGCGGCAAGAAGAAAAAACCGTTCCAGCACCCCCATCTTAGCGTCTGGGGGCCGACCGTGGTGATCATCGCCGAACATTCGCGCCCTGATGAAACTGTCGTGGAACGCGGCATCCGGCTGTTCACCGTGCCGCATCACCGGGGACTGCCGCTGACGCAGGATTCCAAGCTGAATTCGCACTCCAAGCTGAACTGCATCATTGCCCTGAATCACGCCGTGCGCGCCGGCGCGGACGAGGCGCTGATGCTGGACCCGTTTGGTTTCGTGAACACGACCAATGCCTGCAACTTCTTCATCGTGCGCAAAGGGGCTGTCTGGACCAGCACTGGGGACTACTGCATGAACGGGATCACCCGGCAGAAGGTGATTGACCTTTGCCGTGCCAATGACATCCCGGTGTTTGAGCGCAACTACTCGCTGGTGGACACCTATGGCGCGGACGAGGCGTTCCTGACCGGCACGTTTGGCGCGCAAACCCCAGTGTTCGAAATCGACGGTCGCGTGATCGGCGATGCCAAGGCGGGGCCGGTCTTCACCCGCCTGCGCGCGCTCTACAAGGACCTGATCACAGCAGATCGCGGGTAAACCACAACCGCGCCACACACGTCCCCGTAGTCCCGGACTTGATCCGGGACCTCCTGGCGGCGGAGGCCCCGGGTCAGGCCCGGGGCTGCGGTGCGTCTGCAAGAACCCGCCCGCTTCGACCCGCATGGTGCCGTTCCGCCCAGCATTTTCCCACGTCGCCACCGCCCGCCAGACATGATAACGATTCGCGCGCGCCCACCGCGCCGATTCAGGTTTCAGGAGACCCGCCATGCCCACCGCGCTCGACCAGCTCAGAGAGATGACCGTTGTTGTTGCCGATACCGGCGAAGTCGCAGCCGTGAAGCAATACGCGCCCGAGGATTGCACAACCAACCCCTCGCTGGTTCTCAAAGCGTTGAGCGATCCGGCGTCTGAAGAGCTGGCCGCGCGGGAAATCGAGGCGGGCAAGGCCGCAGGCAAATCCGCCGAGGCCGTGACCGACACGTTGACCGTTGCTGTTGGCGCGGAACTCGCCGCCATCGTGCCGGGGCGCGTGTCGACAGAGGTAGACGCCTGCCTCAGCTTTGACGTGGACCGCTCGGTCGCGCGGGCGCGGGCCATCATCGCGGATTATGCGGAACGCGGGGTGGGGCGCGAGCGCATCCTGATCAAGCTGGCCGCAACGTGGGAAGGCATCCGCGCCGCCGAAATCCTGCAGGGTGAGGGCATCGACTGTAACCTGACGCTGCTGTTTTCCATGGCGCAGGCGGTGGCCTGTGCCGACGCGGGCGCGTTCCTGATCTCGCCTTTCGTAGGGCGCATCACCGATTGGTACAAGAAGGCAGATGGCGTCGACGGCTACGCACCCGACGAAGATCCTGGCGTGATGTCGGTGCGCCGCATCTACGATTACTACAAATCCAACGACATCCCGACGGTGGTCATGGGCGCGTCCTTCCGCAGTGCTGCCCAGATCAAGGCTTTGGCCGGCTGTGACCGCCTGACCATCGCGCCAGCATTGCTGGAGGAGTTGGGGCAGGACAACAGCGACCTTCCGCGCGTGCTGTCCCCGGATCAGGCCTCCGGCACGGCGCCGATCCCCATGGATGAAGGCACGTTCCGCTGGATGTTGAACGGCGACGCCATGGCGACCGAGAAACTGGCTGAGGGCATTCGCAACTTTGACGCGGACCACAAGAAGCTGATCGCGCTGGTCGCCGACCGGATGGGCGGCTGAGGTTCACGGTGGCAAGGCCTTTGCAAAGGCCTTCCATCGTCTGCTGCAAAGGTTGATTAAGGAAACTGCGCGGGAGCAAGGGGCGAACGCCCAGCCCCGCAGTCCGCCGATGCGCGGCTTTCTTCCCAAACATGCGACGTAGAAACGTGGTCCCGGACAAACCTCTCACCCGGCCCGGTCCGCCAGCTTGCGCGCCGCCACGCCGACAATCAGATACAGGGCCACCGACAGCACCCCCAGGGTCAGCAAGGCTGCAAACATCAGGTCCGTCTTCGCCCGTCCATTGGCCAGCAGCATCAGGTATCCCAGCCCCTGCGATGCCCCCACCCATTCACCGATCACCGCCCCAATCGGCGCATAAACCGCCGCCAGCCGCAGACCCGACGCCAATGAAGGCAGCGCCGCAGGTACGCGGATCAGCCACAGCACGCGCGCAGGACGCGCCTGCATCGTGCGCGCCAAGTCCAGATACCCGCCCGGCGTCCGCAGCAGCCCGTCCAGAAACGAGGACGTCACCGGGAAATAGATGATCAGCACCGCCATCGCCACTTTGGACCACAGCCCGTACCCCAGCCACAGCGTCAGAATGGGGGCCAGCGCAAAGACCGGCAGCGCCTGTGTGAACACCAACAATGGCTGAACAAACACCCGCGCCATCTGCGACGTGCTCAGGTGCAGCGCGGTGACAAACCCCAGGGCCGTGCCAATCCCCAGCCCGATCAGCACCTCGCTCAGCGTCACCAGCGTGTGCTCGGCAATGACACTGCGGTTTTGCCACCATGTCTCTGCCACCAGCACCGGACCGGGCAGGATAAATTTGGGCAGGCCCGTCAGTGTAACAATCGCCTGCCACAGAAGCACCGCAAACACGGTTGCCGCAAGGGGGGCCACCAGCTTCACGCCACGCCCTCCCGCAGCAGACGCAACAGCGCGGCCTGCGTTTCCAGCGTGTCCAATGCCTCCACCGCGCGGGGCAGGGGACTGGCGGGCGGCGGGCAATTTGTCAGCCCCTCGGGCGTCAGCACCAGAATGCGATGTCCCAGCCGCGCGGCTTCGCCCGGGTCATGGGTGCCCACCAGCACCGTGCGCCCTGCCAGCAGTTCCACCGCCAGTTCCTGCATCTCTGCCCGTGTCCGCGCGTCGAGCGCGGAAAACGGTTCGTCCAGCAAGATGACGGGCTTGTCCTCCATCAGCGTACGCGCCAACGCCACGCGCTGCCGTTGCCCGCCGGACAGTTGTGTCGGGCGCTTGTCCACATGCTCGCTCAGCCCGACGCGCGCCAGCAATCGGCGCAGACGGTCGGTGTCAGGCCGCGCCCCGCGCAGCCGTGCACCCAATGTCACGTTCTGCGCCACGCTGGCCCAGGGCAGCAGCAGATCGTCCTGCGCCATATAGGCCACCCGATCCGCCACGGCTCCATCATCGCTGGCCGTGATTGTGCCCTGAAACTCCGCCTCGGTCTCCAGACCCGCGATCAGGCGCAGGATCGTGGATTTGCCCACGCCCGATCCGCCCAACAAGCAGGTCCATTGACCCGCTGCCATCTCCATCCGCAAGGGAGCAAACAGCAGCGCGCCCTCTATCCGGGCACCACCATCCACCAGGATGCCCGGTGCGGAACTCAAGGCGTCAGGCCCATCTGCCAGAAATTCACTTCCAGTTCAGTTGCCGTGCGGAACCGGTCGCACAAGGCCGCCCAACGGGGCGAGGTGGCATAATCCGGCCCCAGACGCCGCTCCAACGCCGCGTCCAGCGTCGCGCCCACATTGACACAGGACGCCTGATACCCGGCGTCGGCATAGGTGCCGATCCAGTCCGCGTACGTGTCCGACGTCGCCTCTGCCGACAGGCGCATGCCAATCTCGCCATACCCCATGACGCATGGCGCCAACGCCGCCAGCAGGTCCAGCAGATCGCCGCTATACCCGGCCTCCAGCACATAGCGCGTATATGCCAGGTTTTCCGCCCGCTCGGGCGTGGCGAACAATTCGGCCTGTGAAATCCCGGCCGCCTCGCAGATGCCCACATGCAACTGCATCTCCTCGGCAACCAGCGCGTTCACGGTGCCCACGGCGGTCAGCATTTCGGAATGGGTTTCCGATTTCACCACAGCCAACGCCCAGGCGCGCGAGAAATGCACGAGGAACACGTAATCCTGCCGCAGGTAATGTAGGAAACAGTCGCGCGGCAGCGTCCCGTCTTTCAACCCCTCGACAAAGGCATGGCGGGGGTAATCCCCCCCTACCCCCCCCGCCCCAACCCCCCGCCGGCCCAAAGCGCCGGCCCATTCCCGCCCCCCCCTTCCCCCCCCCCGTCCTCGGGGGCGGCCGGGAACCGGGGATGGATGGTGAGCCACACCCCGGTCCTCTGGG
>JBFOMB010000147.1:0-6599 GCA_040830545.1 Paracoccaceae bacterium | reverse complement strand
GGCATCCTGATCATTGGTGCGTGGCGCTTTGGCCGACGCGTGCGCGGCTGGTCAAAGGGAGAATCTGCGCTGCACCCAGAATCGGGGCCTGAGGACCGACCGGAAGTTGGTGGGCCGTGATGGCGTCCTTCAACCCGTTGGTTCTGGTGTGTCCGGGGTATGTCGCACTACTGTTCCTTGTGGCGTTTGTGGCCGAAAGGTTGGCTGCGACCGGGCGGGACCGCTGGTTGCGTTCACCGTTGATCTATACCCTGTCGCTTTCGATCTATTGCACCGCATGGACTTTTTATGGGGCGGTTGGATACGCGGCGCGGTCGGGGCTGGAGTTCGTCACCATTTACCTCGGACCTACCCTGATCATGATCGGCTGGTGGTGGGGTGTGCGCAAACTGGTCCGGATCGGGCGCAGCCAGCGTGTGACATCCGTCGCGGACCTGATTTCATCGCGCTATGGCAAATCAAACCTGCTGGCCGTGCTGGTGACCATCCTGTCGGTGATCACGATCACGCCTTACATCGCCCTGCAATTGCAATCCATCACCCTGTCGTTTGGCGTTTTCGCCGAAGACCCCGGCAGCGCCAATCCCAGCACCACGGCATTCTGGGCCGCAACCGGTCTGGCCGCTTTTGCCATCCTGTTCGGCACCCGCAATCTGGACGTGAATGAACGGCATCCGGGCGTGGTAACCGCCGTCGCCCTAGAGGCTGTGGTGAAACTGGTGGCGCTTCTGGCCGTCGGTGTGTTCGTTGTCTGGGGTCTGGCGGGCGGCCTGACAGACATGTTTGAACGCATCGACGCCTCGGACATCGGCGAATGGCAGACCGATGGCGCGCGCTGGACCACGATCCTTTTTCTCGCGGCGGCGGCCTTTGTCTGTCTGCCGCGCATGTTTCAGGTGATGGTGGTTGAAAACGACGATGAGCGTCATCTGGAAATGGCGGGCTGGGCGTTTCCGCTCTACCTCGCTGCGATGAGCCTGTTTGTGGTGCCGATCGCGGTCATGGGTCTGGGCCTGTTGCCCGAAGGGTCGAACCCCGACCTGTTCGTGTTGACCCTTCCGCTCAGCCAGGGGCGCGATGGGCTTGCCGTGTTCGCCTTCCTTGGTGGCTTTTCCTCGGCCACATCCATGGTGATCGTTGCGGCCATGGCGTTGTCGACCATGGTGTCAAACCACATCGTCATGCCGCTGTGGCTGGCGCGCAGCGGCGAAACCGCGTCCGTGTCGGGCGACGTGCGGCAGATCGCGCTGATGTCCCGACGGCTCGCCATCGCGGGCATTATGGCGCTGGGATATATCTATTTTCAGGCCTCTGGCGGTGGCGCGGCCCTGGCAGCCATCGGCCTGATCGCGTTTGCCGGGATCGCGCAGGTCCTGCCTGCGCTGGTCGGCGGGCTTTATTGGCGTGGGGCGACGCGGGCGGGTGCAGCCTGTGGCGTGACCGTCGGGTTCTGCGTCTGGGCCTACACGCTGCTGCTTCCCGAAACCGGCAGCGGCATTCTGACCGCCAGCGTGTTGGAGCAGGGTCCGCTGGGCCTCGCCTGGTTGCGGCCTCAGGCTCTCTTTGGGTTCGAGGGGCTGGACCCGCTGGTTCATTCTGTATCGTGGAGCCTGTTCCTCAATGCCACCGTGTTCTGCGCGGTGTCGTTGCGGACCTTCCCCGAACCGCTGGAGCGATTGCAAGGCGCACAATTCGTCAACGTTTTCGAACATTCTGCGGCACCGCGCGAGTGGACCGGCAGCCTCGCGCAGGCCGAGGATCTGATGATCATGGTTCAACGCATCATGGGCGCAGAGCAAGCACAAGCGTTGTTTCAGCAGGGCGCGCGACAGCAGGGGCTCGGCAGCGGCTTGCCCGAACCAACCCCGGCCTTTCTGGAGATTGTCGAACGCGAACTGGCCGGGTCAGTCGGCGCAGCCACGGCCCATGCGATGATCGGGCAGATTGTCGGGCGGTCGGCGGTTTCGGTCGAGGATCTGCTGGCCGTGGCCGATGAATCCGCTGAGTTGATGGAATATTCCAGCCGGTTGGAAGAACAATCCGCTGAACTGAGCCGCACCGCGCGCCAATTGCGCGAAGCCAACCAGAAGCTGACGCAGATTTCCGAGCAGAAAGACGCGTTCCTCAGTCAGGTCAGCCACGAACTCCGCACGCCCATGACCTCGATCCGGGCGTTTTCGGAACTGATGACCGAAGAGGGCGGTCTGACGGGGGAAGAGCAGCAGCGTTTCGCCCGCATCATCTTTGACGAGGCGCAGCGCCTGACCCGGCTGTTGGACGACCTGCTGGACCTCAGCGTACTGGAAAGCGGCAAGGTCAACCTGAACATTCAGGACGGTCAATTGTCTGAACTGCTGGACCTCGCAGTGTCCACCGCGTTGACGGGCCATGACGCGCCCATCCATGTGACGCGGACCAAAGAAGACGAAGCGCTGGCGATCCGCACCGATCTGGACCGGCTGACACAGGTCTTCATCAACATCATCAGCAACGCTCAGAAATATTGCGACGCGCAGGATGCCAGACTCACGATCTCGGCCATTCAATCGGGCGGGCGTATCCTGGTTGACTTCGTCGACAATGGCAGCGGCGTCCCGCCCGGATCGCAGGCCGCGATATTCGAGAAATTCGCGCGCGTTGGCGTGGACAAGGCCGGCGGCGCAGGGCTGGGGCTGGCGATCTGTCGCGAAATCCTGCAGCGGTTGGGCGGTGACATGTCCTACCTCCCGGATCGCGGCGGCGCAGCATTTCGCGTTCGATTGCCCGGTGGTCCGCCAATGTAAAGGCTCTGGTAACCAGCATGGCCCTATACCAATGACAGTCAAACTGGATCGTGGGCATCGCTGGGACGGCAATGGGCAGCACCGAAGACATTTCAATACTGCAGCGTAAACTGAAGGAAAAACCGCAGGCCGGAACCGGGGATGTGAACAGGCCGATCATCCGGGCGCTGCGCCTGTCAACGGCACGGGTCTCGCGGGACTTGCTGGGCCTGTGCATCGATGTGATTGGCGGCGGGCACGCGATGCAACCGCCCGACGCGCTGGCAACAGTGTTGAAGGACGATCACCTCCTTCTGTTTCTGGAGGGGGAGGACGGCATTTCCGGTGCTGTAGGGATCGACCCGGAACTGGCCCGGGCACTCGTGCAGCAACAGACCACCGGCGCGCTGGCCCCGGCAGGCGGGGAACAACGCGCCTTTACCGACACGGACGCAGCGCTATGCGCGCCGGTGATCGAGGATATTCTGAATCGTGCGGCTGAACTGGCCGAACTGGGTGAAGATCACGTTTCCCTTTCGGGGCACAGGTTTGGCGCCCGTGCAAGCGACGGCAAAAGCCTGTCGGTGGCCTTGAACGGCGAACGGTTTCGCGCTGTCGACCTGACGCTGGATATTGGCAGCGGGTCGACGCAGGGAAATCTGGTGTTGATCCTGCCGGATCGCCCGGTTCCGCAGTCGGGCCAGACGACCGACGCACCACAACAGGTGCAAACACTGGGCGATGTGGCCTTTGGCGCAACCGTGCGCCTGAATGCTGTGATGTGCCGTGTGCCCTGCATGCTTTCCGATCTGGCGCACCTGAAACCCGGCGATCTGATCCCACTGCCACCCTACCGCTTGGACCGGACAGAATTGCTGACTGTTTCAGGGCAAAGCGTAGGGGCAGGGCGTTTGGGGCGGGTCGAAGGTCTGCGCGCCGTCCGTGTGAATGAAACCGAAACACCCGACCCGGATTTTGTCGACCCGCCAGAGCCGACGGATCAGGCTGCGGAGCTGACCGTGATGGCTGATGACCCGCCGGACATATCGTTGGACCACCCGGCCGATGGGGCAGAAATGCCGCTGGACATGATGGATCAGGAATCGGCGTTAAAGCATATCTCGGAACTGGCGGGGCTGGATCAACAGACCATGACCTCGAACGACGCGCCAGAGGACGCGTAACGGGTACATGTACCCTGTAGAAGAAGCTTGGAAGACTTCGCCAACCGCACTTGGGAACATGGCCAATAAAAGCCGTTCCAAGTGATGACGCAATGCGGTGGAGCGTGCGGGACACGCTGGCTCAGCCGACGAACAGTGGGGCCTCGTCCTCGCACCACGCAGCCCCGGACCTGATCCGGGGCCTCGGAATCTTCTACGCCCAAATGGGCTCAGCCCTCTCCGTCCAACCGGGGCCGCAACGCGCTCAGGTCATACCCCGCCGCAGAGGTTTTTGCCAGGATGTCATCCGCAGACATCTGCCCCGCCTGACCAAGTGCCCAGACCACCGAACACCGCGTGCCCGACGCGCAATAGGCCAGCACCGGGCCTTCGGACCCCTCTGCCATAGAGGTTTGGCGGGCGACATTCTCTGGCGTCATTGTCTGATGTGTCAGCTCCAGAACCTCGAACTCCAGTCCCGCTGCCTGTGCTGCCGCTCCAATCGCGTCGGCCTGATGGCTGGGAGGAACCTCGGCATCGGGGCGGTTGCAGATCACGCGCGTGAAGCCCGCGGCTGCGATTTGCGGCAAATCCTCTGCAGAAATCTGCGGTGAAACCGCATACGTGTCAGTGATCGGGCGAATATCCATGTCAGTACCTCAACATCCCCAATGGTGACTGGCCTTCTAGGCCGGTTGCGTCCGGCGGTCCAGTTCCGCTCCAATCGCCGGGGCGGCCAGCATCCCCGCCAGCATCGCCAGCAGGAAGATCACCCCGCCGACACCGCCAAAACTCAACGACGCCACCGCCGGTCCGGGGCACAGCCCCGACAGGCCCCAGCCCATGCCAAACATCACCGACCCGACAACCAGCCGGTTCCCCAGACGTGGGTCAGGCGGCGCGGGAAACTCTCCACCCACCACAGGCCGCCGCCCGATGGTCAGCCGCCAGGCCACCGCCATGGGAATGATCGCGCCGCCCATCACGAATGCCAGCGTCGGGTCCCAATCCCCAAACACGTCCAGCCATCCCTGAACCTTGGTTGTGTCCGTCATCCCCGACAAGAACAGACCGGCGCCAAACAGCCCACCGGCCAACGCTGCAAACAACAACCGCATCAGATCACCCCCAGCATATGGCGGAAGACCACCATGGTGAGGCCCCCGGCCAGAATGTAGAACACCGTGGCCACGATGCCCCGCAGCGAAAGGCGCGAGATGCCGCAAACGCCGTGCCCCGACGTGCAGCCATTTGCGATCCGTGTGCCCACACCCACCAGCAGACCCGCCGCGATGATCACCACCCAGTTGGAGGTCAGATGCGTCTGCGCCGCGGTCTCTGACAGCACAACAAGGATCAGGGGCACCAGAACCATCGCACCCAGAAACACCAGCCGCTCCAGCGCCGTGTTGCGCCCGCTGCCATCCACCAGCCCGCCAATGATGCCGCTGGCCCCCATGATGCGGCCATTGCCCAGCAGGTATACCGCTCCGCCCGTGCCGATCAGCAAGCCGCCGATCAGGCCCAGGATCCAATCCTGTTCCATGTTCATAGTCCTCTGAACTTCAAAATAGATGTCGGATCAAAGCTTGTTGACCGGCACCTTCAAATACACGTCACCATGTTCGTCCGGCGGCGGCATCTGCCCGGCCCGCATGTTCACCTGCAGCGAGGGCAGGATCAGCCGGGGCATGCCCAGCGTTGCGTCCCGCGCGTCACGCATGGCCACAAAATCCTCGATCGGTTTGCCTTGCCCGATGTGGATGTTGAGCGCCTTCTGCTCGCCCACCGTGGTTTCCCAGGCAAATTCATCCCGCCCCGGCGCCTTGTAGTCGTGGCCGACAAAAATCCGCGTCTCGTCCGGCAGCGCCAGGATTTTCTGGATGGAGTTGTACAGCATCTCGGACGACCCGCCGGGGAAATCACAGCGCGCCGTGCCGAAATCCGGCATGAACAACGTGTCCCCGACAAAGGCCGCGTCGCCAATCACATAGGTCATGCAGGCCGGTGTATGGCCCGGTGTATGCAGCACATCACCCCGCAACTGCCCAATGTGGAAGCTGTCGCCCTGCTCGAACAGCGCGTCAAACTGGCTGCCGTCGCGCTGGAATTCCGTGCCTTCGTTGAAGATTTTGCCAAACGTGTCCTGCACGACCACGATGTTCTTGCCGATCCCGATCTTGCCGCCCAGATGCTCTTGCAGATAGGGCGCGGCGGACAGGTGGTCGGCGTGGACATGGGTTTCCAGAATCCACTGCACATCCAACCCTTCGGCCCGGACATACTCGATCAGTTTGTCGGCGCTGGCGGTGGTTGTGCGGCCAGCGGCCTGATCATAATCCAACACACTGTCCACGATGGCACAGGCGCTGCCTTGCGGGTCCTGAACGACAAAGGAAACGGTGTTGGTGGCGGTATCGAAGAAGGCTTTAACCTTGGGTGTCATATCCGGTCTTCTCCTGCTTGCGGGACAGGATCACTGTACAGCGATCCTCGGTCTGCGCTAAACATATTCTGAAAATCGTATATGTAAAGACCCAGAGGTCACCCGAGGAAGATTCCCACGATCACAAGCATGAGACCAATCACCGACAACCCGAGCGATCCAAGGTTGATGGGCATGACGCTCTGGACCACCGCGCGCAGGGCATCGTCATCCATGCCCGACCGGCGG
>JBFOMB010000146.1:0-46474 GCA_040830545.1 Paracoccaceae bacterium | reverse complement strand
GGTCATGGATTTGCCCGACCCGCTTTCGCCGGTGACCGCCACAATTTCACCGGGTTCGATTTGCAGGGACACATCTTTCAGGATGGAATTCCCGTGAATCGATAAGCTGAGGTTTTTGATGGACAGCAAGCTCATGCGCGCGCCACCCGTATCCTTGGGTCCAGCCAGTCGCGCAACCCGTCACCGAACAGGTTCAATCCGAGCACGATCAGGATGATCGCAAGGCCGGGGAAAATCGCCAGATGCGGGGCCAGTGTGACCAACGTCTGTGCATCCGCCAGCATCCGACCCAGCGACGGCACAGGTGGTTGAACGCCAAGGCCAATGAAACTCAGCGCCGCTTCCACCTGTATTCCGAGCGCGAACTGGATCGTGCCTTGTACGATTAACAGGTTGATGATGTTGGGCAGAATATGTTCGAAGCTGATCCGGAAGGAGGATTTCCCGGCCACTCGCGCTGCCAGAATGAAATCCCGTTCCCACAGGCTCAGCGCGCTTCCGCGCACGGTGCGGGCAAAGACAGGAACATTGAATATCCCGAACGCCACAATCACGTTGAGCGCGGAAGGTCCGAAAACGGCCGTGATCAGGATTGCAATGGACAACAGCGGGAAAGCAAAAACGACGTCATTGCCCCTCATGATCAGTTCATCCAGCCAACTGCCCATTCTTCCGGCGGCCAATAAACCCAGTGGAATACCAACTGCCAACCCGATGGCGACGGCAAGAAGTGCAACACCCAGTGAGGTGCGTGCGCCGACCATGATCATCGACAGGATATCGCGCCCGAAATGATCCGTGCCCAGCAGGTGTTCTGCGCTGGGTGTCTGCAGTTTTTGCGGTATGTCGAGGAGTTCGACGTCATAGGGTGTCCAGAGAAAGGACAGGATCGCGGCCGCGACCAGAAATGTGCTGAGCACCCCGCCGATGAACATGTTGCGGTTCATTCGCGGGTCCTCAGTCGTGGATCAACCAGTGCGTAGGCCAGATCGACTAGGAAGTTCACCAGGATCACCGCAAAAACCAGCAGCATGACAATCGACTCCACAACGATCAGATCGCGTGCATTGATCGACTGGAAGATCAACCGCCCCAGTCCCGGCAGATAGAAGACCTGTTCAATGACAAAGGCACCAGCCAGCAGGAACGCTATTTGAAGGCCGATGAGCGTTAAGACCGGGATGAATGCGTTGCGTATGCCGTGACGCCAGACGGCCTGTCGCTGGCTTAGCCCTTTTGAACGGGCGGTGCGCATGAAGTCTTCACCCAACACATCCAGAAGCGAAGACCGCATGACCCGCGCCAGGATTGCGCCTTGAGGTAGGGCCAGACAGATGGCGGGCAGTGTCAGGGCATGGATGCAAGTCCAGAACCCCTTGTCCCAGCCCGGGAACCCGCCCGCATTGAACCAGCGCAGATTGATGGCAAAGACCAGCACCAGCATCATGGCAAACCAGAAATTCGGCACTGCCACGCCCAGTTGCGTTGCCCCCATTACGGCCATGTCCCCTGTCTGACCCCGTCGTGTTGCAGCATAAATGCCGGCTGGCACGCCAATCATGACCGACAGCATCAGACCGAATATGGCCAGTGGCAGGGTCACCTGCATCCGGTCGGCCACCATCTGCGCAACTGGAGTGCGATAGGTGTAGGATGTGCCAAAGTCACCGCTGAGCATGCCACCGACCCAGTCGACGTAGCGTTCCCATTTCGGCACATCCAGTCCCAGTTCAGCCCTCAAAGCAGCGACGGTTTCAGGCTGTGCGTTGATCCCCAACATGAAAGAGGCCGGATCGCCCGGCGCAATCTCGATCACGAAGAAGATGATCAGCGATGCAACGATCAGGCTGATGATCAGCGACAGAAGACGTTTCAGGGTGTATCGCAGCATAGAAAGCTATCGCTGCGCCTGGTTGCCGAACAGTCGGCGCAGCGTGTCCTGCGATGTGGCAAAGGACAGGGTGGCAACCAATCCGGGATCGCCTGCCGTGGAGCCATGGTAGCGCACGTCCAGCGAGACCGAGCCGTTGAAGGCATAAGACCCGCCCGCGTGCCAGTATTCACGGTTGTTGTTGATCTTGCCCCAAACACCGGACAGGGCCAGTTGATCATTGACCTTGTAGGCCAGCGTGGCTCGGCTGTTCAGCACTTCGGCCTCCGTGTCATAGGCGAAATAGGCTTCGACCCCCAAATCCGGGACCAATTCATAAAGGGCGTTGAACTTGAGCTCGCCGCAGCAATCACCGCTGTCATTGTAGAAGTAGCGGGCATAGCCGATGTCGATGCCAAGACGATCATTGAACAGCCCGGTGCGGTATCCGAGGTAGAGGTCGATTTCCGCATTGTCGGAATTGCCCAGATCTACGTTGGACGCCCAGATGCCCGCGTAGAAACCTTGGGACTCGACTTCGAAATAGGGTTGGATGGCTGGGCCATCTTGCGTTTGCGTTACCCCGTTTGAGATGTAGTTCGACGTAAACGCGACCCCAGCATAGTAATTCACGTCTTGTGCGGCAGACAGCGTTGGAACCATCGAACAGGTCGCCAGGGTCAATAGCGCGCGTATCATGTCAGGATGTCCGGTACGTGGGGCATTGCTATCTGCGTGCTAGGTTCGAAAGTCGCCGGGCGGCGGGAACCGCCCAGCCGTATTTGATCAGGTCTCAGTTCGACCAGCTGATCCCGGTCAGATCATTGGCCGCTGTAGGCGCATTCTGCCACAGACCCTGAACACCGGCCTTGGCCACCGTGACGGCGGCAAGTTGGAACAGGTAACCGTTCACATAGTCATCAGCGATAATCTGCTGTGCCCGTCCCATCAACTCGGTCCGCTTGTCCGGATCGGTGGTAGTGTTCAGCGTGCCCATCAACTCCTGAAACACCGGGTTGTCGTACTGGAAGTAGTAGTCAGGCCGCGCATAGATGCCGATGTCCATGGGCTCGGTATGGCTGACGATGGTCAGGCCATAGTTCTTACCCCGAAACACGGTTTCCAGCCACTGCGCCCATTCCACATTGGTGATCTCGGCCCGGATGCCGACCTGTGCCAGTTGTGCCGCGATGATCTCGCCGCCGCGACGCGCATAAGACGGGGGCGGCAGGTGCAGCGTGGTGGCAAACCCGTCCGGGTGCCCGGCCTCGGCCAGCAGGGCCTTGGCTTTCTCCGGATCATATGCGGACTGCCCGGTCAGATCGACATAGGCGGGATGGTGCGGCGCGAAATGCGTGCCGATGGGGGTGCCATAGCCGAACATCGCCCCGTCGATAATCGCGGACCGGTCTATTGCATGGGCCAGTGCCTGCCGGACGCGGACATCGTCAAACGGGGGCTGTTTGTTGTTGGTAGACAGGATGGTTTCACCTTCGGTTGAGCCGATCAGTACCTGGAATCGCGGGTCGGCCTCGAACTGGGGCAATGTTTCATGGGTGGGGAAACCGGCAAAGACGTCGACATCCTCAGCCATCACGGCAGCAAATGCGGCAGTCGGGTCCGAAATGAATTTGAACGTCGCGCTGGCCAGCGCCGGTTGGTCACCCCAATAGGCATCGTTACGCGCCAGTTCGATCCGGTCGCCCTGCACCCAATTGGCAAAGGTGTAGGCCCCGGTGCCGACCGGGTTGGTCTTGATATTCTCGATGGATTCGGGCGCGACAATGACCGCGTCCCCCCAAGCCAGGTTGAACAGCATGTTGCCGTTCGGTTCACTTAGCGTCAGTTTCACGGTCAGCGGATCGACCACATCAACCGACGCAATGCCCGCATAAAGAGCCTTTTGCGCGTTGGTCGAATCCTCGGCCCGGGCGCGATCCAGGCTGAATTTCACGTCTTCCGCGTCCATGGAAGAGCCGTCATGAAAGGTCACGCCATCCCGCAGAGTGAATGTATATTCCAACCCGTCTGCGGAGATTTCCCAGCTTTCCGCCAAGCCAGGAACGATGGACCCGTCGCCCATGAAGCGTGTCAGGCCCTCGAAAATGTTCGTGTAGACAACCGAATCGATGGCCTGTGCAGCGGCCGAAGTCGGGTCCAGATGTGGTGGTTCCAACTGCATTGCGATGATAATGCTGTCCTGCGCCTGCGCGGCCCCCAGCCCGGCGCTGATCGCCAATGCGCTGGCCGCCAGCAGTTTCGAAACATGTGTCATGACACTCTCTCCCGGAATACGCGTGCGTTCCTGGGCACGCTTCAGCCTCCAGTTTTGGCCGAGATTGGATGGCTGGCAAGTCGATAATCCGGCAGACAGCGGCGAGGTGCCGCGCCAATTGGGCTTTTGTCGCGGTTGCTCATACGTTGAGACACGCCATTATTGGACAGAGCCAAACGAAAACGTGGAGCTACAGCATGAAACTTTCCCATACAGTCGCCGTCCTCAGCCTGTTCGCCGCCCCGGCCTTTGCTGACGGGCACGAAACAGGAGACGCCGAAAAGGGCAAAAAAGCATTTAACAAATGCAAGTCCTGTCACATGATCCAGGATGCCGAGGGTAACACGATCCTGAAAGGCGGTAAGACGGGTCCGAACCTTTACGGCGTTATTGGTCGTCAGATCGGGTCGGCGGATTTCAAATACGGCAAGTCGCTGGTTGAGGTCGGGGAAACCGGCGCGGTTTGGGAGTTTGACAACTTCATGGCCTATATCGCGGATCCCAAAGGCTGGCTGAAAGAGGCGCTGGATGACACATCCGCCAAGTCCAAGATGTCGTTCCGCCTGAAAAAGGGCGGCGAGGACATTTATGCCTATTTGGTCAGCGTCGGGCCGGAGCTGGAAGCCAGCGATGAAGAAACTTCGTCTGACTAATCAAACGGCAAGAATATCCGCTCGGTCCCTCATGGGTTAAGATCACGCCAGCACGGCAGCAGATCACCCGGGGCCGGGCGAGCCTCATACACCGCGCGGGCGATCGCGCGGCTGAGGCACATGGACGCCGCGTGGCCGATCATGGCAAGCCCCGCGTCCCCCGCAATCGATCGGTCGCCATGGGACAGGGCGAACACCAAATCCCCATCCGCCGGTGAGTGGGCGGGCACGCAGGCCCGTCCGATCCCGTCATGTGCCGCCATTGCCACGCGCTGACACTGCGATTTGGTCAAAGCTGCGTCCGTCGCGACAATAGCAATTGTAGTGTTGGTGCCCTCCGCAGGGGCGTTCAGCATTGCGTCGCGCTTGCGGCTGTCGAAACTGCGGCCCAACCCGGTGGCGGTATCAGGGCCGGTGCCACCGAACTCGCCATCAATCTCGTATGGTGCAGCCCAGAAATGCCGGTCGCCGGGCGTTGTGACACTGCCCATTGGGTTCGCTGCCACAAGTGCGCCAACTGTGGTGCCATCCGGCAGGACGAGGGAGGCCGAGCCCAATCCGCCCTTCAGCATCGCACTCAACGCGCCCGTCCCGACGCCGTGACTGCCGAGGTCGAAATTCTCTGAAAGCGCCTCCATCGCCGCGCGGCCCAACGCACGATAGGGTGTTTCGGCCCACACCTTGTCCCCGCCGTTCAGCAGATCAAAAATGATCGCCCCCGGCACGATGGGGATGATCGCGGACCCGGCTCGATACCCGCGCCCCTGCGCGTGCAACACATCCATGACCCCCGAACAGGCATCCAACCCAAAGGCCGACCCGCCCGACAGCACCAGCGCATCCACCTGCTGCACCGATTTGTCCGGGGCCAGCAGGTCGGTTTCCCGCGACCCCGGCGCGCCGCCCATCACAGCGACGGAGGCGGTGAAGGGCACATCAGCAGTCAGAACCGTGGTACCGGATTTCAGCGCGTCGTCGTGCGCGTTGCCGACCAACAGGCCCGGCACATCAGTGATCAGGTTACGGGGGCCGGGCTGCATGACGGTTCCTTTCAGATACGCGGCTTGGGTGCGGCGGTTTCAGGGTCGCCGGTGTTTGGTACGCCCTTTGGTTCGATCAGCAGTACCTTGCATTCCTGATCGGCGCGGGGGCGGTGTACTTCGCCCTTGGGGACAACAAACAGCTCTCCCGCGCGGACCGGTGTGCTGTTCTCCCCATGATCCATCACCATTTCCCCTTCGAGCACGAGGAAGAAATCGTCAGTATCGCCGTGGCGGTGAAACGGGAACTCGCCCTGAAACTTCACAACCATGACGTCGTTGCCATTGTAGTCCGCGACCACATGCGGGTCCCAGTGGCTGTCAAACATCGCCAGCTTTTCGGCCAGGTTCACCTTGGGCATCAGATGCACCGTCCCCCGTCAACTTCCATTGCGACGCCTGTGACCATACTGGCCTCGTCCGAGCACAGGTAGCAGGCGGCGTTGCCCATATCCTCAGGGGTGGAGAAGCGTCCGATGGGGATCGTCGACAGGAACTTCGCACGCATTTCCGGCGTGTCCTCACCCATGAAGGATTTGAGCAACGGCGTGTCGCCTGCCACGGGACACAGCGCATTTGCCCGTACGCCAGACGGGGCGAGTTCGACCGCCATTGTCTTGGTCGCCGTGATCATCCAGCCTTTGGAGGCGTTGTACCAGTTGAGGTTGGGTCGCGGGCTGAGCCCTGCGGTGGAGGCAACATTCAGGATCGCGCCGGTGCCACGTGTTTTCATATGGGGGACCAATTCGCGGGCGGTCAGGTAGACGGATTTCATGTGGACGGCAAAGATGCGGTCAAACTCGTCTTCGGTGACCGTTTCCATGGGTTTGGGCAGGTGCGTAATGCCCGCGTTATTCACAAGGATGTCGAGGTGATCAAAGGCAGACAGCGCCGCTTGTGCCATTTCACTCACGGATGCGCCATTGCCCACATCCACGGTCTGCGCGATGGCAGCATCGCCCAGGGACTCGGCCATGGCTTGCGCTGCATCGCCGTTGATGTCCGCGATCATGACCCGTGCGCCTTCGTCCAGGAATTTCCGAACGATTCCCGCCCCGAAGCCCGATGCACCGCCTGTCACGATTGCCGTTTTGCCGTCTAGTCTCATGCCCATCCTCCTTCGCTCCGACCGGCAGCCTAGAGGATCACCGAGGGGGACGAAAGCCATTCCGCCCTTGCCAAACCGCCGCCTTGGCCGCAGATGGGTGGGACACAGGACAAGGAGCACGGGCATTTCCCGACCACCCAAAACCGCCGCCGTTGTTGGCGCAGGCCCGACCGGTTTGATGGCTGCTGAGGAATTGGCGGCAGCGGGGTGTGCCGTGCAGGTTTTCGAGGCCAAACCATCGGTTGCACGAAAATTGCTGATGGCGGGGAAGTCGGGGCTGAACCTGACGAAATCCGAACCGGCCTCTGTGTTTTTGACTGCGTATGGGGATGGGGCCGGATGGTTGGCGCCGGTGTTGGATGCCTTTGGACCGGCGGAGGTGTGCCGATGGGCCGAAGGTTTGGGCCTGCCAGTCTTCACGGGCAGCAGCGGGCGGGTGTTTCCTGAGGCGATGAAAGCCTCTCCCTTGTTGCGGGCGTGGCTGGCACGGTTGGGCGCGTTGGGAGTGGTGTTTAGAACCCGGTGGCGGTGGATTGGCTGGGATGGGAATACTATGCGTTTTGACACGCCGGAAGGTCAGCAGCAGGTCAGCGCAGATGTCACCGTTCTGGCCATGGGCGGGGCGAGTTGGGCACGTTTGGGCTCGGACGGAGCTTGGGCAGGGATTTTAGCGGCGGAAGGTATTTCGCTGCAACCGTTTCAACCTTCGAACGCGGCGCTCTGTGTGCCTTGGTCCGAACACATGGCTTCGCACTTTGGAACACCAATCAAGGGTGTGGCTTTTACTGCTGGGGATGCAACCAGCCGAGGAGAGGCAATTCTATCCCGGCGCGGTATCGAGGGTGGGGGTATCTATACGTTGAGCCCTGCCTTGCGTTCTGGCGCGGCGCTGTTGATGGATTTGGCACCGGATTTGACGGCGGCACAGGTGGCTGAGCGACTGTCGCGCCCACGTGGAAAAGCCAGCCTTTCCAATCATCTGCGCAAGTCGTTGGGGTTGTCGCCGGTCAAACGCGCGCTGTTGCAGGAATGCGCCCGGCCTTTGCCGCAGGACGTGCAGGCGCTCGCTGCACTAGTCAAAAAACTGCCGGTCACACATGACGGTCTGGCCCCGCTGGACGAGGCAATCTCGGTCGTCGGGGGTGTATGCCGCAATTCGTTGACAGATGACCTGATGCTGCGGGCAAAACCGGGCGTGTTTTGCGCGGGCGAAATGCTGGACTGGGACGCGCCGACGGGCGGATACCTGCTGACCGCTTGCCTTTCCACCGGGCGCTGGGCAGGTCGTGCTGCGGCTGGCTACCTAGGTTAACCCAACTTCGCCCCTGCCGCCCGAAACGCTGGCCGCGCGCGCATCATTTTACTGTAGTCGCGTAGGGTGTCGTCCATGCCACCAAACTCGATCCCATGCGCCCAGCCCATGCAATGGACGGCGAGGATGTCGGCGATTGTTATCTCTTCGCCTTGCAGGAAGGGACCGACAAAATCCTGGCTGAGCCGCGCCGCGCCGTTGGCGAATTCCCATTTGAAGGTCTCAACAACCTCTGGCACGCGGCGATCTTCCGGCAGGATTCGCATGTGCCGGGTCGCCATCCACAGAACCGAATCGAATTCGTCGTTCAGCCGGTGCAGCAATGCATCCTGATGCGCGCGTTCCACCGTTCCGGCGGGAAGGGTCAGGCCGCCATGTTTGTCCGCAAGATAGCTCATGATCGCCACGGAATCGGTCAGGATCGTGCCGTCCACATCCAGCGCGGGCACCTTGCCAGACGGGTTCACAGCCAGAATTTCGGGGCTTCTTGGGGCGGCCTCGACCATCTCGTAAGGTTGCCCCAATTCCTCCAGCGTCCACATCACGCGAAAGGCGCGGCTGCGGGTGGTTCCGTAGAGAGTGTACATGATGGGTCCCCTTTGGTTCGTTTGCTGCGAACAGTGGGACGTTGCCGTCCGGGGTCAAGCGGGAATCAGCGCTTCTGCCCCATCATGGCCAGACGGATCAGCGCGCGTTCCATGACCGCCATTGCGGGGGCGGACTGCCCGGCAGAGCGCAGCATCAGGTCCGTGTCGGTCAGCAGTGTCAAAGCCGCCTCCAGTTTGACTGGGCCCCATGACCCGGCCTGCCGCGCGATCCGGTCACGGCGCGGGCCAAAGACCGGCGGGCGAAGTTTGCCCACACCTGCCGCCGCGCCACCGGGGTCGGAGGCTGCAGCGTAAAGTGTACGGAAATGTCGGGTCGCGCCGATGCACAGGCTGACCGCATTGGTGCCCTGAGCCTGCAACCGGCGCAGCGTTGGTCCGATTTCACCGCTGCGGGCCTCGGCCACGATGTTCAATATGTCATCCAGTTCCGCCTCTACGCTTTGCGGCGCGCAGGCCTCGATGTCATCCGTCGACAGAGGGGTATCGTCGCCCCGCTTGTACAGGCCCGTCTTGTCAATCAGTTGCGCGAAATCGCCGGGGCTGAGCTGGCTGGCATAAGCGGTCAGCAGGCTTTCCGCATCGCGCGACACATGGCTTAGACCCGCCTCACGCAGCTTCGCTTCGATTTCGGCCCGCGAGGGTGGATCATCATAGATCGCGGCTGCGTAGGCGTTTTTGTGCGCCTCAAACCCCTTGCGGAGCTTCGACGACGCCTTGAGTGCGCCCGCCGTCACCACCAGGCTGGCATCGCCCGGTGCCCATTCCGACAGCGCGCTCAAGATGCCCGGCGCGGCGGCATCCGTCGCCTCCTCCACAAACACAGCGCGGGGGCCGGGAAAAAAGCCAACAGCTTTCATCGCGTCCAGTGCCATGGTTGGGTCCGACCGAACCTCACCGCCCGCCATGCGGGTCAAACGCATCTCTTCCTCCGCCCCGTCGCCCAGCAAGGCGGCCAGCACCTGTTGGCGACGCAGTGCCACACGCATGGCGTCCTGACCAAAAATCAACAGGCCAGCGCGATCCGGGTCGGGTTTGGCAAAATAGCCTGGGGCATCGCGCGGTGACAGTTTCACTCTGGCAGCTCCGCGGTGGCGTAGAGCTGTGCCACGATCTGATCGGCGAGAATGATCATCAGCCGCTCGAACGCGTCGCGCTCTGCCGCCAGCGTTTCCACGGTGGTCCCGGTGGCGGAATAGCCAACGAAATTGCGCGCTGATCCTTCGGCCAACACGGTGTCTTCACCGCGCGGTTTCAGCTGAAAGTCGGCGATTCCCACGATACTGAACCGTGTGATGTTGCCTTCGGCGGTAATCGCCTGCCCTTCGGTATTGGTACGCAGACTGAAGATCATGTCATATTCAGGAATGCTGCCTCGGCCCAGCCGATGTTCCAGTTCACGTACCAGAATGTACGTTTCCTGATCCTGAGGTTCAGCAATAGAAACCCTGCCATACAGCCGATCTGCTGAACCGCCGGGGCCATAACCAGGCGTAAAGCCACAGGCCGCAACCAGACCAGCCGCGGCCAAGGCCAACACATGCCTGCGATCAGACAACCACATTCACAATGCGTCCCGGCACAACAATCACCTTCTTCGGCGCGCTCCCGTTCAGGGCACGTTGCACAGCCTCTTCGGCGAGGGCGATTTTTTCAACCTCATCCTTGGCCAGATCCTTGGGCACGCTGATTTCCGCGCGGCGTTTGCCGTTGACCTGAACGGGCAGGGTGATTGTGTCGTCGATCAGCATCGCTTCGTCCGCCTTGGGCCATGGGGCCAGCGCAACCAGACCTTCGCCGCCCAGCATGCACCAGATTTCCTCGCTCAGATGCGGGGTCATGGGGGCCATCAGCTGTGCAAGCGTCCGCACCGCTTGTTGTTTCGCGTCCCGCCCGGCCTTGGATTTCGAGAGAGTGTTGGTAAACGCGTAGAGCTTGGCAATTGCCGCGTTGAAACCGAAGGATTCGACGCCGCCGGACACTTCGTGAATCGTCTTGTGCATCTCGCGCAGCAATTCCGTGTCAGCATCCGAGGGGCCGGACGCGTCCGCCTCGGCGGCCTCGGAAGCGATACGGAACACGCGAGACAGGTGTTTGTGCGCGGCTTCGGCCCCCGATGCCGTCCACTCCACGTCGCGTTCGGGCGGCGAATCGGACAGCACGAACCAGCGCGCCGTGTCTGCGCCATAGGCCGAAATGATGTTCAGCGGGTCGACCACGTTGTTTTTCGATTTGGACATCTTGGCCGATGGAATGATCTCTACCTCGGTCCCGTCCTTGAGGAAGCCGCTGCCGTCGCGCAGGTCCACATCCTCGGGGAAGTGATACACGGGCCGCCCATTGTCACCGGTGGTCTGGTAGATCGCGTGAGTCACCATGCCTTGCGTGAACAGCGCGTCAAACGGCTCGCGCGCGGATTCGGGCAGGTGGCCGGTGATGTTCATCGCGCGGGCGAAGAAGCGGGAATAGAGCAGGTGCAGAATCGCATGTTCGATCCCGCCGATATACTGGTCCACGTTCATCCAGTATTGCGCTTCTGCCGCCTCGGTCGGCGTTTCCGCACGCGGGGCGGTAAAACGTGCGTAATACCAGGACGAATCGACAAACGTATCCATGGTGTCCGTTTCCCGCCTGGCCGGTTTGCCACAGGCGGGGCAGGGGACATCGCGCCATGTCGGGTGGCGGTCCAGCGGGTTGCCGGGGATGGAGAAGTCAATCGGCTTGTTGCCATCGTCATAGGGCAGCTCGATTGGCAGGTTTTCCTTCTTCTCTGGCACCACGCCACAATCGTCGCAATGCACGACCGGGATCGGGCAGCCCCAATAACGCTGGCGGGACAGACCCCAATCGCGCAGGCGGAATTTTTCCTGTCCTTTGCCCAGTCCGCGTTCTTCGAACCAGTCGATCGTGCGGTCGATCCCTTCCTGGCTGGAACATTCACCGATGCCCGCAAAGTGGTCGATGTAAACGACGGTTTCGGTTTTCGGCGGCACCAGCGCCTCGCTCCCGATCTCGCTGTCATCGTCGGGCATATGGAACGCTGACGGCGAGGGCAGACCGTATTTGCGGGCAAAATCGAGGTCGCGCTGATCATGGGCCGGACAGGCGTAAACCGCCCCGGTTCCGTATTCCATCAAGACAAAGTTTCCGACCCAGACCGGCAATTCCTGATCGGGCCAGACCGGGTGGCGCACGGTGATCCCGGTGTCGATACCCTTCTTCTCGGCCTTTTCCATCGCCGCTTCGGTTGTGTCCATCTTGCGGGTTTCTGCGATGAACGCCGCCAGGTCCTCGCGCGTTTCGGCCAATTCGCGGCTCAGAGGATGTTCCGGCGAAATCGCAAGGAAACTTGCCCCACGCAGAGTGTCGGGTCGGGTCGAAAAGCAAAGAATCGCCTCGCCACCGTCCGTGCGTTCAAACGGTATCTCGATCCCGCGCGACTTGCCGATCCAGTTCGCCTGCATCAGCTTGACCTTCGCAGGCCAGTTGTCGAGCCCGTCAATTGCATCCAGCAATTCGCCTGCCATGGACGAGATGTTGAAGAACCATTGTGTCAGTTCGCGGCGCTCCACCTCTGCGCCAGACCGCCAGCCCTTGCCTTCGATCACCTGCTCGTTGGCCAGAACGGTCATGTCGACGGGATCCCAGTTCACCACGGCGTTCTTGCGGTAAACGAGTCCGGCTTCGAGCATATCGAGGAACAGTGCCTGCTGCTGGCCGTAATATTCAGGGTCGCAGGTTGCGAATTCGCGGGACCAGTCAATCGACAGGCCCAGCGGCTGCATCTGTTCCTTCATCGTGGCGATGTTGCCGTAGGTCCAGTCCTTGGGATGGCCACCGCTGGCCATTGCCGCGTTTTCTGCAGGCATCCCGAACGCGTCCCAACCCATCGGATGCAACACATTGTGACCCGTGGCAAGTTTGTGCCGCGCTATCACGTCCCCCATCGTGTAGTTGCGCACATGCCCCATATGGATTCGGCCCGAGGGGTAGGGGAACATCTCCAACACATAGTATTTGGGTTTGTCGTCAGAACGGCGGGCTTTGAAAATCTCGGCGTCTTTCCAGGCGGCCTGCCATCTGGCTTCGATCTCGTTGGCGGCATATCGCGACATGGGGCGGGTCCTTTACATGAAAAACGCCGGGTGGTGGCCCGGCGTGGTCATAATTCGGTTTTGTCCGGGGTTCTACAGATTCTTGTCCCGAACACGTAGCTGACGGGCACGGCTGAGAATGGCATCTTCGACCGCACGGGCCGTCGACGCGTTCACCGCGGCACCACCACGGGTTTGCAATGACACCTTGAGGCTGCGTGCTTCCAGCGCGGGGTCAGTGATGTGCACCGTCGCGCGATACGAACGACCGCCGCCCGGAGGCGTTCCGTAGCCTGTAAGAATGACACCGGTAAACGGATCGACCGACTGAACGGGAAGGAAGCTGAGAACTTCCAGGGACGCATTCCAAAGATAGCGGTTGACCTGAACACTGGTTTCCGTGTTGCCCGGTCCCAGAACATCCCAGATAGAAGAGCGTTCGTAGTTGAAGCCTGCTGCCGCATCGCCTGAATCAATCTGACCTGGCGGGACGTCCGCAAACACGTTGGTGGCTTCGGTCTGGGCTCGGCCCGACCTGTTCCCGCAGGCGGCAAGACCCGCAATCAGCGCCAACAGACAGGCGATTTTGAACACAGTCCGGAATATCATCTATCAACCCTGCTCGGTTTTCCTTCTGTGTCCTACCCAAGCTGCGCAGGTCGGGCAAGTCCAATAAGATGACGCCAATATGGCACGACTCGCAAGATTGTGGTCAAAATATGGCGAATTCGGGCCGTGCACCGGACAAACGCGCGCGCCTGCGTACAGGGGCAAGGCGAGACTGTGGCATAGCTGCACCATTGGCCACGACTTTGGCACGCCGTTTGTTCGGCCTCTTGCCAAAATAGGGTGTGACGGGTGAAACCCATGTCCATACCCACACCGGATTCCCCGGTTTGGGCTTATGATTTGAAACCGAGGGAAAAACTATGAAAAAGGTTCTCTTCGCAGCAACGGCACTGGTCGCAGTGGGTTCCATGGCTGCTGCTGAAGTCCGCCTCAGCGGTTACGGCCGTTTCGGCTTGGACTACAACAGCGGTCACTCCAACACCGCTGCTGGCGTGACCGCAGGCGGTCTGGCCGGTGTCTCCAAAACCACCATCACCTCCCGTCTGCGTCTGCAGTTCGACATGTCGGCAGAAACCGACGGTGGCGTTGGCTTCGGTGCTCGTTACCGTGCACAGTCTGAAAGCCGCGACAACAGCCCGGGTGCAGCAACGTTCAACGGCGGCCGCTTCTTCGTGACCTACGAAGGCTTCTCGCTGTACGTTGGCAACATGATCGGCGCCTTCGACAACATTCCGGGCACCTACCTGGAAACACGTACCGCCGGTACCGGTGTTGACGGCGCAGGCTTCGTTAGCCACGTCGGTAACGTCAACAGCGAATACTTCAACTGGGACTCCTATTCCTCCGGTGGCGCTGGCCGCAACGGTATGGACATCCTGTACTCCGGTGGCGGCTTCACTGGCCACCTGTCGTACTCGCAGTCGAACGTATACGGTGTTGCAGCTGCAAACGGTGGCCCGACTCCGGCTCTGACAGCTGGTGAAACACGCCTGGAGCGTATCGGCTACATGGGTGCCTACACCTTTGGTGACTGGACCATCGCAGTTGGTGGTCAGCAGTCGACCGCACTGTGGGAAGACAAGATCGCAGTCTCCATCGCCGGTGACCTGGGCCAGTGGGGCGTTCGCCTCGCCTATGGTGACAACGACGGCATCCAGAAGTGGGGCCTGTACGGCAACGTCGACATCGGCGCAGCATCCAACATCGTTCTGTGGGTGACCTCGGAAGACGCGGTTTCCGCGACTGACGTTGCTGCAGGTCGTGGCGACAACCGTGACTCTGTTGCCGGTTCCAACCAGCAGGAAGGTGAATCCTACGGCATTCACTACTCCTACGACCTGGGTGGCGGTGTGTCCTTCGAAACCGGCTACCGCCGTCAGTCGAACGACAACGACACCTTCCAGGCAGGTGTTTACTTCTCCTTCTAATCGAAGCGAAGAAGTTACAGGATCGGGCAGACCTTTGGGTCTGCCCTTTTCTTTTTGTGGCATCAGTGATTTCTGGGATCAAACAGCCAGCTTGGAGAGATTAGATGCCGCTCGAAAATATCCGCGCCCGTGTGTCCGCTGCCGCAGACAATGCTGGGCGCAAGGCGGATGACGTGACTTTGATCGCGATCTCCAAGGTACAGCCAAACGAAAGGGTCGAAGCGGTGCTGAAGCAAGGGCACCGCGTGTTTGGTGAAAACCGCGTGCAAGAGGCTCAGGGCAAATGGCCGGGTTTCATGGATGCTTTTTCCGGGGTTGATCTGCACCTGGTGGGGCCGTTGCAGACAAACAAGGCACGCGCCGCGATGGAACTGTTTTCGACCATTCATGCGGTCGACCGGCCCAAACTGGCTTCAACTTTGGCCCGCCTCGCGCAGGAAATGGGGCAGTGCCCGGACCTGTTCATTCAGGTCAACACGGGAGAGGAGCCGCAAAAGGCGGGTGTTTTGCCTGCGGACGCGGATGAATTCGTGAAGACTTGTCGCGACCTGGATTTACCGGTGCGGGGCTTGATGTGCATTCCTCCGGTAGAGGAGGAACCGGCCCTACATTTTGCGCTGCTTGCGAAGATCGCAAAGCGCAACGGGTTGCAGGGGCTCTCCATGGGGATGAGCAGCGACTTTGAAACTGCCATAGCACTGGGGGCCACGCACATTCGCGTAGGGTCTGCGATTTTCGGCGCGCGTGTGCCGCACTGACGCTGGGCGAATTGTCAACAATTCGCCTACAAGTCGTTAACGACTTGTTCGCAATTCATGAATGAATTGCCTTCCCTCAGAGTTTCGACAAAAGCGCTGGCGTGGGCCAGGCGTCGGCGGGCAGACCCAGTCGGGCCTGTTCCGCCTGTACTGCGGATCGGGTGCGTGCGCCCAGAATACCGTCTACCTTGCCTACGTCATATCCGCGCGATTGCAGCTTGCGTTGGAGGGCTTTCATCTGGTCCCCGGACAAGCCCGTATCAGGATTTCCTGCGTTGTAGACGGAAGCCCCTTCCAACCGGGTCGCAAAGTATCCAGCGGTCAGAACGTAGACAAAACTTTGATTCCACTCGAAAAACACGCGGAAGTTCGGATAAGCGAGGAAAGCCGGACCTTTGTGCCCCTGTGGCAGGATCACGCTGGCTTGCATGCCAGATCCCGGCAGCGTGCCTTCTCGGGATTTCACACCCAGCGCGGCCCATTCACCCACGGACAACTGCGTGTCGATTCCAGTTTTTGTCAGGTCAAGACCCGAAGGGATAACCACCTCCTGCAACCACGGTTCCCCTGCGCGCCAACCCAGATGAGACAACATCTTGCCGCCAGAGGTCAGGGCATCTGGAGCAGAAGTCTTAAGCGACACAAGGCCATCCCCGTCCGCATCCACCCCGTTGTCGATGATGTCCTGCGGCAACATCTGCACCATGCCGATCTCGCCCGCCCAGGCTCCTGTGGTGGTGTTCGGATTGAAACTGCCACGACGGTAGAGTTCCAATGCTGCAAAGACCTGTGGACGGAACAATTCCGGACGGCGGCAATCATGGGACAGGGTCACCAGTGCGTTGCGCGTGTTGAAATCCCCCTGAAAGCCACCGTAGTCCGTTTCGAATGCCCAGAAGGCCAGCAGTACGCCGCGCGACACTCCATAACGTGCCTCGATCTGATCGAAAACCGATGCGTATTTGCGCGCGTTGGATCGTCCCGCGTCTATGCGATTTTGCGATATCAGGCGACGGGAGAAATCAATAAATGGTTTCTGGAATACACCTTGTGCCCGGTCGGCGCGCAGCACCTTGTTGTCTTGCTGTACGCCTCGAAAGAACCCGTCAATTGTGGCCTGATCATAACCGCGCGAGGCTGCTTCGGCCTTCAACCCGCCCACGAAATCCCCAAACGATCCGCCACATTGCGCCCAGGCTGAGCTGGCGCTCAGAACCAGGGCCACTAGACCGGTCATCAATCGCATTAAATCTGCCTCTCTGCTTTCAATTGTCCCGACAGTAGCGGGGTTGGTCAAATCAACGCAATGGCCAAGGTCAGGATCATAGCGCGCCACCAAACCGACCAGAGGATCGCTACGCCTGCCTCGATTTCCTTCGGGCCGATTTCGATCTTCGCGCCGTCATTGACCCATGGGAAGTCGCGCAACTGTCCGTCATAGACCCTTGGCCCCGCGAGCGCGACGCCCAACCGACGGGCCATTGCGGCTTCGGGCCAGCCTGCGTTGGGGGATTTATGACGATGGGCATCGCTTACTATGCCGCGCCACTCTCGCAGCCCCTGTGGGAAGGCGATCAGAAGTGCGGTCAAACGGGCCGGGATCAGGTTCAACACGTCATCCAATCGCGCGGCAGCCCAGCCAAAGGACTCGTAGCGCTCGGTCCGATAGCCGATCATGCTGTCGGCGGTGTTGATCGCCTTGTAGAAAATGATCCCCGGCGCCCCGGCCAACAGAAACCAGAACGCGGGCGCAATGATCCCGTCCGACAAGTTCTCTGACGCGCTTTCCAATGCACTGCGTGCAGACTGAGCTTGGGACATGCCTGCGGTATCTCGGCTAACGATCATCGATACAGCCACCTGTCCGTCCCTGTCTGAAAGGCGTAGCCCACGTGCCACGGCCATGACATGCTGAACCAGCGATTTCTGAGCTAAAAGGATCGCGGCGGTCAATGCCTCCGCAATCGGTCCAAAAAGGCTGATGACCCAACCGGTCACAATGGCCGTCACCGAAAGGACCAGTACAGCCAGAATGCCCTTGAGCCGGCGTGCGGCGCCTTGATTAAGGTAACGCTCAAGCATGGAAACGCCCTTGCCCATCACCACAGCAGGATGACGGAATCGCGACCACAGCCAATCAGGTTCACCAAAGCAGGCATCCAATGCCATGGCGAACAGAAGGGGAATCGCGGTGGTCAAAGCGCAACGCGCAGGCGGTCCCAGCCATGCGCGGGAGGCAGGCCGAACCGCAGCCAGGTTTGTGAATAGGGGAAGATCCGGGACCAGATGTGATGTTGCGCCAGACGATCCTGCCAGGCCGCTGCATCATCCACTTCGTACAGCCGGAACAGCGAAGTGCCCCCCAACAGTTGCGCGCCCGCCGCTATGGTCATCTCGTCCAGCCGGGCGGCGTCCTCGGTCAACCGTTTCCGCGTCTGTGTCGCCCATTCCTCATCCCGCAGCGCAGCCGCGCCAATTTCCAGCGCCGGGCCGGAGACGGGCCATGGCCCCAGCATCTCGGCCAACACCTGCAAGGTCTCAGGCGCGCCAATCGCAAAGCCCAGTCGCAGCCCGGCCAGCCCCCAGAATTTGCCAAAGCTCTTTAGAACGATCACGCCGGGGCGGTCGGCCACGTGAATCAGGCTCTGTTCCGGGCAGATATCGCAGAAGCTTTCGTCGATGATGGTCAGGCCCGCCCCAACGTCCTCGGCCCGCCAAACCCGGCCGTCTGGATTGTTTGGATGCACCAGCACGCGAGCCTCTCCTACGCCGCCCGGTAACACGTCCCAACCTGCATTGCGAAAGGATGCCGCGTGTTCGTTATAGGTAGGGGCCGGGATCACGACACGAGCAGGGTCCAGCAGCAGTGGCATATGAGCGATCAGTGCGGATGCCCCCGGTGCGGCCAGAATGTCAGCCTGATCGGGAACAGACCAGAAAGCGCGCGCAGCGTCATTCAGCGCTTGTACTGCCGCCTTGTCCGGCAGGGCGGTCCACGCCGCTGCGGACACGGTCGGTACTGGAAAGGGCTGCGGATTGATGCCGGTCGACAGGTCCATCCAGCCGTCCCGCGTTCCGCCATATCGCATGCAGGCGGCATCAACACCGCCCCCATGATCCCGTTTTGAACCTTCATCCGTCATGTCTGAGACGTGCAAGGAATCGCGTCCCGCTTCAAGCGGAATTCATCTGGTAAGAGGGCGGAGCTCCGCCGGTTGACGTACGCGTTAACCATTTGTTAACGGAGTCGGCAGATCAGTGGGTTGGGGAAGCGGCATGGCCTGAAGATCAATAGAAGCTGTGCCCGGGCGTCTGTTATGAATGTGTTGATTGTTGAAAGTCAGCCCGAGTTGGGCGGTTTGTGGCAACGTCATCTGTTGCGTCATGAGGCCGAGGTGGATCTGGTCCACGGGCAGGATGCCGCGATCGAGGCGCTGTGCCAAAAGACCTACGACATCATCGTACTGGATTTAGTTTTGGATGATGGTAGCGCATTGGCTGTCGCGGATTTTGCGAACTACCGCCATCCGGACACACAGGTCATGTTCGTAACAAACACCAGCTTCTTTTCAGACGGGTCGATCTTTGCGCACAGCTCGAACGCATGCGCCTATGTACAAAGCGAGACCCCGCCGGAGGATCTGGCAGCCATGGTCGAACATTACGCCGCTGCGCGCTAAGGATCGTCAAGAGCCAGCAACCGGCCGGATGGGGTCCGGCTACTTGGGCATTCACTCCGCGACACAAACGGCAACACAGCCCCGGGCTCGACCCGGAGCCTCGTCTGAATTCGAGTATGGCTCAGGCCGCGTTCAGTCGCTCCCGACCATGCGGCGCATCATAGTCGATCACAGGGTTGATTGGCACGATCCGGTTCGGATTGATGCTTTCGTGGCTGAAGTGATAGTGGCGCACGATATGATGGAAATTCACGGTGTCCGCCACGCCGGGCCACTGGTAAAGCTCGCGCGTGTAACCGGACAATGCCGGATAGTCGATGATCCGCCGCCGATTGCATTTGAAATGCAGGTGATAGACCGGATCAAAGCGAATCAGCGTCGGGAATAGACGCCAATCGGCTTCGGTGATCCGGTCACCCATCAGGTAACGGTTTGTACTCAGACGTTCTTCCAGCCAATCCAAAGTGTTGAACAGCGGATGCACTGCGGCGTCGTAGGCTTGCTGAGTTGACGCAAACCCGCTTTTGTAGACGCCATTGTTCAGCGTGTCGTAGATCCGCGCATTCACCTGTTCGATGTCATCGCGCATATGTTCGGGCCAATAGTCGTCCGTGTTGCCGGTGACATCGTTGAAGGCCGAATTGAACATGCGGATGATTTCCGAACTTTCGTTCGACACAATGGTTTTCTGTACCTTGTCCCAAAGGATGGGCACAGTGACGCGACCGGTATAGGTCGGGTCGGCGCGGCTGTAGAGTTCATAGGCAAAGTCGTGACCGAACAGCGTGTCGCCGGTCGAGCCTTGGTCGTCCTTGCGGAAGGTCCAGCCACGGTCCAGCATATCTGGATGCACTACAGAGACTGAAATGTGATCTTGCAGTTCTTTCAACTGACGGAAGATCAGCGTGCGGTGTGCCCAGGGGCAGGCGTAGCTGACATAGAGGTGGTAGCGCCCCGATTCGGCTTCGAACCCGCCGGTGCCGCTGGCCCCAGGGGACCCGTCTGGTGTGATCCAATTGCGAAATGACGACGCCTTGCGCTTGAATGCACCGCCGGTCGATTTGGTGTCGATGGGGCCGGTCTTCCAGACCCCGTTGTCGAGATGGCCCATGTCGATCTCCTTTACGATCTCCCCTTCTATATAACGGGAAATGCGTGGAAGCCTTGCTCAACCGGTGCGCAATCAGGGTGCGTGCCTGCACAATGGATCACGTAAATGTAACGATATCACGTGCCGCCTTCGCGCAACGGTGACATCGTACCGGGCCAAGCGACCGAATTTAAACTTGATTTTAATCCGGCAGGGCGCAGGTTGAGCGTACGACCTCCCCCAAGGATGCTGCCCCTAAGGAGAGCTGCCATGTCTACGTTTGTATCCCGCGAAGTGCGCGAGGGAATGGAAGCCGCCCGTTTGGCCGGGCTAAAACGCTCCAGCCGGTTGCGTGTGCGCACTGATGACAACGTGTATCCGGTGTTACGGATGTGGAAAAATGGCTTCTCGGTTGAGGCGGACGTGGTGCCTGGTCTGCGTGGTCTGGTGGACCTGTTTGATGGGGCAAACCACCTGTACCAGTGCCTGATCGTTGCGTCGGAAACCGAGGCTGGTGAAATGCGCTATGAATTCAAGCGCAGCACACCTGCCAGTGACGATGCGCCGCTGGATTTCTATCGTGATCCTCAGGCACCTGCCGGGCTTCTGACGCGCTAGCGCCACCAAGGTTTCAACTCGAAAACGCCGCAGCCCGTATTGTCTGGACCGATTTTATTGCAGATCGGAAAACGCTGCGTTCAGGCGTTCGCACGCCTCTTCGATCCGCGTGCGTTGCGTGCCGATGTTGAAGCGGAGGTAGTTTTCACCGCCTTTGCCAAAGGTTGTCCCGTAGTTCACTGCGATTTTCGCGTCCTTTTCAACGCGGCGAATGAACTCTGCCCGCTCCATGCCTGTCCCGCCGAAATCCACCCAGCTGAGGTAGGTTGCCTCCAACCGCATCGAGCTCAGCCCCGGAATCGAGGCCACAGCGGAGTCCAGAATTTTGCGGTTGGTGTCTAGATAAACCATCAGCGCATCGACCCATTCCGCCCCGGCTGGGGAATACGCGGCCTCTGTCGCGGCGGTGCCAAAGGTGTTGGTGCCGATGTAAAGAGCGGTCATCCGGTCCGCGAAGCGCGCCCGCAGATCGTCATCGGGGATGATGACATTGCCATTATGCAGACCGGCGATGTTGAACGTCTTGGACGGTGCGTTCAGTACAACCGTACGGTCCAGCGCCGACGGCACCGCGATAGGAAACGGCAGGTGCTTGTGCCCGTTAAACACCATGTCCTGATGAATTTCGTCCGACACGATGATCAAGTCATGCCGTTCGGCAAAATCCGCGATCCCCTGCAATTCAGCCTGGGTCCAGACTGCGCCGCCTGGGTTGTGAGGCGAACACAGGATCAGCATTGATTCTGATCCGGTCATCTGTGCGTCCCAGGCGTCGAAATCCAGCGTGTACCGCCCGTCGACAACGGGCATTTCACATTCGACAACCTTGCGGTGCGCGCCGTTAATCACCTTTGCAAACGCATGGTAGACCGGCGTGAACAAAACGATGCCATCACCTGGCTGCGTGTAAGTGTCCAGACAAACACCAACCGCGTTCACGATGCCCGTTGTTGTGAACACCCATTCCGGGCGGATTGGCCAGTTGTGACGGGTTTCCATCCACCAGCCGATTGCCTCTTTGTACGGCGCATCATTGTTGTAGTAGCCAAAAACGCCGTCAGACGCGATTTTGCTCAACCGTTCCATCACGCAAGCAGGCGATTGGAAATCCATGTCTGCCACCCACATCGACAGGCCATCCTCGGGGGACACGCCGTACAGCGCCTCCATCATGTCCCATTTGGCGCTGTGGGTTCCGACACGGTTCGGGCAATAGTCGAAATTCATGGATGTCTCCTGCTGGTCGGGGGCAAGCTATCGGCTTTTGCAGCAGGTGCAAGAGGGCGTTGCGACCTGTGTCCGGATCGCCTAAATCGGGACCATGAAACGCCCTATTCTGATCCACCCCGACCCGCGCCTGAAAAAGGTCTGTCCGGCCGTTGACGACCTGACAGACGAGTTGCGTGTGTTGGCGGACGACATGCTGGAAACCATGTATGACGCGCCGGGCATTGGCCTGGCTGCGCCGCAGGTTGGCGTGTTGTCTCGACTGATCGTGTTGGATTGCGTGAAGGACGAGGTCGAGGCGCCGCGCCCGCTGGTGATGTTCAACCCAGAAATTGTCAGCGTCTCCGACGAAACCAGTGTTTATGACGAGGGTTGCCTGTCGATCCCGGAACAATACGCCGAGGTGAAGCGCCCGGCAGAGGTCGAGGTCAAGTGGATCGACCAGAACGGCGCGGAGCAACAGGAGGTGTTCCGCGAACTGTGGGCGACCTGCGTGCAGCACGAGATCGACCACCTGAATGGCAAGCTGTTCATCGACTATCTCACCCCAATCAAGCGTCAGATGATCACGCGCAAGATGCAAAAGCTGAAGCGTGAAAAGGCCCGCGCCTGATGGCAGTTCTGCCAATTGTGAAATGGCCTGATCCGCGCCTTAGAGAACGGGCTGAACCGGCAGATGTGGATGCGCTGCGTGATGTGATCCCTGACATGTTTGAAACCATGTACGCGGCCAATGGACGAGGACTTGCGGGGCCACAGGTGGGCGTCATGGCCCGCGTGTTTGTCATGGACTGCGCGTGGAAGGAAGGCGAACCCGACCCGCGTGCCATGTTAAACCCGTTCATCATGGCAGCTGATCACACGCCCGAGGAGATGGTCGAAGGCTGCCTGTCTATTCCGGACGTGCCTGTGCCAGTGTCCCGCCCACGTGCCGTCACGGTGCAATGGACCGATGAGACGGGGCAAATCCACATGGACGATTTCGACCGGTTCGAAGCACGGTGTATCCAGCATGAGTTGGACCATCTGAATGGTATCGTGATCTTTGACCGGATCGCTCCTGACCTGCGGGAAGAACTCGAAACGCCCTATCTGGAAACTCGCGCATGACCGTCCGCCGTTGCATCCCTTGGCCGGACAAACGTCTGCGCACCAAGGCCGAAGAAGTTGAGGCGGTCACAGACGAAATCCGCGCCATCTGGGACGACATGAGCGACACGATGGAGGCGATGCCGGGCGTTGGCCTTGCCGCGCCGCAGATCGGGATCATGCTGCGGTTGGCCGTTGTCGATGGATCGCTGGAACGGGGTCACGCGGTTCGTCTGGCCAACCCGGAAATCATCGACGCCAGCAGCGAAATACGCCCGCATGAAGAGGCCAGCCCGAACCTGCCGGGGGTGTCAGCCAAGTTTGAGCGGCCGCGCGTCGTTCTGGTGCGCTACATGGATGACAACGGGATGATCACCCGCCGCGAGTTTTCCGATCTGGAATCCACCAGCGTGCAACACCAGATAGACCATCTGAATGGTCGCATGTACTTCGACAACCTGAGCAAGCTGAAGCGCGACGTGTTGCTGCGCAAGGCGCGCAAGGTGGCCAAATCGGATTAGGCTTTGCGCAAACGTTTCGCCAAATCGAAAATCTGTTCGCGCAAGGCGTTTGCCGTGTCTCCGTCCTGATCCAACGCATTGGCAACGCAGGCTGCAAACTCATGCGACTTCGCCTCAAGGGATTGGCCCTTGTCGGTCAGACTGACACTTACGCTGCGCTCGTCCTGTTGGCTGCGGGCCCGGTTGATCAGACTTGCGGCCTCCATCCGCTTCAAAAGCGGCGTGAGTGTATTGCTTTCCAACATCAACGCCTTGCCCAGTTCCCCAACTGATTGACCGTCCCGTTCCCACAGCGCCAGCAGGACAAGGTATTGCGGATAGGTCAGCCCCAGTTCGGACAGCATGGGACGATAGAGCCCCGCCATCGCGTGGTTCGCGGAATACAGCGCAAAACACAGCTGCATGCTTAGGGGGAGGGCCTTGGTTTCCATGCCTTAGATTTAAGTCGTGGGCGATTAAGTCGCAAGAGATTGACAGATCTCCTGGGAGATCATAAATATCGTGCACGATTTAATCTTGTGCGATGAGGAATGCTAAGATGTCTGTAAGCCCCGTTTACACCGCTCATGGGTCAGCCACTGGCGGCCGCGATGGTCAGGCGAAAGTCGCCGGAACCGAATTGGTGCTGGACCTGGCTCCGCCGACGGAAATGGGTGGCAACGGCAAAGGGTATAACCCTGAACAGTTGTTCGCGGCCGGATACTCCGCTTGCTATATCGGCGCGATGAAGTTTGCGGCGTCGCAGGACGATACCCTGCCAAAGGTGCCCGACGATGTCGAAGTTGAAACTGCCGTGGGCATCGGTCCGCGTGAAGCGGGTGGTTTTGGATTGAAGGTCGACCTGAAAGTGTCGCTGCCGGGTGTGGACAAGGCAGCAGCAGAGCGCCTGACCGAATCCGCCCACGCGATTTGCCCATACTCCAACTCGGTCCGTGGAAATGTGGACGTGTCGACCGAGATCATGTGAAGCGATCCAACGAAGAAAAAGGCGCCCTGAGGGTCAGGGCGCCGTTCTTACATCAGATAGCAGTGAGCCTCGTTACCCTTGCAGCGCCTTCACAGTGACATCCCCTTCGGCCTGCGCCTTGATGGCCAGTGCAGCGGCATGGGACGCGGCAGCCGTCGTGAAATACGGGATTTTGTCATAGAGCGCGATGGAGCGGATGGATTTGGAATCCTCTACCGCTTGCGCTCCCTCGGTCGAGTTCATGACCAGTTGCACGCCGCCGTTCTTCATCAGATCAGTCACGTCCGGGCGACCCTCATAGACTTTGTTCACCACATCACACGGCACGTTGTGCCCGGTCAGCCAGGCCTGCGTGCCACGGGTTGCGACCAGCGTGAAACCCTGCGCGTGTAGGATTTGCGCGGC
This sequence comes from Paracoccaceae bacterium, assembly GCA_040830545.1. Classification (GTDB taxonomy): domain Bacteria; phylum Pseudomonadota; class Alphaproteobacteria; order Rhodobacterales; family Rhodobacteraceae; genus HXMU1420-2. The sequence continues at coordinate 21,165 of JBFOMB010000146.1, read as the reverse complement.
CTCCAACATTTGCGCACCCTTGTCGGCCTCGCGGATGGAGATGAACGCACATCCACCGGACGGCAGAACCATACCCGCACCCATCTGCGCCTTCAGGAATGCACGGGGGAAATCGCGATCCCAGCCCATTACCTCGCCGGTTGAGCGCATTTCCGGCCCCAACAGCGTATCGACACCGGGGAAGCGCGCGAAGGGCAGGACTGCTTCCTTGACCGAGAACCACGGCATGTTCGGGTCAGCCAGCGTCATCGGGTCAGCCAGTGGCAGGGTTGTGTCATAGGCCGCGTCCGCTTTGTAGGCCGGGCGGCCCGGGAAGTTTGACAGCGGTTCGCCCGCCATGATCCGTGCCGCGATGGAGGCAATCGCGCTGTCCGTCGCCTTGGCCACAAACGGCACGGTGCGCGAGGCGCGCGGGTTGACCTCGATCAGGTAGATGTCGCCATCCTTGACGGCAAACTGCACGTTCATCAGGCCGACGACACCAAGCGCCAATGCTAGCGCGTTGGTCTGACGCTTTACCTCTTCAATAATGTCGTCTGGCAGCGAATAGGGCGGAAGGGAACAGGCGCTGTCGCCGGAATGCACGCCCGCCTCTTCGATATGCTGCATGATGCCGGCGACGTGGACATTCTGACCATCGCACAGTGCATCTACGTCCAATTCCACCGCGCCGTCCAGGTAGCTGTCCAGCAGAACGGGGCTGTCGCCAGACACAACAACCGCTTCGGAGATGTAACGCTCCAACTGTGCCTGATCGCGCACGATCTCCATCGCGCGGCCACCCAGCACGTACGAGGGACGGATCACCAACGGGAAGCCAATGCCAGCCGCGATCTCCAGCGCTTCCTCGTCGGAATGGGCGATGCCGTTAACGGGCTGTTTCAGCTCTAGTTGCTGCACCAGTTGCTGGAACCGTTCGCGGTCTTCGGCCAGGTCGATAGCGTCCGGCGTGGTGCCCAGGATCGGGATGCCTGCATCGCAAAGTGCATTTGCCAGCTTCAGCGGGGTCTGCCCGCCAAACTGCACGATCACGCCATGCAGCGTCCCGTTCTCCTGCTCGGCCCGCAGAATCTCCATGACATGTTCAAAGGTCAGCGGTTCGAAATACAGCCGGTCAGAGGTGTCATAGTCCGTACTGACCGTTTCCGGGTTGCAGTTGACCATGATGGTTTCATAACCCGCATCCGTCAGGGCGAAACACGCATGACAGCAGCAATAGTCAAACTCGATCCCCTGACCGATCCGGTTCGGGCCACCGCCTAGGATGACAACCTTTTTCCGGTCGGATGGGCGGGATTCGCATTCCACTTCGCCGAATACGGGCGTCTCGTAGGTGGAGTACATATAAGGCGTCTGCGCCTCAAATTCAGCCGCGCAGGTGTCGATGCGTTTGAAAACAGCGGTGACGTTCAGCGCATGGCGCGCTTTGCGCACGGCAGTTTCGGTGCTTTCGGTCAGTGCGGCCAGACGGGCATCGGTGAATCCCAGCATCTTGATCGCGCGCATCTCGGCTTCGCTGCCGGGCAGGCCATTGGCGCGCAGGCCACGCTCGGCCTCCACAATCTCGCGGATGCGGGACAGGAACCATGGGTCGAACTTGGTCACACCCTGGATTTCGTCGTCGCTCAGCCCGTGGCGCATGGCCTGTGCGATCGTACGCAACCGGTCCGGCGTCTGTTGGCTGATTGCTTTGATCACCGCTGCCTTGTCCTCGGCCTCGTCCCATGGTCCGACGGACAGGCCCGGAATGGCCACTTCGTCAAACCCGGTTAGGCCGGATTCCATCGACGCCAGCGCCTTTTGCATCGACTCGTGGATCGTGCGGCCGATGGACATCGCCTCGCCCACGGATTTCATGGCGGTGGTCAGGTAGGGTTCGCTGCCCGGGAATTTTTCGAACGCAAACTTCGGGATCTTGGTGACGACGTAGTCGATGGTTGGCTCGAACGAAGCGGGCGTGACCTTGGTAATGTCATTATCCAGTTCGTCCAGCGTGTAGCCGACGGCCAGTTTCGCCGCGATCTTGGCAATCGGGAAACCCGTTGCCTTGGATGCCAGCGCAGACGACCGGCTGACGCGCGGGTTCATTTCGATCACAACCATGCGGCCATCGTCGGGGTTCACGGCCCATTGCACATTCGACCCGCCAGTTTCGACGCCGATTTCACGCAGCACGGCGATGGAGCCGTTGCGCATGATCTGGTATTCCTTGTCAGTCAGCGTCAGCGCCGGGGCCACGGTGATCGAGTCGCCTGTGTGCACGCCCATCGGGTCCACATTTTCGATGGAACAGACGATGATGGCATTGTCGGCCTTGTCGCGGACAACCTCCATCTCGAACTCTTTCCAGCCCAGCAGGCTTTCATCCACCAGGATTTGCCCCACCGGAGAAGCGTCCATGCCCGACCGGCAGAAGTGAATGTAATCCTCGCGGTTGTAAGCCACGCCGCCGCCGGTGCCGCCCAGCGTAAAGGCTGGGCGAATGATTGCGGGCAGGCCGATATCATCCAGTGCCTCCAGCGCCAGGCTTGCGCCTGCATCCAGATCGAATTTGCCGTTGTCATCCTTGGGTGCGGTGACAATCGTCGCTTTGGGGTTTTCCAGCCCGATGCGGTCCATCGCCTCGCGAAACAGCTTGCGGTCTTCGGCCATTTCGATGGCGTCGCGTTTCGCGCCGATCATCTCGACCCCGAACTGCTCCAAAACGCCCATTTCTTCCAGCGCGAGCGAGGTGTTCAGCCCCGTCTGCCCGCCCATGGTCGGCAGCAGCGCGTCGGGCCGTTCCTTTTCAATGATCTTCGCGACAACCTCAGGTGTGATCGGCTCGATATAGGTCGCGTCCGCCAGCTCCGGGTCGGTCATGATCGTGGCGGGGTTGGAGTTTACCAGGATCACCCGGTAACCTTCTTCCCGCAGGGCCTTGCATGCCTGTGCGCCGGAATAGTCGAATTCGCAGGCCTGACCGATGACAATAGGACCCGCCCCGATGATCATGATAGATTGAATATCGGTTCTTTTTGGCATGGCCGGCCCCCAGATGTCGCGCGAGTCAGAGCGCCGCAGCGCTCAAATTGTCCTGCCTTATAGGGATGGGCGGGAAAGGTGCAAGGGGGTGCCGTGAATGCCAGGGTGGAGCGGCGGCGTGCAGGAAAACAGTTGCCGCATCATCTGGACCGCATCACTGTGAAAGCAGGGCGGGAGGCACAATGAAACTCAAGCACAGTCTGACACTCGACCTTGCAAGCCGCATCGTGGATCAAGCGCTCAGCACAGGGCGGGCGCATGGATTTTTGCCATTGAGCGTTGTTGTCCTAGACGCAGGTGGTCGTATCGTTGCTTCCAAAAGCGAGGATGGGTCAGGGATCATGCGCCATGACGTGGCTCTGGGCAAAGCCTGGGGCGCTTTGGGGATGGGGATTTCCAGTCGTCAGATTCGGGATCGGTTGGCGGCGCGGCCTACATTTGTGACGGCCCTGTCCACCGTTTCTCAGGGACGATTGGTGCCGGTGCCTGGCGGTGTTCTGATTGAGGATGAGGACGGCGCAACAATTGGAGCAGTGGGGATCAGCGGTGACACATCCGAAAAGGATGAGTTTCGCGCAATAGCAGGGATCTTGGCCGCAGGCCTGCGGTCGGACCCTGATGAACCCGACCCGGATTGGGCCAGCTCCCGCCTGTCTGACACAGAGGAATGAGGTCCGCCCAAGGTCATTCTGCTGCGTTCGCAAAGCGGATCAACTGTAAACAGAACGGCCGCCTCACGTGTTTCGCTCTTTCTGAGTAACGAGTTTGCGGAATACCGGCGCGAAGTCGCTCTGCCCCCTTGACACCACGTATGTGGCGCGCTGTATCGGCGCGATCGTTTTCCGCCTCCGAAAGGACCCGCCATGCACGCCTATCGCAGCCATTCCTGCGCCGATCTGACCGCCGCAAATGTTGGCGAAACCGTCCGGCTTTCCGGCTGGGTCCATCGCGTGCGCGATCACGGGGGCGTTTTGTTCATCGACCTGCGCGACCATTACGGCATGACGCAGGTCCTGTGTGACCCTGACAGCCCGGTGTTTTCCGAAGTCGAAAAGGTGCGCAGCGAATGGTGCATCCGCATCGATGGCAACGTGAAGGCACGCGATGCGGACCTGGTGAACCCGAAGATCCCGACCGGAGAGATCGAGGTGTTTGTCCGCGATCTGGAGGTGCTGGGCAGCGCGGGCGAATTGCCGCTGATGGTGTTTGGCGATCAGGAATCCCCGGAAGAAACCCGCCTGCGCTATCGCTATCTGGACCTGCGTCGTGAGGCGATGCAGCAGAACATGACCCTGCGCTCAGACGTTGTCGCCTCGATCCGTCGTCGTATGTGGGATCAGGGGTTCCGCGAATACCAGACGCCAGTCATCACTGCGTCCAGCCCCGAAGGCGCGCGTGACTTTCTGGTGCCCTCCCGCCTGCATCCGGGCAAGTTCTACGCGCTGCCGCAGGCCCCGCAGCAGTTCAAACAGCTGATCATGGTCTCGGGCTTTGACAAGTATTTCCAGATCGCACCCTGTTTCCGCGACGAAGACCCGCGTGCCGACCGCTCGCCGACAGATTTCTACCAGCTTGATATGGAGATGTCGTTTGTCGAGCAGCAGGATGTGTTTGACACCGTCTCGCCCGTGATCGCCGGGGTCTTTGAGGAATTCGGTGGCGGCAAAAAGGTCGACGCCCCCGCCGACTGGCCGCAGATTCCTTATGCCGAGGCCGCGCTGAAATACGGCACGGACAAGCCCGACCTACGCAACCCGATTGAGATGCAGGTGGTCAGCGACCATTTCCGCGGCTCGGGCTTTGCCATCTTTGCCAAGCTGCTGGAACAGGACGGCACCGAAATCCGCGCCATTCCCGCGCCGACCGGGGGCAGCCGCAAATTCTGCGACCGCATGAACGCCTTTGCCCAGAAAGAGGGCCTGCCGGGGATGGGTTACATCTTCTGGCGTGATCAGGGGCAGGGGATGGAAGCCGCCGGACCGCTGGCCAAGAACATCGGCCCGGAACGGACCGAAGCGATCCGCCAGCAATTGGGTCTGGGCGTGGGCGATGCGGCCTTCTTCCTGGGTGGCAAACCGCAGGCGTTCCAGCGTGTGGCGGCCAAGGCGCGCGACGTGATTGGCGAAGACCTGAAGCTGACCGATCTGGATCGGTTCGCCTTTGCCTGGATCGTGGATTTCCCGATCTACGAAAAGGACGAAGAAACCGGCGCGGTCGATTTCGAGCATAACCCGTTCTCCATGCCGCAGGGCGGGATGGACGCGTTGAACGGTGATCCGTTGGAGGTCAAAGGGTTTCAGTATGACCTGGCTTGCAATGGGTACGAATTGGTGTCCGGCGCGATCCGGAACCACAAGCCCGAGATCATGTTGAAAGCCTTCGAACTGGCCGGATATGGCGAGGACGAGGTGAAGAACCGCTTTGGCGCGCTCTACAACGCGTTCCACTACGGCGCGCCGCCCCACGGTGGTTGTGCGGCCGGGATTGACCGGATCGTGATGCTGCTGGCCGACACGGCCAACATCCGCGAGGTCATCATGTTCCCGATGAACCAACGTGCCGAGGACCTGATGATGGCGGCGCCTTCGGATCCGACCAGCGATCAGCTGATGGAACTGGGCCTGCGTGTGATCCCTCAGGACTGACGCTCCGAAAATTGCCGAAACAGTCTGTAAAGGCCGCTCACGCTATGACGTCCGGGCGGCCTTCTGCTATTGTGTGGCAAAACAGGCAGGAGCAGACATGCGGTTTTCGCCGGAATTGGCTGAAAAAAGGTTCGGCTGCGGGCTGTCACCTGAGATTGACCGGCCCACGGGTGTGACGGACATGCTGCGCGGCCTGCAGGGGCCGGACGTGGTGGCCGATGCCATACCGATCGAGGATTTTGACACCTTTCGCGAGCGCATGATCAAAAACGCGGTGCATCTGAAAAACATGCGCAAGACGCGCGGCACCGATGAATTCAAGATCCACAAAGGCCATCGTGACGGGATGAACAGGCAGGCACGGAAGGACAAGATCGCCTGGTATGTGCAAAGCCTGTCGCGCTGGGCGCAGACGCCGACGGGGTTCCGGGAACGGCTGGCGGCGTTCTGGGGGGATCATTTCACCGCCCGGGGCAAGCAGGGGCTGGTCCGCCGGGCGACCTCGCCTTTTATCGAATCGGCCATTCGCCCGCATCTGGCGGGACGGTTCGAGGATTTGCTGATCGCCGCCATCACCCATCCGATGATGCTGATCTACCTGGATCAGCTGCAATCTGTCGGACCCAACAGCGCCTTTGGCACCCGGAAAAAGAAGCGAAACAGGGGGTTGAACGAAAACCTGTCGCGGGAGCTGCTGGAACTGCACACGGTGGGCACGCAGGGCGGGTATACACAAAGCGATGTGCGCGAACTGGCGGAACTGCTGACGGGGCTGAGCTTTCGCGTGGAGGAAGGCACGGTGTTTGCCCCGGACCGTGCAGAACCGGGGGCGGAAACCGTGTTGGGCCGGACCTATGGCGATGATCCTGCGACGATGGCCCCGATCCACGACGTGCTGCGCGATCTGGCGCGGCACCCGGCCACGGCGCGGCATTTGGCGTGGAAACTGGCGGTGCATTTTGTGTCGGATGGCCCTGACCCGGGCCTCGTGCAGGCGATGGAGGATCGTTATCGCGCGACTGACGGTGATCTGAGCGAGGTTTATGCCGCCATGCTGGACCATCCGGCGGCCTGGGACCCGGTGTTGCACAATGTCAAACCGCCCTTTGATTTCATGGCATCGGCCTGTCGTGCGCTGGCAGTTGATCCCGAAAAAATGAAGGGGCTGAAGCGAAAGAACCATACCGTCATGTTGCTGGATCCGATGCGGTTGATGGGGCAGGACTGGCAAAGGCCGCCGGGACCGGATGGCTGGCCCGAAGAAGACGCCGCCTGGATCACACCCCAGGGCTTGTCCGCGCGGCTGCGCTGGGCGATGGTGGTGCCCGCGAACCTGCGCCGAGCGCTGCCGGACCCACGCGAGTTTGTTGATTGGGCCCTGGGGGCCGACGTGCCAGAGGCCGTGCGGTTCGCGGCAGAGGCGGCAGAGCGGCGGATGGACGGGATCGGGCTGATCCTGGCGTCTCCGGCGTTTCAGCGGCGATAGGGGGGGCCGATGTCGAACAGTGTATCTCGTCGTCGTTTCCTGTCCCGCTCGTTGGCTTTGGGTTGCTCGGCGGCGGCCAGTCCGTTGGTTACGCCCATCGCGCTCGCCTCGGCTCCGTGGGATATGCGGCTGGTCGTGATGATCCTGCGCGGCGGCATGGATGGGCTGGATGCAGTGCGTCCCGTCGGCGATCCAGATTTTCAGCAGTGGCGGCCTTCTCTCGCAGGGGTAGATGGTCCCGACCTGAACGGGTTTTTCTCATTGCACCCGGCGCTGTCCGGGCTGGCCCCGTTGTGGCAGGCCGGGGAACTCGGATTTGTGCATGCGGTTGCCACGCCTTATCGCGATCAGCGCAGCCATTTTGACGGGCAGGATCTGCTGGAGGCCGGGACGCAAAGTGTTGCTGGCGTGCGCGATGGCTGGTTGAACCGGATGCTGCAGGAGGTGTCGGGTGTCGAGGCGCAAACCGCTTTTGCGCTGGGGCAGGGGGATCAGAAGGTGCTGTTGGGACCCGCACCTGTGTCGGAATGGGTGCCGGGCGCGGATATGGAGATCAGCCCGCAGGCGACCCGCCTCGCGGAACGGATCATGGAGGATGACCCCGCGTTTCACGCTGCATTTGCCGAGGCGCTGATGCTGTCCGAAGGTGACGCGGTGGCCCGCAATGGAAAGGCGGCGATCAACGCGCTTCGCTCTGACATGGCTGAAATCCGGGGGAGCGCGGCGCATGTCCGTATCTCGGAGTTTGCGGCAGAACGGCTGCGCGGTGATACCCGGGTCGTGTCCTTTTCACTGGGCGGGTGGGATACGCATTTCAATCAGAAACGCAACTTTGGCCACGCGCTGCAGCGGCTGGCGGATTCGATCCAGACGCTGCGGGCTGGCGTAGGCGATGCGGTCTGGCAGAAGACCGCGGTGCTGGCGATGACCGAATTCGGACGCACGGCGCGCGAAAATGGCAGCGGTGGTACGGATCACGGCACGGGCGGCGCGATGATCATGGCCGGTGGGGCTGTGCGCGGCGGGCGTGTGTTTGGCGATTGGCCGGGGTTGGCGGAGGCGGATCTATATGCCCGCCGCGATCTGATGCCAACGATGGACGTGCGCGCGCCAGCGGCGTGGATCATGCGGGCGATGACGGGTCTGGATCGCTCATTGTTTGAAGAACGTGTGTTCGCGGGTCTGGATATGGGGGCTGATCCGGGGTTTTTGCGTTAACTGATCTTGGCATTTGCGTGCCTTGCAGCCTAACTCGGGGTATGGCTGATCCCTCTTCCGACCGCCCGCTTGGCCCTCTGATTCCAGATTGGACTCCTCCACCCGCGCCGAAAGGCGATGTGTTGGAGGGGCGGTATGCGCGATTGGAACCTTTGTCGGCGGACACGCACGCGGCGTTACTGTTTCGGGCCTTCGTGGGTCATGATGCCGTTTGGGATTATCTGCCTTACGGCCCGTTTTCGTCGGCGGCGCTCTACCACCGATGGGCGCGCGAAATGGCGGCACAGTCTGATCCGTTCTTCTACGCGGTGCGCGATCTGGAAACCGGAACCTATGGAGGCGTTGCCAGTTATCTACGTATCAAGCCGGACTCTGGCAGTATCGAGGTCGGGCACATCAATTTTGCGCCGTCCTTGCAACGAACACGGGCCGCGACAGAGGCCATGTACCTGATGATGCGCTGGGCCTTTGACGCGGGGTATCGCCGGTATGAATGGAAATGCGACGCCCTGAACCGTCCGTCCCGGCGCGCGGCGCAGCGGTTGGGGTTGAGTTACGAGGGCACGTTCCGGCAGGCCACTGTAGTTAAAGGACGAAATCGCGACACGGCGTGGTTCGCGGCGATTGACCTGGACTGGCCCGCCTTGCGCGAAGCGTTCGAGGCTTGGCTGCACCCATCGAATTTCGATGCGTCAAGGCAGCAGCACGAGAGTTTGGGCGACCTGACCCGTCTCGTCCGGGTCAGCGCCGATCCTGGGTTGACGCTTTGACTTGTTTTGCTCGGCGTGCCTGCAGGAACAGAACAATGGCCAACGTTAAGATGGCGGTCAGATAGATTTCCATGGTCAAGCTCCCGTCTTTGAGTTTCAGATGGCAGGTGCGTTTTGCAGACGTTCCTGCACCAGCCCAGCGATCCGCGCTGTGTCCGACCCCAATGGGCGACCGGCAGCACGATCTTCGGACAGTTTGATCGCTGCCCGTTCCAGCGTGTGATCAGCAGCACTGATTGCTACGCCTTTGAGGAATTGCGCGACGTAGCCCAAAGTCTTGTCGTCCTGTGCATCTGTCAGAACCTCGGCCACATGGGCCATGTCATCGCGGTATGCGACCGGATCAGGATGCACAACCTCGTCCCTGACCGGATAGGGGCCGACAGGGCGGCGGTCTGCGGGTAGCAGCGACAGGATTGTTGTCTGGAACCCAGCCAGCGAAACGATGGGCTTACTCAGGAACCCGTCCGCACCGGCCGCCAGCGCTGCACCCTCACTTAGCGTGTCACCTGAACAGCCAAGGACCACAGGGACCCGGGGGGAGGTCGAAACCGCCTCTTCAATCAGATCAGTGCCGGATCCGTCGGGCAGGCCGACATCGATGATCAAAACGGACGGACGATAAATCTGCAAATGACGTCGCGCCGATTTCAGGCAATCCGCGCGGCGAATACGCGCTCCAGACCGCAAGCACAGCAGGCGTATCGCGTCACAGACAAAGCGACTGTCTTCAACCACCAGCACTGTCTGCCCCAACAGCGGTCGATTGCCTGTCGGGCGCCGGATCGGGTCATTGTAGAGGTCTGTTTCGTCCATCTCTGCCTCCGCTCGTTTCTTGACACGACTCAGGCTAGGACGAGACGGCTAACGCCAAGTTAACGGGCGGCACGTGACGGCCTGTCTCACTTGCCCTTTTGGTCCTGACCGCGCATATCACAGGCAGCAAACCGCAGGAGCCTATGATGATCGGACGCCTAAACCATGTCGCCATTGCCGTGCCGGATCTGGAGGCCGCGTCAGAGCAGTATCGCAACGCTTTGGGCGCAAAGGTCGGCACGCCGCAGGACGAACCGGATCATGGCGTGACCGTGGTGTTTATCGAACTGCCGAACACAAAGATCGAATTGCTTTACCCCTTGGGAGAAGGCAGCCCGATTGCAGGTTTTCTGGAGAAAAACCCGTCAGGTGGCATCCACCACGTCTGTTACGAGGTCGATGACATCATCGCCGCGCGCGACCACCTGAAATCCACAGGGGCCCGTGTTCTGGGGACAGGCGAACCGAAAATCGGCGCACATGGCAAACCGGTTCTGTTCCTGCATCCCAAGGATTTTAACGGCTGCCTGGTCGAACTGGAACAGGTCTGACACATGTCGGTCGTTTCGGGCATCGTGCTTTACGCGGTCATCTGGTTCATGACCTTTCTGGTCGCGTTGCCGATCCGGGTCACGACACAGGGCGAGGCGGGTGATATCGTGCCCGGAACCCATTCCGGCGCCCCGGAGCATCACCACCTGCGGAAAAAGGCACTGATCACAACGATTGTGGCGGCAGTGATCTGGGCGATTGTCGCGACGATCATCCTGACAGGGTGGATCACGGTGCGCGATTTCGACTGGATGAACCGGATGGGAGGGTGAAAATCCGTCAACGGATTTTCTGCAAATTGCTGACAATTTGCATTCCGTCTTGCGCAGGTCGAGCGTCAGGGCGCAGAGGCAGGGAGGGTCTCTGATGGTCGAGAAGAGCAAGGGTCGCCGCCCGACCCCGGACGAGGTTCTGGCTGAAGAACAGGCCCGACTGCGCGCGTTCGAGGCGGCTGGCGGGCTGGACGGACCGGTTTATGCCCTGTTACCGGGTATGAGCGATTTCGACATCAGGTCCATGGCCAACGCCTTAGACCTGTTTGGTGCCGAATTGGACCGCCTGAAGGACCCAAACGCAAACTCCACTGGCTACGCTTCGGGCAATGGATATTACGATACGCCCGACGCTGATGCGCTTTACCTCCTGATGCGCGACCTCCAGCCCTCGCGCGTGATCGAGGTCGGCGCAGGCAACAGCACCCGGGTGACCCGGCAGGCCATCCGCGATGGCAGGTTTGACTGCGACCTGACAGTGATCGATCCCTGGCCGAGAGCCGATATCGCGGGGCTTTACGATTCCTTTGTTCAGGCCCGGGCGGAAACGGTTGAAACGACAACATTCGAATCCCTGAAGGCGGGTGACGTTCTGTTCATCGACTCCAGCCATCAGGTGCGCATGTCCAACGACGTGGCGCATCTGTTTTGCCGGATAATCCCCGCGCTCTCGCCGGGCGTTGTGATCCATGTGCACGACATCTTCCTGCCGTACGAGTACCCCAAGCGGTTTTTCTATGATTGTCCATCCTGGGGCGAGCAATACATGCTGCACGCGCTGCTCAGCTCGGGTGGGTATAACGTGCTGTGGCCCGGCTATTGGCTGCAGCGTGGTGTGCCGGATGCGTGTCAGGCACTCCCTTTCCTGAAAGAAGGCCGGGCACAGAGTTTCTGGTTTCGGAAACGCTAACGCTCCGCGTCCGCCTCTTGCAGCGCGCCGGAAATTCGGTCCACACTCCGAGGAGTGACAGCGCCGAGGCTGTCCCACGCAATCCTAATCAAGCGGGGCAGCCCAATGGCCATGATCAAAGTCGAGGTGGAAGACACCATTGCAACGGTAACAATGGACCGGCCCGAAAAGCGCAACGCGATGTCCGAGGCGTTTATCCGGGAAATGGAACGCGCTTTTGCCGACCTGCCCGAAAACGTGCGCGCGGTGATCCTCACCGGGTCAGGCGGTCATTTCTGTGCCGGGCTGGATCTGGACGAACACAAGGAACGCAGCGCCGAGGAAGGTGTCTACATCTCCCGTGACTGGCATCGCATTCTGGATCAGATCCAGTTTGGCCGTCGCCCAGTGGTCAGCGCGCTGCAGGGTGCTGTGATCGGTGGCGGATTGGAGATTGCAACCGCGACCCATGTGCGGATTGCCGAACCATCGACGATCTTCCAGTTGCCCGAAGGGCGGCGGGGTATTTTCATTGGTGGCGGCGCATCGGTGCGTGTGGGGCGGATCCTTGGTGCGGACCGAATGACCGAGATGATGTTGACCGGGCGCAAATACAATTCAGAACAGGCAGAGCGGTTGGGGCTGGCCCACTATGCGGTTGGCGAAGGCGAGGCGATGCCACTGGCGCGCGAACTGGCGCTGAAAATCGCAGGCAATGCACCCATGTCTAACTACCTGATGATCCATGCCCTTGGCCGGATCGAGGATATGTCCAAGGCTGATGGGTTTTTCACGGAAAGCCTGGCCGCTGCGCTCAGCCAGACGACGCCCGACGCGCAAGAGGGGCTGCGGGCGTTTCTGGAAAAACGGCCGCCCAAGTTTCGGTAAGCGGACCAATCGGTGTGGGGGAGGAGACCGGCATGGAGCCACATTTTCGTGCGCATGACGTAACCAGTGAAACGCGGGCGGATGGCACGATCATCCTGCAATCCGGGTTGTCTTTGGGCGAGGTCGTCAACGATACCAACGTCTGGCTGCGCCGCTGGGCCGAGACGGAGCCGGATCGGGTTTTCCTATCCGAACGGGATGGCGGGGGTTGGCGACAGATCACTTATGCTGACATGTGGACGGCCACGCAGGCAGTCGCACAAGGGTTGTTGCAGCGGGGTATCGGGTATGGTGACGCGGTGGTCGTGTTGAGCGGCCCGTCGATCGACCATGCGATCCTGATGCAGGCCTGTCAGATGATCGGGGCCGTTATCGTGCCGCTTGCAGAACAGTACTCACTGATCCCCGCAGCCGCGCCTCGTCTGGATTTCTGCGCGGCCAAGGTCGATGTTGCTTTGGTCTACGCTGCCTGCGCCACCAAATTTGCCGACGCTTTGTCTCGTGACGTGTTTACGGGTGTCCCAAAGATCTGCTCGGACGCTGGCACAAGCGATGCCATCAGCTTTGCCAGTCTCCAAGAGGCCGAGCCGGGGCCGGAGTTGGACGCCGCTTATGCCCAGATCACCCACGATACGGTGGCCAAGCTGCTGTTCACTTCAGGCTCCACATCCGACCCCAAGGCCGTGCCAAACACCCAACGGATGCTGTGTGTGAATCAGGCGCAATATCTGGCCTGTCTGCCGCTGTTCGGAGCGAAACATCACACGATCATCGACTGGCTGCCATGGAACCACACCTTTGCCGCCAATTCGAATTTCAACATGGTGCTGTCCAACGGCATGACGCTGTACCTGGATGATGGTAAACCGCTGCCTGCACTGTTCCCCCGAACGTTGGAAAACGCGCGGCAGGTGCCGATCACGCTGACCTTTGATGTTCCAATCGCACACGCGCAAAAGGTGGCTGCCATGCGCGAAGATGAGGCGCTCCGGCAGACCTATTTCCGCAACCTTGAACTGTTCTTTTATGCAGCGGCTTCCTTGCCCAAGGATGTCTGGACCGCTGTCGAAGACATGGCCATGGCGGAGCGTGGAGAAGTCCCGTTGATGATCTCGTCCTGGGGCATGACCGAAACCGCGCCTGCGGCAATTGTCATGCACGAACCGGGTGGGACCAGCGGGAACATCGGCGTCCCCATGCCCGAAGTTACCCTGAAACTGATTCCGATGGGAGCTGGACGTTATGAACTGCGGTGTACGGGGCCGAACGTGTTCACGGGCTATCTGGATGACGCGGAACGCACCGATGCTGCCTTTGACGACGAAGGGTTCTTCATCACGGGCGACGCGGTCGGGTTTGTTGATCCGCAGGACTTCGCGCGCGGGCTGTTCTTTGACGGGCGTGTTTCCGAGGATTTCAAACTGACGACCGGGATTTGGGTGCAGGCATCAACGCTGCGGCTGGAGCTTTTGCCCCGGCTCAAGGGGCTGGCTCAGGACATTGTAATCTGCGGCGAGGGGCGCGACGAGATCGGATTGCTGATTTTTGCCGCTCCAAGCCGCGCAGGCTCGGCAGAGGGTGTGGTGACAGATGCTGGCTACCTTTCCGAGGTCCAGAACGAGTTGACCCAACTGGCCGGATCAGCAACCGGGTCGTCCAATCGGATTGCACGAGCGCTGATCATGGCAGAGCCCCCGGACGTCGGCAGCGGGGAAATTACAGCCAAAGGCAGTTTGAATATCCGCGCCATTCTGGACCGACGCGCGGAGCTTGTCGGACGCTTATATGATGAATCCGACCCGGCGGTGGTTCGTCCTGCCTGAAAAAGGTGTTCGACAATGCTCCAAAACCTGAGCGCGAGACACCGCATTGGCCAGGTTCTGAGGACTGTCTCAAATCGTCTAAGATTTGCACGCGCAGCAAGCACGGAAATTTCGAGTTTGAAAAACTTCACATGGCATCGATAGGATGGAACTCGACGCCGACGTCAATCACTAGCGGAGCCCCCGATGAAAATGGACCTTGCGCCTTATTCGCCGACCGGGACATCGCCACTACCCCAACTTTGTGTGGATTGCGTTGGATGCACGGATTGCAACGGCGCGTGCCTCGACCTTTTGGAACTGATACACTTGCCGGTTCTTCTTTTGCAGATCAAACTAGGTCACTCCTCAACCAGGGCGCCCTGCTTGGGTATTGTCCAGCCGGACGGGCCTGTCCGCGAATGGTAAGCCAGCAGTCGTCCCACAAACCCAGCGCGGATCGCACACATGATCCAGCCGTGACTGCGTTGATGCGCCAGGTCGGTGACCGGGTTCGGGACACACGTCGTGACCGGGGCCTGTCTCGTCGCGCCCTGTCCGAGGCCTCCGGTGTGTCTCCGCGCTACCTTGCACAACTCGAAGCGGGCGAGGGAAATATCTCTATCGGGTTGCTCAAGAAAATTTCGCTGGCTCTGGAAGTTGGGGTCGAGAGTTTTGTGTTGGACAATCCATCGCAGACAGATGACTTCGCTAGAGTGTCTGCGCTTTTCAAAGCGGCGGATGCGGCAACCAAGGCGCGGGTTTTAAACATCCTCGACCCCGATCGCCTGCGCACGCAAAAGGCCAGGCGCATTTGCCTTGTCGGTCTACGCGGGGCGGGGAAGTCTACGCTGGGCAGCATGGCGGCGGAAACACTGGGCATGCATTTTGTCGAGTTGAATGACGAGATCGAAAAGGACGTTGGAATGCCGACGGCCGAGATCATCGCGTTATATGGTCCCGAAGGGTACCGCGATCTCGAGTCGACGGCGCTGGACCGCATTTCCAGTGCGCAGGACAGCGTGATACTGGCCGTTGCGGGCGGGATCGTAGGCAACCTCGCGACGTACGATACGCTGCTCAGCCGGTTCCATACCATTTGGCTGCAAGCTTCCCCGACCGATCATATGGAACGTGTTCGTGGACAGGGGGACCTGCGCCCGATGAAAGGGAACCCTCAAGCCATGATCCAGCTGCGACAAATCCTCAAAACTCGCGAGGCTCAGTATGCCCGTGCGGACCATATCGTCGATACCAGCGGTCAGGAGGTCGCGGTGTCCTGCCAGCAACTGTGTGACCTGCTTTGCCAGCATCAGATTGCAGAACGCCCTTAGTGTACCAACAAGGTTTCCCTAATGCCCCAACACACGATCGAGTATATCTATTCCACGCATTCCGCCTATGCCTATCTCGGCTCTGCACGTCTAGCGGAAATCTGTGCTGCCCATGACTGCAAGCTGATTCATCGCCCCATCAACCTGTCGCCCGTTGTGGAAAAGGCGGGTGGCGCGCCATTTGCCGGGCGTACGCAGGCGCATGTGGATTACTATTTCGGGCGCGAGATTGAACGTTGGGCGGATTATCGCAGCGTTCCGATCATCGACCATCGCCCCACCTATCACGACAACGCGCTGGCCCTGTCCAGCGGGATGGTAATTGTGGCCGATCAGACCGGGCAAGATGTGGATGCACTAACCCATGCCCTGTTGCAGGCCCATTGGCGCGACGACATTGACCTGATGGATGTCGATACCTTGGCCCGGACCGCGCGGTCTGCCGGGATCGACGCAGAGCCACTGCTGGCCCGCGCGATGGATGACGACATTCAGGCGGTGTTTGCCGCCAATACGCAGGATGCAATTGAACGGAGTGTGTTCGGTTCACCGACCTATGTGCTGGACGGCGATCCCTACTACGGTCAGGACCATCTGGAACTGATGGAGCGTGCTTTGACACGCCCCTATCCGGCACCCGCGTTTACGAATCCATCAGTGGATGGCTGACTTAGCTGTCCTCACCGGGGCGTAGGATCACCGGCGGCTCATGTGCCGTGACCTTTGGCAGTGGGGCGTCATAACGCTCCACTTCCACCAGACACGTATGGGCAGACGGCCCCTGTGCCAGACGTGACGTGCCTTTGTCCCGCGTCAGAACATTGGGATTGCCGTGTTTGCACAGGCTGGCCTCTGCCGTTGGGTCCGCAGGGTCATACCACGCGCCAGTGCTAATCTGGATAACGCCTTGTCGCACCGTGTCGTCGACAACAACGCCACCCAAACACGCGCCCCGGTCGTTGAACACGCGCACCACGTCACCGTTGTTCAGCCCACGCGCGGCTGCATCCGCTGGATGGATGATCACCGGTTCGCGCCCGTTGACCTTTGCCGACCGGCAATGTTGCCCGTGATCCAATTGCGAATGCAGCTTTTCCTTGGGCTGGTTTGAAATCATGTGCAATGGCCATTGCCGATCTGCCTGTCCCAGCCATTCATAGGGTTCCCGCCACACCGGATGACCGGGGCAATCGTCATAGTCAAACCCCGCGACAGTCTCTGAGAATATCTCGATCCGACCACTGGGGGTGGCCAGCGGATTGGCCACCGGGTCGGCGCGGAAATCCTGCAACATGATGATGGGCTCATCTGGGTCCGCAACCTTGAACCAACCCTTTTCCAGAAACGCCTCATACTCCGGAATGTCGATGCCTTGCTCCGCTGACCGCCGTCGCGTTTCATCATAGATCTCGCGCTGCCATTCCGCTTGGTTGCGTCCGTCGGTGAACTCTTCTTCCAACCCCATAGCGCCGGTGATCCCGCGGAAAATCTCGAAATCATCTCGCGCCTCGCCATGCGGTTCCACCAGCTTCGACATCGACACCACGTAAGGGTCGCGCGGGGTCAGCGCGATGTCCTGACGTTCCAGCGTTGTCGTGCAGGGCAAAACGATGTCGGCATGTTTGGCCAGCGCGTTCCAGCACCATTCGTTCACGATGACCGTATCCGGCTGCTGCCACGCCCGACGCATCCGGTTCAGATCCTGATGGTGGTGGAACGGATTTCCGCCTGCCCAGTACACCACCTTGATGTCCGGATATTCATACTGAACACCGTCAAAGTCGAAGGTTTCACCGGGATGCAGCAGCAGATCACTGATCCGCGCAACGGGGATGAAGCTGTCTATCGGGTTGGCCAGTTGCGGAAAGGCCGCGCCCGGCAAGATCGTGTGCCGCGACCCGATATAATTCATCGCTGAGTAGCCAAAGCCAAAGCCACCGCCAGGCAGGCCGATTTGTCCCAGCATGGAGGCCAGCATGATCGCGGCCCAGAACGGTTGTTCGCCGTGGTCCTGCCGGGTCAGCGACCAACTGACCGAAATCATCGTGCGTGTCGCAGCCATGCGAAGGGCGAGCGCGCGCAGAGTCTCTGCCGGGATTTCGCTGATCTCTGCCGCCCATTCCACGGTTTTGGGCACGCCGTCCTCTTCGCCCAACAGATAGGGCAGGAACCGGTCAAACCCGGTGGTATAGCGATCCAGGAACGCCTGATCGTGCAAACCTTCGGTATAGAGCGTGTGTGCCATGCCCAGAATGATCGCCACATCGGTGTTGGGCCGCGCAGCGAGCCATTCGCCGCCAACCTCACCGAGCAGGTCGGACCGGATTGGCCCGATATTCACGAACTCGATCCCCGCAGCCCCGGCATCGGTCAGCGCGTCGCGTTGAATGTGTTTGCCGGTCCCGCCTTGCGAAATCTGCCCGTTTTTCAACGGCACCCCGCCAAAGCAGACCATCAGCCGCGTGTTGTCCCGGATCGATTCCCATGACGTGCAGCTGTCCAGATAGGCGCGGTAGCTGCCCAGCACATGGGGTATCATCCCTTCTGCGGCTGCAAAGCTGTAGGTGAACTTGGATCGCGTGTAGCCGCCGATCACATTCAGGAAGCGGTGCAACTGGCTTTGCGCATGGTGGAACCGCCCGGCACTGGCCCAGCCATAAGACCCGCCAAAGATCGCCTGATTGCCAAACGTCCCCCGCACCCGGTCTAACTCCTCGGCGACCAGCCTGTTCGCCTCTTCCCAACTGATGGCCACAAACGGGTCCGCACCGCGCAGGTCGCCCCGCGTGCCCGGGCCACCCTCCAGCCAGCTTTTGCGGATCATCGGCTTATCAATCCGGGTCGGCCCGTCCTGCACGTCCAGAATGCCGGGGCCGATTGGCGACGGGTCCGGGTCCTCCTCGAATGGCAACAGATCCTGAACCCGCCCATTCGACACGCGCGCACGATAGGTGCCCCAATGCGAACTGGTCAGCGGTAGGTGACTGTCGTCTTTCATATGCTCTGCCCTGGTTGTTTCTGTCGACACGTGCGGCCACCGCAGCAGTCTGCGTCAAGCCGCCTGACCCCACAAGGGCTGATGCATATCGGCTGAGTCTATCCAATTCGTTTCGCCATATGCAAAGGGGCGCGGATTGCGGGTGAAACCCACACCTGATAGCGTGCCGAAAACCTCAGAATGGGCAGGCCCAAGCAATGTCGGACGCAAAATACACGCCGCACAACAACACAAGTCAGGTACAGTCCAGTGCGCGCGAGCAGCTATATCGCCTGTTTGCAAACCGGCCGATGAATGACCCGGAATTGTTGATCAACTTTGGCCTCTATGCCCGGTCGTCAGCGATGGCCAAGATCTTCTTCCTGCACGAAGCCTATGAGAAAATCCTCGATATTCCGGGCGATGTTTACGTACTGGGCACGTGGCTGGGTCAGGATCTGGTGACGTTTGAGACCATGCGCGCGATGCTGGAACCCTACAACGCCTCGCGCGCCTATGTCGGGTTTGACACCTTTGATGGGTACGAAGGTATCACTGCGCAGGACAAACCGTCGGATACGATCAAGTATGACGGGTACGCGGTACCGTCAGACTACAAATCCTACCTCGCGGAATTGCTGGCCTATCACCGGACAGAAAATACGATGGGGCATGCCGTGCGGCACGAACTGGTGGCCGGTGACGTGCGCGAAACCCTGCCTGCCTATCTGGGCGACCACCCCGAGGCATTGGTGGCACTCGCCTATTTCGACCTCGCTGTTTACGAACCGACACTGAAAGCGTTGCAGGCGCTTGATGACCGATTGGTGCCGGGCAGCGTTGTGGTCATGGATGAACTGAACGATGCCCGCTACCCCGGTGAAACCGTTGCGGTTCGGGAATGGTTGAACGGGCGCAACTATCGAGTGACCCGGTCCCGCTTCCTGCCCGACCGGACCTTTGTGCAACTGGGTTGACGACCCGATATGACCGGCGCGGGTCAGGAATTGCACAGGGCGGAACAGGACCTGAAGGGCCTGTCTGACATGCTGCGGAGCCTCGCGCTGGGCACCAATCGGGTCGGCGACGCGCTGACATTTGCGCGGCTCTATGGGCGTCTCCATTGGGACAACATCTCAGGATTTTTTGGAGACGAGGCGTTTGAGGCGCAGATGTTTGCGCGATGGCAGGACAGGAATGCACCACCTGTGACCCGGTCAGAGCAGGGTGACCGTTGGTGCCATGTTCTGACGCGGCTATATGCGTCTGGCGGGCATTCACGCCTGTTTCGGTTGCTGGCGCAGGGGCTGGCGGACAGGGGTATCCCGCAATCTGTTGTTGTGATGGACAAGGCCGCGCCGTCGGTCATGGGGGCGCTGGGTGATCATCTAGAGGATCAGATTGTGCTACGCGGCACCCGTCTGGCGCGTGCGCAAGCCATGTATCGCACCGCACGTACCGCGCGTGTCGTCGTGCTGCACAACGACCCGGATGACATTGCAACGGCGTTGGTTGCGCGCGCGCTGCAACGCGACGGCGTACGGGTGCTTTTCGTGAACCACGCGGACCATGTGTTTTCCTTCGGGCCGGGGGCCGCGGATCTGACGCTGGAAATCTGCGCAACTGGCTGGCGGACCACGGCAGAACGACGTGGTGCGCGTGCGCAGGCCTTTATGGGCATCCCCATGGTCGCGGCGGATCATGTTGTGCCAACCAATGCGGGTGACCGTTCCGGCCCGATCTTATCGATCGGGGGAGGCGGAAAATATCGTCCGACCGAGAATCTGAACTTTCCCGAATTTCTGGTCGATCTGTTGTCCCGGGTTCCGAACTCAGTCGAGTTGATTGGACTGGATGGAAGTGATCCCTGGTGGTCGCAGGTGAAGCGGAAACATCCGGGCCGCGTTACGTTTCATGGGGTGCAACCGCCTGAGTTTTTGCAAAACGCATATACCCGTGCGTCCTGTTACGTAGATAGCTTTCCAATGGATGGCGGAACCGTGTTTTCCGAGGCGGTGATGAACGGTGTACCGACCTTTGGACCTAATCGGGGAGACGCGTTGGGTATCAGCCCGGCTGATGCGTTGCGTTGCTCCGATGTCGTCGCTCTGACAGCTCAGGTTGCGGAGTACCTGCAGGGCGCACCTGATACACGCGACATGGATTCAATTCGCAGTCGAATTGCGGGCGATTTCACCGTTCCAGCCATCACGGATCGGGTCATTCGGGCTGCAACCGGTGAGGGTATCCCCTTGCCGACCGCCCTTCGAGACCTCGGAAACCGCAGTCCAGACTACAATGCAGAAGCCTGGCGCGCGCGAGGTAAAGTGCACGTGCCGAAAAGAGTGTGGCGGTCGCTCACGCCCGGTGGGCGTGTTCAGGCACTTCGCAAACTGAAAAATGCTGGTTTGTCCGGCGATGTCACACGGTTGACGCGACGGCGGATCTGGCTGGGCTGAGGAGCACCTGTTTTTTGGGAGCATGGGGCCCTC
>JBFOMB010000145.1:0-17578 GCA_040830545.1 Paracoccaceae bacterium | reverse complement strand
GCGCGCTGCCCCCCCACCGGGCCGTCCCAGAACGATCGATCCGCCGGTGCGACAAAACGCCGCAGTTACAATGTTGGCCACAAACGCCACAGCAACCCCCCCCCCCAGCTTGGCGTCGCCGAAAAGCAGGAAACTGAGCCCGCCGATCAGCACCGCAAACAGGATGCCGTTGGTCAGGCCCACCACGGCCTCTCGCCGGATCACACGCCACACGTTGGAGGAGGTCAGGTCCTTGGTCGCCAGCGCCCGGACCGCCACGGTCAATGATTGCGTGCCAGCGTTGCCGCCCATCGACGCCACAATCGGCATCAACGCGGCCAGTGCCACATAGGCCGAAATCGTCGCCTCAAAGAGGCCAATCACCAAAGCCGCCAGGATCGCCGCAACCATGTTCACCAGCAGCCAGGGTACTCGGCGACGACTTGTTTCGAACGCGGTGTCCGAGAGCGAACTGTCATTGTCCACACCTGCAAGACGCAAAATGTCTTCTTCCAGTTCCTGATCCAGAACCGCCATAGCGTCATCAATGGTGATCACACCAACCATACGGCCCTCGTCATCCACCACC
The DNA here is from genome assembly GCA_040830545.1 of Paracoccaceae bacterium. Classification (GTDB taxonomy): domain Bacteria; phylum Pseudomonadota; class Alphaproteobacteria; order Rhodobacterales; family Rhodobacteraceae; genus HXMU1420-2. Next base: position 17,010 of record JBFOMB010000145.1, on the reverse strand, counting down.
GGGGCGGAGATCAGATGATACTGGTTGAACGCATAAGCCACGTCGCCCTCGTCCTGGGTGGCGGGAATGACTTGAAATATCTCCTCGGTAATGTCGCGCAAGGGCACATCCCGGTGCGACCCCATCAACCGGCCCAGAGTCACATTCGCCAACGGATGCATACGCGGGTCAACCAAAACCACGTGATAGAACTGTTCGGGCAGATGATCCGAGCTTCGGAGATAGTCGATCGCCTCGCCCACTGTCCAATGTTCGGGCGCGAAGACAAACTCGCGCTGCATCAGGCGACCGGCGCTTTCCTCGGGCCAGGCCAGCGATTGTTCGACAACGGCGCGGTCCGCGTCTTCCAACGCGTCCAGGATCGCCTCTTGCTGCGGCTCGTCCAGGTCCTCGACCAGATCGACCACGTCGTCGCTGTCCAGATCGCGCACCGCCTCGGCCAGAACCTCGGGGTGGAGAACGTCAATCACCTCTTCGCGCAGACCGTCATCCAGTTCCGAAAGGATCTCGCCCTCGAAATCCTGCCCGAACAGGCGGATCAGGCGGCCCCGGTCATAGGGATTGATCTGTTCTAGATGGTCGGCAATGTCGGCGGGGTGCAGCGGCTCCATCACCTCGCGCAGCAAATCGGCGTCTTCGACATCCAGCGCATACTGGATCGCCGCAACGGTTTTCAGGGGCAGCGCATAGGGGCTGTCGGCCAGTTGATCCTCGGTCGTGTCGGACATGGGCAGCCTCCCTTGGTCAAATTGCGCGCAACCTAGTTGAAGCAGCTACAGGAAAACAATGACAATAGCGCAATTTACCTGCACCGGCGCGGCATTTACCCTGTGCACCGCCAAAGGCCAAAGGGACGGGACATATGACAGAAACGGTATTGCTGACGGGACAAGTGTTGTGTTTTGCCGGAAATCCGTTCGATTTGCCCGTGGACGAGGCCGTGCGGATTGAAGAGGCGCTGGTGATCGCCGATGGCCACATTGTGGCGGTTGGCGGGGTAGACTCTCTGCGCCAGGCTCATCCGACCGCCCGGATCGAGTCGCGGGGTGAACAGCTGCTGATGGCGGGGTTCGTGGATGCCCATGCGCACTATCCCCAGACCGCAATGATTGCGAGCTGGGGCAAGCGGCTGATCGACTGGCTGAACACCTATACCTTCCCGGAAGAGATGCGGTTTGTGGACCCCGACTATGCCACCGAGATTGCCGAACGGTATCTGGACCTGACGGCGGCGCATGGCACTACCACAATGTGCAGCTATTGCACCATCCACCCGGCGAGCGTGGACGCGATTTTTGCCGCCGCAAAAACGCGCGGGCAGCGTGTCGTGGCGGGCAAAACCTGCATGGACCGCAACGCGCCCGAAGGGCTGCGGGACAGCGCGCAATCTGCCTATGATGATAGCAAGGCACTGCTGAACCGCTGGCACGGCGTGGACCGGCTGAGCTATGCGATCACGCCCCGCTTTTCGCCAACCTCGACGCCCGACCAATTGTCAGCCTTGGGGGCGCTTTGGGCTGAGCACCCGGATTGCCTGATGCAGACCCACCTGTCCGAACAAACGGACGAAATCGAATGGGTACGCGGGCTATTCCCCGAGGCACGCGACTATCTTGACACCTACGAGGCGCATGGGCTGCTGGGCCAAAACGGGCTCTACGGCCACGCCATCCATCTGGAACGCCGCGAGCGGGACCGGTTGCGCGAGGTTGGCGCGGCGCTGGTGCATTGTCCGACGTCGAACACGTTCATTGGCTCTGGCCTGTTTGACATGGCCGGGCTGATCGCCGAGGGCCAACGCGTCGGTCTGGCAACAGACACAGGCGGCGGTTCTTCCTTCTCCATGCTGCGGACCATGGCAGCAGCCTATGAGGTGGCACAGTTGCGTGGCGTGGCTTTGCACCCGTTGCAACTGCTATGGCTCAGCACCGTCGGGTCAGCGCAATCCCTGCACATGAGCGATAAAATTGGAAATGTTGCCAAAGGGATGGAGGCCGATCTTGTTGCACTGGATTTGGCATCCACCCCGGCCATTGCCCAACGCTCCACACGCGCCGAGGACATTTGGGAGGCCATTTTCCCAACCATCATGATGGGTGACGACCGCGCGATATCGCAGGTCTGGATCGGCGGTCGCCCGGTCCTATGACGGGCGCCATGCCAGCCGCCCGGCCTAGCGTCACCGCCGCCAACAACCCGTTGCCGGACAGATACCCGCTGTCCCCCCGCCCTGACACGCCGCAAGCCGCGCCGCCACCGGCGTATAGATTCGGGAAAACCGTGCCGTCCGTACGCAGCACCCGCGCCGCGCCATCCGTCTGCAAACCACCCTGCGTGTGGAACAACGCGCCCGTCACGCGGACGCCGCAATAGGGTGACGTCAATGCGGGTCGGTCAAACACGCGTCCAAACTCGTCTGTACTCCCAACCGGCAGTCGCTCGACGGTCTGCTGCAAGATATCTCCCGGCAACCCCAAAGCTCCCGCCAATCCCTCCAACGTCTCGGACTCTTTGATCGCGCCCTGCGCCTCAGCCTCCTGAAAGTCCGCGAACTGCCGCGCGACGCCTGCAATCCGTGCGTCGAATATCGCAAACGCCTCGCCACCGGGCTGAGACATCACCGCACGCGCCGCCTCGGAATACCCCTGGTTTTCGTTCCAGAACCGCAGGCCGTCGCGGTTCACCTGAACGCCGCCCTCGGTGATCACCGCCCATGTAATCAGGATCCCATGCGGATGGGCCACGTTGCCGTGCCCCTGATAGGCCCCCAGATGCCGTGTCGCCGCGCCCAGTGCGTTGCCCCAAATCACGGCTTCGCCCCGGTTGCCATCATGCCCGAACCACAGCGCATCATGGATCGCGGGCATGTGCTGCGCGACCATCTCGCGATTGCCACCAAACCCATTGCAAGCAAGGATCAGCTTCGCGCATCCCACCTGTTCAGCACCGCTGGGCCCATCCAGGCCGACGCCACCAACCCGGTCCCCATCGCGATAAAGCGTCCGTGCCCGACGCCCACAGATGATGTCGATGCCCTTAGTCTCACAAGCAGCCCTTAGCGCGTCGATCAATTCCAGCCCGGACCGCGTCGGCAGCCCGTGCATCCGCCGCCGCGAATGGCCCGGGTAGTCAAAGTCGTCGACCACCGAAAACGGCAAGTCATACGTTTGCGCCAACCAATCCACCGTTGGTCCGGATGCCTCTGCCATCGCGCGCACCAAAGCCGGATCATTTTCATCATGCGCCTTGGCCTGAATATCCGCAGCAAAGCGCGCAGGGTCGTCCTCGATCCCAGCGGTGTGCTGAAAAGACGTCCCAGCCGCGGGGATCAGCCCTGCTGACAACGACGTGGACCCGCGCGGCACCGGATCGGCCTCTACAACCAGCACCTCTTGTCCGGCCTCATGTGCCGCCAAGGCTGCGACCAGACCACACGCCCCTGCCCCGATGATCAGTGTTTCCACTGAAAAATCATACTCATCCGGGGCGTGTTGAATGTCAGGCGTCATAGTCCTTGCCCCGTGCAAGCATCGCGTCGGTGCCCAGTTCCCGGTTCAGCCCGGCGAAATCGAACATCCGGTCACGGAACGGTTGTGTTGTGCCATGTTCGGCGAGGCTGCCATAGTAATCCTGCATTGTCCGCGCCAAGGCGCGCACAATACCGCCAGGAAAGATCGCAATGGAAAATCCGAGCGTTTCCAAATCCTTGGCGTCCGTAACCGGTGTGTCTCCGCCCTCCACCATATTGGCCAGAAGCGGCACGCGATCCCCGAATTCGGCGACGATCTGCTCCTGCTGAGATCGGCTTTGTGGCGCTTCGATGAACAACACATCCGCTCCAGCCTCCAGATACGCCCCAGCCCGGTCCAGTGCGGCATCAAATCCTTCAACCGCTATGGCATCGGTGCGAGCAATCACCAATGTATCGTCCCGCGCCCGCGCATCTGTCATTGCTCGGATTTTGCCTGCCATTTCCTCTTTGGAAATCAGCGTCTTGTCCTTCAGATGACCGCAACGTTTGGGATATGTCTGATCCTCGACCTGCAACGCCGCTGCACCGGCCCGTTCATAGAACCGCATCGTCCGTTGCGCGTTCAGCGCGTTGCCAAAACCGGTGTCTGCGTCGATGACCACCGGCACCTGCACCCGGTCCGCGATCAGTGCCATGGTATCCGCCATCTCGGACGCCATCGTCAGGCCGATGTCCGGTCGTCCCAACCGCGTGTAGGCCACCGCCGCGCCGGACAGATACAGCGCCTCGAAACCGGCAGCCTCGGCCATGGAGGCGGTCAGGGCGTCGTAGACACCGGGGGCAAGCAGTATTTTTTCCCTCTTCAGCAATGCCTTGAGCGTCATTGTAAAAGCTCCATCGCTTCTGCGCAGGTCATCTGGTGCGTCACCGTTCCCAGTGACAATAGCGTGGCGTCATGCACCTCCGTCTTGAAAGCAGCGCACCCGTCCGTCAGCATCGTCGTTTCGACATTGCGCAAATGCGCATCCCTCAAGGTGGAGGCCACTCCGCCATTTGTGACGATCCCACCCACGATCAGATGTTCGATCCCGAGGGCACGCATGATGTATTCCAAACGCGTTTGATAGAATGCGGAATATGCCACCTTCTCAATGACATAATCCACTTCCTTCAACTCATCGACCAGAGTATGACCCCACTCCCCCGGTGCAAAGTCGCCCTTTCCCAGGAAGGGCCGCAACTGGCGCAAGTGTTCCGCAATCAATGGCTCTCCGCCCGGCCCCGGGACCAGCGTGAACTGGGCCGAGATGTAGGTACCTCCGGCAGCCGTCAAAGCGTCGCGTAAGGGGCGGATGCGGGATGGTAAAACCGCAATGGAATCAGCACTTTGCCCCGCGCGGCCATATGCGCCTTCGGGGTGAAGGAAGTCGTTTTGCAGGTCAATGGTCAGCAACGCGGTTTTGGTTGGATCAAAGCTCATGAAACCTCCCGCTCGATCAGGGTGTTACCGTACTCGTCAACCCGCGCGACAAAGCCGGGTTCGATCAGCACTGTGGTGTCCGGTTGGCGCAGGATTGCGGGCCCCGCGATTTCGGCCCCGACGGGCAGGGTCAGGCGGTCGTAAATCGCCGTTTCATGCCAAGTATCCACAAAATGTACATTTCTCTCAGCCGTTTTTGACAAAACGTCCATTTTTGGCGCGAGTGTTTTCAGGTCGAATTTGGGTCTGCGACCTATGACTGCGCTTCGCAAGTTCAGCACCCGGCGCACCCCGTTTGGCAAAAGACGACCGTAAGTGGCGCGGTACGTGGCATCGAAGGCCTCGCCAATCTGGGCCGCCGTTGGCGGGATCGCCTGTCCGTTTTCGACCCGGACAGGGATCGGAACCGGCACCGTATGCGTTTGCCCCAGATAGGCCATGTCGAGTTCAAAGCTGGTATCCCGTGCCTCGAACAAGGTCTGTGCGGCGTCAAGCAGCGCCATGCCCTGATCCAGATGATCCTGCATGAACCCGCCCAGCGCTTGCCCGTCGAGCGCATCCAAAGCAACGTTCAATGTCTGCACGAAGTCCTGCCGCATATCCGCAATCACGCAGCCCATGGCCGAGGTCACACCGGGATAGCGTGGCACAATCGCCCGGCCCAACCCCACATCCGCCATCAACGCGCAGGCGTGCAATGCCCCGCCGCCACCAAATGGCATGAACGCGAAACGTTTCGGATCGTAACCCCGTTCGATCGACACCAGCCGGATCGCCCCGGCCATGCGGGAATTGGCGACCGTCAAAATCGCCTCTGCCGCGGCAAAAGTGTCGAGGCCCAGAGGCGTACCGATATGTGTATCAATGGCCTGCGCGGCGGCATCCACATCCAGCCGCTCCAGCTTGCCCCCGATGGGATTATCGGGGTCGATGCGGCCCAGCACGACGTTGGCGTCTGTGACCGTGGGTCGGTCATTGCCCAACCCATATGCCACCGGTCCGGGGTTCGAGCCTGCGCTTTCCGGGCCGATCTGCAAAAGCCCGCCCTTGTCCACCCATGCGATGGACCCGCCGCCCGCTCCGATTGTGGTGATCTCGATCATCGGCGAGCGCACGGTCATGCCAAAGTCGACCGAAGTCTGCGCGGCCAGTTGCGTTTCACCCCCGGCAATCAGGGAGACGTCAAAGCTGGTGCCGCCCACATCGCCCGTGATGACATCAGAAAAGCCCGCCGTTTGCGCAATGTAACCTGCCGCAATCACCCCGGCTGCCGGGCCGGACAGCGCGGTACGCACGGGACGCTGGCAGGCCGTTTCAACCGACATGACTCCGCCATTGGACTGCACGATTAGGAACTCACCCGCGAATCCGCCCTTGGCCAAAGCCGTCTCCAGACGGTCCAGGTATCCGGACACCTCAGGTTGCAAATAGGCATTCAGCGCGGTGGTCGAAAATCGTTCATATTCGCGGATTTCCGGCAGGATTTCATGGCTGGCTGACACATGTGGATTTGGCCAGATACGGCGCAGTTCAGCGACCGCTGCGGCCTCGTTTGCCGGATTCGCGTAGGCGTTGGCAAACAAAACAGCGACAGCAGCACAGCCAGCCTCGCGCAAGGTCGCAGCGGCGGCACGCACGGCGTCAAGATCGACGGGCGTGCGGATCGTGCCATCTGCCAGCGTGCGTTCCGGCACCTCCAGCCGGTCGCGGCGGTCGGCAACGGGCTCAAAATCCCCGCGCAGCCCCCATGTGCGAGGCCGGTCGCGACGGCGCATTTCCAGCACGTCGCGCAGGCCCTCGGTTGTGATCACGCCGATCCGCGCGCCTTTGCGTTCCAGCAGCGCGTTTGTACCCGCCGTGGTGCCATGCACCACAACCGACAAATCGCGCAGGTCGGGCACTTGCGCGGTGATCCCGTCGATGAATCCGCCAGACTGGTCCGGGCGCGTGGTGGGCACCTTGCCGACCTCTGCCGTTCCCTTGGATTCGTCCAATACAAAGATGTCCGTGAACGTCCCGCCCACGTCGACGCCAACCATCTTGGTCATGACAGCGCCTCCCGCCAACCGGGATAGGTCTGATCGGCTTGGGACTCGCTCACCAATCCCCGCGCAACATCCCGAGCGACCGCAGATGCGTCCCGCTGGTCAGGCGGGCCATAGCCACCGCCGCCAGGCGTTTCCAAACGCACGGCCTGCCCCTGATCCAGTCGGATGCCGCGCATTTTGGATACCAGCGGCGGGGTATCCCAGCCCTCGGCCTGTTCGAAGGCAAAGGCGTTCACGGCCGCCTCATCCCCTCCGGCAACGCCCTTGGGGGCAAACCGGCCCCGTTCACCGAACAGGAACGCCTCGGCCCCGTTCTCCTCAAGCACCTCGATTTCATAGACTGCCCCCAGCCCACCACGGTGCCGTCCCGCACCACCGCTGTCCGGACGCAGGGCCCATTGGCGGAACATGACGGGATAGGCAGCCTCCAGAATCTCCATCGGCGGGATCGTGGCCGTGGAGATCGGCGCGTTGCCGGGGTTCAGGCCAACGGTCTCCTCCAACCCGCCCTGGCCCCCCACCGAGAAACTGAACATGAACCAGGGCCGTCCGTCACTGCGTTTTCCGGCAATCGAAAGCGCGTTGATCGTGCCATAGGCATTGGCCACCACGCGGTCCGGCGCTGCCTGCGCCATGGCCGAGAAGATAACGTCAATCATGCGCAGGATGGTTTCGGTGTAGCCGCCTGTGGGGGCTGGAAATTCGGCGCTGAGCAGAGAGTCTTCGGGGATCTTCACCTCGATCGGGCGCATGACGCCGGAATTGGCGGGCAGCCCGGCAAAGATGTGCTTGATCGCGACGTAAGCTGTGGCGACTGCCGTTGGTAGGGCGATATTCACCGGCCCTGCGCACCGCGGCGCGGTGCCCGCGAAGTCCAACACCATCCGGTCGCCGCTGATTTCCAGCGCGACACGGATGGGCAGAGCCTCGGGAGAAATCCCGTCATTGTCCAGAAAATCCTCGGCCTCCCACCGACCGTCGGGCAGCGCAGCCAACTCTGCCTGCATCAGCGTTTCAGCCCGGTCAGACAGGGCGGCCAGCGCGGCGCGGATTGTATCCGCCCCGTATTCGTCCAGCAGCGCATCCATCCGCTTCACGCCCAGATCTAGCGCGCCCAACTGCCCATTCAGATCCCCCATGGCGGATTGCGGCAGGCGCGTGTTGCGCAGCAGGATGTCGATGATGTCCTGATTGAGCTCGCCCTTGCGCGCCAGTTTGACCGGGGGCAGCACGAATGCCTCCTGAAATACGTCTGTCGCTGCCGGGTTATAGTTGCCGGGCACCGCGCCCCCCACATCATGCCAATGCCCGACCGAGGCAAGGTAGCAGAACAGCTCCCCATCCCGGAAATAGGGACGCACCAATCGCATGTCGCTTAGATGCGTGCCGCCGATATGGGCATCGTTGAAGACATAGATGTCGCCATCCTGCAAATCGCCGTCCGCTGCCGCCTTTTCAATGATCGCCTTTACCGCAAAGGCCATGACCCCGACAAAAATCGGCAGCCCCGATTTGCCCTGCACCAGCGTATCGCCGGTTTGGGCATGGTAGATACCGTGAGACGCGTCATGCGCCTCTGCAATGATGGGGTTGAAGGCGGCGCGGAACAGGGTGGCGTCCATTTCGTCGGCAATCTGTTCCATCCGGCCTGACAGCACGGCCAGCGTGATCGGGTCTATGTCGGTCATTTGGTCTTCACTTTGCGGTCTTCACTTCGGCGATGTCGTTCCACACATCCTGTCGGACGATCAGCCCATTCACGAGCGCAAAGCGGTCGATGAAGCGGATGCCGTCAAAGGGCGTGCCATCTGGCCATTCGCCATAGAGCGTGCCGGTGCAATAGACTATGGTTTCGTCCCCGGCGCTGTGGAGCGTGTCAAACGTGTCATAGGTTTTCTTCACAAACCGGTAGCGGGGTTTGGCCCAGTCAACCAGGTCCTGAAGGGATGTCATGGGACCCGTGCCGGGGAAGACCATCTGGAACCCCGCGCCCAGGTGGGTTTCCGCTCGCTTGAGGTCGCGTGCCTCCATCGCGGCAAGGAAGTCGCGCACGATTTGGGCCGCATCGGGAAGCGCCGTGGCAGGTGCCTTGGCCTCCCTCCCCCGCATGTAACCGGCGGGCGCGTGGTCGTGCACCATGACGGTAACGGCCTCGGGCGGGGCCGGAATGACCAGCCGCGTTGCATCCGTCAGCGCGGTGCACAGGCGCGTTTTGTCCTTGGGCGCATAGCCCTCGATCAGGTGAACTTCGATTACCGGCACGTCCCCTCCCCGCGCTGTCGCCCCGCTTGCCGGGCCTGCAATTCGCGTTAGACTTAGCGTAGCCAAAGACAATTGACATGACCACGCCACAAACTCTGCTCGATAAACTCTGGACCCGCCACGAAATTCGCCGTCGCGCGGATGGTGCATCGCTGCTGTGGGTGGACCGGCACCTGGTACACGAAGGGTCACATCACGGCTTTGCCAAGATCGCGGCGCGGGGGCTGCCGGTGGCCGAGCCGGACTTGACCTTTGCCGTTGTGGATCACTATGCGCCCGTGCGCGACCGGTCCCACATCGCGGACCCCGACATCGCCCGCATGATCCGCACACTGGAGGAAAACGCAAAGACCCACGACGTCCGCGCCTTTGGCCTGCATGACGCGCGGCAGGGGATTGTGCATGTAATCGGGCCGGAACAGGGGCTGACGCTGCCCGGTCTGCTGGTGACCTGCGGGGACAGCCATACCTCGACCCACGGCGCGTTGGGCGCACTGGCCTTTGGCATCGGCGCGACCGAGGTGGCGCATGTCCTGGCCACGCAAACCGTGTGGCAGACCAAGCCCAGGGCGATGCGGATCACGGTTGATGGGAGCCTGATGCCCGGGGTCACGGCCAAGGACATAGCGCTGAACTGGATTGCGAAGCTGGGGACAGATGGCGCGCGGGGGCATGCGGTGGAGTATGCAGGCAGCACGGTGCGTGATCTTTCGGTCGAGGCGCGGTTGACGCTTTGCAATCTCTCCATCGAAGGCGGCGCGCGGTTTGGCATGGTCGCGCCGGATACGAAGGTGCTGGAGTATGTGCAGGGCCGTCCCTTTGCGCCGAAGGGTCAGGCCTGGGACCGGGCGATCGCGGATTGGGCGGATTTGCAGACGGATGACGGCGCGTCGTTTGACCGCGAAGCGCAGTTTGATGCGTCCGAGATTGCGCCGACCGTCACCTGGGGCACCAGCCCGGAACAGGCGCTGCCCATTGATACCACCCTGCCCGACCCCGCCCGCCTGCCGGAAGCACGTGCTGATGCGGCGCGGGCTGCGCTCGACTACATGGGCCTGACCGCCGGTCGCCCTTTGGAAGGCACGCCGGTCGATCAAGTCTTCCTCGGCTCCTGCACCAACGCCCGGATCGAAGACCTGCGCCTCGCCGCCGCTGTGCTGGCAGGGCGCAAGGCGAAAGTGCCGGGACAAGTTTCCCCCGGTTCCGCATTGGTACGCAAACAGGCAGAGGAAGAGGGTCTGGCGGAGATATTCGAGCAGGCTGGTCTGGATTGGTCTGAGGCAGGCTGTTCGCTGTGCGTGGGCATGAACGGCGAGACCGTCGCGCCAGGCAAACGCTGCGCCAGTTCCACCAACCGCAATTTCCGGGGGCGGCAGGGCCCCGGTGCGCGTACGCATCTGATGTCACCTGCCATGGTGGCCGCTGCTGCTGTGACCGGCACGCTGACGGATGCGCGACCCTTGCTGGAGGGTCGGCTCTGATGGCGGGCTGGACGACACATACCGGACAGGCGATTGCCCTGCCGCTGGAGAACGTAGACACCGACCAGCTGATCCCAGCACGTTTCATGTCGATCCCGCGCAGTGAAGGCTATGGTGGTCACCTGCTGCACGACATGCGGCGGAACGCGGATGGCGAACTAGACACGGCGTTTCCGCTGAACCGATGGCCCGAGGCGTCAATTCTGATTGCCCGCCGAAATTTCGGCAGCGGATCGTCGCGCGAAGCGGCGGTTTACGCGCTGGTCGATGCGGGGTATCGCGCTGTGATCGCGCCGAGTTTCGGCGACATCTTTGCCGGGAACGCCGTGAACAACGGCCTGCTTCCTGCGCAGGTGTCAGAGTCGGAGGTGGAACGGTTGATCTCGTCGGTGCCGACAGACCTGAGCGTCGATCTCGAAGCCTGTACGGTCCGCATCGGTGGGGCGGACGTTCCGTTTTCACTCGCCGATACGGCCCGAACAAAACTGATGAACGGTTGGGACGACATCGACCTCACCCGCGCCGAGGCGGAGCATATCAAGGGCTACCGCGATGCGTTGATGCAGGCTCGCCCCTGGGTCTGGGCTTGAACGATAGACTTCCCCAAACACTGCCGCAGTCCCGGCCCCCGCGCCGGGACCTCTGGCGACTTGATCCGAAGCCCCGGATCAAGTCCGGGGCCGCGTTGCCCTGTGGTTCATGTCGGATATATGATCGCGTTCAATCGTGAGACACACGCGATCCAAACGGAATTGCAGAGAACTGCCGTACCATGTCAGGATAGTGACCAAGCTGGCATTCCAGGGGCTCAAAATGGCGAAAATCAATGCGATTCTGGCTTCGTTCACGTCCCTGTTTTTTTGCTTCCCGATATCTGTTTTCGCACTCAATAGTACCTTTCCGCTGGCCAAACTCTTCGAGGAGGGTCAGGAACCGACGGATCACGCCGAACGGCTCCGCCAGGTTTCAAAAACCCTGACCAAGAAGCTTTCAGCAAAAAACGACGACTCCAAATTACTCGTTATCGGGCGGTTTACTCGTACGTCACACCTACCGTTCCTGCACGAACTGCACTTCGAGGACATTCAGGACCGATATGGTCCGTCCTCCACAGACACGCAGATGCCCAATCGGATCGAGTACCACTATATCGGCGCGTATACGTTCGAAGGGCTGAGGAATGTGGGGACAGAATTCGTACCGTTCTCCACCAAATCGGTAAACGTACGTGTCTCCATCCAAGATGAGCATGAAGGGGCGCTTTCGCTGCTTCCCGCCACACATACGGACGTGATTGGTGTTCTCACCTCGGTGTCGCTAGGTCGTGCGACGGAGGCAACAAGCAGCCTTTGTCCAACCTATGTATCGATTGACGCGGAGCAGAAGGCCGATTTGTTGGCCTGCTACCGAAGTGGGGAATGTGAGTAATTGCGTTGTGTTGACGTCGTGCGCAACCGCAGTCACGGCCCCTGCGCCGGGACCTCTGGCGCCGTAATCCGAGGCCCCGGATCAAGTCCGGGGCTGCGCTGCGTTAACCGACAATCAACTGCTTCAATTGCAGCGCTTCGTGTTCCAGTTCGTTCAGGCGGAAGTTGACCACGTCCCCGATGGTGATCATGCCCAGAAGGGTTGTGCCATCCACGGCGGGCATGTGGCGGAAACCGCCTTCGGACATGCGGCGCAGGACCTCGATCAGGGTATCTTCGGCCCCGCAGGTCACCACGTCGCGGGTCATGTTCTCAGCCACCGTTTGTGGCAGGGTCTGACCCGGCGTTTCCGCCAGTTTACGTACGATGTCGCGTTCAGACAGGATGCCCGCCAGCGTCCCTGCCTCGTTCACGACGATCAGCGCGCCGATTCGCTTGTCCCGCAGCACCTGCACGGCAGAGGCGATTGTGTCTGTCTCCTTGATCGTGATTGCATTCCCGCTTTTTTTGGCCAGCAAGTTCCGCACGCGCCCCGCGCCTTTCTGTGCGTTGGTTTCAAGCGACTGGCTGGTTGACGTCTTGGCGGCATCGCCTGCCATGGGGGCCTGGTAGGATGTCGGCATGTGGGGAAACCTCCTGTTTCAAATCGCGCAAAACCCATGTGGTTCCGCCAGACTAGCAAAAAAGATCGCCCTGTCCGCAGAAATTTGTGAGACGCTGATTTTCGGCGCCCTACGCCCGCGCGTTAACGAAGTCTCAACCTTTTGATTGAGCGGTTTTGTCCATTTCCGTAGATTTGTAGGCAACGAAGCCACTGGTTCAGAGGTGTCCCATGTCAAACGCGTATCGCCTGTTTCTCCCTGCCCTGCTGTTCCTTACGGCCTGTGCATCCGAGCCGGTCGAGCCGCAGTTTCGCGCCTTTGATCTGCAACTGACCCAGCCCTCGCCGACTTCGCACTACCTGCAGGTTACACCGGGGCGGCGCGGGGCGGATATGCCTCGTCCGCGTCATCTGCAATCCAAGGCGTTTTCCGAATACCTTCGGGATGCTACGGGCTGCGCAATGGATGCCACCCGCACGACGACCTACCTCGGTCACAAGAAAGCACCGGCGGCCTTTATGGTCCCGGTGATTTGTCCCTGAACCTTCACACAGTTTTCGGACACATCAGGCCCCGGACAAAGTCCGGGGCTTCCCCTTTTTTGGGGCGTTGATGTTCATCGCAACATGTTGCTTGTAGCGCGCGGAGTTTGTCTCAACAGACAGTACCTCCGGACCATTGGCACACGAGGTAACGCAAACCTTGCGGAGTAGCACCGTTCCGAGGGGTGGCGCAATCGCGCCGCCCCGTGGGGGCGGAACGGCGCGGCCCAACATTGCATGTTGGGCGGAACGCAAATTGAACCGCTAACCCTGCCGCTTCTTCAAATGCGCCGTATGATGGGTCGCGTGGTCTTCCACCAGATCAGCCACCTGCGCCTTTAGCGCGCCGCGCTGGATTTTCTGGGTAGACGTCAGAGGCAATTCATCCACAAAAGCAATGTGGCCCGGCGCCTTGTAGTAAGCCATCTGATCCAGCGAAAACGTCATGATGCCCTGCACCATCTCCTCGCCCGGAGTGTCAGTGACGATGAGGGCAAAGACCTCCTCACCCCGAATCTCGTCCGCCACCGGCGCTACTGCAGCGGCTTTGATCGCGGGGTGCTGCATCAGCACGCTTTCGACCTCCACTGCTGCAATGTTTTCGCCAGACCGACGGATAATGTTCTTCTTGCGATCGACAAAGAACACTCGGCCCTCGGCGTCCCGGCGCACGAGGTCGCCGGTGTGGAACCAGCCGCCCTCCCAAGCCTCTGCCGTGGCTTCGGGATTCTTGTAGTAGTGGTCGAAAAACGCCAGACGCGGTTGATCGCCTGACCGGCGCACCAGCAATTCGCCCGGGGCATCGGCAGGCACATCCTGCCCGGCCTCATCCACCACGCGCACCTCGATGTCATCGGGCGGCAGGCCCAGACAACTGACCCCGACCAGACGCGGTTCGCGGTTGTTGGTGATCGTGTTGGCGGCGGAGGTTTCGGTCATGCCCCACCCTTCCACCAGCGGGAAGCCGAACCGTTCTTCAAATGGCGCGTGTAACTCCGGGTCCACGCCCGCACCAAACCCGAACTTGATGGAGTGGTCGCGGTCTGACGGGTCTTCGGGCGTTTTCATCAGGATTGACGGGATGACGCCCAGATAGTGCAGACAGGTCGCGCGGCTGTCGCGGACCGAGGCCCACCAGGTCTTCGGGTGGAAACGGTCCAGCGCAATCAGGCAGCCGCCGACCGTTAGCATCGCCATGAACGAACACGCCATTGCGTTCATGTGGAAGACCGGCAGGGGCGTCAACATGCGCTCCCCGTCCTCGGTGATAGCGCACAGCCCGCCAGCGTTTTTGTACCAGTCGCCCGACATGGTGAAGTATTCGTTGCGTAGAACGCAGCCCTTGGGATTGCCCGTGGTGCCCGAGGTGTAAAGCATGGCCGCCTCCCCCTCAGCCGCATTCGGGGATTGCGCAGGGGGCAAGGGCGTGTCGTCCGGGCCAAACACTGGCAAATCGTAGCTGGCGGCATCGCTCAGGTCCTTGCCACGCGACGGGACCGCGACGGCCCCGGCAGGTTCACAATGGCCGATCATATAGGCCAGTTCAGCCGCCCGCAGGTCCGGGTTAACTGGCACGGCGGACGCACCAAGGCGGTTCAGCGCGATCCAGTGCAGGAAATAGGACGGGCGGTTTTCGAGCAGGATCAGGACGCGGTGACCGGCGGTGTATCCGGTGGCTGCATAGGCGGCCGCCAAGGCATCCACCTGCGCCAGAGCGTCGGCAAAGCTGATTTCACCGTCGGGAATATCGTAGGCGGCCGCCGTTTCCGGCAACACGCACAACAGGGATCGGTCGGGCCAGCGGGTGGCAGAGGCCCTCAGGCGGTCATAGACGGTTTCGGTCATCGGGGCCTCTGGTTCGTGTCTCAGGGCAGGAGTTGTATATTCGGGAAAGCGGCGTCGCAGTTCACAAGGTCCACGCGCTTGTTCGCGATCCTCAGCGCGCCATCGACCACGGCAAGGTCATGGGTTGCCGTGACGCCCAGCAACAATTGATCGTCCAGCCGGGTTTCCAGATAGTGCATGGCCGTCACAACCTTGTACCGACCGGCCTCATCATCCGCCTCGTCAATCGACGGACGGTTCAGCACGTGCAAACAGCGGCTCTTGGGTTTCTGGCTGAATGTGCGCGCACCGTTCAGACGCTCCACCCTCAAACGCAGCATGAAGAAATCTTCATACAAAAACGACGTCACCAAATGCGGATCGGTCTGTTTGAAATCCAGCGGCATCCAGTAATGCCCGGTGTCGAGCCACAACGCGATCCAGTCGGCATATCGGGCCTCGTCCAGAATCCGGGCCTCGTTGTAGATGAAATCAATGATCTGATCGCGCGACACGCTCATTCCGCCGCCTCCACCGGAGCTTCCATCGACACGGTCATGAACTTCACCCAAGCGTCGATCTGGTTGCGCATCTGGCGTTCGGTTGTGCCGTTTTCGACACGTTCCTCATCATAGGATTCCGGTCCGGTGTAGAGCCGGTTGAGGTCGACCCATTCCAGCCCATTGGTGGTCAGCCCTTCCTGCGCGCGTTCGTACATTTCAGTGTCATCATGGGCGACCATCGAGGTCGAGGCGTTGATCATACGACTATACATCGCGGTGCGGGCCAGCAGCATGTCAGGCGCGCCGACCAGCCGGTAGATCCAGCTTTCGATCAGGGTTTTGTCCGGACCCAGCGGGATGAAGTTGCGGACCTGCTGGATCGGTCCCTTGGTCATGATCGACGGGAAATAGACCGTGTTGTGGCGGTTTTCGTCCAGGATGGCCTTGGCGCGTTCCTCTCCATACGCCTTGGTCATCGCATCGAAATAGCCGGGGATGGCGGAATAGTCGGAGTGGATCGACATGTTCACGCCGGTATGGCCATGGCCGTTGGGCCACGTGCGGATGCCCATACCTTCCATGAACTCATACGGCGACATGAAGGGCGCGATGATCTCCATCGCCGGGGGGCGCGGTTCGGGGTTGCCCATTTCCTCGTATAGCCGCACCGCCGTGCCTGCGCTGGATTCATGGGCCACCATGGGATGGCAGCTGTCGGTCTGGTTTTCGACCAGCATTTTCCAGTTGCAGTTGTTGATATAGCGAAGCGGGGGTCCTGCGACTTCCAGCCGGCCTGCGGGGCTGCGATCCACCATGTTGTCGATGGTCGAAAGACTACCACCGAAATAGTCGTCAAAGCTGATGCCGTGTTCGGCCAACCGGGCAAAGACAAAGCCGCGATAGACATGGACCGCGCCGACAGGTGTCATGCCTTTTGCGTTTTTGCTGCCTTCCAGTGCGGTGCCATCGTATCCCTTCTTCAAGGGGATGGCGAGCAGGCAACCGTCGGTTTTGAAGGACCACGCGTGGTACGGGCAGCGGAAGAATTTACCGGTATTGCCCTCGCGGTCGATGGCGATCTTCGTGCCCTTGTGCGGGCAGCGGTTGTAGAGGACATGCACCTCGCCATCGGTGTGGCGGACCATGATGACGGGCTGGTTTCCAATCTGGGTGGTGAAGTAATCGCCCTTGTTGGGGACCTGACTGTCATGGCCGACAAAGATCCAGGTGTTGGACCAGAGGTGCTTCATCTCCAGATCATAGATCTCGCGGTCCACATAAACGTCGCGGTGGACCTGCCCGCCATTGAACAGCGCGCGGATGGCGGCGGGGTTGTTGGTGTAGCGTCCGGTTGCGTATCTGGGCATGG
>JBFOMB010000144.1:0-13884 GCA_040830545.1 Paracoccaceae bacterium | reverse complement strand
CCGTAGCCGGCCAAAGCCCAGAAAAACAACGTTAGCAGGATACCCGGCCAGACATGGGCCGGGCGCACGTCCTTGGCAGGCAACCACAGGTGACAGGCCGTCACCGCCACAACCAGCACTAGCGCGGTCACGATTTGACGCATGACCTCGTTCCCGAATATCGCAGTGTAAAGCCGGGGTGCCGCGTCCTCCATGAAATGCAGATACAGCGGCGCGGCGATCCCGACAAAAACCGCCGCGACAAGCGCCCCAGCCCCACACAGCACGAAAACCAGACACAACAAACGCTGTTGCCACCAAGGACGGGGGTCGCTGCCGTGATAGGCGCGGGTCATGGCGGCGCGTAACGCATCTACGCCGTTTGACGCAAAATACACCGCGAGCACCGCGCCAATTGTCAACAGGCTGGACCCGGCCCCGGACGTCACTGCGCGCACCTCACGCGCGATGGGTTCACCAATCTCTTTCGGCCAGGACCCCAACACCAGATCAATCAGCGCTTCGGTCTGCACATCTGCCGTCACAGCGCCAGCCAGGGCCACCACAAACAACAGAAAAGGAAACAGCGCCAATAACATGGACATGGCGACATGGCTGCTCATGATCCAGCCGCGTTTTTCCCGAAACCGGATCATCGCGCGCAAAAGCGACCTGATGAAATGTCGCGTGGTGCTGTGCTGCATGTTGCCTCCTGCCTTGGGCTCGACCATGCCTGCCCGTCCACACGCTTGCAACCGGGACACAATCGCGGTCATCTAGGCAGAACCAGAACGGAGCCGCCTATGACCAGCCGATCCGAATTCTCTGCCGAACTCGCCGCGCTGCAATCGCGTTTGGGTGACCGGCCTGCGCCGACCACGCGCGAGGCACCACGACAGGCGGACGCGCCGCAAACGCTGTTGCAGACCTTGTTGGGCGAAGATGGAACAGACATCAAACGGATCGAAGACCTTTGGGATCGGTTAAACGCGGAACTGGACGGGTTGCCGGAACAGAAACCCCTGCTGACTGCGCTCGCCGCACTGGGCGTTGGATATCTTTTGGGCCGGGTTCACAAATGAAGGGGATCGGCCGTTCCATTTCCGTACTGCTGCGAACCGAACACCTGATCGCACGGCGGCGCCTGACCGTTGCACGCAACCAGATCATCCTTCTGATTGGCGCAGCCATCGCCACCGGTCTGGGCGTGATCATGCTGAACCTCGCCGCGTTCCTTGGCCTGCGCGAGGTTATGCCCCCCTATTGGGCCGCTTTGATTGTGGCATGCGCAAACCTGACCGTTGCGGTTATCGTTGCCATCATCGCGCTGAATATGTCTGCCGAGCGCGAGGCGGACCAGGCGACCGAACTACGGGAACGCTCGATTGAACATATCGAGGCAGAGCTGGACAGCACCATGACCGAGATTCGAGAGGTCACCGACAGCCTGCACAAGATGGCAAACGACCCACTGGGCACGGTTGCCCCTTCGATCCTGGGTCCGCTGATCGCGAAATTGATGCAACGTTCGGATGCCGACGAAACACCGGACCAAGGCGATAAGACGGAAAGCTGACGACCGGACATGTCCCAGCCCCTGTTCATCGGGTCCGAAATCTATCGGGGATCGACCTATGGCCGCATTCATCCGCTGGCCATTCCCCGAGTGCCAACCGTGATCGACCTGTGCCGGGCCATGGGCTGGCTGAGGGTCGACAACTATCGCACCAGCCCTCGTGCGAAACCGGTGGCGTTGCGTGCCTTTCACACCGACCGCTATGTCCGCGCATTGCAACAGGTGGAAGAAACACAAACCGTCAGCGCCGAAACCCGCGAGCGCCATGGCCTGGGCACGTTGTCCAACCCGGTTTTTCCCGAAATGTTTCGCCGCCCGGCCACCGCCGCAGGCGGGTCGCTCCTGGGGGCGGAAATCGTGGCGCAGGGCGGTGTGGTATATAATCCCGGTGGTGGAACGCATCACGGATTGCCGGATCGCGCCAACGGGTTCTGCTATTTCAACGACCCGGTTCTGGCAATAAAGGCGTTGCAGCAAAAGGGATTACAGCGAATTGCATATGTCGACATCGACGCCCATCATTGCGACGGGGTCGAGGTAGCGTTTGGTGATATGCCCGAGGTCCTGCTGCTCTCTACCCACGAAGAAAACCGCTGGCCCTTCACAGGTAACTTGGAAGATCGCGGTCAGGGCAACCTTTTCAACCTGCCCCTGCCCCGTGGCGTGAACGATACCGAGTTTGACCTGATCCTGAACGAAGCCCTGCTGCCTGCCGTCGCCGCACATCGACCTGACGCCATCGTCCTGCAATGTGGCGCGGATGCCGTGGCCGAAGACCCGCTTTCACGTCTCTCCTTGTCCAATAATTGCCACTGGCGCACAGTTCGTACCTTGGCGGACCTGTGCCCGCGCCTTCTGGTTTTGGGCGGTGGAGGGTACAACCCGTGGTCGGTCGCACGCCTTTGGTCCGGTGTCTGGGCAATGCTCAACGACGAAGACATCCCCGACCGGTTGCCACCCGAAGGTGAGGCGATCCTGCGCGCGTTGACTTGGAAGCGCAGTGCGGGCCGCAAGCCGCCGGATCACTGGTTCACAACGTTGCGGGACACGGCCAACGATGGCCCAATCTCTGATGTGGTCCGTGGCCGGGTCGCAACCCTTGGCACGCGCTTAAACGCTCAGCATTGACCCCATTTGCTGAGACGCTCACGATCCAGGATTTGCAACCCGCCATAGCCCGGCTCGATCAAGCCAGCCTCGACCAAACGCGCAACAGCGCGCTGCAAAGTCGGCACGGACACGGACACCAGCTCGGCCAGCAATGGCTGTGTCAAGGGCAACCATGGCGTTGAGGATGGATCAGGCTCCGCCAATTGCATCAGGCGCAGCGCCAAGCGCCGATCCGAATGCGGCACCCGGTCGATTCCCAGAATACGCAATGCCGTTTCCATGTTGTCCCGTGTCAGATCGTAGAAATCGCGATAAAGCTGCGGCCTGTCCCGCACCAACTCTGTCACAGTCGTAGAGCTCAGCGCCAAGGCCCGAACGGGGCCAAGAGCAACCAGAGTGACCTGCCGCGCACGGTCAGACAACAGGCTGAGATCGCCAATCCAGAATCCGGGACCGCTGGCATGCACCATGGTTTCACGCCCGTCATCCGCGCCAATCGACACAGAAACCCAACCTTCGGCCAAACCATAAACGCCACTGCTGGAGTCCCCGATCCGATACAGCGTTTCACCCGGCTCAAACGCTTTGGCCGTCATGGCTCCCAGGATCAACTGCTGCGTCTCAACATCCCGACGCGACAACCATCCTCGCGTCAGCAGCAATCCGCCGTCCTGACGTTTGGTCCTGCTCTGATTTTCTGCCAATCCCATCAAATGACGCCTTTGTTACTTTGTATCCACGTTACACGTATTGGGCATCTCGCTTGCAGCGTTACGCGCCATGCTTGCTGTGTCACCGTGATGCCACTGAATTTGTGTCAGTGAAAACACCACACACACTCTTTCACGACGGCGCATTGCCGCACCAACATTGGAGTATTCATGCCAACCACAACCGCACCCCCAGAACGCTGGCGCGGCATACGCCGGCTTGCCGTTGCGGCCCTGAGCGTCGCGCTGGCGGCCCCTGCCTGGGCCCAGGACGACAAACCCAACATTCTGGTCATATGGGGCGATGACATCGGTCAGTCCAATATTTCGGCCTATACGATGGGATTGATGGGCTATCAGACGCCCAACATCGACCGCGTTGCCAATGAAGGCATGATCTTCACCGACTATTATGCCGAGCAATCCTGTACCGCAGGCCGATCGTCCTTCATCACCGGTCAGTCCGTGTTCCGTACGGGCCTGTCCAAAGTCGGCATGCCCGGTGCAAAGGAAGGTATGCAGATCGAGGACCCGACCATCGCTGGTCTGTTGAAGGCCCAAGGGTATGCAACAGGCCAATTCGGCAAGAATCACCTGGGCGACCGGGACGACATGCTGCCGACAAACCACGGTTTTGACGAGTTTTTCGGCAACCTCTACCACCTCAACGCCGAAGAAGAGCCCGAACTGGAGGATTATCCACAGGATCCGTCCTTCCGTGAACGGTTCGGCCCGCGCGGCGTGATCAAATCCGCCGCTGATGGCACAATCGAAGACACCGGCCCTCTGACCCGCAAGCGCATGGAAACGGTGGACGAGGAAACCATCGCTGCAGCCATCGACTTCATCAAACGGTCCGAGGCACAGGATGTGCCGTGGTTCGTCTGGTGGAACGGCACGCGCATGCACTTCCGCACCCACGTGAAGGAAGAGATGCGGGAACGCGCGAATGAAATCGCCGGTCAGCAGATGGACGAATATGCCGCCGGCATGATGGAACATGACACGCATGTAGGCATGCTGCTGGACCTGCTGGACGAGTTGGACATCGCGGACGAAACCTTTGTGATGTATTCCACCGACAACGGCCCGCACATGAACAGCTGGCCGGATGCGGCAATGACCCCCTTCCGTGGAGAGAAAAACACCAACTGGGAGGGCGGGTTCCGCGTGCCTGCCATGGTGCGCTGGCCGGGCAAGATCGAACCGGGCCAGATCTCGAACGAGATCATGCACCACATGGACTGGCTGCCCACATTCCTGGCCATGGCCGGCAATGACACGGTAAAAGAGGACCTGCTGGACGGTATCACCGTGGCCGAGGTCGGCGGTGGCCGCGACTATCGCGTGCATCTGGACGGGTACAACACGCTCGATTACCTGCTGGGCAACGCTGACGAAACGCCCCGGAAGGAGATATTCTACTTCTCCGATGACGGCGATCTGACTGCGCTGCGCTACAATGACTGGAAGGCGATCTTCCTGGAGCATCGTTATCCCCAGACCCTGCGCGCCTGGGCAGAACCCTGGACCGAACTGCGCATTCCGCTGCTGTTCAACCTGCGCCGCGATCCTTATGAGCGCTCGAACATAACTTCGAACACCTATTGGGATTGGTATCTGGACCACGTCTTCCTGCTGTTGCCTGCTGCGGACTATGTGTCTCAGTTCCTGGCCACATTCGAAGAATACCCGCCGCGCCAGAAACCGGGTAGCTTCACCATCGGCGACGCCAAGGACAAAATCCTGGGCGCCATGGGTTCGAAATAACCCAACCACATGTTCAGGGCCGCTCTTCCGGGCGGCCCTGTCTTTTTCTTTGACTATTTGACGGAGTTTTCCCCCGTGCGACCACTCTTTGCCGCGCTGTGCTTCTCACTCACGGCCCTGCCCGCCTTTGCCGACCCGTTGCCCTCCTGGAACGACACAGATGCCAAGTCCCGCATCATTGAATTCGTTGACACCGTGACCGACCCGGCCTCGGACGAATACGTCCCACCCGCAGAACGCATCGCGACCTTCGACAATGACGGCACGCTCTGGGGAGAACAGCCACTCTACTTCCAACTCATCTTTGCCATCGACATCATCTCGGACATGGCCGCCGATGATCCCTCTGTCCTCACCTCCGATACACTGAAAGCCGCAGCAGAAGGCGACTACAAGGCTGTGCTTGCCGGTGGAAAACCCGCAGTGCTGGAGGTGATGAAACTCTCCCATTCCGGCATGACAGTCCCCGAATTTCAGGACCGCGTGGCACATTGGCTCGACACCCGCACCCACCCCATCACCGGCCTGCGTTACGACCAGATGACCTATCAACCCATGGTCGAACTGCTGCGCTATCTGCGGGATGAAGGGTTCAAGACCTACATCGTCTCGGGCGGCGGCATCCACTTCATGCGCGTCTTCGCCGAAGAGGCGTATGGCATCCCGCCAGAACAGGTGATCGGCTCCTACACCGCCACGGAATACGCCCTGGTCGACGGCGTGCCAACCATCACCAAGGCGCCCGCGCTTGCCTTCTATGACGACAAGGAAAACAAACCGATCAACATCGACCGCATCATCGGCCGCCGTCCGATCCTGGCCGGGGGCAATTCAGACGGCGATTTTGCCATGATCGACTGGTCCACGTCCGGAGACGGTGCGCGCCTCGGCCTGCTGGTCCACCACACAGATGGAACGCGCGAAGTCGCTTACGACCGCGAGGGCCACATCGGTGTCCTGCGCGACGGGTTGGACCAAGGCCCGGCCAAAGGCTGGCTGATCGTTGACATGGCCCAGGACTGGTCCCGCATCTACACTGGAAACTAAATGAACAGGCGGGGCACACCCCGCCTCTTCTTCTTGGTTCAAATACTCAAATTGAGGCCGTCAGGCCGAAACTCCGAGGAGAAACGCCGGAGGCGTTTGGACGAGATGTCAAGCGCGCCGCAGGCGCACAATCAGATCACTCCCCTCTTGGCTCAATGAAACCAGCCCTTCAACAGCCGCGTCATCAAAGCCACCAGAAACGCCGTACTCAAACCAAATGTCAGCAATCCCGTAACAGACGAAAACGCCCCGAAAATCCGTGCGCCCGGGCCCAGCGTCACATCGCCATAACCCAACGACGTGTAGCTCACGAGCGAGAAATAAACGGAAGAATTCCAGTCCTGTAGGTTCTCGATCCCAATCAGCGCCCAGGCCCACAACCAGACCTGTACCGTGTGCGACAGGGCGATGGACACGAAACTGGCCATCAACAACAACACAACCCAGAAAAACCCGGGCCGCTCCTGCCCATGGTCAATCTTCTCCAGCACATTGATGGTCATCGCCAGGAACCCGACATGCATCAGGCAACAGATCGTCAGGTAGAACGAGCCCCAGAAAATCTGCGAATGCATAGCCATCTGTCCCCCTCCCGGACCCTGCGTCCGATTGCTGGATTGCGGCCCGGTCCGGATTAGGTCACCGTCTGAACCTGCACCGCTCGGGTCTGATCGTTGTCCCGGAAATGCGGTTTGATTGCAATGGGTCCGACATGCTCCTTGAACTTCAATCCGTCTCCAAATCCTTTGACGCGCGGCCCTTGTTCACGGACGTCTCGCTGCAATTGGATGGTGGAGAGACAGTGGCCCTCACCGGCGAAAGCGGCAGCGGCAAAAGCACGTTGCTGCATCTCATGGGCGCGCTGGATGATCCCGACTCAGGCGACATCCGACTTGGAGGCACGCAATACGCCACGTTAAACGACCGGGGCCGCGCCGACCTGCGCCGGACGCGCATCGGGCTTGTGTTTCAGCAATTCAACCTGATCGGGTCTCTCAATGTTGCGGCCAATCTGACATTCCAGGCTCGGTTGGCGGGGCGCGAGGACCAGGACTGGACAGGGCATGTCACCGCCCGCCTTGGTCTCAATGACGTGCTGACCCAATCGACCGAGACCCTGTCCGGCGGACAACAACAACGGGTTGCCATCGGTCGCGCACTGGCGGCCCGGCCTGACCTGCTATTGGCGGATGAACCCACCGGTAATCTGGACGAGGCCAATTCCGACCGCGTGCTCGACCTGATGCTGGACCTCGTACAGGAAAGCGGCACCGCGCTGTTCCTTGTCACCCATTCCGAAGGCGTCGCGGCCCGCCTGTCCCGCCGTCTGCACCTGTCGCAGGGCCGCGTGTCATGACCCGCACAGCGGCACATGCGCTGCTGTCACACTGGGTCCATCGCCCTGTGCAATTCATCACTCTTGTGCTGGGTCTCGCATTGGCCACCGCGCTCTGGTCCGCTGTACAGGCCATCAACGCCGAGGCGCGGGCGAGCTATGCGAGCGCCGCCAACCTGCTGGAAAACGCCGCCCGACCGGTGATCCAACGCCCCTCCGGCCCGATCACGCTGGAGGAATACGTCACCCTCCGCCGCAGCGGCTGGCCGGTCACCCCGCTGTTGGAGGGGCGTTTGCCCACTCCCAATGGCCGCGTGCAAATCCTGGGCGTGGACCTGCTGTCCTGGCCGGATGTTGTCATTCTGGGCGACGCGCCTGACGTCGCGCCAGAGGACTTGCTGACCCCGCCCGGACGCCTGATCGCGCGGCCTGCCTTGGCCAAACGGTTGGAGGCCATCCCGGACCTGCCCACTGTCATCGCGCTCGACACTGCACCTGCCGGACTGGTGCTGGCCGACATTGGTCTGGTCGAACGCCTGCTGAACCGCACAGGACAGATCGACCGGCTGGAACTCATCGACTCTCTCCCCCAAACCGATCTGCAAACCGCCCTGCCTGGTGCCACGCTCACCTATCCCGAAACGCCTGACACTGCCCGCCTGACCGACAGTTTTCACCTGAACCTCACCGCCTTTGGCCTGCTGGCCTTTGCTGTCGGACTGTTCGTGATCCACGGCGTCTCGGGCCTCGCTTTCGAGGAGCGACGCGGCACCTTTCGCACGCTCCGCGCGCTGGGTTTGCCGCTGCCTGTTCTCACTCACCTGATCCTGGCCGAGCTTGTCGTGCTGGCTTTGATCGCCGGACTGTTAGGTATCGCGCTGGGGTACGTATTGGCCACCGCGTTATTGCCGGATGTGTCCGCCTCGTTGCGCGGACTTTATGGTGCGCAGGTCGATGCGACCCTCACACTGCGCTGGCCGTGGGTGCTGGGCGGTATGGGTATGGCTTTGCTGGGCGCGCTGACAGCAGGCGCACAGGGACTTTTGCGCCTTCGACGCGTGCCCTTGCTGGCCGCAACCGGACCTGACCGCTGGGCCAGCGCCGCCGCACGGCAGTTTTCGATCATGGCCTTGGGTGGTGCCCTTCTGGCCATTTCTGGCCTCGCCGCGCTTGGCTTTGGCGGGCTGATCGCCGGATTTGCCGCGATCTCTGGCCTGCTCCTTGGCGCGGCGCTGGCTCTGCCCGCTCTGCTTCGTCTGATCCTGACGCGGATCGCCCGCCGCGCGCGCGGCCCGGTCAGCCAATGGGTCTGGTCCGACATGTCCGCGCAATTGCCGGGGCTGTCGCTCGCATTGATGGCGCTTCTTCTGGCGCTTGCCACCAATATCGGTGTAGGCACCATGGTTTCCAGCTTCCGCCTGACGTTCACGGGCTGGCTGGATCAACGGCTGGCGGCCGAGGTGTACCTGCGCGCCCGCAGTGATGAACAGGCAGAGGAGATTGCCGCATGGCTCACACCCCGTACCGATGCCGTGCTGCCCATCCGTTTCGTCGATACGCAGTTGAACGGTCGCCCGGGACGGGTTTACGGGATCATCGACCACGCCACGTATCACGATAACTGGCCGCTGATCGCGGCGGGTGAGACCCCGTGGCAGGCTCTGCAAAACGGCGCGATCCTGGTCAATGAACAACTGGCACGGCAGGTCGGTCTATGGGTCGGCGACCCGGTCGCCCTGTCCCCCGGCTGGCAGGCAGAAATTGCCGGGATCTATTCCGACTATGGCAACCCGCACCCACAGGCGATTGTCGGGATGTCCACGCTGCTGCATCATCACCCCAACATCCCCAATCGCCAGATGGGTCTGCGTCTGGATCGCGCAGATGTTCCCACGCTGGTGACCGACCTGCGCGCCACCTTTGACCTGCCCGTGGACGCTGTCACCGATCAACGACAGATCAAGGCCGCGTCCTTACAGGTGTTCGAACGTACCTTTCTGGTCACCGGTGCGCTCAACGTCCTGACCTTGGGTGTTGCGGGGTTTGCCATTCTGACCAGCCTGCTGACGCTCTGGTCCGCGCGGCTGCCTCAACTCGCCCCGGTCTGGGCCATGGGGCTCAGCAGGCGCGATCTGGCACGGCTGGAGGTGCTGCGCAGTTGCGGGCTGGCTGCTCTGACCGCGCTGGTGGCCTTGCCGCTAGGTCTGGCATTGGCGTGGCTGCTGCTGGCCGTTGTGAATGTGGAGGCATTCGGCTGGCGCCTGCCCATGTTCCTGTTCCCGCTCGACTGGCTGCGGTTGATGGCGCTTGCCCTGCTGGCCGGAGCGCTCGCCGCGCTGATCCCCGCACGGCGGTTGACGCGGCTGGCCCCTGCCACCCTGCTCAAGGTGTTTTCTCATGACCGTTAGCCGCCGCGCCTTTGTCCTCGCCTCCCTGGCCGCGATGACCCAGCGCGCTCAGGCGCAGGGGTATGCGGGATTGGGGAGTGAAGCCGAGGGTTTTGCCCTGCCCACTCCTGGCTATCGTTTCGATTTCCCCGCCGATCACGGCCCGCACCCGATGTTTCGCATCGAATGGTGGTATCTGACGGCTAACTTGCGTGACTCCGAGGGGCGCGATTTTGGCCTGCAATGGACCTTGTTCCGGTCGGCACTCCAGCCCGGTGAAACGGTCGGTTGGCACAGCCCTCAAGTTTGGATGGGCCATGCGGCTGTCACGACGCCGGAGAGCCACCACTTCGCAGAGAAATACGCGCGCGGCGGGATCGGTCAGGCCGGTGTTACGGCCACGCCCTTTGCCGCATGGATTGACCAATGGCAGATGGCAGGCGCGGACCCGTCAGAAGTGCGATTGCAGGCGGATGGGACCGACTTTGCCTATGACGTTCGCTTAAAGGCTGAAGGCCCTTTGGTGTTCCACGGGCAGGATGGGTATTCGGTCAAATCGGCCGATGGGCAGGCAAGCTACTATTATTCGCAGCCGCACTACGCGGTCACGGGCCGGCTGGACCTGCCAACAGGCGCGCTGGACGTGACCGGTCGCGCCTGGATGGACCGAGAATGGTCGTCCCAGCCACTTGCCCCGGATCAAAGCGGCTGGGACTGGTTTTCGCTGGTTTTTGACGATGGCGTGCGGTTGATGGCGTTCCGGTTGCGGGGTGGGCGCGGCGATTTCACCTCGGCCACCTGGATCGACACAGACGGCGTCACCACGGCGATCCCGGATGGTCGCTTGACCCTGACCCCACGCGATGTGACACAAGTTGCGGGTCGCGAGGTGCCGACCACATGGGACCTGACGCTGGCCGAGCGTGATTTGAGCGTGACTGTGCAGGCGATTAATCCGCAAAGCTGGATGGGCACGTCATTCGCCTATTGGGAAGGCCCGGTCGCAGTCACTGGGTCAAGAACCGGGCGCGGTTATCTGGAGATGACCGGATACTGAGGCGCTTGGCCCGACTGTCGGTGGAAAAACGAGTCAACTCGTTTTCAGCGATCCGTCGACGGATCGCAGGCAATTTATCCACAAATTGCTCTACTCCGCGTCCGGGTCGCCTTGCCCAACGCCGCGAAACACCACCTTGAACGGGATCGCCCACAGCACGCCAAGCGCGGTGTAGATCAGCAACTCCAGCCACAGCGGCGGGCGATCCAGCCAGTTCAGAATGGTCACCGCCGCCACGATGTAAACGGGCAAACCGATCAGCAGGATCACCAGGGACCAGCGGCGGCGGGCTTTGTAAGACAAGGACATCAGTCGGCAAATGGATCAGTGACGAGGATTGTATCTTCGCGTTCGGGTGAGGTTGAGAGTAGCGCGACAGGGCACTGGATCAACTCCTCGATCCGGCGCACATACTTGATCGCATTTGCAGGCAGCTCCGCCCAGCTACGCGCACCTTCGGTCGACTCGGACCACCCCGGAACCTCTTTGTAGATCGGCGTGCAGCGCGCCTGTTGATCCGCCGCCGTTGGCAGGTAGTCCAACTGCACCCCGTCCAACTCGTACCCCACGCAGATTTTCAGTGTTTCAAACCCGTCCAGCACGTCCAGCTTGGTCAGCGAAATCCCGTTCACGCCCGAGGTCGCACAAGTCTGGCGCACCAGAACCGCGTCAAACCAGCCACAGCGGCGTTTGCGTCCTGTGGTCGTTCCAAATTCATGCCCGCGCTCACCCAGTCGTTGGCCATCTTCATCATCCAACTCGGTCGGAAACGGGCCTTCGCCTACGCGGGTGGTATAGGCCTTTACGATGCCCAGCACGAAATCAATCGCGCCCGGACCAATGCCCACACCCGTTGCCGCCTGACCTGCAATCACGTTGGACGAGGTCACAAATGGATAGGTGCCGAAGTCAATGTCCAGCAACGCCCCTTGCGCCCCTTCAAACAGGATACGGCGACCGGCGCGGCGCTTTTCGTTCAGTACCTTCCAGACTGGCGCCGAAAACTCCAGAATCTGCGGCGCAATCTCGTTCAGTTTTTCGATCAATGCGGCCCGATCCACTTCAGGCAGGCCCAGACCACGACGCAGCGCATCATGGTGGATCAACGCACGGTCCACGCGCAGTTCCAGCGTCGCCTTGTCCGCCAGGTCCGCGACCCGCACGGACCGCCGCCCCACCTTGTCCTCGTAGGCCGGGCCGATCCCGCGCCCAGTTGTGCCGATCTTCGCGACCGAGTTCTGCGATTCACGTGCCCGGTCCAGCTCGCCATGAATCGGCAGGATCAGCGGCGTGTTTTCCGCGATCATCAATGTCTCTGGCGTGATCTCCACCCCCTGCCCGCGCAGGGTCGCGATTTCCTCAACCAGATGCCAGGGGTCCAGCACGACGCCGTTGCCGATCACGCTCAGCTTCCCACCACGCACCACGCCCGACGGCAGCGCGTGCAGCTTGTAAACCTCACCATCAATGACCAGCGTATGACCCGCATTGTGCCCGCCCTGAAAGCGCGCGATCACGTCCGCCCGCTCGCTCAGCCAGTCGACGATCTTGCCCTTGCCCTCATCGCCCCATTGCGCGCCCACAACAACGACATTTGCCATCGCTTTTCCTTCCGGTGAGAAAACCCGCGCCGGTATACCGGGACCGCTGCAACAGGGAAACGATAAAATCCGGATGCTTTGCCGCAGGGCTGGACAGCGCCGCGCGATTCCACGATTCTGCGCCCAAGAAGATCGGGGCGACAGAAGTATGGGCATTTTGCTGCGTTGGGTGTTTGCGTTTGGCCTGTTGGCACTGACCTATAACCCGACCGAGTGGAACTATATCCGGTGGAGCATGGTGAACTATGAGGCACACCTGTCGGTGGTTGTGCTCATGGGACTTCTGCTCCTGATCGGCTACATCATCTACATGCGCGCGACGATCCGTTCGATTGGCGGCTTTGGCATGGTGCTGGTGCTGGCGGTGGTGTGTGCGCTCTTGTGGGTGCTCTATGATTTCGGCCTGCTGTCGCTCGACAATCAGGAGGTCAATGTCTGGCTTGGCATTCTGGCCCTCAGTATCGTGCTGGGCGTTGGGCTCAGCTGGAGCCACGTGCGCCGCGCGCTCAGCGGGCAGGCAGATATGGATGACGTTGATGAATAAACCGCGCGATAACGACTTTACCAAGTTTTACTTTGACAAGGTGGCCACGGGCGAAGGGTGCGGCTGCGCCGAGCGGGTGATCGACGTGCATGAGTTTAACCGGTTGGCGGGGCGCAGCCGACGCTTGCCCGCCCTGCGGTTTCCGACGCGTGCGGACATGGTGGCATTCTTACGCAAGGCAGGCCTGACATCGCGCCCAAAGCGACCCGGAGCGTGACGGAGTCCCGGACTTGATCCGGGACCTCTGGAGGTTGAGGTAGAGGCCGTGGATCAAGTCCGGGGCTGCGGTGGCGAGGTTGGAGGCCGAGCGTTACGAAATCCGCCGAAAAAACTGATGTCACACCGATCAGTCACGCGCGCATGAAGCGAGACTGATCAGCCCCCAACTGCAAGTGTAGGCTGATCTCAATGCTTGAACGAAACCTTGACAGGTTGGTAGGCTGACACCCCTACCCTTCGGCCAAAGCACCCCGAAGCTTCTCCGCGTTTTGCGCGATCACATCCATATCTTCCATCTTTCCCGGCGGGCGCAGCTTTTCGCCTTCGTGACGCGGCAGCACGTGGAAATGCAGGTGGAACACCTCCTGTCCGCCTGCTGCTTCGTTGAATTGTTGGATCGTCACACCCTGAGCGTCAAACGCCTTCATCACCGCGTGCCCCATCCTTTGTGTTGTAGCGATCACGGCCTGTAGCTGTTCTACGCTCGCATCCAGCAAGTTTCGGCACGGCGTTTTCGGGATCACCAGACAATGCCCGTCCGCGCGCGG
>JBFOMB010000143.1:0-14019 GCA_040830545.1 Paracoccaceae bacterium | reverse complement strand
GGGCCGTGCGGCGCCTGTGCGGGGGATGGACCAGGGCACCTATTTCGCCCTGCCCGCGGGTCAGCGCGGCATCGTCCCCGGTGGCGGCGCAACGATCCGCGTTTCCGACATGATCGGCAAATACCGCATGATCGACATGATCCTGACTGGCCGCGTCTATCAGGGGCAGGAGGCCGTCAACCTGGGTCTGGCGCAGTACATAGTCGAGGAAGGTGCCAGCAGCTTTGACAAGGCGATGGAACTGGCGAGCAAAGTGGCGCAGAACCTGCCGCTGACGAACTTTGCAATCTGCTCGGCCATCAGCCATCTGAACAACATGTCCGGCATGGACGCAGCCTATGCCGAGGCTGTTGTAGGCGGTGTGGTCAACACGCAGCCAGCGGCACGCGAACGGCTGGAAGCCTTCGCCAACAAGACCGCCGCGCGGGTGCGGCCCAACAGCTAACCGGACAGACAAGGGGGAGGACCCACCATGCGCGAGGCTTATGACGCCCTGAAGAAGACGGAGGCAAACCATGTGCCGTTGTCGCCGATCTCTTTCCTGCGCCGAGCAGAAAGCCTGCATGGCCCGCGCACGGCGGTGATCTATGGCGACATCCGGCGCAGCTGGACCGAAACCGCCGCCCGCATCCGGGCGGTGGCTGGTGGGCTGCAAGCGCTGGGCGTGGGAATGGGCGACACCGTGTCGGTGCTCAGCCCCAATATCCCCGAACTGTTCGAACTGCATTTCGCGATGCCGCTGACAGGCGGAGTGCTCAACACGCTGAACACGCGGCTGGAACCTGAAACCATCGCCTATATCCTGGACCACGCGGATACCAAGTTGGTGATCGTGGACCGTGAACTGGTGCCGCTGTTGTCGCAAGCGTTTGATCGTTTGGGCCGCACGATTCCGGTGGTGGAAATTGCCGATCCCAACGCGCCCGGTGAAACGCTGGGCGGGCCGACATACGAGTCGCTCACCACGGCTCCGCCTTTGCCCATCGACCAGCCCGCAGATGAATGGGACGCGATTGCGCTGAACTACACCTCCGGCACGTCCGGGCGGCCCAAGGGCGTCGTCTATCACCATCGCGGGGCCTACCTGATGGCGCTGGGCACCGGCACCGCGTGGCAGGTGCCGCCCTATCCGGTTTACCTGTCCGTGGTGCCCATGTTCCACTGCAACGGCTGGGGTCATCCGTGGCTGATGGCGATGCTGGGCGCGACGATGGTCTTCACCCGTGTGCCTGCTGCCGACCGTATACTCGACGCCATTCGCACCCACGGCGTCACCCATTTCGGCGCGGCCCCGATCGTGTTGCAAATGCTGGCCGAGGCTGAGGATGCCGCCGCCCCCTTCGATCCGGCAATCCGCGTTTTGACCGCTGGCGCACCCCCGCCGCCCTCGGTTCTGGAAAAGACACGCGCGATGGGATTTGACGTGATGCAGGTCTATGGCCTGACCGAAACCTACGGCCATATCTCGCAATGTCTGTGGCAGGAGGACTGGAACGACCTGTCCCCCGCCGAACAGGCTGAATTGCAGGCGCAGCAGGGTATCGCCTTCCCCATGGTCGAAGAGGTCACCGTGATCGACCGCACGTCAGGCGCACCCGTCCCCCGTGACGGCACCACGCAAGGCGAAATCGCGATCCGGGGCAACACGGTCATGGCCGGGTACTACAAGGACGCTGAAGCTTCGGCCAAATCGTTCGAGGACGGTTGGTTCTGGTCCGGTGATGGCGCGGTCATGCATGACAACGGCTATATCCAGATCCGTGACCGGCTGAAGGACGTGATCATCTCGGGCGGGGAAAACATCTCGTCAGTGGAGGTGGAGGCCGTGCTGTACCGCCATGACGCCGTGCAAGCGGCAGCAGTGGTGGCCATGCCGCACGAAAAATGGGGCGAGGTGCCATGTGCCTTTGTCGAACTGCGTGACGGGGTCACGGCGACAGCAGAGGACATCATCGCCTTCTGCCGGGACCATCTGGCCGGGTTCAAGGCGCCCAAGGCTGTGGTGTTCGAAACCCTGCCCAAGACGTCGACCGGCAAGATACAAAAGTTCCAGTTGCGCGACCGGGCGAAATCACTGGGTGGCTGACGTCAAGGTCAGCCGTTCGAGCAGTTCCAGACACCGGCGGGCCGCAGGGTTGCTGCGCCCGAACCGGGTCAGAGTGGCGTAAATCCGCGTGTTCCTCGAATGCCAGCCCATCGGCACCGCGGCCAATGCGCCCCGATCCAGATAGGAATCCACAAAGCTGCGCCACCCCAGGCCCAGGCCGGTCCCCGAAGCAGCGGCCTCCAGCAGGTAGACGTAGCTGTCAAAGCCTTCGGTCACGGGCCACGCATCAAACGCAGGATGTGCGGCCTTCCAATCCTGCCAGTTCATCCAGCCGAAATTGTCCTTGCTTAGCTCCAGCAGGGGCGGTGGCGCGGCTTCTCCGGCCAGCGCGGCCTGTGCCTGTGCGATAACCTCTGGCGTGCCGACGGGGCGGATTTCTTCGTCACAGATCACCACATGATCTGACTTCGGTGGGGTCGCGGCGTATTCGAACACAATATCAGCCCCGGTATCAACGGCAGACCGGGTCAGGTTGTATTCTGCTGTCAGCAACCGCAGGTCCACATCCGGCCCCAGCGCCTGCCGCAACTGCCCATGGCGCGGCATCAACAACAGGTGCGACACCGAATGTGAACAGACCAATGTGACCGTGTGATCGGGCCGGGTCAGGTTGCGCGCAGCCTGTTGCAACACGTCCAGTCCTTGCACCACATCTGCATAGAAAGCCTGCCCCTTTCGGGTCAATCGAATGGGCGTCACGTCCCGATCAAACAACTGCACGCCATAGCGGATTTCCAGATTGCGAATGTGGCGGCTGATTGCGGGCTGCGATGTGTTCAGCTCCTCCGCCGCGCGGGCAAACCCTTGCAGTCGTGCGACCGCCTCGAACGCGGCAAGCGCGTTGGAAGAGGGCAGGGTGTATTTCTTTCTGGCCATATCAAAACGGATATGGAGTGGTGCACGCAAAAGCAATGGCCATCCCGTTCAATCACAGGGATGCTCCCCTGGGCAAACCCAGGCCCGATGACCTGACGGAGCACTCAATGGACAGCTACAGAAAGCCCTCCAAGTGGGCCAACCCAAAAGTAAAGCTGTTTCCCCATCAGGTCGGGTTCACCTGCCCCCCACATGACTTTGACGCGGCCCCATCGGATTTCCTGCGCATGGCCCCGCGTAGCGTCGGGGCGCATGGCTGGATGTTGCATGTGCCCGACTACGCCCACCGGCTGGACCAGCGGAAACAGAATTTCGGCATGCTGGAGGATTTTCTGGAATGCATGGCCAACAACGGCGCGGATGTCTGCGGGCAGGTCGGATCGAACTGGGTCCATGCCTCAGGCCTCGGGGTCGAAGGCATTCGTCAGCATTGCGAGATGCTCAGCGACAAGTATGAGACCCCCTTTCACATGGCCGGTTACGCCATGGTCGAGGCCCTGCGCGCCAGCAACGTGGAAAAGGTCGCGCTGAACGCATGCTACCACCCGGACAGTTGGTATCAGGGCACGGTCGGCTTCCTGAAAGAGGCCGGGTTTGACGTGGTTTGGGCCGGAAACTTCCACGATCAGGGCTGGTTTGCATCGCAGCGGGAGGTGGACGATTGCATTTGGTGCTTTGACGAGGACCTGATCTGGAAATCCTTCGACTACACGGCAGAACAGGCCCCGAACGTCGATGCCTACCTGATCAACGGGATGAGCAATTACCGCCGCGCTTCCGACGGGATCGCCCAACGCCCGGTCCACTATGCCGCCGCGCTTGAGGAACGGTTGGGCGCGCCGGTCATCGGCCATGACATTGCGCTTTACTGGCGCATCTTCAAAACCCTCGGCCTCGCCCCGGAAACGGAACAGGGCCGCCTGCTGTCGTCGCTAAAGGAATGAGTATGCACAAGATTGTCGCCCTTTGGGCCATTCCCCGCTCCACCTCTACCGCGTTTGAATGGATGATGCGACAGCGAGGCGATCTGGATTGCCTGCACGAACCCTTTGGCGAGGCGTGGTATCAGGGTGAAGACCCGCTATGGCCGCGTTTTCGCGAAGGCGACAAGGTCACGCCGGGCCTGACGCTGGACAGCGTGTGGGCGGATATTCAGGCCCGTGCCGAAAAGGGCCCCGTGTTCATCAAGGATTTTCCCCACTACATCAACCACATGGGGGACGCGGAATTCCTGTCCCATTTCACCCACGCCTTCCTGATCCGCGACCCGGCCAAGACGATCACGTCCATGCATGACAAATGGCCGGACTTTGACGAGCTGGAGGTGGGATTTCCCGAACAACGCGCGCTGTTTGACCTGCTGACGGCGTTGAATGGCGCGCCGCCGCCCGTGGTGGACAGCGACGATCTGCTGGAAAACCCTGCCGAGATGACACGCGCCTTTTGCGAGGCCGTGGGCATCCCCTTTATCGCGGAGGCGCTGCGTTGGGAGGCCGGCGGCGACCCTTCCGCCCACAGTTGGTGGGATGGCGGATCGTTCCACGCCAACCTCGCCAAATCCACCGGTCTGACACCGCAGAAACGCAAATACGTGGACCTGCAGGACACCCCGGAACGCGTGCGTCGGGTGCACCGTCGCATGAAGCCGCATTACGATCACCTGCATGCCCACCGAATTCGGCTGAGCGGGGGCAATGGTTAGAGCAACCGTAACCCCGCCCATCAAACGCGTCCGCTTGAGCGTTAGCCTATGATGCGCAGATCGCGGCTGAGACCTGACAGAATCTCCGGCCCGTCTGCCCGCAGGATCACGATATCCTCCAATCGCAGCCCGAACCGGCCCGGAAGGTAGATGCCTGGTTCGATGGAAAACACCATTCCTTCGTCCAGAATGGACTGTGAAGACCCCGAAATATAGGGCGGTTCGTGCACTTCGACCCCCATGCCGTGCCCCAGACGGTGCATGAAATAGTCGCCATACCCCGCATCTGTGATCACCTGGCGCGCGGCATCGTCCAGCACATGCGCCCGCACACCGGGGCGAGCGACCTCCATCGCGGCCTGAACGGCGGCTTCGACGATGGCGTGAATCTCTTCATATCCTTCGGGTGGCGTTCCCAGCACGGCCATGCGGGTCATATCAGAACTGAACCCATCACGACCCCCGCCGATGTCCATCACCACTGCGTCACCGGATTTCAGAACCGTGTCGCCCGTCTGGTGATGAGGCATGGCACCATTCCCACCAGCCCCGATGATGGAGAAAAGCGGTTTCGCATCGTGATCCTTGAAGGCACCCCGCACAACCTCTGCGACTTCCAGCTCTGTCATACCTGGACGCATCGCGTCCCATGCCGCCTGCATCGCGGTGTCCGCAATCTGCGCGTTGGCCTTGAGTACCGCATACTCTTCGGGTGTTTTGCGCGCCCGCAACGCGCCCAGCGTGGATTCGCAGAACTGGCGCTTGGCGTTCATCAGGCGATCCTGCACCAAGGCGGCGTGGTCCGCCCGCATGGTTTCATCCAGAACGATAGATCGGGCAGCACCCGCGCCGCCCGCCTCCAGCAGGTTTTCCAGAGCCTGCGCTGGGCCTTCGGCATCAGACCACTCAAAGAAAGGCAGGTCCGTCTGGCGACGCGCGCTTTCCGTTTCCAGCGATGGCATGACAAACCCTGCGTGGGTGGCCGTCAGGCAGAAGATCAGCGGGCGTTCATCCGCATGCGGGTGCATGCCGGTCAGCCATTCCAGATGGGCCCCGGGACCGAGTGCGACCAGGTCGACGCCTTCGTCAGCCATTTTCGCGCGCAGGGCATCAATCTTGTTCATATCATCCTCCGTCGTTTGCCGCGGTGTTGTGCGCGCCTATGAATACGGGTTTCTGTGCCGCCAGCAGAAAGGCGGCCGCGCCGGGCAGTTTCAACTGGTCCGCGGCAGCGATCCGCGCAGGCGTAAAATGCCCCGCGACATTCAGACAATTCAGCGTTCCGATGACCTGTCCACCCACAATGATGGGCAGGTTCAGACAGCTTTCCAGCCCCAGCGACCGGATCTTTTCCCAGTCCGGGAACACAGCAGCCAGATCCTCGATTGTGTTTCCCACAAAGGCCTGATGGCGCTCCAAAACGGTTTCGGTCCATGTGTTTTCCGGGATCGGCTTTTCACCACCCACGGGGTAGGGTTCAGGATCGTCCGAGAAAATTCGCTGTCCAACGCCACGGTTCTGATCAAAAGCCATCATCGTGAATTGCTTCAGGTCCAGCAGGTCATAAGCCAGCTTGCGCAGCGCTTGAAATGTCGGCTCTTGCGGGTCGGGCGCGGCCAGGGCGGTGGCAATTGGGGTGAGGTCAGTCATCTCCGCCTCCTTCGCGTGGTTCACCGAACAGTTCCATGGTGTTGACAATCAGGACCGAGACCGCCTTGCCGGTTTCATTGTGGACCGCGTGGGGGCGCATGGAGTCAAAATGCATCGAGTCGCCGGGCCCCAGCACCGTGCGCATGCCATCAACCTCCAAGGTCAGCGCGCCCTGGGTGACGTAGTAGAATTCTTCGCCCTCGTGAACCATGTCCTGCGTTGTGAACCCCGGGGGATAATGCACCAACAATCCGTTCAGGCGGCTGCCCGGGAAAGTGGTCGAAAGGCGCTCGAATTCGAACCCACCGCCAGGGGCGGCGTGGATGTCGCGCATATCGGCCCGGCTGGTTTGATCGGGTCTGGGCGGGGGATCAAAGAAATCGGTGATATGGGCATCCAGCGCCTCGGCCAACGCGGTCAGGGATGATAACGAAGGAGAGGTGATGTTGCGTTCGACCTGGCTGACAAACCCGGGGGTGACACGGGCGCGATTTGCAACTGTCTCAAGCGTCAGGCCGCGCGCCTTGCGGCGGTCCCGCAACTTCTGGCCGAGGGTGGAGGTGTCTTCAACAGGTTTGGTCCTTGCATTTAGCATGGGTAAAAGATGGCCGCGTTTGACGCATTTGGTCAACAGTTTTTAAGTACTTCTAAATTTTTTCAGCCAGGGTTCTACTTCCGCGTGGACCAGCCTTTCGCGTTCCATGTCAAAATCTGCACCGCGAACAGCGGGCGTTGAGCGCACCCCATTCCCTCGCATATACATCTCCAACCCCATCCGGTCTGCGGCCTTGCCGCCGGGCAGGCCTGTTTCAGAAGGACCCGAAGATGCGCGCCACCAAAGTCATCACTGCCATCGAGGCCCACGCCGAAGGCGAGGGCGGTCGTGTCATCACCGCCGGTGTGCCGCACCTGAAAGGCGCGTCGGTGAAGGAAAAGATGCTCTACATGCAGGAGCATCACGATGACATCCGCACACTGATGCTGCAGGAACCGCGCGGAAATCCGGCGCTGTGCTGCAACGCGATCGTGCCGCCCTGCCATCCCGAGGCCGAGGCCGGGTTCATCATCATGGAACAGACCGAGTATCCGCCCATGTCTGGCAGCAACACGATCTGTGTGGTGACCGCCCTGCTGGAAACCGGTGTGGTGGCAATGCAGGAACCGGTGACTCACCTGACACTCGAAGCGCCTGCGGGGCTGATCCGGGTGGAGGCAACCTGCAAGGATGGCAAGGTCGAGCGGGTGAAATTCCTGAACGTCCCGGCCTTTGCGATGCATCTGGATATCGAGCTGGACGTACCGGGATACGGCAAAATCACAGCGGACATCGCCTGGGGTGGCATGTTCTTTGTGATCGCGGATGCCGCGCAGTTCGGACTATCGCTCACGGCGGATCAGGGGGCCGCCATTGTGCGCGCCTGCGAAGCGATCCGGGAGGCGAGTGCAGAACAATTCCCGGTCACACATCCCGAAAACCCCGAATTTACGGGCCCCACGATTTCGCAACTGACGGCCCCGCCGGATCAACCCGGCCACGACGGGATCAGCACCGTGACAGTTTCAAGCGGCGACTTCACGCCAGGTGGGGTCACTGGCGCGTTGGATCGATCCCCTTGTGGCACGGGTACCTGTGCAAAAATGGCCGTGCTGCATGCCAAGGGGCTTTTGAAACCGGGGCAGGACTATGTGAACGCCGGACCGTTGCGCACGACGTTCACGGGCCGGATCGAAGACGTGACCAGGGTTGGACCCTATGACGCCATTGTGCCCAGCCTGTCCGGGCGCGGCTGGATTTCGGGGATGAGCCAATACCTGTTGGACCCGACTGACCCGTTTCAGACCGGGTTCACGGTTGGGGATATCTGGGCGGGGTAAATCGGAAACGCCTTGCCACCGAAAACCACTCAGTCAAAAAAACGGCCCGCCAGACATCCGGCGGGCCGTTTCAGCAATTCAAAGACCTGAAACTCAGACCTTCAGGTTCGGAATGATCTGCTTCTTGCGGCTCAGGATGCCGGGCAGGACAACGGTGTCGCCGCCCACGGACGCGCCAAAGCTCTTTTCCGCAACGCCTTTGACCAGATCGTTCGGGACCAGCAGCGTGGCCTCTTCGTTCAGGATGTCGATGACAAACAGCAGCACCTGATCAACGCCATCTTCGGATGCAACCGAAACCATGCTGTCCACCAGCGAGGCCTTGCGGTCCAGCACAACGGCGGGCGAGGTGGTTTCGAGGACCGAAACGCGGAACTTGGTGCCGTCGACCTCGTATTCCTTGCTGTCCATCCGCAGCAGTTCCGCGTCCGAGAAGGATGACACGTCGGACTTCGCCGCAAACATCTCGGCGGCGTAGGATGGGATGTCCACACCCAGATCAGCGGCCAGCTTTTCCGCTGTGGCGCGGTCGTGGTCCGTGGTGGTTGGCGAGCGGAATTCCATCGTGTCCGACAGGATGCAGGTCAGCGCAGCACCTTTGGCCCAGTCCGGCATCTTCGCTGCATCATCGCCCATCAGGTCGATCATGATGGTCGCGGTGCAGGCCAGCGGGCGCACGGTGATGTCAATCGGACCCTTGGTTTCCAGACCGCCAACCAGTTTGTGATGGTCGATGATCGCGCGGACGTCGGCATTGTTGATGTTGGCAGGCAGTTCTGCGGGGTTGTTGGTGTCCACTATCACAACCGGCGTGTCATCTGCCACGTCTTCGATGATCGCAGGCTTGGGCAGGTCCCAGCGCTGCAGCATGAAGGCGGCTTCGGTGTTGGGTTCGCCCAGCAGCTTGGCTTCTGCGGCGTCGCCCTTCACTTCGTTCATGTACCAGGCCCACAGAATGGCCGAACCGGTGGTGTCTGTATCAGGCGATTTGTGGCCGAAAACTTGCGTCGTCATGGCGGTCAGTCCTTTTGGGGGAGATTTTGCGCGCCTTATAGGAGCGTGCACCGCCATTGTCACGGGGGCGGGCCTGCGACGCATGGCCCGATGCGCATGTCCTTATGGGATCAGAACTGCGCGCGTTGCAGGCTGTATCCGCGTTTCTTAAGCAGGTTCAGCAACCCTTCGCGTCCGGGCAGGTGGGCCGCGCCCACTGCAACGACAATGTTGTTGCCCTGCGTGCGCAGGATCACCGGCATCCAGTTCCGGTTGCGCCGGTTCAGCAGCGCTTGGGTCAGATTGTTGTAAAGCCGGTCCAGTTCCCCACGCGAGGCGTTGTAGTCGGTGTAAAGCGACCAGCGCGACATGACGAGGATGTCACCAATCGCCTCTTCGAAATAGGCATCATCCAGCGCGTTATAGAGTTCGTTGCCGGATTGCTGCCGGGCCAGTTCCAACTCCATCAGGCGTACGTGGTCCCGTTTGGGCATGGCCAGCAGCGAGTCGAGGCTTTGGCCGACAGTTTCCAGCGATCCAATCGGCACACGGCTGCGACGGGCGATCTGTTCGATCCGGTCGTCCAGCCCCCGGCTGCGGATTTGTGGGCGGATGGACACGCAGGACGACTGATCCAACAGTTCCGATGCATACCAGGGCTGCAACCGGTCCAGCGCTCGGGGGTCCATGCCTTGGCGCCCCAGATGGCGGGATAGCGCGGCCCAAGAGGCGGGCGACATCATCTTGCTCAGGGACTGCCCCCTCGGCAGCAGCATGTATTTGCGGAACAATTCGAAATCGTCAAAGGACTGTTGCGCCTGATGGGCTGTGATCTCCAGCAGCACGGCATCTGCATTGGCAATCACGGGCCGCAGTCGCCTCATAATCGGACCCATCCGTCGGTCGCCGGTGTGCATCGTTCCAATCAAGTGCAAACGGCGGTTGCCCTTGGTCGCGATCCAGTGATTGCCGGTGGCAAAGGGGATGCTGGCGACAGTGCGTTCAAACTGCGCGCGTTGGGCGTCACTCAGATGGTCGCGGTAATCCGTACTGCGACACCGCGCATCAGCCGTCACGGCCAACAGGGACAGAAGCAGAGGAAGCACCAGTCGCAGCATGAAACGGGACCTGTTGGAGGTTACGGGTTCCTTCAGGCTACGCCGCGCGACATGGTGGCCACAAGCGGGAAGCAGGGTCAGCCACGCAGTTGTGTTTGTCAGTGGGGCGGATAGCCTGCGGATATGACACGTGAACAGGATCTCTATCCACCGGTGAAGGCCTTGCTGCAGCGGCAGGGGTATCAGGTAAAGGGAGAGGTCGGCGCGGCAGATGTCGTCGCGGTCCGCGCAGACGAGCCGCCGGTGATCGTGGAACTGAAACTGCGGTTTTCGCTGAGCCTATACCATCAGGCCATCGCGCGCCTTTCGGTCACCGATCACGTCTATATTGCCGTACCGCGCCCGACTGGGAAGACCGCGCGGCGGGCGTTGAAGGACAACACCGCGATGTGTCGGCGGCTGGGGCTTGGCCTGATCACAGTGCGGGCGGATGGCCGGGCGGAGGTTCAGTGCGATCCGGGACCTTACGCGCCACGCAAATCCAAGGCCCGCCAAACGCGCCTGTTGCGAGAATTTCAGCGGCTGGAAGGCGACCCGAACGCGGGCGGGGCCACACGGCACGGGATTGTCACGGCCTACCGGCAGGACGCCCTGCGTTGTGCCGCTCATCTGGCAGAACACGGTGCGTGCAAAGGTGCGGTTGTGGCCAAGGCGACAGGCGTTGCACAGGCCACGCGGTTGATGCGCGACAACCACTATGGCTGGTTCGAAAAGGTGGACAAGGGCGTCTATGGCCTGACCGCTGCGGGCAGCAAGGGGCTGGAGCATTGGGCGTATAGCTGGGACGAACCAGACACCTGAGCGAACGTCACATAGCGGGTCGCGCGGAGTTGATGCGAGGCGACCATGGGACTGGTTGAAGGCCTCCGTTTTCCACCTAGATGCCTGTTCAACAACATCAAACCTCTGATCTGAACCCGCAACCTTGGAGCAAACCCATGCCCTTTCGTCCTGTGCCAACCTTTGTCGCCGGTCTAGTTGCCCTGAGCCTGTCGACCGCGATGGCTCAGGCAATTGACAGCACCCATGCCACACAGTTTTCGCGCATAGAGGTGACTGGAAACGTCAAAGTCCACGTCACCGGGGGCGACGTCTACTCGATTACCGAGACCGGCAAAGACAATGGCGTCGAGATCCGGCACGAAACGGGCACATTGGTGATCCAGCGCGAAGCTCCGAAATGGACCTGGGGCGGAGTCAAAACCGCAGCCAGGGGCGAAACCCAGGTCGTCCATGTTTCCTTGCCCTATCTCAAGGGCATCGAACTCCATGACGGGGCAGCCGCAACTGTGTCCGGCATGCTGACCAAGGACCTGAACGCGGTGGTCAAACAGGGTGGTCGGCTGGATGTCGAAAATCTGGACGCCGCCGAGGTGCGCCTGTTGGCGCATCGTGGCGCGGTCATCACGGCATCGGGCATGTGCGAAGCGCTGGATGTGACAGCGACGCAAGGCGCGCGCATTGATGTAGCCCAGCTGGAATGCGGGTCAGGAGAGTTCAGCGCGAGCCTCGGGGCCGAGGTGCTGGCGAAAGTGGACGAGGCCCGTCACGTCAGCGCGAGCCTGGGTGCGCTGGTCGATCTGCAAGGCGGGGCGCGGGTTACACATGCGGACATCGGCGTGGGCTCGGAGCTTCGTAAATAAAGGGTGCAAGCACTGTTACAGCCGGTGCCCGGGACGTGATTAGGTGTGTGTTGAGCGTCGTGAATACCTGCGGCTAGAGTCCCACTACACGAAAGATTTCTGGAGTATCTCACCATGATCGCATTGCACAAACCCGCCGCGCTGCGCAGCATTTTGACCGCCGCAGCTTTGTCCCTGGCGGCTCTGCCCGCGATGGCTGGCACCGGAACCTTCAAGGGCCTCAGCAACCATATCACCACCGGCGGCGTGACAGTCGAAGAACGCGATGGCGGATACGTGATTGTCCTGCATGGCGACTTCTCTTTTGACGGCGCGCCGGATCCTCGCGTTGGTTTCGGTAATGGCGGCAAGTTCGTCGACGGGACCGATTTCGAAGTGCTGAAATCAAACTCGGGCGAGCAGGTGTACAAGGTACCCGCGGGCATCAACGCGTCTCAGTTCAGCGACGTGTTCATCTGGTGCCGCAAGTTTGCCGTGCCCCTGGGTGTGG
Organism: Paracoccaceae bacterium; assembly: GCA_040830545.1. Classification (GTDB taxonomy): domain Bacteria; phylum Pseudomonadota; class Alphaproteobacteria; order Rhodobacterales; family Rhodobacteraceae; genus HXMU1420-2. The sequence continues at coordinate 1,565 of JBFOMB010000143.1, read as the reverse complement.
CCGCCCTCAAGTAAAGGCTAAAGTCGCGCGACATGTATCGCGGCGATTCGTTTCATACGCTTAGCGCGGCGGGTCAGGTTGGCCTTGCCGCGCTTTCGCTTGGTCTGGCGGTTCTGACGCTCTGGGCCGTTCGGCGGCTAACGCGCGGGCAGGTCTGGCCAATCCGCTTGGGGACTGCCGTTGCAGCCATATGGCTGTTCGATTGGCTCTCACCGCAGGTCTATTACCTCTACTATATGACCCTGTTCGACATCCCCGCACAGATAGTCATCCGTACCCCCATTGGCCCGCTCGACCTGCTGCGCCTGTTGTCGTTCAGCGGCGAATCGTCCCTGTCTGCACACAGCCGTGGCGCGCTTGGGCTGGCATGTATGGCCACAGCATTTTGGCCAGAGCAACACGGGGGCAGGCACACGCCACCGCAGCCCCGGACCTGATCCGGGGCTTCTCGCCCCGATCGCTCGGCAAATGGCTTTCCCGGTTGCGGCGCTTCCGTCAGACTGATAGCCCCGCCTGACGTCCATTGGTCCTTCCGGGTCAAAACCGGGGACAAATTGTTTTCCGCCTTCCCGTTGACACAGCCTTCACCTTTGCCTATCTCCGCGCCGTTAGCACTCACTATGGGTGAGTGATAATGACCGCCCGCCAAGGCGGTTGTTAGGGAGTAACTTTGAGCCTCAAGGAGCTGCAAAGATGGCATTCACACCACTTCATGACCGGGTGCTGGTGCGCCGCGTGGAAAGCGACGAAAAAACCGCTGGCGGTCTGATCATTCCGGACAGCGCAAAAGAAAAGCCTGCTGAAGGCGAAGTCGTTTCCGTTGGCGCAGGCGCGCGCAAGGACAGCGGCGAGCTGATCGAGATGGCCGTGTCCGCAGGCGACAAGGTCCTGTTCGGCAAGTGGTCCGGCACCGAAATCACCATCGAGGGTGAAGAGCTGCTGATCATGAAAGAAAGCGACATCCTGGGCATCATCGCCTGATCACCCGGGACCGGCGCGTTCTGAACTCGCGCCTTACGCAAACACAACTCTAATGGAGAACACCAATGGCTGCTAAGGACGTCAAATTCGACACCTCCGCCCGCGACCAGATGCTGCGCGGCGTTAACATCCTCGCCGATGCGGTGAAAGTCACCCTGGGCCCTAAAGGCCGTAACGTTGTCATCGACAAATCCTTTGGCGCACCGCGCATCACCAAGGACGGCGTGACCGTTGCCAAGGAAATCGAACTGGAAGACAAGTTCGAGAACATGGGCGCACAGATGGTGAAGGAAGTTGCTTCCCGCACCAACGACGAAGCCGGCGACGGCACCACCACTGCGACCGTTCTGGCTCAGGCCATCGTCAAAGAAGGCATGAAGTCGGTTGCTGCTGGCATGAACCCGATGGACCTGAAGCGCGGCGTTGACGTTGCGACCTCCAAGGTTGTCGAAGCCATCGTTGCCTCGGCTCGCGAAGTCAAAGACTCCGACGAAGTCGCACAGGTCGGCACCATCTCCGCCAACGGCGAAGAAGAAATCGGCCGCCAGATCGCTGACGCGATGCAGAAGGTTGGCAACGAAGGT
>JBFOMB010000142.1:0-6135 GCA_040830545.1 Paracoccaceae bacterium | reverse complement strand
GCCGAGCTGATCTATAACGGCTTCTGGTACTCGCCCGAACGCGAGATGCTGCAGGCCGCGATCGACAAGTCTCAGGAACATGTCACCGGCACCGTCCGCGTGAAACTGTACAAAGGTCTGGCCTCGACCGTGGGCCGCTGGTCAGAGCATTCGCTCTATTCCGAGGCGCATGTGACCTTTGAAGAAGACGCCGGTGCCTACGATCAGACCGACGCCGCCGGTTTCATCCAGCTGAACGCCCTGCGCCTGAAACTGCTGGCCGCGCGGGACAAACGTCTGAAGTAATCGCAGCATTGCACGAAATAGTTGAATCGATCGGATAGGTCGCAACTATGCCGCATAAATGCCGCTTTGATTGATCACAGAAAACGGGCTGATCCCACAAGGATCGGCCCGTTTTTCATTCAATCGCATTGAGGCACACATGCAGGCAGACCCCTCACAAAGCACCCCGACCGAATTCGAGTTCCGGGGATCTACAGCCGAGTACTTTGGCATCTGGATCGTCAACCTTCTGTTGTCGATGGCAACCTTTGGCATCTACAGCGCGTGGGCCAAGGTTCGGACCAAGAAATACTTCTATCAAAACACCTATGTTGCAGGACGCAGCTTTGACTACCACGCCACTGGTGGTCAGATTCTCATCGGGCGGCTGATCGTGATTGCAGGCGTCATTGTCGTTTCAATCATTGCGAACATTCCGCTGGCAAACCTGATCCTGTTGCCGGTGCTGTTTCTTTTGATCCCCTATCTTCTGGTACGGGCGCTGCGGTTTCAGGCGCGTGTGTCCAGTTGGTCGAACGTGCGGTTCGACTTCAACGGCACATGGGGCGGAGCAATGGCCAACTATTTTCTGTTTCCGTTCATCGCCGCTTTGACGCTGTACACGACATGGCCCTTCGTTACGCGATCGATTCAACGGTTTCACGTGAACGGACACACCTTTGGGACAACGCCGATGAATTTCGACAGCCCCGTTGGACCGTTCTACCGAGCCGCCTTTGCTGCTTTGGCTTGGATCATCCCGGTATTGGTTGCCCTCATGCTCTTTGCCACAAACGTCGATATTCTGGGCACGCTCAATTCTATCGCAGACGATCCGGGTAACATGGCCGATCTGATCAACATCTTTCTGATCTACGCCATTTTGCTGGCGGCTCTGGTCCCAGCTGGCAGCATCTATCACGCGATGGTGCGCAATACGGTCTACAACTACACGGTCTTGGGCGACGGGCACCGTTTCCATTCGGACGTTTCACCGCTGCGCCTGCTGTGGATTTCCGCCTCGAACCTTGTGGTTGTTATCATGACGCTGGGATTGGCTCTGCCCTGGGCGCATGTGCGCCGGGTCCGGTATCTGGCCGATCACACCACCTTTATCCCCTCTGGTTCGCTGGATGAATTTGTTGGCACCGTCCGCGCAAATGTCAGCGCCATCGGGGATGCCTATGGCGATATCGAAGGGTTCGATATCGGACTAGCGGTCTGATCTTTGGAGGAATTTCCCGAAGATATCGGCGCGCCCGTTCTGGGGCGCGCCTATCCTCCCCTCAGCTCGCGTGAGATCCCGTCGCGGCTGGCGGTCGGGACCAATACGATCTGGCTGATCGACAACCAAGGCCAAATCCAAACGCGATGTTCCCCGCAAGAGTTGTTGGTGGATTCACGCGTTGGATCAACCGAACGACGGGTGAGCTTCCCCGATGGCACCCTGTTTCTGACGGATCGACATAATGCGCTGGAGCATTTGCTGGCGGATAACAGCCGGTCACGCCTGCATCACGCAGAAAAGGTCCACCCACGCCTGATCCTCGTGACTTTGGCCTGTCTGGTCGGCGCTTGGGGTATTTGGAAATATGGGCTGGCAATGTTGGTGTCGCTGGCCGTCTGGATGACGCCGCCTCCGTTGGTCGCAGCCATTGATGCCGGGACGTTGCACGCTCTGGATCAGGTCATGACCAAACCCAGCGCGCTGGATGAAGCAGAAAAAGCCAAGGTTCAGGATAATTTCGACCGGGTTCTGACCGCACTCGGGCCTGCGGCCGAGGAGCATAACTACAGTCTGAAATTCCGCGACATGCCCGGTATGGGTCCAAACGCCTTTGCCCTTCCGAACGGGACCATCGTGGTGACGGACGATCTGGTGCGGCGGGTTTCAACCGATGCCCTGGCCGGCGTGATCGGGCACGAGATCGGGCATGTGGCCGAACAGCACGGGCTGACGCAGATTTACCGCTCGCTCGGGGCCTTTGTCCTGATTGGCATGATTGCGGGCGATACCGGTCCGATGCTGGAACACGTGCTGCTGGAGGGTAATCTGATCCTGTCCCTGTCCTATTCCCGCCAGCATGAGCTGGCGGCTGACCGGTTTGGCGTTGAACTGGCCACCCGCGCCGGGTTCGATCCACGGGGCCTGTCCGATTTCTTTGAACTGCTGGAACAGGAATACGGCGATCAAGGCAATGACTGGCTCAGCACCCACCCCAAGTTCAAAGACCGGCAAGACAACCTGAACGCCCTGACCCGAGGTCATTAGCACCTGACCCTTGCCTGCTAACATGCTGCCGCCTAACCCTGTGCTTTATTCAGGAGGGGACAGATGACACTCAGCACCATTGCCGAAGGCATTCAGAACAACCTTGTCGGGCGCAGTTTCGAAGGCTCGCTCAAATTCGATTGCGGTGAGGACGGCGTGATCGTGTTGGCCGACAATCAGGCCACAACACAGGATCAGGACACCGATTGCACCATCCGCATTTCGCAGGACAACCTGACCAAACTGCTAACCGGCAAGCTGAACCCCATGACCGGTGTGGCTCTGGGTAAGCTCAAATTCTCGGGCAATATGGGTGTGGCGATGAAGCTGGGGCAGCTGCTGGGGTAAGGGCCGATAAACTCGTCTCACCACCGCGTGACAAACCATGTCAGCGGATTGCGCCAGCACTTAAGTCAGGGCAGCCTGCTTTCTGAAGGAGACCTGCCATGACCCGCCCCGCGTATGTCGATTACATCAAACCAACACTGCTTTTTGCCCTGATCACGCTTGTTGCAATGTTTCGCGCCTTGCCTGCGCCTGCTGCGGGGACTGAGACGCTGACGGTGGCCGGAGGCTGTTTCTGGTGCGTGGAATCGGATTTCGAATCTGTTCCGGGCGTTATTGGCGCCGTGTCGGGGTTTACTGGCGGCAAAACGGCAAACCCATCCTATGATCAGGTCACCAAAGGCGGAACTGGCCATTACGAGGCGGTTCAGATCACTTTCGACCCGGCCCGCGTTTCCCGTGAAACCTTGTTGAACATGTTTTTCCGCTCGGTTGACCCGACGGATGCAGGCGGTCAGTTCTGTGATCGGGGTGACAGCTATCGCACGGCCATTTTCGTCTCTAACACTGGGGAAAAGGCGCTGGCAGAGCAGGCCAAGACCAATGCTCAGAACGCATTGGGCCAACGCATTGTTACGCCGATCTTGCAACAAGGCGCATTTTACCCGGCAGAGGCGTATCATCAGGATTACTACAAAGGCAAAAAGCTGGTCCTGACCCGCTTTGGTCCCAAGCGTCAGCACAGCGCTTACAAGGCGTATCGCAAAGCCTGCGGGCGCGACGCGCGAGTGAAACAGCTTTGGGGCAGCGAGGCTCCGTTCACCGGGTCCTAATCGAGCTGCGCTGCGCGCACCTCTTTCAAATCAGGAATGACATCCGCCGTTCCGTGCCGCATCACCATCAGGGCCGCGGCACGATTTGCCTGACTGATGGCCTGCGCCATCGGCATGCCGCGATCCATGCCCGCCAGAACATAGCCGGTAAACGTGTCACCCGCGCCGGTGGTATCCACGGCCTGCACCTTATGGGCCGCAAAGTCAGAGGCCGCGCCACGATGGTAATGCCGTGCACCTTTGGAGCCCAACGTGACAATCACATGCTCGACCGCAAGATCGGTGACGGACTGCCCGGTCGCCTGTTGCAACTGCTCGGCTTCAATCTCATTCAGGATCAGGAAATCCAGATAGGGCAGCACCGCCTGCACTGCATCTGCCTGAAACGGCGCGGCGGCATAGCAAACGGTCAGGCCCAGCTCGCGCCCCATCTTGGCGGTCTCAACCTGCATATTGGTCTCGTTCTGCATCACCAGCAGATCACCGCGCGCTGCCGACGACAGCGCCTGACTCAGTTGATCCTCAGAAATGGCGTGGTTTGAACCGGGGAACAGGATGATGTTGTTCTCACCCTGCGCGTCCACTGCGATGATGGCATGACCGGTTGGGACCTCAACCTCAGCAATATGGCGGGTATCGACGCCATATTCGGTCAGACGATCCCGCGCCCAGCGCCCGTCAGGCCCGACCGCACCAATATGCGCGGTCCGCGCCCCGGCACGGGCGGCAGCAACGGACATATTTGCCCCCTTGCCGCCCAGATACCGGTCCAGACGATTGGCCGATAGCGTCTCACCCGGCCCGGGTAGGTGCGGCACGTCATAAATCATGTCCGCGTTGATCGAGCCGAGATTCCAGATCGTCATGGCTTACCCGAGATATCGCAGGAGGCCAGGATGGCCATATTCAGAATGTCATTTGCCGTCGACACGGTCGAACATATCTGAATCGGCTTGTCGACGCCCGACAGGATCGGGCCGATCACGGTGGCCCCGCCCATCTCTTGCATCAGCTTGGTCGAAATCGACGCCGAGTGACGGGCCGGAACAATCAGAATGTTTGCCGGTCCAGTCAAACGCTGGAACGGATAAGCCGCCTGTTGATCCACGTTCAGAGCCACATCCACGGTCATCTCGCCCTCATATTCGAAATCAACGCCGCGCTGATCCAGAACTGTAGGAGCACGATGCATCTTTTCGGCCCGTTCCGACACCGGATACCCGAATGTCGAAAAACTGACGAACGCCACGCGCGGCTCCAACCCCATATGGCGGGCCACAGCAGCCGAGCGTTCGGCGATATTGGCCAGATCGTTTTCATCCGGCCATTCATGCACCAGCGTATCGCCGATCAGAACAATCCGTCCCTTGTGCAGCAGCGCTGTCACACCTGCGGCACCATGGGTCGCATCGGCGTCGAACACATGGTTGATCCGGTCCAGAACATGCGCCGACTTGCGGGTGGCCCCGGTCACCAGACCATCGCCATGCCCATGCGCCAACATCAGCGAGGAAAACACATGCCGGTCCCGTGCGGCCAGGCGGTGAATATCCTTGCGGTCAAAACCCCTGCGCTGCAGGCGTTTGTACAGAAAGTCCGTATAGGCATCGAGGTGAACCGTGTTGGCGGCGTTCACCACCTCAAGCTCGCGCACCGCGTCGCCCAGCCCGGCAGCTTCGAGCTTTTCCTTAACATCGTCAGGACGCCCGACAACCAGCGCCTTGCCAAAGCCCGACCGCTGATAGGTTACGGCTGCACGCAGCACGCGGGGATCATCGCCTTCGGCAAAAATCATCCGGCTTTGCGCCTGACGTGCGCGGGCGTTCAGGCCGCGCAGAATGCTGGCCGTCGGGTCCATCCGCGATTTCAGGCTCAGCTCATAGGCGTCCATATCGATAATCGGACGTCGCGCCGCGCCTGTATCCATACCTGCCTTTGCCACGGCCGGCGGGATACGGTGGATCAGACGGGGATCAAACGGCGTGGGAATGATGTAGTCGCGGCCAAAGGTCAGCGACTTGCCATAGGCCATTGCAACCTCATCCGGCACATCCTCGCGCGCCAGACGCGCCAGAGCATGAGCGCAGGCAATCTTCATCTCATCGTTAATGGCACGGGCGTTAATATCCAGTGCACCGCGGAACAGGTAGGGGAAGCCCAGCACGTTGTTAACCTGGTTCGGATAGTCGCTGCGACCTGTGGCGACAATGGCATCGACGCGCACTTCATGGGCCTCTTCCGGCGTGATTTCCGGGTCGGGGTTGGCCATGGCGAAGATCACCGGGTTGTCGGCCATGGACGCGACCATGTCCTGCGTCACCGCCCCTGTGACCGATACGCCCAGGAACACGTCGGCACCGTTCATGGCCTCTTCCAGCGAGGGCAGCTCGGTGGTGATCGCGTTGGCCGTTTTCCACTGGTTCATCCCCACGGTGCGGCCCTACACGATGAAGCCTTTGGAGTAGCAGACGCTGCTGCTTT
>JBFOMB010000141.1:0-15307 GCA_040830545.1 Paracoccaceae bacterium | reverse complement strand
TACAACTTCGAATTCAAAACCATCCTGCTGGCCATCGGGTTGGAAGAGCCTGCGATCATCTGGGACAGCACCCTGCGTGATCTCTGGACGCTGACTCTGCCACAGATTGGGCCGATCCTGCCCTATATCCTGATGGTTTTGATCCTTGTGGTCCGTCCGCAAGGCCTGATGGGGAAACGTGAAGCATGAGCACTGCAGCCACAAATACCCGCACTGCCGGGGGGACGTCCGTCCGGGCGCTCATGCCCTGGATCATCGCCGCCATCGTTCTGCTGGTCCTGCCGATCTTCCTGGGATCGCGCAGCCAGCTGACTATTCTCAGCCAAATGGGCATCACCATGGTGTTTGCCCTGGCCTACAACATGCTGTTGGGGCAGGGCGGGATGCTGAGCTTTGGTCACGCGGTATACATGGGCCTTGGGTCCTTCATGTGCCTGCACGTGATGAACGCGAACTTCTTCGAGTACTTGCCGCTGCCGCTGTTGCCACTCATCGGCGGGATGTTCGGCTTGGGCTTTGCGCTGATCATTGGCAGTTTCTCGACCCGCAGTGCGGGCACGGTGTTTGCCATGATCTCGCTGGGAATTGGTGAACTGTTCGCCGCGCTGGTGCTGATCGTCACCGTGTTCTTCGGCGGGGAAGAGGGCATTTCGGGTTATCGCGACGAAGGCCTGCCGGTTCTGGGGATCGAATTCATCTCGAATATCGAGGTCTACTATCTGGTCGCCATCTGGCTGTTCATCTCGACCGTGCTGATGTTCCTGTTCTCGCGCACCCCAGTGGGCCGCATGGCCAACGCGGTGCGCGACAATCCGGAACGGGCGCAGTTCCTAGGATATTCCGCGCGCTGGGTCCGGTTTGTCAGCTTTGCCGTGTCAGGTTTCTTCTGTGGTGTGGCTGGCGGCCTGTCGGCCATCCTGTTTGAGATTGCCACAGAAACTGACCTCAACGTGGCGGCGTCTGGCGCGATCCTGCTGATCACCTTCCTGGGGGGCGTTGCGTTCTTCTGGGGCCCGATCATCGGGGCCATCGTATTCACGCTGCTTCAAACCGTCCTGGGCCTGCAAACCCACCTGTGGGAACTGTATCTGGGTGTGGTGTTTGTGGGCGTTGTTATGTTTTTCCCCTTCGGTCTGTCGGGGATCATCATGGCCCATGCGCCAGCGGCCAAGATGGGGCGATTAGGGATGTTGGTCGTGCCTTACCTGACCTGCGTTCTGCCGGCGATCATCGGTGTGCTTGGCATCGCCTCGCTGGTGGAAATGATCTTTCACGTCCGATCGGGGGCCGAGGGGGAACACGATATGACGCTGTTCTGGATCGACTTCTCGACCCATGATGTGTTGCCGTGGGTGGTGGCCCTGGCCGTTGCCGTGATCGGCATTGGTCTGGCCAGACGCAACGCGCCCGCGTTCAAGGCGGCCTGGGAAACGGCAAACCACATTCCGGAGGCTGTGTAATGACTGCAGCGCTTGAACTGTCAGGGCTGAAAAAGAGCTTTGGCAAGACCGAGATCATTCGTGGTGTCGACCTGAGCATCAATCAGGGCGAACGCCACGCGATCATCGGGCCAAACGGCGCGGGGAAATCCACGCTGTTCAACCTGATCACAGGGCGGTTTCCGCAGACCGCGGGATCGGTGCGCCTGAATGGGCATGATCTGGCCGGGCTTGCCCCGTACGAGATCAACCGCATGGGGCTGAGCCGGTCGTTCCAGATCACCAACATTTTCCCGCGCATGACCGTGTTCGAAAATGTCCGGTGTTCGCTGTTGTGGTCGCAGGGCTACAAATACTCGTTCTGGCATCAGGTCAGCCGCTCGCGCGAGCTGACCGAAGGGGCCGAGGCGATCCTGGAGCAGATCAACCTGACGAGCCGGGCGTCCCTGCCAGCGGGTGTTCTGAGCTATGCGGAACAGCGTGCGCTCGAGATTGGGATCACCATCGCCGGTGGGGCCAATGTGATCATGCTGGACGAACCCACAGCGGGGATGAGCCATTCGGAGACCGACTATATTGTCGATCTGATCCGCAAAGTGACCGAAAACAAGACGCTGATCATGGTGGAACATGACATGGGCGTGGTATTCGGGCTGGCCGACCGGATTTCGGTTCTGGTCTACGGCGAAATCATCGCTACCGGCGCACCTGAAGACGTGCGCGGTGATCCCAAGGTGCAAGAAGCCTATCTTGGCGCGGCAATGGAGGCGCACTGATGCTGGATGTGACAGATCTGCATGCCTATTACGGCAAATCGCATATCCTGCAGGGGGTGAACCTGAACATTCAGGAAGGCGAGATTGTCGCGCTACTGGGCCGCAACGGGGTGGGGCGATCCACCACTTGCAAGGCGATCATGGGCGAGGTGCCGCCAACCGGTTCGGTCAAGTTCAAGGGCCAGGAAATCGCCGGCAAAAAGGCGTTCGAGGTGGCCAATCTGGGGATCGGGTATGTGCCTGAAAACCGGGATATCTTCCCCGGCCTGACCACGCGGCAGAACCTGATCCTGGGCCTGAAACCCGGTCAGAAGGATGGGGCAGGGCGCTGGTCGATGGAGAACATGTTCGACATGTTCGAAAACCTGCGGAACCGTGCGGATGTGGAGGCCTCGGTCCTTTCGGGCGGGGAACAGCAGATGCTGACCATGTGCCGGACGCTGATGGGTGATCCCGATCTGGTGATGATCGACGAACCGACCGAGGGGCTCAGCCCGCAGATGACGCAAAAGGTTGCGGAACTGCTGCAGGAGATCGCCAAGCGGGGGATTTCGACCCTGCTGGTGGAACAGAAGCTGGCGATTGCCCTGGACATTGCGCATCGTGTTTATGTCATGGGCCACGGTCAGGTTGTGTTCGAAGGCACGCCGGACGAGCTGAAGTCGCGCGATGACGTGCGCAAGGAGTGGTTGGAGGTGTAGGGTTACATGCTACCGCACCCACAAAACGCAACGAGGCCTCGGACTTGACCCGTTGCCTCTTGTTTTGGATCAGAGTTTCAATGTCCGGAACGAAAGACAGATCCCAGCCGGCAACGCCGGCCAGCCCCCGACCCTCCCCATGGGAGGGGGCTTCACCCCCACCCAGGCTCGCGGGCTGGCCTTTGTGAAAAAACGAAAGCACACAGCACCATAACATCGGGCAAGAGGTCCCGGATCAAGTCCGGGACTGCGGCGGCGTGTTTTTCAATCGTTGTATTCTACCAGGTTTCCGCAAAGGGGCGGACGTCCAGCTCAAACGTCCAGGCATCCCGGCTTTGGTTGTAGAGATACCAATAGGCGTTTGCGACGGAGTCCGGGTTCATTAACGTATCTTCGGGCAATTCATCTGGATCCTGCCCCCGCGCGCGGTGGATTTCACGCACAAACGCCGTGTCGACGCCCGCATCAATCACCAGATGCGCGACATGAATGCCTTTGGGCCCCAATTCGCGCGCCATGCTTTGTGCCAGCATCCGCATGCCGCCCTTGCCCGCCGAAAACGCGGCAAAGCCTGCATTGCCCCGCATCGACGCACTGGCTCCGGTGAAAAAGATGCGGCCCTTGCCACGTGGCACCATGTACCGCGCCGCCTCGCGCCCCGAGAAGAAGGCCGCGAAGCAGCACATTTCCCAGACCTTGCGGAACACACGTTCCGTCGTTTCCAGGATCGGGAAATGCACATTGCCGCCGACGTTGAAGATCACCACGTCGATTTCGCCGATCTCGCTCTCGACATGGGCAAAGATCTCGGCCGTCTTCTCCTCGCTTCGGGCATCCATGGTGAAGCCATGAGCGATGCCTCCTTCACCCTCGATTTCCGCAACCAGCGGGGCCAGTTTGTCACCGTTGCGCCGCCCCATGCAGGTGACAAAGCCCTCGCGCGCGAATTTCTTGGCAATTGCCGCGCCGATATAGTCTCCGGCGCCAACGATCAGGGCGACGGGGGTGCCGTCTGCGGTGCTCATTTGTTTTCCGCAGCCTGGAAGGCAGGCCGAGCCTCACATCGTGCGCCATAGGCCTGGAGGCTGGGATATTGCGACAGGTCCGCGCCCAAACGGCCCGACATGACCACAGCGTGGCCAATCATGAAGTCCGCCCCGCTGAAATCACCCACGATATAGTCGCGCCCGTCGCTCATATGCGCCTCCACCGCGCCAAGGATCTGCGTGATCAGCTTGCGCGCGCGTTTGGCGTGGGTTTCGCTGGCCTTTTCGGGGGGCAACAGGATGGTTTCCACCACCAGATTGTTCATCTGAGGCATGATCATGCCTTCGGTATAATGGAACCATTGCAGGTAGCTGGCAAATTCCGGCGACCCGACATCCGGTACAAGGCTGCCATCGCTGTACTTGGCCAACAGGTACTGCACGATCGCCCCGCTTTCATAAAGCGTGATATCCCCGTCGATCAGGGTCGGCACGCGCCCATTGGGGTTTTTCGCGCGAAATTCAGGCGTGCGCAGGTTTGGATCGCCAACAGTGTAGCGTTCCACGTCATAGTCCAGTCCCAGCTCTTCCATCGCCCAGGCCACGCGCACCGCGCGGCTGTTGGGGGCATAACATAACAGCATCTGATCCTCCCTTGGTGTTGCCCCATGGGAAGGCCAGATGGGTGACGCTGTCAACGCCCCTGACCAGCGACGTCGCGTTCCGGTTTTCCCGCTGGCACCTCCTCTAAAAACCGCTCAATATCATCCGGGATACAGGGGGATGACAGATGCAGGTGATCCGGAACGATCTGGGCGACGGGGTGGTGCGGCTGGTGCTGAACCGTGCGCCCGTGAATGCGCTGACACCGCCGTTTCTGATGGAATTTGCTTCTGTTCTGGACGCGTTGGCGGAAGAAGACGGGGTGCGCGCCGTTGTGTTGCAGAGCGCGTTCAAGGTCTATTCCGCCGGGCTGGACCTGAAGGCCGCGCAATCGTTTTCGCCGGAGGATCAGAACGCAATTGTGGATGCGTTGAATATTGGTTTTCTGGCCCAGTACAGGTTCCCCAAGCCGCTGGTCGCGGCAGTAAATGGTGCGGCAATTGCGGGCGGGTTGTTTTTTGTTCTGGCTGCGGATTGGCGCGTTTCGGGCCCTGCTGCCCAGTTCGGTCTGGCCGAGGTCCGGGTGGGCGCGGATTTTCCAATTGGCCCGATGGAGATCGCGCGCGCGGAACTGGATCCCGGCGACCTGCGCCGTCTGATGCTGACCGGTCAGCCTTTCCCGGCACCTGTCGCGGCGGCGCGGGGGATTGTGGATCACCTGTGCGACGCAGAAGAGGTGGAAGAGGCCGCGTTGGCCAAGGCGCGTGAATTGGCGGCCCTGCCGCTGGCCACCTTTGGCCGGGTAAAGGCGCAGATCCGTGCACCTGCGATTGCAACGATCGAAGTGGAAATGGAACGATTGAAGACAGACCCGAACCGGGGCTGGTTTGACGCCGAAACAAAATCGGCCATGAAAAGGATGATAGGATGAGCGACGAAGTTTTGTTGGTGAACCGTGATGGCCCGGTGGTGGAACTGACCCTGAACCGGCCGAAGGTCATGAACGCGATGAATCAGGCATTGGTCGCGCGCCTGACTGAGGTGATGAAGACGCTTGAAACCGACAAAGATCTGCGGGCCATAATCCTGACCGGGAATGGCCGAGCCTTCAGCGCAGGTGTGGACCTGAAAGAGCTGAGCGAGAAGCCCGGCGCCATCGAAGATATGAAATGGTATGGCGATGACAGCGTCTTTGACCTGATGCGCCGGTCGCAGATTCCAATGATCGCGGCGATCAACGGGGTTGCCGTGACCGGTGGGCTGGAACTGGCAATGATGTCTGACTTTATGATTGCCTCGGACGCGGCGCGTTTTGCGGATACACATGCCCGCGTCGGGATAACGCCCAGTTGGGGGATGACACAGGTATTGCCGCTTTTGATCGGCATCAACCGCGCGCGTCAGATGAGCCTGACCGGAGAATTCGTGAGCGCTCAGAAAGCCTGTGACTGGGGGTTGGTGAACGAGGTTGTACCGGCAGACCAACTCATGACCCGTGCGCGTGCGTTGGCTGCTCAGATTGCGGAAACCGATCATGTGACGATGTCGCGGCTGCGCACGTTGATCAATGCCAGCGCGGAAACCACGCTTAGCGAGGGGCTGGCATGTGAGGTTGAATTGTTCGACACACATCTGGCGGGAGTGACACCGGACCAGGTTGGAACAAATCGGGCCAAGGTCACGGAACGCGGCCGCAAGATCGCAGGAACAGGAGAGCAGGCATGACACACGGATTTGATATGGCGCGGCTGGACCGGCTGAAACCTTGGATGCTGGGCTATGTCGATGCGCGCAAGTACCCCGGATGTTCGGTCCTGATCCATCGCGGCGGGGAGGAAGTGTACTACGCTGACGTCGGCCTTCGTAACGTCGAAGAGGACCTGCCGTTCGAACGAGACACCGTGGCGCGGATCTATTCCATGACGAAACCGGTGACCTCGGTTGCGTTGATGACGCTGGTTGAACGGGGCGACATCCATCTGGGCCTGCCAGTGAGTGATTTCATTCCGGCCTTTGCAGATGCGCGTGCGTTGATCCCCGGTGCGGAAACGCTGGATCAGACCACGCCTTGCGCGCCGCCGACCCTGCACCAGCTGCTGACCCATACCAGCGGGCTGGGCTATTCGTTCAACCCCGGCCCGATTGGCGAGGCGATGGCCGAGGGCAAGCTGGATTTTGCGCCCAAGGGCGGCACCTTGGCAGAGGTGGCGGACAAGGTGGCGGAACTGCCGCTGTCTTTTGTACCGGGAACGCAGTGGATGTATTCCGTGGGCATCGACATCATTGGGCGCGTGGTCGAAATCGTGTCAGGCAAATCGCTGGATGCGTATTTCCAGGACGAGATTTTTGCGCCATTGGGCATGACGGAAACTGCGTTCAACGTGCCCGAGGGTGTGGGGAGCCGGTTTGCGAACCTTTACACTCCGCTGGATGATCCAATGGCGTTGAACGCCAAGAAAGATGATGGAGAGACACTGCGGCTGGCGGATGAACACAGCACGTCGCCCTACCACACGACACAGCAACGTTCCGGTGGTGGTGGGCTGGTGGGCACCATCGACGACTATGCGCGTTTTGCAGAAATGCTGCGACGGGGTGGGGATGCCGGGGACCATCGCATCCTGTCACCCAAAACGCTGAATTTCATGATGTCGAACCATCTGCCCGGTGAAATCGCCGATATGGGCGTGCCCAGCTTTGCCGAACAGCCCATGACAGGCACCGGTTTTGGCATTGGCGGATCTGTCATCCTGAACCCGGGTCGTGCTGGCGCGCCAGGCAGCATTGGCGATTTTGCATGGGGCGGCATGGCCTCGACCGGGTTCTGGGTGGACCGTGTGCATGACATGACGGTGGTGTTCTTCACACAACTGTCGCCCAGCTCCAGCTACCCGTCGCGGGCACAACTGCGCGCGCTGGTGCATGGCGCGTTGATCGCATGAACGACCGCCCGATCCTGTGGGAGCCGACGCCGGACCGGGCGGCGGCCACAACCATGGCCGGTTTCATCCGCTGGCTGGCATCCGAACGCGGTCTGGAATTTGCAGATTACCCTGCGCTCTGGGACTGGAGCGTGCGCGATCTGGACGGATTCTGGTCCGCGATCTGGGAATACTTCGACCTGCGGTCGTCCACCGCGTACACGGCCATCTGCGCGGATCGCAGTATGCCCGGGGCGGTCTGGTTTCCCGGTGCGCATGTGAACTATGCCGACCAGATGCTGCGCCATGCGGAAACCGCGCCGGATGACACGGCCCTGATCGTGCTATCCGAAACGTTTGGCCGATCCGAACTGACATGGCGCGAACTGCGTCAGCAGGTGGCCAATGTTGCCGCCGCGCTGCGCGACATGGGCGTGGGGCAGGGGGATCGGGTGGTCGCTGTGCTGCCCAATACCGAGGCTGCCTTGATCGCCTGTTTCGCAGCCACCAGCCTTGGTGCGGTCTGGTCGCTCTGTGCGCCCGATATGGGTCATGTCGCGATTTTGGACCGGTTCCAACAGATCGAACCCAAGGTGCTGATCGCGCAGGACGGCTATGTCCACGCAGGCAAGACCATCGACCGCCGCCCGGTGTTGAAGACCATCTGCGACGGGTTGCCTACACTGGACCATCGCATCTGGATACCCGTGGTTGGTGACGTACCTCAGGGCGACACCGCCTGGACCCCTCTGACCGAAGGCGAGGCCGCGTTTCAAACCACGCAAGTGCCGTTCGATCATCCGCTGTGGATCGTCTATTCCTCAGGCACCACGGGCAATCCCAAACCCATCGTGCATGGCCATGGCGGTGTCTTGCTGGAAGGCGCAAAACAAAGCTTACATCAGGATATTTCATCGCGCGACCGATACATGTGGCTGACCTCCTCGGGCTGGATCATGTGGAATTCGCAGCACATGGCGCTGGGACAGGGCGCGACCGTGTCCCTGTTTGACGGCGCGCCAAACCACCCGGACATGATGGCGGTCTGGGATTTTGCCGCGCAGGAGCGCCTGACCTATCTGGGCGCGGGAGCCGCGTTCTTCGAAACCTGTCGCAAGGCCGGTATCCGTCCGGCAGACCGGGACCTGTCTGCACTGCGTTCTATCGGGGCAACCGGGTCGCCGCTCACCTCCGACGGGTATGACTGGATCTACGGCGCGGTGAAACAGGATGTCTGGCTGGCGCCGATTTCGGGCGGCACGGACCTGTGCGGCGCATTTGTCGGAGGCAACCCGATGCAGCCCGTTCGCGCTGGCGAAATGCAGTGCCGGTTCCTGGGCAATGCGGTGCGCGCCTATGACGAGGCCGGCAACGAGGTGTTCAACGAGGTGGGCGAACTGGTCTGCACCGAACCGCTGCCCTCCATGCCGCTGTACTTTTGGGGCGATACGGACGGGTCGCGCCTTCATGGCAGCTATTATGACACCTATCCGGGCATCTGGCGGCATGGCGACTGGATCGAGATCACGCCGGATGGGCGCTCTGTCATTTGGGGCCGGTCGGATGCCACGATCAACCGCAAGGGCCTGCGGCTGGGCTCCGCCGAAATCTATCAACCGGTCGAGGGGCTGGACGAGGTCATGGATTCCCTTGTTGTCGATCTGGAATTCCTGGGCCGCGACAGTTTCATGCCGCTGTTTGTGGTGCTGGCCGAGGGCGTCACGCTGGACGATGCCCTCAAGGCGCGGATCAACGACGCGATCCGCATCAGCGTGTCCGCTCGGTTTGTGCCAAACGACATCGTGCAGATCGCCGAAGTTCCGCGTACCTTGTCCGGGAAGAAGCTGGAGGTGCCGGTGAAGAAACTGCTGCTGGGTGGCGATCCGTCTCGTGTCGTGAACCGGGACAGCATGGCCAACCCGGACAGTTTCGATTTCTTCGTCGCCTACGCGAGCCAACGTGAGGAGCTGCGCGCACATGACTGATATTGAACAGGAACTGATCGACCTTCTGGACATTGAAACGCTGGAGGTAGACCTGTTTCGCGGACGTGGCGAGGGCGGCGAAACAACCAAGCGTATCTATGGCGGTCAGGTCATCGCACAATCATTGATGGCGGCCTATCGTACGGTCGAGGATCGGCTGTGCCACAGCCTGCACGCGTATTTCATCCGCGCAGGCGATCCGTCCATCCCGGTTATCTATGAAGTTGACCGCGCCCGGGACGGTGGCAGCTTCACCACACGCCGCGTGGTCGCGATCCAGCACGGGCGGCAGATTTTCAACATGTCTGCCTCTTTTCACGTCGAAGAGCCGGGATTCGATCACCAACATGGCCAGCCGGATGTCCCGGGCCCGGACGGCTTGAAGAACCGCGAACAGGAGCGTGTCGAAAACGCCCATCGATTGCCTGAACAATTCCGCGACGATTTCACCCGTCCTCGGCCCATCGAAATCCGCGAAGTCGCGCCGCGCGACATGTTCGACCCAGGCGTTCAGGACGATGCCAACCACCTCTGGTTCCGCATGCCTGCCGCCAAGGGGTTGGACCAGAAGATGCAGCACTGCCTGCTGGCTTATGCGTCCGACATGAACCTGCTCGGCTCTTCCCTGCGCCCCCACGGACTGACCTGGTTTCAGGGCAAAGTTATGACCGCCAGCCTGGACCATGCCATGTGGTTCCACGCGCCCATCGCATTTCAGGACTGGCATCTTTATACGATGGACGCGCCCTTCACTGGTGGCGCGCGTGGTTTCAATCGCGGCGCTATCTACACGCAAGGCGGCCAGTTGGTCGCCAGCACAGCACAGGAGGGGTTGGTGCGCCCCCGCAAAACACCATGACCGACGAAACTTGGGTCCCCCGTATGGCCGCACGCGACGACTGGCTCGCGCAGGTGCAGGAAGAGATCATCGATCCCGCGCGCGAGATCGTTGATCCACATCATCATCTGTGGGTAAGGCACGGGATTCCATACGAATTGGATCATCTGTGGGCGGACACCGGCAGCGGTCACAATGTGGTGCAAACGGTGTTCATCGAATGCCGCGCCTACTACACGCCCGACCCGACGAACCCCATGGCCCCGGTCGCTGAAACCACCCGCGTCGCTGAAATGGCGCAAACCGGGCGCGCTTTTCCGGACCGCGCGCAACTGGCGGGGATCGTGGCCCATGCGGACCTGACGCATCCGGATCTGGACGCTGTTCTGGACGCGCACGAGGCCGCAGGGCAGGGGCTGTTCAAAGGCATCCGCCATGCTGGCGCGCGCGATCCGCAGCCCGAACACCTGAAGATCCCGGGGCGCGGGTCAGAGAACCAATATACCGATCCCGCTTTCCACAAGGGCGTCGCGCGGCTGGGTGAGCGCGGCCTGACCTATGACACCTGGCAATATCATCACCAATTGCCCGCCTTCACCGACCTCGCTCGCGCCGTGCCGGGCACTACGCTTGTGCTGGATCACCTGTCCACACCTCTGGGCGTAGGCCGCTTCACAGGACGGCGAAACGACATCTTCCCGCGCTGGAAAGACGACATCGCCGCGCTGGCGGACTGCCCCAACGTGGTTGCGAAACTGGGTGGCATGGCCATGCCGGACAACGGTTGGGGCTGGCACGACCGCGCCACTCCGCCGGGCTCCGACGAATTTGCCGAGGTCATGGCCCCCTGGTATCACCACATGATCGCCTGCTTCGGCCCGGACCGCTGCATGTTTGAATCCAACTTCCCGGTCGACCGCATCTCGATCAGCTATCATGTGCTGTGGAACGGGTTTAAGAAAATCGCCACCGACTACGACGAAGCATCCAAAACCGCGATGTTCAGCGAAACAGCCCGGCGCGTCTACGGCCTCTGACTTTCATCTTTGTCCAAATACTCCGGGGGGCAAGGGGGCAGCGCCCCCAAACGCGCGCCGCAGGCGCGCCCGCCCGAACATCCAAACCTAACCTTCGACGCGCCCGCCAAACTGTCGGTTCAGCTTTTTCATACCGCCGATCCAGCGATCATAGTTCCCGGTCTTCAGCTGCATGTATCCCAGAACCTCTGGATGCGGCAGTACCAGGAACGTTTCGTCCCGGATGGCCTGCAAACAGGCCTCGGCCACCGGCTCGGGTTCCAGCATCCCGTCCATCGCCGCCACGCCTTCCTCGTGGCCCCGCGTCATTTCGGACCGCACAGCTTGCGGGCACAGCACCGATACCTTGATCCCCTGATCGCCATAGGTAAACGCCAACCATTCCGCAGCCCCAACAGCTGCGTGTTTGGTCACACCATACGGCATCGACCCCACCTGGTTCAGCAGCCCCGCAGCCGAGGCTGTGTTCAGCAGATAGCCACCGCCGCGTTCGATCATCCGTGGCACAACATGACGGGCGGCCCAGACATGGGACATCACGTTGACCTCCCAGATCTTCTGCCACTCGTCGTTCGGTGCCTCTGGCCCGCCAATCGCGATGATCCCGGCATTGGAGCAGAAGATGCCAATTGGTCCGTCCGCTTCGACTTCTTCGACCAGCCGTGCGATGTCGTCCTCTTTGGACACGTCACACTGGATCGACAGGCCCCCGATTTCCTTGGCCGTGGCGTCCGCGCCCTCCAGGTTCAGGTCCGCGCAGACCACGGTTTTAGCGCCCGCCGCCGCAAATGCATGGGCCAGCGCCTTGCCAATCCCACTTGCCGCCCCGGTGACAACGACGATTTGTCCTTCGATTTCCATCGTTGCCTCCTCAGGTCCACATCACGGTGCCGCCATCCACGGTCAGCGCCTGACCGGTGATGTAGCGCCCCGCATCCGAGGCCAGGAAGGCTGCGATGCCGGTGAAATCCTCAGGCTCACCCAACCGTTTCAGCGGCACCTGCCGCAGGTAAGCCCGTTCGGTATCCGGGTTTTCCCACAGCGCGCGGGCGAAATCGGTTTTGATCAGCCCCGGACAGATCGCGTTCACACGCACGCCGGCCGGGCCAAATTCCATCGCGAGGTTCCGCACCAGCGCGATCAGCGCCAGTTTCGACACGTTGTACGTGCCCAGCGTGTCCGACGGTTTAAACGCCCCGATGGAGGACGTGAACATCATCGCGCCACCGCCCAGACCTTCCATGTCCCCGACAACAGCGTTGGCCGCCCACAGGTTGGATTGCACATTGGCCTGCATGGTTTTTTCATAGGCCTCGTCCGGAATGTCGCGCATGGAGCCGAAATAGGGGTTCACACCCGCATTCCCGACCAGGATCGACACCGGCCCGGAAGCCTCGCGGGCCTTGGCGGCCAGCGCCTCAACCTCGTCCCGTTCGCCGATGTTGCAGGTCAGGGGCGTTGCGGCGTCGCGACCCACGGCGGCGTTGATTTCTGCAGCTGCCTCTTCCAGTGCGTCCATCTTGCGCGCAGAGATAACGACATTTGCGCCCTGCATCGCCAGCCCTTTGGCCATGGCCAGACCCATGCCCCGGGACGCACCGGTCAACAACGCGGTGCGGCCCGTCAGATCGAACATGTTCTCCATTTACGGGCCCTCGAACATACGGCCACGGGATGCGCCGCCCTGTGCGCGGGCAATCCGCTGGTTGGAGTTCTTGTAGTCCTTGACCTCGGCCCGCGCGACGACCGCATGGTGTACCTCGTCCGGACCGTCAGCAAAGCGCAGCGTGCGCTGGCCCGTATACATCTCGGCCAGAGGCGACCATTGGCTGAGCCCGGTTGCGCCGTGGATCTGCATGGATTGGTCGATGATCTGGCACGCCTTTTCTGGCACCATCGCCTTGATCATGCTGACCCAGATGCGCGCCTCTTTGTTGCCCATCGTATCCATCGCCTTGGCGGCTTTCAGAACCATCAGGCGCATGGCCTCGATATCGATCCGCATACGGCTGATGGTTTCCATGTTCTTGCCGAGGTCAATGATCTTGCTGCCAAACGCCTCGCGGCTCAGGCCGCGCGCGATCATCAGGTCCAACGCCTTTTCCGCCTGCCCGATAGAGCGCATGCAGTGGTGAATACGGCCCGGTCCAAGGCGCAACTGACTGATTTCAAAGCCGCGGCCCTCACCCCAGAGGATGTTGGATTCCGGCACGCGCACGTTGTTGAACCGGATTTGCATGTGGCCATGCGGTGCGTCGTCATGACCGAAGACACACATCGGCCCAACGAGTTCCACGCCCGGCGCGTCGATTGGCACCAGGATTTGCGACTGCTGGCGGAAGGTTTCAGCCTCGGGCGAGGTTTTGACCATCACAATCATGATCTTGCAGCGCGGATCGCCTGCGCCGGAGATGTAGTATTTCTCGCCGTTGATGACCCATTCGCCGTTTTCCAGCACGGCGCGTGTGCCGATATTCTTGGCGTCAGACGAGGCGACGTCAGGTTCCGTCATCGCAAACGCAGACCGGATTTCACCGGCCAATAGTGGCTTCAGCCACTGTTCTTTCTGCTCAGGCGTTCCGATGCGTTCAAGAACTTCCATATTGCCGGTGTCGGGCGCAGAACAGTTCAGGGTTTCGGAGGCCAGCGGGCTTTTGCCCAGCTCAGCTGCGATGTAGGCGTAATCGAGGTTCGACAGACCTTCACCAGTTTCGGCGTTGGGCAGGAAGAAATTCCAAAGCCCGCTTTCCCGCGCCTTCTGCTTTGCAGTTTCCAACAGCTCCAGTTGACCCGGTGCATAAGACCAGCGATCGGCGCGGCCTTCGCCAAGGCGGTAGTATTCTTCGGTGATTGGTTCAACATTGTCGTTGATATGCTGCACCACCTTTTCCAAGAGCGGTTTTGCGCCCTCGGACATTTCCAGATTGTTCATGTCGGCTACGGATTGGACCATGCGGACCTCCTTTGAATTTGGGTTTGGGGCAGGGGCCCGGTTAGCGGTTTACCCAGTTGGGTTTTCTTTTTTCAACAAAGGCCTGCACGCCTTCTTTGAAGTCTTCGGTCTTGGACAGATCGCCCTGAACAACACGAGAGTAATCCAAGCTTTCGGGCAAGCCGTCCGCGACGGCCATAGAATTGAGTATGCGCTTGGTCGCTTTGATCGAAGATGGGGAAACCGTCTCGATCTCGGACGCTAGTGCCATGGCACGGTTCATCAGTTCGGCATGAGGTACAACCTCGTTGCAGCAGCCCAGCCGCAGCGCTTCGTCTGCCAGAACAGTGCGCCCGGTGATCATCATTTCCTGCGCAGCCAATCGACCGATATAGCGCGAAAGGCGCTGCACGCCGGATGCCGACGCAAAGAAACCGACTTTCACCTCAGGCAGCGAAAACTTGGCCTGATCAGACGCCAGAATGATGTCACAACTCAGCGCCGTTTCGAACCCGCCGCCCATGGCAAACCCGTTCACAGCGGCGATGATCGGTTTTTCCAGATCGAACCGGGACGACAACCCGCCAAAACCGGTGGGCGGCAAACCCTTGCCTGCGCCATGTGTGGCTGTGTATTTCAGATCGTTTCCTGCGGTAAAGGCCTTGTCCCCAGCGCCGGTCAGCACGGCGACCCACAGATCATCATTGGCCGCAAACGCATCCCAGCATTCGGCCATTTCCCAATGCATCGGTGGATGCACGGCGTTGTAGACCTCGGGCCGGTTCATGGTGACCAGCAGGATATGCCCCCGCTGTTCGGTTGTGATGAATTCGTAGCTCATGTTTTTAGGCCACCTGTGTCAATTTCCGTGAATTTTCCGCCATTTGCGGCAAGTTCTCTCAGCGTTTCCGCTGGGGCAAAAGCCGGATCATCTGCGGCCAACCGCTCCATCACCGCCAACACGCGCGCGGCGCCGATCATGTCACCGTAGAACATTGGCCCGCCCTTGTCTTGCGGCCAACCATAGCCATTCAGCCAGACAACATCGACGTCGGATGGGCGCTGTGCCTTGTTCTCTTCGAGGATCTT
>JBFOMB010000140.1:0-12864 GCA_040830545.1 Paracoccaceae bacterium | reverse complement strand
TCGTCCAGATCGTCCCGCCGGTCACTGACCAGCGCCGCAAAACTGACCTGCCCGACAAACAGTTTAAGGTCCGCGCAATCCCAACCAGACAGGGTTCCGCGCAGCTGCCGCACGCGGGATGGCGGCAGCGCACAACGCCATTCGATCAACTCCTCGGTGTAGCGGTCCAGCGTGACCCGCAGCAGGTCATATCCCAGCCGTGTGGCCGAGCTCATCGAGCTGTTTGCAATCGCCAGCCCCAGCTGGATGCCCCCCGGCCCGCCGGGCTTCTGCGTCCAGCGGAAATCCGACTGCACACCGGCATTGGCGACCAGAAACAGCATCCGCCGCAGACGCACGGCCTGTTGCTCGGTCAGGGGGCCAAACGGTGTTTGTGATTTGGCCCGCGCAACGGACAGGCCGGTGGTGCCAAAATTGTCGGTGATCGCCCCATCCAGCAGCTTCACATACCGCACCTTTTCCGGGTCGCGATAGGTTTCCAGTGATCGGCCAAAGGCCTGCATCGCGCTGGTCGCTTCGGGATTGAACCGCGCGGTGGTCAGCCAGTCGGGTTCGGAATAATCACACGCCTCGCCATGGGCCTGCAGCGTAATCGGCGAAAACACCAGCGGAAACGCGGCCGACGCCGCAACAGCTTCGCTGACCGGCAGCTTACCCAGGTCCGAGCACAGCGCATCAAACGTTTCCTGCGTGAACACAAACGGCGTGTTGTTCGCCACGTCGCTGGCGTTCAGCCAGGTGGTCGCATGACCGCGCCGCCACAAATCGTCAAACGTCGCGCCACCCAGAATGCTTTCGTCCAGAAACCGGGCAAAGGTCTTGCGCCCGTTCACCCCACCCGACAGGCCACGGGCGATCGTGACCGGGTTCCAGACCGAGGTGGACATGTATTTTTCGGCGTTCTGGATCAGGTATTTTTCCCGGTAGCTGTTCATCCCCGCAGGGCCATGCAGGCCGAAATAGGCCGCCGTTACCGATCCACCGGACACGCCGGTGACCAGTTGAACATGTTTCAGAAGGCCATGGGGGTTTGAGTCGGACCGGTTGACCTCTTGCAGGGCCTTCAGCATGCCAAAGGAAAACGACGATGCCCGCGTGCCACCGCCGGAAAAGGCCAGCCCGACAAACAGCTCTTCGTCGGCAATCTCGCGCCCGCCGAATGGCAGTTCGTCGGAGTTGGCACCGGGCGCAAGAACCGAATTGATGGGCGCGTTCCACGACGCACAGGCTGACAGCACCGCTGTCAGCCCCAACATCAGCATCCGCCTCACCACCACGGCGCGTTCCCCCGTCCCTTGCCCTTTGGGCTGTTCCGGGAAATCTGCCGTGATCAGCCGCGCGCTTCAATCGGTTTTTGGAAAGCCGCGCATCGGCGGGCCGCGGCGCGGCGATCCGACCTTCAAGTTGGTCGCTTTATGCCAGCCAAATCCGTACAACTTCGCCGTATCGCAAGCCGGTCAGCCAAATCGCCGTGCCGGGGGGCGGCACGACGATGCGCGGCGGCCTTCGGCCTTGATTCCGCGCTGGCTTCGATACGCTGATGTCGCCTAGTCGAACGACACCACCGCCTCGTCCAGAACGTTCGCACCGGACACTGGCCGCAACTTTCGCGTATTGGACCACGGGTCCACGATCACATGCCGGGTCGATCCGTCCTGCCGCTGCAACAACAGCAGAACCGCCATCGTAAACGTCCGGTCGGTCTGCCATCCAGCAGGCAACGCGTTCAGGCGCACGCCATCCACCGCGATGATCTGATCCTCCAGACCCAGCCCTGAATAGAACCCGATAGACCCGTCCACCATATCGACAATCCGGCCATCCCGGCCCACCTGCATTCCCATCTCGGCCAGGGTATAGGCCGATTTCCGACCGACCAAAGCCGACCCGCCCGAGGTCAGCGGTTGCTGCACCTCGGCCAGTTCCAGCGGCAGGTCCAGAACCGCACCGTTCCGCCAGACGCTCAGATCACCCGGCATGGGCGCCTCGGCCAATCGCAGCGCGATGTCGCCGGGGCGCGCAATCGGCGCACCGCCAAACGACAGCAGCACATCACCCGCCAGCACGCCAGCGCGATCAGCTGGCCCACCCGAGCTCACGGATTCTACCAGCACCCCGCGTCGATCCGGCAATCCCAGCGCAGCCACGATCCGAGGCGTCAGGGTGCGCACCTGGAAACCGGGGTTGGGCGGCTGTTCGGCATGCGGGGCTTCCAGAAACGCCAGCACATCGGCAATCGGCACCGCGTAGGCAATCCCGACAAAATACCGCGACCCATCCGCGATCCGCGTGTTGATCCCCAGCACGTGACCCTGATCGTCCAGCAAAGGACCACCAGAACTGCCCGGATTGACCGGCGCGGAATGCTGCAGGTACGCAACCGGCTGCTGCGGATCGACCTGCCGACCAATCGCCGACAGAACCCCCGCCGTTACCGACAACCCGGCATCCAGCGGCGTGCCAATGGCAAACACCACGTCCCCTGGCTGCGCGGGTTCGGTCGCTGCGCTCAAAGGCTGACCAATGTCATCCTCAGCCCTGAGCAACGCCAGATCGCGCAAATCGTCCCGCGCCACAACGCGTGCCAACAGGCGCTGGCCTTGCGCGTCCTCGATCAATACATGCTCGGCCACGCCAACCACATGCGCATTGGTCAAGATCACATCCGGGCTGCCCAGCACAAAGGCCGACCCCAAAAACCGTTCCTCCCGGTCCGCGCTGCGCAGGATCAACCCTGCTTCTGGCCCCGGGAAATGTGCGGTCCTTGTCGGGTGGGCGTTTGCAACAACCGGACCCACAAGGAAAATCAGACAAATCAGTCTGCTCAAAACAACAGATTTCAGCATAATGACCCTAACTAGGAATTTTTTCTTGGGCCGCCAAGGATCGGCGGTTTCAATTCGTCTATCTATCAGACGGTCACCCACTGATCGGCTGGTACGGCCCGGATATTGGATCGTCAGGACTATATTTTTTGCCGGAGGTAATTGGCATGTTGAGACACGCGTTATTGGTCGCCCTTTTATTTTGCGTCGCGGTGCCCGTCTGGGCAGAGGAGGATCAGTCGCTGGTCCAGATCCGGGCATCGCGAGTTATGTATGACGCAGGCATGGCACAGCGCGATGCGCTGCTGGTGCTGGCAGCCGCCAAACTTCGCCGGTCCGTTGGTCTGGAACCCGTGGACCGCGCGGCAGAGGATGGCACGCCCAGCGACGAACGCCTTGGCTGGGCGGAGATGCTGGAAGACGCGCGGGAACTGGCGAATGGCGATCCGATCCTGACCGGGCTTGTCGAAGACGTGGCCGCCGAACGGACCAAGGGCGTGACCAACGGCCCGGTCTACAACACCGCAAGCCTCGGGGCGAAAGACAGCGACACCTATCGCAACCTGCCTTTTGACGGCCAGAAGTATGCAGAGATTTATGTGGAGGCTGGCGGGCGGCAGGACATCAACCTGTTTGTCTATGACGCACAGAACCGTCTGGTTTGCTCCGACACCGATGCCAGCGCGATTGCCTATTGCGGCTGGAAACCCCGTAGCAGTGGATCGTTTTCGGTCAAGGTCACGAACGCCAGCGGGTCCGGCACGACCTACTCTCTGGTCACGAACTAAGGGGGCGTTCATGCGATTTCTGAAAACGGTGAGCCTGTTGGCCCTGCTGGCCGGGGGCACGGCGCAGGCGGAAAACTATGCGCTGCTGATCGGGGCCTCGACCTATGACAATCTGGACGAACGGTATTGGCTGAAAGGCCCATCCAACGATGTGGACCTGATCCGGACCTATCTGACGGAAACCTCCCCGGTCCCGTTTTCGACAGACAATGTGTTTGTGCTCGCTGACGGGCTGGAAGGCAGCGAGAAACCCACACTTGCCGCAATCCGCGAAGAGTTTGCACGCTTGGCCGAAGTGGCGGGCGAAGGGGATTTTGTCTACCTCCACTTTTCAGGCCACGGTACGCAGGCCCCGGCGCTGAACCCGGAAACCGAACTGGACGGGTTGGATGAACTGTTCCTGCCCGTCGATATCGGCCCCTGGAACGACACGGTCGGGGCCGTGGAAAACGGGCTGGTCGATGATGAGATCGGCGAATTGATCGGTGCGATCCGGGCCAAGGGTGCCTCGGTCTGGGCGGTGTTTGACAGTTGTCATTCCGGCACCGTCACCCGCGCGGCACCCGATGGGGACGATGACACCCGTTTGCGCAAGCTCGACACCGCAGCCCTGGGCGTGCCCGAAGACGCGATGCTGGATGCCGAAGCCAACAGCCGCGCCCTGCCCGACCCGCGCCAGCGTGGTGAAAGCCCGGCGGGCGAGGCGCTGGCAGGCAGTGGCGGGCAATTTGTTGCCTTCTACGCCGCGCAGACCAACGAAACCACGCCGGAAAAACGACTGCCACGCGGGAAACCCGGACGGCGGTCGCAAGGTGTCTTTACCTACACCATTTTCGAAACGCTGGCGGAATCCCCCGGCCTGACCTATCGCCAGTTGGGGCAGGAGGTGCTGCGCAAGTACCTGGTCAACAACCTCGCCATGTCGACCCCGATGTTCGAGGGCGATCTGGACGGCTATGTCTTTTCCGGTGAGGCCGGGGAAAAGGTCACACAATGGCCGGTACGGGATGGCGAATACGGACTGTCTGTCCGCGCGGGGCACCTGCAAGGGTTGGCCGAGGGCGAGGTGCTGGCCATCCTGCCCACCGCCGCCAGCACGGTTGAAGATGCCATTGGCCATGTGCGTGTGACCTATGCGGACACATTCACCGCTGACATCGAACCCGTCGCGCATGAAGGGTTGGACGCGCTGGACCCGGCTGACATTCCGCGCGGTGCGTTCCTGCGCCGTTTGGGGGAACCGATCTACTACGGCATTACTGTCGCTTTGCCTGATCTCGACATCCCCTGGCCCGAAGCGCTGGACCCGGCGCTGGCCCATCTGATCCGCTCGAATCCCAACAAACGCATCAGATTTGTCGAACCCGGCACCGAAGGTGCTGCCATCCGGCTGGCGGTCATCCCGGACAGTTCGCGCCCTGATGCGGTCTGGATGCTGCCCGGTTCGGGTTTCTTCGATCCGGGACACGCGGATCGCATCCCGTCGGTTTCAGCCGTGGATGCCACGCCCGAAGAGATTGCCGCGCGGCTTCAGGACAACCTGGATTCCATCGCGCGGGTGGTCAACGTCCTGCGCATGGGATCGCAGTTCGACAACCTCGATCTGCTGGTCGACATGCAGTTGCAGACAAAATCCCGCCGGCAACGGGAGCTGACGGATCTGGACACCAGCAACGTGCCGATCCTGGTGCCGGATGATCAGGTGCATGTGCTGATGACCAACAACGAAGAGTTTCCGGTGGACGCTAACGTGCTGCATATCGGGTCGGACTATTCCATCTCGCATTTCTTCCGGGGACGGTTGCAGCCGGGTGACACATTAAAGAAGGGGTTATTCCGCATCACGGATGAGGCCTTTGGCCGTGACCGGGTGATTGTCATCCTGACCCCGGCGGACCCACAAAGCGATGTAGAGGATCTGCGGTTCCTTGCGCAGGACGCCGTGCAGATCGTGCGGGGAGAGGCCGATGGCGGGTCCGAGTTTGCGAAGGCGTTGTTCGCCGCAGGGTTCGGCACGACCACGCGAGGCGCCGTGGCACTGGACGACGACAGCGGCGCGACACCGGTCATCCTGCAGTTTGATATCGACACCGTACCGGGGGAGTGACCGCAGCCCCGGGCCTGACCCGGGGCCTCTTGGTTTGCGGCGGAGGCCCCGGATCAAGTCCGGGGCTGCGTTGTGGATGGGGATAAGGCGCGTGCTTCCTTAGAAACCACAGTCCAAAGGCGCGGAATCAAGGGCCTCTGGCCCGCCGCGCCATCGCCGGGCCGATCACACGGCCTGGCGATACCGTTACCGGGCACTATCCGCTCGCAGGACCAGCACTAACACCAGATAGATAAACCACCCGCCAAGTCTGTTGGGTCGCCAAACCTCGGCCCGACAATGGTGCGGCTGTCTTCTTGCACGAACTAAATGCCTTCATCCTTCCCGGCCTCATGCGCCACCCACAAATCAGGCCGCCTCTTTTGCGTGATCTCTTCCGATTGCGCGCGCCGCCACTTTTCGATCTCGCCATGATGCCCGGACATCAATACCGGCGGGATCGTGCGCCCGCGCCACTCCGCCGGGCGGGTATAATGTGGATGCTCCAGCAACCCGTCGGAAAAGCTTTCTTCCACTGCCGAGGCCGCGTTGCCCAGTACGCCCGGCAGCAACCGAACCGTCGCGTCGATCAGCGCCTGCGCCGCAATCTCCCCCCCGGTCATCACGAAATCGCCCAGCGACACTTCGCGGATCGGGTAGTGATCCAGCACCCGTTCGTCGATCCCTTCGAACCGGCCACAGATCATCGTCACACCGTCGGCGCGCGCCAGGTCCTCCGCCAGCGCCTGAGTCATCGGTGCGCCACGCGGGCTGAAATAGATCAGCGGCCAATGTCCGCTGGTCCCCGCCATTGTGTGATCAATCGCCTCGCCCAGCACATCCGCGCGCAGCACCATGCCCGCGCCGCCACCGGCGGGCGTGTCATCCACATTGCGGTGTTTGCCCACACCAAACCGTCGCAAGTCCACCGCATCCATCTGCCAGCGCCCATCTTGCAGCGCTTTGCCCGTCAGGCTTTCGCCCAGCACACCGGGAAAGGCATCCGGAAACAACGTGATGATCCGTGCGGTCCACACGCCGTGCAGTTCCGGCACCGGGGTCATCAGCTCGCGCGGTTTGACAGATGGCTGAATCCGTTTGCGTCCCAGGGCACGGCCTGGCGAAGTTTCGGTATCGTCAGCCATGCGCGCCTCCATGAATGCGGGTCAGTATATCCTGCTTGCGCGCGTTGCGCTGATCAATGTCCGGCGTGGTGCGGTTGACCTCCAGCAATTGCTGCAAAACGTCCTCGCCCAGATGTTCGTTCACTGTGTCCATGACCAGCGCGGCGCGATCTCTGAGCGGAACCTCGCACAGGTCCAGCAGCGGGGTCAGCGGTCCGGCCTGCAATGTGGTTGTGGTGTCGAGGTTCGCCCGCTCGACCCGCTCCGGAACCGCCTCGGCTACTGCATCGACAATCGCGTCCAGATCGGCGGAGCCTTCGTATCGCGCGGCATAGTCGTCAAAATCCAGCGTCATGTTCGACGCGCGCACATGCTGCCAATAGGCGCTGCGCAGCCAGCTTTCGGGCATGCGCGTGGAGAAGAAGAACACCGTTTCGGTGTCCGGGAACACCTCTTGCACCGATCTGTACATCGCGCGGGCCAAGGGGATGGCGGCGGAGTAATCCGCCAGTTCCCCCCGTCCCGGAAGGTGCCCGGACAGTTCCTCGGCTGAGATCAACAGCGACCGCCGGGGCATCCCGCCAATCTCGTCCAGGGCCGCGCGAAACCGGCGGCGGAATTTGTGCAAAGAGATCGGATCGCGCCACGTGCTGTACCCGCGCGACGCGTGACAGGCGAGTTTCAACGGCGGTTTCAGGATTGACCGCAGGTGAGGTTTCAACACCGCCCGATTGACCCGCAGCGCGCGTTGAACCGTGCTGGTGCCTGTCTTGTGAAAGCCCGGATGGATCACCACGCGGCGTGGCATCAGCGATCCGGTCCATGTGTGTCGGACTCATCCGGAGGCGTCATCCGCTCGATCTCGGAAATCGCGTCATCCAGCGCTTCGGTCAATTCAGCCTCTGCCGGGTCATAGCGATAGCGCCACGCGAACAGGACCGCTCCGAATGCGGTGCTGGCAAAGGGCACCCATCCGGGCAGGCTCACCGCGCCAAACAACAAACGCAGCAAGGTGCCCGCGCCAAACACCACCGTCACGGCCAGCAATTGCGCGCCGGCAATGGCGGCAAGGAACGGGACCAACGGCATTTCACCCCGGCCCTTGTGTTTGCCTGCTGCCAGTTGCGCCAACAGGAAGATCCCCGCCAGTCCCAGCACCGTCGGGATCGACGGCCCCATCAACCCGCTCAGCAAGGGTCCCAGATACAAAGGGGCCATGGTCAGGAACAGGACAACGGGGTGGTACTTGGGAAGCATGTTCAGAACACCCCGTCCGGCGGGTCTGCCACGATCCGGCCAGAGGCCAGATCGACCGTGGGCACCGCATCGCGGGTAAACGGCAGCAAGGCCGTGCCGCCCCCATTGGCGCGGTGTATTTCCAACAGGTCCGAGGCCCCATGGTTCAACACGGATTTCACCCGGCCCAATTCGGCTCCACCGGTATCGAACACCGTCAGGCCGATCAGGTCGGCATAATAGTATTCGTCATCCGGCAATGACGGCAGTAAAGCACGTTCCACATACAGTCGCGTGCCGCGCAGGTCGTCCGCCTGTTCCTTGGTGGAAACCCCACCCAGACGGACGGCAAACCCGTTCTTGACGGCGCGCGTGATCTTCACACTGAAGGACCGCGCGCCATCTTCTGTTGTCAGCGGCCCATAGGCCGCGATGTCCTCAGGCTCGGCGCAGAAGCTTTTCAGCCGCACCTCGCCCCGGACACCAAACGATCCGGCGATGGCCCCGACGCAGACACGTTCTGTCATCGGGACCACCTTATGCAGGTTTCCAGTTCAAAAACACCGGGACCCATCGGATCCGCCAGCTTATTCTGCTGCGGCTTCTTCAGCCGGAGCAGCGTCGACTTCGGCAGCTTCGGCGGCCTTGGCGGCTTTCTCTTCTGCGCGGTCCTTGGCTTTGGCGCCGGGTTCACCTTTTTTGGGGTTGGAACGCTCTTTCTTGGCGATGACGCCTGCGGCTTCCAGCATACGGGACACGCGGTCGGTGGGCTGTGCGCCTTCGCTCAGCCAGTACTGAACGCGCTCCATGTTCATTTTCACGCGCTCTTCGCTGTCTTTGGGCAGCAGCGGGTTGTAGGTGCCCAGCTTTTCGATGAAACGGCCATCGCGCGGCATGCGGCTGTCAGCAGCAACGATGCGGTAAAAGGGGCGTTTCTTGGAGCCGCCGCGGGCCAGTCGGATTTTCATTGCCATTGTGTGTGTCTCCTTTGAATGGCGGATACAGGCCTGAAAAGGCCTGTTATTCTTGGTGTTTCTTGTGGTGCCGAATGACTTCGGCGATGATGAAGTTCAGGAACTTCTTGGCAAAATCAGGGTCCAGGTCGGCCTGATTTGCCAGGTCTTCTAGCCGTGCGATCTGGGCCGCTTCGCGGTTGGGATCGGACGGGGGAAGGTCGTGCTCGGCCTTGAGTTTGCCCACGGCCTGGGTGTGTTTGAACCGTTCGCCCAGCGTATAGACCAGAATGGCGTCCAGACGATCGATGCTTTCGCGGTGGGTTTTCAAGAGCGCCGCGGCGCGTTCTGTTGCGTCGGTCATGGGTCCCTCCGAACGGTGGTCAAAACGGGGCAAATGGAGGGTGTGATATCCGTACACAAGCCGTACACAACCTGTACACCGCTCTGTACCCCACCCAGGGCGTTAAGGTCATAGGCAACACCGGTCATATGCGCCCCTCCGATGGAGAGTGGCGATAGACCAAATCGTCGGGATCGGGCCGTTTCGCGGTGGCGTCCCGCACCGCGCCCAGCCGTTCGGCCAGCGCGATGGACCGGGCGTTGCGCGGGTCGATATAGCTGACCAGCGTGTCGAGCCCGCGTTGGGCGAAGCCCCAGTGCCGCGCGGCCTGTGCAGCCTCGAACGCGATGCCCTTGCCCTCGAAATCGGGCCATACGCACCAGCCCAGTTCAACCTCGGCATAATCCGGCGGCTGGTTGATGCCGACCTGCCCGACAAAGTCACCGGTCGCGGTCAGCTCGATGCCCCAGCTGCCAAAGCCCAGAAGCGGCCAGCTGGCAATTTCGGCCCCGACCCAGCGCCAAAGTTCGACCTCGGACGTTGGCGGACCCATGTAGCGCGACCAGTCGCTGCCAAAGAGCGGGGTCATGACGGCGAAGTCTTCGGCCCGATGCGGGCGCAGCGTCAGACGCTCTGTATATAGAGTGGGAGCGACGGTCATGCGGTGCCCCCTTTGACATACCGATAGACGTCAGCGGCGGAGTCTTCGTCCGGATAGGCAACAACACCGTCATGCTGTGCGCCGATGCGTTTGGCCAAGGCAACCGAACGGGTGTTGTCACGGTCGATGTAGCTGACCAGTGTGGGCAGACCCAGCGTGTCAAAGCCAAATGCGCGCGCGGCAATCGCAGCCTCGGTCGCGTAGCCCTGACCAGATGCGCCAGCGCGGAAGATGTAGCCCAATTCCGGTTCCTGATCGCCGGGTTCCAACCCGATCAGGACAAAGCCAAGAACCGCATCCGTTTCGCGCAGTTCAACGGTCCAGCCGCCATGGCCATGCAGCATCCACCCCGCCGCGTATTGGGTGAAGTCGCGCCAGGCGTCATCGCGGCTCATCGGGCCACCAATGCCCCGGCCATGGTCGGAACAGGCGATTTCCGCGTAATGGGCAAAATCCTCGACCCGCAGGGCGCGCAGGATCAGCCGTTCGGTTTCCAGCGTTGGAATGCCTGCCGAAAGCTGCGCCGCCATCTGCGCCGCTGCCCCGGTGGGGGGGAGTTCGTGGCGTGCGATCATGCAGCCCCCTCCGGCGTCGGGTGGCGGTAGACCAGCACGTTGTCCCAATGGTCATCGGACAGTCGCGGGGCGTCCGGGTCCACGACAGCGCCCAGCCGTTCGGCCAATGCGATGGACCGGGCGTTGTCTTTTTCGATGTAGCTGACCGCCGTGTCCCAGCCGAGCGTGTCAAAGGCATAGGCGCGGGCGGCTTGCGCGGCCTCGAACGCATATCCTTTGCCTTCGGCAGCGGCGGACCAGACGGCCCAGCCGATTTCCCGTTCGGGCCACATCGCGGGATACCACGCGCCGGTTGCGCCCAGCGCGGTGTTGTCATCCTTCAGCGTGAACACAAACAGGCCGTAACCGCGCAGCACCCAATGGCCGATCACATGGCCAAAGGCGCGCCATGCCTTGCCTTCGTCGATGTCGTCGGGGCGGATGAACTCGGACCGGTCGGACATCATCATGTCCAGCCAGACAGGCCAATCCCCGGCCTGCGGCGCACGCAGGATCAGACGTTCAGTTTCCAGAACCGGTGTGGTGCTGAGTGCGACGGTCATTGCACCGCCTCCGGCCCCAGGTGCCGCCAGACCTGCATGAGGCCCAGACGCTGGTGCGTGAATTCACCCTCCAGCGTTGCGCCCAGACGTTCCGCCAACCGGGCAGAGCCGATGTTTTCATGCAGGATCAGGCTGATCAGCGTGGGCAGTTTCACCACGTCATAGGCATAGGTGCGCGCGGCAATCGCCGCCTCGGTCGCGAAACCGCGCCCTTCGAACCCGTCCATCAGTTCCCACCCGATTTCGGGTTCGGGCCAGCCTTCGGGATACCAGAGGCCAATGATGCCGCAGAACGCACCGGTTTCCTTTTCCTCCAGCGCCCAGCGGCCATAGCCGCGCAGGTGCCAGTGGCCCAGTTCCGCGGCCAGCGCGCGCCATGCCTGTTCGCGGGTGATCGGCCCGCCGACATAGCGGGCGCGGTCCGAGCCGAAGAAGGCGGCGAAGCGGTCGAAATCCTCGGCCTTGGGGGCGCGCAGGATCAGGCGGTCGGTTTCCAGGACGGGGATCATGCCGATGCCTCCGGTGCCTGATGCCGCCACATGTCGACCTTCAGGTCCATGACCTGACCAGGGCCTTCCAGCACCGCGCCCAGACGCTGGGCCAGCCGGATCGACCGGGTGTTGTCGGGCAGGATCATGCTGATCGGGCGGGTGATGCCAAAGAGGCGCGCGGCCCCGTCGCGGGCGGCGGCGACGGCCTCGTAAGCGATGCCCTGACCTTCGAACCCGCCAAACAGGGAATAGGCCAGTTCGGGTTCGGGCCATTCATGATAGTGCAGGATACCGGCCCAGCCAGCGGGTTGTGCCGTTTCGCGGTGTTCAATGATCCACATGCCATAGCCGCGCAGCACCCATTGCCCGCCGATGCGCATGAGCGTGCGCCAGCTTTCAGCTTCGCCCAGCGGTCCACCCACGAACCCGGCACGATCCGACGCCAGGAACGCGGCCAGCGCGTCCAGATCGCTGGCCTGCGGGCCGCGCAGGATCAGACGCTCGGTCTCGAGCGTGGGGATATGGATGGTGGTGGTCATGCGGGGGTTTGGGTCAATGAGTAGCAAAGCGCGCCCGGATAATGCTCCGGGGCGGGTCGATCAGAGGGCGTCGCGCCAAGGCGTTCGGCCACGCGGATGGAGGCGTCATTCCCCGGCATGATGTGGACCGCCAGTTCGCGCCAGCCGAGGTCGCCGATCAGGTGGCGGGTGACGGCGCGGGCGGCTTCGGTGGCAAACCCTTTGCCTTCGTATGCGCCATCCCACAGCGTCCACGTCATTTCGACGGGGGCCTCATCCTCCAGCGCGAGCGGGCCGACATGGCCAATCGGCTGATCCTGCAGACGCATGATGTAGCGGCCAAAGCCTCGCAGGGTCCAATGGCCGATCATGGTGGCAAACTTTCCGAACGTCTCAACAGGCGTGAACGGACCGCCCACAAAATCGGTGCGGGGGCTGGCCCGATGCGCCCGAAACGCCGGAAGGTCCGACGCCCGGGGTTGGGTCAGCTGCAACCGGTCCGTTGTGAGTGTGGGGGCGACGGATGTCATTTCTTCTTGCCCAATCCGCTGAGGCCCGGGGGCAGCGCCATGCCGCCACCGCCCAGACCGGGCAGGCCGCCGGGCATTTTGCCGCCCATCTGCTTGGCCGCCGCTTCCAGTGCCTTGGGATCCATGCCCGCGCCCATGTCAGGCATGCCGCCTTTGCCGAACATGCCTTTCATGGCCTGTTTCAACATGCCG
>JBFOMB010000139.1:0-30598 GCA_040830545.1 Paracoccaceae bacterium | reverse complement strand
CCGTCCCACTTCTTGGGGGGAAGGGTTAATATGAAGAGGGGTGATTTTCATGGGGCTGCGTTTTCAATTTGACCGGATAAAGGGCTTTCAAAACCCCTTGGTCAACCCGTTTTGAACCGGTTTGCCCCTAATCCAACCGCCACGATCAGCTTGCCGGTGTTTTCCCCGGCATAGAGCATCGCAATCGCACCCAGTGCGGCCTCTGGCCCTTGCAGGATATGTTCCCGAACGCTGAGTTTTCCTTCGCGTAACCAACCGGCCAAAGCCGTGCGCGCCTCGGCATAGCGATCCGCAAAGTCGAAGATCAACAGCCCCTGCATCCGCGCGCGGGCCACCAGCAATTGCCGATGCACGCGGGGACCGACGGGCAGGGGGTCCCATTCCGTGATCGCGGCCGTGCCGCAGATGGCGATCCGCGCGCCGATCGCCAGTTTCGTCATGACCGCGTCGGAAATGGGCCCGCAGGTGTTGTCGAAATAGCAGTTCACCCCGTCCGGGCAGGCCTCGGCAACGGCTGCTGCAACGTCCTCGGATTTGTAGTCGATGGCGGCGTCATAGCCGAATTCGTCTAGGCATTGTTGAGCCTTTGCTGGTCCACCTGCAATACCAACCGTCCGCGCGCCGAGGATTTTGGAAATCTGGCCAACCGCTGACCCGACTGCACCCGCCGCTGTCGACACAACAACCGTGTCACCCTTGCGCACGCCCAATGTCTCGATCACGCCAAAATACGCCGTCAGCCCATTCAGCCCCATCACGCCCAACGCATAGGATCGCGGCAAATCCGTTTCCGTCACCTTGTGCCCGATATTCGACCCGTCGGTCAGCGCATGGGTTTGCCACCCCAACAGGCCTTCCACCACGTCACCCTCGGCATAGCCCTCATGGCGCGAGGCAACGACCTCCCCGACCGCAAAGGAGCGCATTGGCGTCCCCAGCTCCACGGGCGGCGAATAGTTCGGCACATCGTTGGCCCAACCCCGCATGGCCGGATCAACCGACCAATGGGACAGACGCACGACCAATTGTCCCGGCCCCGGATCAGGCACCTCCGACTCGACCAGTTCAAAATGTTCCGCCTGCGGCACCCCAATCGGACGGCGCGCCAGAATGACCTGGGTGTTTTTCATGCTATGCCCCTTCGCAAAATTCGCCCGATCCTGCGCGCAGAACCCCGCCATCGCAAGTCCGCTTTGCACACGCTCTTGAAGCCCTCCACGCACAAGGATAAACCGCGCGAGACGCATCAAAGGGGTGTCCCATGTCCATCGACGAAAGCACGGCCGCAAAGGTCGCCAAGCTGGCCCGGATCAAGGTCGAAGACGCTGATCTTCCGGCACTGGCCTCGGAATTCAATACGATCCTCGGCTTTATCGAGCAATTGGGCGAAGTGGATGTCGAAGGCGTTGAGCCGATGGTGTCAGTGACCCCGATGCGGCTCAAGCGGCGCACAGACGAAGTAACGACTGGCGACATGCCAGAAAAGGTGCTGGCCAACGCGCCCGATGCGCGTGAGGGCTTCTTTGCCGTGCCCAAGGTTGTGGAGTGAACGGGATGAGCGAAACATCGTTGAACAGCTTGGGCCTGGCCGAGGGCCGCGATCTGTTGAAAAAGGGCGAGGTGACGTCGGTTGACCTGACGCAGGCCTGTCTGGATGCCATTGAAGGCGCGGGCGCCCTGAACGCATTTGTGCACAAGACGCCCGAGATTGCGATGGAGCGGGCACAGGCTGCTGATGCGCGTTTGCAGGCCGGGGACGCGCCGAAAATGTGCGGTTTGCCCAT
The DNA here is from genome assembly GCA_040830545.1 of Paracoccaceae bacterium. GTDB lineage: Bacteria > Pseudomonadota > Alphaproteobacteria > Rhodobacterales > Rhodobacteraceae > HXMU1420-2. The sequence goes on along the minus strand of JBFOMB010000139.1, from coordinate 28,814 downwards.
CGGCATCAAGGACCTGTTCTGCACCAAGGGTGTGCTGAGTCAGGCCGCGTCGAACATTCTGGGCGGTTTCAAACCCGAATACGAATCCACGGTCAGTCAGAAGCTGCAGGACGCAGGCGCAGTCATGTTGGGCAAACTCAACATGGACGAATTCGCCATGGGCTCCTCCAACGAAACGTCCTGCTATGGCGACGTGGTGAACCCCTGGCGGCGCGGGAATGAAGACACACCGCTGACCCCCGGTGGCTCTTCCGGTGGCTCCGCTTCTGCTGTGGCGGCTGACCTGTGCCTGGCCGCAACTGGCACGGACACCGGCGGCTCTATCCGCCAGCCTGCTGCATTTGCAGGCATCACCGGCATCAAACCGACCTATGGCCGCTGTTCGCGCTGGGGCATCGTGGCCTTTGCCTCTTCCTTGGATCAGGCCGGTCCAATGACCAAATCGGTGCGCGACGCTGCGATCATGCTGGAGGCAATGTGCGGCCATGACCCGATGGACAGCACCTCGGCCGAACTGGCTGTGCCGGATTTCGAGGCCATGCTGACCGGTGACATTCGCGGCAAAACCATCGGCATTCCGCGAGAATATCGCATGGACGGCATGCCCGAAGAGATTGAGGCGTTGTGGGCTGAAGGCCGCAAGATGATGGAAGACGCGGGCGCGAAGATCGTCGACATCTCTTTGCCGCACACGAAATACGCGCTGCCCGCTTACTACGTAATTGCTCCGGCAGAGGCGTCGTCGAACCTCGCCCGTTACGACGGTGTGCGCTATGGGCACCGCGCGCAGATGGCACAGGGTGATGGTATTACTGAGATGTACGAGAAGACCCGCGCCGAAGGGTTCGGAGCCGAGGTGCAACGCCGCGTGATGATTGGCACCTATGTGCTGTCGGCGGGCTTCTATGACGCCTATTACAACCGTGCACGCAAGGTACGGACGCTGATCAAGAAGGACTTTGAAGACGCGTTTGCGAATGGGGTGGACTACATCCTGACCCCGGCCACGCCATCTGCAGCTTTTGGCCTGGGTGAGATGGCGGATGCCGACCCGGTCCAGATGTATCTGAACGACATCTTCACCGTGACCGTGAACCTTGCTGGCCTGCCCGGAGTCGCTGTACCTGCGGGGCTGGATAAGCAAGGTCTCCCACTGGGTCTGCAGCTGATTGGACGTCCCTGGGAAGAGGGCGATCTGCTGAATGCCGCACAGGTTCTTGAAAATGCCGCCGGTTTTGTGGCCAAACCGGCAAAATGGTGGTAAACTCCGTCGCAAAGAAAGAAAAACAAACGGCAGGATAGCAGTATGCGCGTTTTGATTTCGATGGCAGCCCTCGGGCTGGCTGTGGCCTGTGCGCCCCAGATTCCCGACAGCGGGGCGGGGTTTGACACAACCTTTGACGAAGCGTTGGAGCAGGAGGCTGCAATTGCCGGCGCGCGCACCGGGGCCTCTGTTCCGCCACCGCGTGTGGTGTCGCAGGAAACGTTGGCACCGGCGCAACCACTGGTCGGGACCACGCCGTTGGCCGCGCCAACTGCCGTCGCCGCAACGCAGACCGATACAGCACAGCCTGTTGTCGTGAGCCGCGCCGACACTTCCCAAACCGGCAGCGCGGATGACATCGCACAGGAAACCGCCGCTGCACTGGCTGCGGCCTCGCAGAATTCCGGTGTTGCCCCGCTGGAGGCCAGCCCTTCGAACCCGGCACCGCAAGCGCTGAGCAATCCGGCCATTTCGGACGAAAACGATTTCGCCGCTGTGTCCTCGCGCGAAAGCATCGAAAGCGACGCCGCCCGGATCGCGAAGAACAAGCAAAGCTATCAGGCGGTTGCGCCAACGGCCCTGCCGGATCGTCCGAGTGACACCGGGCCGAACATCGTGACCTACGCGCTCAGCACGCAGAACAATCCGGGCGCGCGTGTCTATCAGCGCACTGGTTTGAACCTGGCCACCAAATCGCAGCGGAACTGCGCCAAGTTCCCGTCGCCTGATCAGGCCCAGATCGAGTTTCTGTCGCGTGGCGGTCCGCAAAGGGATCGTCTGGCGCTGGACCCGGACGGGGACGGCTTTGCCTGTTCCTGGGACCCACGGCCATTCCGATTGGCGGCCCAAGGCTGATCCAAGTGACGCCACGCTGGCATCCGTCGCCCAATTTCGGAACGCGGCGGGATGGTTTGTTGCCAGAACTGATCGTGATTCACTACACCGCTATGTCCAGCGCCAGCGCGGCGCTGGAGCGTCTATGTGATCCCGAAGCCGAAGTTTCCGCCCACTACCTGATCGAGGCAGATGGCACGCTATGGCAGCTGGTCGAGGAAGCTGAGCGCGCCTGGCATGCTGGGGCTGGAAATTGGCTGGGACGCGACGACATCAATTCCCGCTCCATCGGTATTGAACTGGACAATCGCGGCACACACCCTTTTGCCGAACCGCAGATGGCAACGTTGGAACAGCTCTTGCCGGGAATAATGTCCCGTTGGGACATTCAGCCAGAAGGTGTCATCGGCCACTCTGACAGCGCGCCAGGCCGCAAGATTGACCCGGGCCCCAGATTCGACTGGCTGCGACTGGAACGACAGGGCCTGGCCCACCCCTTCCGTCGAAGCGCCAGCGCCTAGCCCGCGACAGCCCCATCTTTCATTGTTCTGAAAATACTCCGGGGGGAGGCTTGCCTGCCAAGCCGGGGGGCAGCGCCCCCATTCCACCCCAACAGCGATTTACAACCGATACCGCATGATTTCCTCGTCCGAGGAGACACCTTTCAAATGTGCGATCTCTGCCTGTCCGGCATACCCGGCCTCGGCCAGAACTGCACCGATGCCATCCGTTTCTGCCAAAGCACGAGAAATGCAGATCTCACCTTCATCCGCCAGTCCTTGAACCCGCGCAGCGATGTTCACGGTCTGCCCGAAATAGTCCACATCGCGCCCTGAATTGATGGCCAGCGCCGGCCCGCTGTGCAGCCCGACCTTGAGCCCCACGTCGTCCGTTGACCGGTTGCCCTTGATCCGCTGCATCGCGGCCATCATGTCCACCGCTGCCCGCGCGCCGTCCTTCCCATCCGGGAAGGCTGCCATGACGGCATCCCCCATGGTCTTGACCAGCGCACCGGAATGCGCGCGCACGACGTCCTTGAGAGCCACAAAATGGTCCTGCACCAGTCGATACGCCGCCAGATCACCCTCGCGATCGTAAAGTGCGGTTGATCCCTTTAGGTCTGTAAACAGCAATGTCAGGCTGCGCAGCTTCAATTTCAGGTCCGGCGCCAGGTCGTCGAGTGAGAAACTGTCGCGAAAGGTCTGGTTGGCCAACAGGTGTTTGCCCGTCAGGCGTGGACCCAGCGTCCGGTCCTGCGTTTCCAGAACCTTGATAATCTCCTGCGGTCGCATCCGCACCATGTTGAGCCAGGCCGGGTTTTCCGTCTGGTTCGATAAAGTGATGTGCGCCTCTCCTGCAGCGAGTTCGAGAACGCGCTTTGAAAACCCGTTCGCGTTTAGCTCAATCCACGCTTCGGTGTCTCCGCCTTCGGCATGCCCCACGATGTCAAACGCGCTGTGGGCTTCCAATGTCATGACGCGGTAGCGGTCGTCCGCGTCTACAGGGACTGTCCAAACGGTCTGCTCCCCCGGTGCCAGTTGGATGTGCGAGGCGCGATTGCGGCTTTGATATTCCGTGAAGAAATTGCGTAGCGGGTGGCTGGAGGACGTGTAGTAGTGGCGATAGGCCCCGAAATCCGCGTGCAGGTCCAGCGTGTGTCCGGCGGGCACATAGCTGAATGTGACCTCGACCGTGTCGTCCAGATAGCTTTCCACGTCGATATCACAGAAGGCACAATGTGCATGCTCTTCGGCGATTTGATCCATGGACGGCGCACGCTGCATAATCGCCGCACAGCCTGGGCAGACCATGCCCCATTCCAGGTCAAAGAAGCCCTGACGTGTGCCCAGAACAAACAGGTTGATTGCGGTGTCTGGCTGAAGTCCCGCGCGCTCTGCGAAGTTGAACGGGTTGATGCGGGCGGCTTCGTGGTCAGGGAGGCTGAGCAAGTGGTCGACAAACCGCGCAACGTCGGTCGTGTTGTGTCCCAAGCCCAGCGCGGGCTGTTCGAGAGCCGATGTCAGGTCCGTGGTCATGTGTCGTTCTCCGCTGAAACTGCGACGCAGGCAACTGACATGGGCATGGTTCTCGTCGGGCACAAGATGTCGGTCTGGGTCTGGATGACTTGACCCGTAGCGGCTTTGCTGGCACTGGGTCCGGCGCGTGGAGGGCTGGATGGCCGCTTGGGCGGGGCAACCCACCCCAGAGGAAAGTCCGGACTCCCTGAAGCAACGGTGCCGGGTAACGCCCGGGCGGGGCAACCCGACGGATAGCGCCACAGAAATGAAACCGCCCGGGTCCGCCCCGGGTAAGGATGAAACGGTGGGGTAAGAGCCCACCGCGGGCCTGGCAACAGGACTGGCAAGGCAAGCCCCACCGGGAGCAATGCCGAATAGGACCCCCGCGCCTGTGCCCGCTTCGGCGGACATGGCTAGGTCAGCTTCAGCCGAGAGGGGTCGGGTTGGCAGCTGGAGGCGCCCGGTAACGGACGCCCTAGAGGAATGGTCATCGCGCAGCGGGGCGACCTGCTGTGGCACAGAATCCGGCTTACAGGCTCTCCGCGCGTTTTTCGATCATGGTGTGTTGCATTGGGCCAGGCTGGGGGCCCGGCCCCCGTCGCGCGGTGCGCGACTCCCCCGGAGTATTTTGGGAACAATGAAAGGGGATGGGGGTGCAACGGAAAACGGCCCGGGCGGAACCGGGCCGTGCATATGGGTCTTGTGCGTATCAGGCGCGCAGCAGGACCTTGTTGGACCCAACAGCATCCGCGATCTTGGCGTATTGGTTGCGCTTTTCCTTGGAGGATTCTGCGCTGCGCAGCAGGATCGTTTCCGTGCTTTCCAGAATGGCGATGGCCTGCTGGTTGACAGCGGCCTGCTGGGCCGGAGCGACCGGAGTCAGTGGGCGTGTCGTCCGTTCCTGAGTTTTCTGTTGTGTGGCATGGGCGCGGCCACGCGAACCATCCCGGTTGCTACGCGCCAATTGCGCGAGTTGGTTTGACGTGTCTTTCAGAACGGCGGACACATCAGCATAGTCGCTGTCGGCCGGGATTTCACTCGCCACCAGCGCCAAACGCTCTGCGAGGCAATCAACGCGGAACGCGCTGTCATTCAGGTCGGAACAAAACTGCTTGGCTGCGGCGATGCCGCTAACGACCACGCCAACAAATGCGTTCGAACCAAACTGGCCTGACGGCACAACGACTGTATAGACGGCACCGGGTACTTGCGCCGCAGCCTGCATCGGCGGCACAACAATCAGGGCAACAGCAGCGCAACTGGTCAGGGGACGAATGGGATTAAACATAAATTAGATCCTCGAGCTCTCGGCACCGTTACTAGATCACACGTGAGGTTAAGTTGCAATTTTCCTGTTTCGGGGTGGATAGCCGCGTGGTGTGTCTGAAATCGTGAATAGAGTTGTAACAAAGCCCATAGAAGACTAGGGTGAACAGGATTTTTCGCCAGACAGGTTGATCCACATGCTTAGGCCCGCCCTTTATTTTGCTTCTGCCGCGGCGCTGTGCTGCGTTTCGGTTTCCGCGTCGGCTCAGGCACCGGTGCCGGGTGCGGCCATCGCGGAGGCACGAACGCGGTTGGTTTGCGGGGCGGGGACGGTTGTAAGTGCAACCTACCTTCCGGGGGGGCTTCTTCAGGCTACATGTCAGTCCAATTCGACGCAAAGCAGTGGCAGCGGATCTCAGCAACCTTCAGCGTTGCAGGGCACGACTCTGTCGCCGGGCGCAGTTGGGGCGGGTGTCCTGGGAGTGGTTGTCGTGGGCGCCGCCATTGGCGGGGATGATTCCAGCACGTCCACGACGAGCACGACAACGACGAGCGGCGGCAGCTTCTGAGCTTCGTTATATGGTTCCGGGACAACGCGACTGAATCAGGTTGACAGCCCTCGCAAAGCGCGTAAAAGGCGGGCTTCACAGGTTTATACCGGGTTCACGATTGGACCCGATGCAGGAGACGCAAAATGGCGAAGCCGACCACAATCAAGATCCGCCTGAACTCCACCGCAGGCACCGGGCATTTCTACGTCACGAAGAAAAACGCGCGGACCATGACCGAAAAAATGACAGTGCGCAAATACGACCCAGTTGCGCGCAAGCACGTGGAATACAAGGAAGGCAAGATCAAGTAAGCGATCTTGTATCCGTTTCCGGTGGGGGCCACATAAACTGTGGCCCTTTTTTGTTGTCCGGAAAGGAGGCGCGGTGGCGCTGTGTGTTCGTGTTGCCCAATCCAGTGATCTGGCGCAAGTGGACGCTTTGCTTGCGCGTGCCTACCCCAGACTACTGAAACCGGACTATCCGCCATCGGTGTTGGTGACAGCCTTGCCGTTGATTAGCCGCGCGCAGCCCGGTTTGGTGAACAGTGGCACCTACTATGTTGCAGAACTGGGGAAGGACGCCCCCATTGTCGGGGCTGGAGGGTGGAGCCGGGATCGCAGTGACACGACAATTGGCCACATCCGCCACATTGTGAGTGATGACAGGCATGTGCGCAAAGGGGTGGCACGGGCGCTTCTGACACAGGTTTTCAAGGTTGCAGCGGGGCAGGGTGTACATTGCTTGCACTGTCAGGCGACGCGCACGGCTGTGCCGTTTTACATCGCGATGGGATTCGAAACAGTGGGGCCAATTGATGTGCCCCTGCGTCCGGGCATCAGTTTTCCGGCTGTGTTCATGACCCGGCTGCTTTGATCGACTTTTCCCAATTTCAAAGGTCGGCGCCTGAATTCAGCGCCAATTCCGCCGTGATTCTCTGATCTCTGGCTATTGACGCAGAAAACGGAGGATGAGCGGACATGAAATCTCTGATCGGATTGACCATTGGTGCCCTTGTGTTGGCGGGATGCAGCGGGGCGACCCGGCATCAGGCCACAGGGTTCAGCGGGTTGGGGGCAGAGCCTGGGGTGACCAAGGCGGCGAGCCTCGACCCGCAATACGCAGGCGGGACATTGTACCCGGACATTCCGGTGGGCGCGCTGCGGTCCGGCAGTTCCAACCAGGCAGATCACGCAGAATTGGTGATCAAACGGGCCAGCGGGTCGAGCCTGCGATCCAAACCGGTTTCGGTTGGCGGCCAGCCACTGGCACTGAGCGTGCTTTATGTAAACGCGATTCCCTATGCTGTGCTTAAACCGCAAGCGGGGCTATTTTCCCCGAACCTCGTTCCTGAGACCAGCGCGGCCTTCGCAGCCAATGCGCGTACCCTGACGGGGTGTCCGGCGGCGAGCGGTGTTTACAAGTTTGGCCCGCAACCGAACCGCCCCAAGGGTATGATGCTGGCGTTGGCCTGTTCCAGCTGAAACAAACCAAATCAAAAAAGGGCCGGTCGCAATGACCGGCCCTTTCGTTTTGGATGTGGTCCCGCTTACTCGCGGCTGCCCAGCAGTTGCAGCAGGAACATGAACATATTGATGAAGTCCAGATACAGGCTCAGCGCGCCCATGATCGCGGCCTTGCCCAGCCATTCTTGGTCGCCCGTGTGGGCCATCTGCAGGTATGTGTTCTTGATGTTTTGCGTGTCATAAGCGGTCAGACCCGCAAAGATCAGAACACCCAGGATCGAAATGGCAAACGCGATTGCCGGCGAGCCAAGGAAGATGTTGATGATCGATGCGACCAAGATGCCGATCACGCCCATGATCAGGAAGCTGCCCCAACCGGAAATGTCCTTCTTGGTCGTGTAGCCCCAGAGCGACAGGCCAGCAAACGCGATGGATGTCACCAGGAAGACCTGAATGATCGAAAACCCGGTGAAAACAAGGAAGATCCAGCTGATCGAAACGCCCATGACGGCCGCGAATGTATAGAATACCAGCTGCGCAGCCGAAGCGCTGAGTCGGTTCACGGCGGCGCCAAAGCCAAAGATGAAGGCCAGCGGCAGGAACATGATGACCCACTTCAGCGGCGAAGTGTAAATCGCAGCGCCAAGGCTGGTCAGGTACTTGCCTTCGCCAATCTGCGCGACGGCCTGGGACGGATCAGCCGTGACTGACAGCCCGGAAATTGCCCATGCGGCGGCGAAAGTGATGAACATGCCGACGGACATGGTGCCGTAGACCTTGTTCATATGGGCGCGAAGCCCTGCGTCAATCTCAGCAGAGCGAACGCCAGCGGCGGCTCCGCCCATCATTCTGCCTGTGTTGTACTCGGCCATTCGAAGACTCCGTTTCATACTCCCCAAAGCCGTTCGCGGACGCGTTCGGCATTCGTGTGCAATATTGGGGTGTTTCGCCTGTTTTTCAAGATATTCCATGCCTAAAACACGGTGCGTTTTCAGGATGGAAACAGAGCGTGGAGACGGGCATCGACTCGCTTTGGGAACTTGCTATGAAAATAGGGTGCCAGTCGCCAGAACACCCTATCAGTCTTCTTCAGTTGTTTGTTTGGGGATCATCGTACCGGGGGCACCCCGGTCATGTCCGATCACCGCAGCCAATGTGCAGGCACGTCCCAAAGTGGGCGGCGCGATTCCATCAGAGCCTCTTGACGGCTGAGGCCGATATCATTCAGCGCGCGTTCGTCCATCGTGCGCAATTGGCGGCGCTGTTTCCAGATCGACATCAGCTGCAACAGCGTCGGGCGATTGCGACGGATAGGGAGGGCGGAGCGGGTATCTGCGAAATGGGTCATGGTCTGCGTCCTTTCTTCGCTTCGTGATGGGTTGGTTTAGTTCAATCAATTTCCTTGATGTATATGGAGGAGTGTGGTTCATTTTGAAAACGAATGTTTGTGCTGAGATGAATCAAGGATTGTGATGGATGAGAAATCTGGATGTCACCACACTTCGCTCTTTCGTGGCCGTTGCCGACTCGGGCGGGGTCACGCGGGCCGCAGGGTTCCTGCATTTGACTCAATCGGCGGTCTCCATGCAGATCAAACGGCTGGAAGAAATGCTAGGTCAGGACCTGCTGGACCGGTCGGGACGGGGGATTTCGCTGACGGCCTCGGGTGAACAACTGCTGGGATATGCGCGTCGCATGGTGGCCCTGAATGACGAGGTGGTCGGGCGACTGACAGACCAGGCGTTTGAGGGTGAAGTGACGCTGGGCGTGCCTCATGATGTGGTGCAGCCAGCGATACCGCGCGTTCTGCAGCGGTTTAACGCAAGCTTCCCACGCGTGCGGGTGCACCTCATTTCATCTTATACTCGCGAGCTGAAATCACTTTATGGCAAAGGTGAGTGCGACCTGATCCTGACGACTGAATCCGCGATTGGCGAGGGTGGGGAGCAGATTCAGCTTCTCCCGCTGCGTTGGGTCGGTGCGCCGGACGGATCCATGTGGCGACAACGCCCGTTGCGGCTGGCGTTTTCTCGCAACTGTATATTCCGACCCATTGCGACGGCGGCACTGGATCAGGCGGGCATCCCGTGGGACTCTGTTGTGGACAGCGAATCTGACCGCACGATCGAAGCCACGATCAGCGCTGACCTTGCTGTAGGCGTTTTGCTGGACGGCACATTGCCGCCCCAACATGTTTGTATCGATGATGGCGGCACGCTGCCGGACCTGCCTTCGCAAAACATCAACCTCTATGGTGGGTTGAGCCCTAAGTCGCAGTTGGTTGGTGAGTTGGCGAACCTGTTGCGTCAGGTGTTTGCGGCAGGGTCGGGCCCAGTTTTGCGCGTCGCAGGGGGGCAGGTTTAGGGGGTGATCACGACCTTGCCCACGGCCTTGCGATCGCGAAGAAGGTCCATCCCATCGGACACCCGCTCCAAAGGAAGAACGTGCCCGATGTGAGGGGTCAGTCGGCCCTCTTCAAACCAGCGGGTCAAGGTGGCGAAGCTGTCCCGTACGACATCGGCACGGAAATTCAGGTAACCGCCAATGTAGAACCCGATTACGGTCAGGTTTTTGACCAGCAGGTGATTGGCGGGGATCTGCGGCACATCCCCGCCTGCAAACCCAACGGGTAACAATCGCCCCTCTGGCTTCATCGCACGAAAAGCGGATTTGAACAGGTCACCGCCAACTGTGTCATAAACAACGTCCGCCCGACCCAGATCCAACAGTCGGGTGCGCAGATCCTCTTCTCCGGTATCGATCACTTCGGTTGCCCCGGCGGCTTTGGCCGCGTTGAGTTTCTGTGATCCCCGCGCGGCAGCAATCACGCGCGCGCCCATCTGTGCGCCCACTTCGACCGCCGTCAGTCCTGTTCCACCTCCAGCGCCAGTCACCAGCAGTGTTTCCCCAGGAAGCAGCCCCGCTCGGTGACTCAATGCCATATGCGCAGTGCCGTACCCGATCTGGAAAGCAGCAGCCTGCTCGAATGACATATCGTCCGGCATCTTCAGCACACGGTCGCTGTCAAACACGCCAAAAGTCGCCAAACCGCCTTGCCGGGCATACACCATGACCCTGTCCCCGGGCTGAAGTGCCGCCACGTCAACTCCGCATTGGCGGACGATTCCGGCAACCTCCATACCCAAGGTGAACGGCGCATCGGGGGTGTCCTGGTATGTTCCCCGCTGCATCAACAGGTCGGCAAAATTCAGCCCACATGCCTTAATTTCTACAAGGACCTGCCCAGGATCTGGAATTCCCTTTTCAATTTCAACAATTTGGGGTGGTTCGCCTGCAGTCTGAACACGAAACGCTATCATGGATTTCACACGAGGTTGATTGGATCGCATGCTTCTTTACCAGATATATAAGTTTGCCAAGCTTCTATTGGCAAAACCGTTGGAAAAGCGCCAAAAATGGGAAAGATCGGGTTGAAAAAATTAACCAATTGTTCAGGTTCGCACCCTAGTGGTGAGCGTTTATTCTTGAACTCAACCGAAAAGCGCTTAATCTGTATTCACGGCCTTGGCCGACCAAACGGGGAAGTGCGTTTCACTCGACGCATGCAAAAAGCACAATAATAGCGCAGGCCCGGACGCCACATCCGGCCTAAGGTCATGCAACAAGGAGAATATTATGGCCCATCCCGTAGACATCCATGTCGGAAAGCGCGTGCGCCATCGGCGCTGGCTGATCGGCATGACACAGCAGCAGCTGGCGGAAAAAGTCGGGATCAAGTTCCAGCAAATTCAAAAGTACGAAACCGGCGCAAATCGCGTGAGCGCCTCTCGGCTTTGGGATATCGCTGACGCCATGGACGTACCGGTCAGCTTTTTCTTTGAAGGCTTGGATGAAGCGGAAAAAGCCGCGGTCGCAGATGCGCCTGTACCAACGGACCTCATGGGCGACAAAGAAGCGTTGGACCTGATCCGCTCGTACTACTCGATCCCAGAAAACCAGCGGCGGCGCCTGTTCGAACTGGCCCGTGTACTGAGTGACGTCGCCTGAGACGATCCTCTGGGTTGAATAATTCCGGCCACAATGGCACCAGAGCTGTTATGGACCCGGATGATGTTTCAGATTTAGAATTGGCGTCCCGCGCGGCTGATGCTGCGCGGGACGCGATACTTCCGTATTTTCGAAAAAGCGGATTGGCGGCTGCCAACAAGCTGTCTGATGGGTTTGACCCAGTGACGGCGGCGGATCGTGCTGGCGAAGTAGCGATGCGCAATATCCTGTCCCGCTACCGCCCCGACGATGGCATTCTGGGTGAGGAATTCGAACCCGTCGAAGGCACCAGCGGTCGTACCTGGGTATTGGACCCGATTGACGGGACGCGCGGTTTCATCTCAGGAACTCCTACGTGGGGCGTATTGATCGCGTTATCTGGTCCGGATGGTCCGGTTTTGGGCGTGATTGACCAGCCCTACATTGGTGAGCGATTTGTCGGCGCGGGGAACACGGCGCGGCTGGACGGCCCTATGGGGCGATCGGAGCTGAAGACGCGCGATACCGCGAACCTAAGTGAAGCAACCGTTTTCACGACCTTCCCCGAGGTTGGCACAGCGCAAGAGCAGGCCGGGTTTCAGGCTGTGTCGCGCCATGCCAAGCTGACGCGATACGGAATGGATTGCTACGGCTACGCATTGGTTGCGGCCGGGCAGGTCGATCTTGTGATCGAGGCGGGGTTGAACCCCTACGACATTCAGGCCCCGATTGCTGTGGTCGAGGCCGCTGGCGGTATTGTCACTGACTGGGACGGTGGCCCGGCTCACAATGGCGGGCGTGCGGTCGCTGCGGCCAACCGGGACGTGCATTCACAGGCGCTGGAGATTTTGCGGAACTTTACCTGAGGAGCCACAAATGGCTGAAACTCTGCTGCGACAGGCGCATACGGTCATCACTATGGACCATGACCGGCGAGAGCTTGTGGGAGCAGATGTGCTGATCCGTGATGGTGTGATTGCCGCTGTTGGGCATGGGCTGCAAACCCGGGGTGACGTAGTCGACGTTCAGGGCTGCGTGGTGACGCCGGGGCTCGTCAACACACATCACCATCTGTACCAGTCGCTGACCCGGGCCGTGCCCGGCGGACAGGATGCGCTATTGTTTGGCTGGTTGCAGACGCTCTATCCAATCTGGGCGAAGTTCGATCCAGAGATGTTTCACGTTTCGGCCCTGACAGGGTTGGCGGAACTGGCACTGTCAGGCTGCACGCTCAGTTCGGATCACCTGTACCTCTACCCCAATGGCGGGCGGTTGGACGATACAATCGCAGCGGCGGCCGAGTTGGGATTGCGGTTTCACCCGACACGTGGGGCGATGAGCATTGGGGAAAGTGATGGTGGCCTGCCGCCCGATAGCCTGGTCGAGCAAGAGGCTGCGATCCTGGAGGATTGCATCCGAGTCGTGGATGCGTTCCACGACCCCGCTGAAGGGTCCATGTGTCGCGTCGGGATTGCGCCCTGTTCACCCTTCTCGGTCAGTCGGGACCTGATGCGGGACGCAGCCCTTCTGGCAAGGGACAAGGGTGTGATGCTGCACACACATCTTGCCGAAAATGACGAGGATATCGCTTATTCCGAGGCCCAGTTTGGGTGTCGTCCGGGGCAGTACGCTGAGGAACTGGGGTGGACCGGGCCGGATGTCTGGCATGCGCATTGCGTGAAGCTGGACGGAGTGGAGATCGATTTGTTTGCGCGCTCACGGACAGGTGTGGCGCATTGCCCCTGTTCGAATTGCCGCTTGGGCAGCGGGATTGCACCGGTGCGGGCCATGCGAGATGCCGGCGTGCAAGTGGGACTGGGTGTGGATGGCTCCGCCTCCAACGACAGCGGCAACCTGATGGCCGAGGCGCGGCAGGCGATGTTGTTGCAGCGCGTCGCACGCGGTGCGGATCAGATGAGCGCGCGGGAAGCGTTGGAGATCGCAACGCGCGGCGGAGCCGAAGTGTTGGGACGCCCAGACTGCGGACGTCTTGCGGTGGGCAAACGGGCGGACGTCGCCGTGTGGGATGTGTCCGGTATCGAAAGTGCGGGCAGTTGGGATCCGGCAGCGCTTTTGCTTGCCGGGCCACAGACCGTTCGTGACCTGTTTGTCGAGGGAAGGCAGGTGGTTGCCGACGGCAAGGTGACAACGATCGATCTGCCAGCAGTGCTGCAACGGCAAAGGACGCTGGCTGCCACATTGGCAGGGTAGGCAATTCGTCGACAAATCGCCTTCCCCTCAGGCGGATTCCTTGGAGTCCTCTGCCGCGCGGGCCAGCAACGCGGTTTCAAGCTCTTTTTCCAGTTCCACGGCGCGTGCTATGTAGGGTCCGTTTTCCACCGCCGGAACGCCAGGCTTCCACAGTTCTGCCAGTTCCCGAACCGAATAGCGGTCATGGGCATAAAAGGTCTGCTCCGCCCCGGCTGCCTCATACTCGCTGAGCCCGATGTTCTCCAAAACGTAGCGCCCGGCGCGAAGTGAACTGTCAAACATCTCGCGGACGATATCGTTCGCCCCGGCCTGATACAGGTCGAACACATGCTGACGATCATAGGCGCGCGCAACGATATGCAAATCTGGTCGCTGGCGACGGGCATAGGCCACCAGCTTGGTCACCGACTCCTTGTCATCCATTGCCGCGACCAAAACACGTGCCTGCATCAGTCCAGCAGCATTCAGTAGCTCTGGCCTCGTCGGATCGCCTAGAAATCCCTTGCGCCCGAACCGACGCATCAACTGGATCGTTTCCATATCGTGATCCAGAACGATGGTATGGAAACCGCTGGCCTGCCCCAGCCGGTCCACACTCTGCCCGAACCGCCCGATTCCAGCGATGATCACTGGACCCTGATCGTCGATTTCATCCGGTTCGTGATCTGGCCCGCCGTCCGACATGGTTCGAGACAAAACGTCATAGATGATGAACAAGAGCGGCGTGATCAGCATAGACAGAGCGATCACAAGAAGCAGTTTTTCCGATGGTCCGACTGGGATCACATTCTGCTGCACCGAAAACGCGACCAGAACAAAGCCGAATTCGCCCGCCTGCGCCAGACCCAGGGTGAACAGCCATTTGTCCCGCCCTCGCAAGCCAAAGGCACGACCCAGGACAAACAGGATTACGGCCTTTACCAGGGTCACCAACAGCGCCATGGCAATCAGGTCCATGGGGTCTGCGAAGAAGGCCTGCAAATTAAACCCAGCCCCAACGGTGATGAAGAAGAGACCGAGGAACAGTCCTTTGAACGGCTCCAGATCGCTTTCCAATTCGTGCCGGAATTCGGTGTTGGCTAGCACCAGACCGGCCAGAAACGCACCGAGCGCGGGGGACAGGCCAACCAGGTTCATCAGGAATGAAATGCCAACAACAATAGCCAGCGCTAGAGCTGTGTACATTTCACGCAGGTTGGTTGCGTGGATGAACCGGAACACCGGGCGCGTCAGGTAAATGCCCGCCAGAACCACCACGGCAATTGCAGAGATCGTGACGAGCGTCACCCCCCATCCCGGCAATCCGTCGACCAGGGATAGGGCCTCGTGCCCTCCATGCCCGGCACCATGGCCGCCGGACCCGTGTTCCACCGCGCGGTCGATGGAGCCATCCGGCTCAATATGCAGCACTTCGGGCATGGCCAACAGTGGTAACAAGGCCAAGATCGGAATCACTGCCATGTCCTGCGTCAGCAGGACGGAAAATGCACTGCGCCCCCCGCCGGTCTGCATCAATCCCTTTTCTGACAAGGTTTGCAGCACGATGGCGGTCGAGGAGAGTGACAACGCCAAGCCGATCGCGAGCGCGGAGGACCATGTTTCTCCCAATGCCATGGTGCACACCATGATCGCCAGCGTGGTCACGCTGACCTGCAGTCCGCCCAGCCCGATCAG
This sequence comes from Paracoccaceae bacterium, assembly GCA_040830545.1. GTDB lineage: Bacteria > Pseudomonadota > Alphaproteobacteria > Rhodobacterales > Rhodobacteraceae > HXMU1420-2. The sequence goes on along the minus strand of JBFOMB010000139.1, from coordinate 13,546 downwards.
CTTGTGCCGCATGTCCCATAACGCGCGTGGGTCAAGTTCCAGCCCGATGAGGAACAGCATCATGACAACGCCAAATTCGGCTACATGCTGCAGGCTTTCCGTTTCAGCGCCCACCAGATGCAGGATGGGCCCGATAAGGATGCCAGCGGCCAGATACCCCAGAACGGACCCCAACCCCAATCGAGAGGCAATGGGCACGGCAATCACCGCAGCGCCGAGGTAAATGGTGGCTTGGTATAGAAAGGCTTCCACGTGGTCAGGTCCTTGGGTCAGGTCGGCAGGGGCGCGTCGCGTTTCAACTGATCCATGACGATCTGGCTTTGTACGCGGGCAACGGCGGGGTGGGGCAAGAGAACTTCATGGATCAGCCTGTTCAGGGCAGGCAAATCCTCGCAATAGACGCGTAGCAGATAGTCGGCCTCGCCCGTCATTGTCCATGCGCTTGTGATTTCAGGACGTAGTTCGATCAGGCGGGCGAAGCTTTTGGATTGGTCCGGTCCATGTGTGCCCAGTTGTACCTGCACGAACCCCTGTACCAAAAGACCCAACCGCGAGGGGTCCAAGCGGGCAGCATAGCCCTGGATATAGCCGTCTGCTTCCAGTCGTTGGCGGCGACGCCCGGCCTGGCTGGGGGACAGGTTCAACAATTCACCCAACTGATGCGCAGTCAGGTGGGCGTCGGTTTGCAGGGCAGAAAGAAGCTGCGTATCGGTTTTGTCCAGCATGCGCGCAATCCTCACTTCTGTCTAAGATAGAGCGAAAACTCCGCATTGCTACCCGTATTTTGGGCAAAGAACGCGCAATTCACGCGTCAAATTTCGCCTAAACTACGCATGAAGACTTCCGTCGCACATATTTCGCGCGGCTCTGGTTTGGCATGTGCCCTGATCAGACGCGGAACCGCAAACAGACTTCAGGAGATCCCCATGGGCCCGTTCCCTCATGACGCACCAAAGTCACAGATCAGTGACGAAAACCCAGCAGGCACCGATGGTTTCGAATTTGTCGAATTCGCCCATCCCGAACCGCAGGAACTGCGCGATCTGTTCACCCGCATGGGCTATGAACTGGTCGGTCGGCACAAGACGAAGCCAGGGATCGAGTTGTGGCAGCAGGGTGACATCACTTACATCCTGAACGCGGAGAAGGGCAGTTTCGCGGACAAGTTCATCGACCTGCACGGGCCCTGTGCCCCCTCGATGGGATGGCGTGTGGTGGATGCGCAGCATGCGTTCGATCATGCCGTCAAAATGGGCGCGGAACCCTATGAAGGCGATGATAAGACGATGGATGTGCCTGCGATCAAGGGCATCGGGGGCAGCTTGATCTACTTCATCGATCAGTATTATGACACCTCGCCCTACAACGAAGAGTTCGAGTGGCTAAAACAGTCCAAACCGCGCGGGGTTGGTTTCTACTACCTTGATCACCTGACCCACAACGTGTTCAAGGGCAACATGGATGTATGGTTCCGGTTCTACGGCGACCTGTTCAACTTCAAGGAAATCCGCTTTTTTGACATTGAGGGCAAGTTCACAGGCCTGTTTTCACGCGCACTGACCTCCCCCTGTGGCCGCATCCGCATTCCGATCAACGAAGACCGGGGAGAGACCGGGCAGATTGTGGCCTACCTCAAGAAGTACAAGGGTGAAGGTATCCAGCACATCGCCGTCGGAACCGAAGACATCTACGATTCCACCGATGAGATTTCCGAGCGCGGCATCCGGTTTATGCCTGCGCCTCCGGCAGCATATTACGACCTGTCTCATGAACGTGTCCAAGGGCACGAAGAGCCGATGGACCGGATGCAGAAACACGGCATTCTTATCGATGGCGAAGGCGTGGTGGATGGTGGCGAAACCCGCATCCTGCTGCAAATCTTCTCCAAGACCGTGATTGGGCCGATTTTCTTCGAGTTCATTCAGCGCAAGGGTGACGATGGGTTTGGTGAAGGGAACTTCAAAGCGCTCTTCGAGTCCATCGAGCGAGAGCAGATTGAAAACGGGGAATTGGCGGCAGAGTAAATCGCCTTTCACCCTCGACCGTAGATATACCAAGGCCCGAAGCAGCGTTTCGGGCCTTGGCCTTTTTGTCGTCAGGCCTGCGTTGGTTACGCCTATCGCTTGATTGCCTCGACGAAACTCAGCTTTTTGTTTCGACAATGAAAAACCAGGCGCTAAGCTGAGCCGACGAACCAAGCAAAGCAAGCGAGCGAGGCTGTGGGATGCGCCCTTGGACCTGCTGTGTCACGGTATTGGTGTCCGGAGTGGTTTTTCTGGGAGTTTCATTGAGCGAGGCCCGCGCCGAGGCCACACGCTCACCGCTAACAGTAGATCTGGGGAACGGAACTTCGGTCACGTTCTATGGCTATGTCAAAGCGGACTTCATAGGCGATGACGGATACGACCTCGGCAAGACGACGAGTGGTTTGAAGAATATCGGCCTGGCGGCGGGCGGTCCGGTTGGCAGTTTCAGTCGCAGGCAACTCAATGAATCCCGGATTGGGTTCAGTGTGCAGGCACCGGACGGTTTATCGGCGAAATTTGAGGGCGATTTCTTCGGTGCGAACGACTCCTTGCGCTTAAGACTGGCCTATGTCGATTGGCATGGTGTTCTGATCGGGCAAAACTGGACAAATTTCATGTCGGTCGAAAACCTCGCTGATACCGTGGATTTCCAGACATCGCTCGCCTATCCGTTCTCGCGCGTTCCACAAATTCGGTACACGTTCTCGGGTTGGGACAACATCTCGATCGCTGGCTCGGTCGAAGAAGACAAAACCAACAACAACGAACTGACCTACACATTGGCCCTGCGTATGGATTGGAAAATGGCATGGTCCGGGCTGCAGGTTTGTACCGGGATACGGTGGTCGCAGGATCGAGCGTAGATGGATGGGGTGTGAACCTGTCCACCGTAATGGGCCTATGGCAGGGCGGAAAAGTGAAGGCGAATTTCACGACCGGTAATGGTATTGCCGACATTCTGAACGCAGGTCTGACCGGAAATGCGCTGGTGATTGGGGGCAGTGCAGTGGGTGTGAATTCGGCAACGATGACGCTGTCACAACAGATCAATCCCAAGCTGAAACTGGCCGTGACCGGGGATTGGCTGGACGTTGATCAGGCGACCGGCACGAACACCGACAGGTTGACCGCTTGGCACCTGTCAGCCTTTTACGAAGTGTATGACAATGTGACCCTGATGGCGGAATACTACACTGGCCGTCGTACGCAGGGGAATGGTGCCAGCTTCAGCTCGGATCGCGTGCAACTGGCGGCCAAGTTCGCGTTTTAAAAGTGCGTGGAGATTAGCCCGACGGGATTTTTAGCACCAGATTGCGGCCACCCTTCTGATACCGCAACTCGCTATCGCCGATGGCCGAGACGCGCCCGCCGTCAACGGTGTCGCCGACCTGTACCTTTTTGTAGCGGCCACTGGGCAAGCGGACCAGCGCGCGACGGTTGGACGGCGTTCCATAGACACCGATCAGGTTGACCTGCCGCAGATTGATCGCGTTTTTCAGTGTGGCCGACCTGGAAACTGACGCATTGCTGGGGATCTTCGGCGTGACCGTGCGCGGTGCAATCGCTGCGATGGCCACAGCGTTACTTGGGTTGGCACGCTGTTTTTCTACACGACTGGTAAAGTTACTGGGTCGCGTTTTGGGTCGTTGCACCTGAGCCACGGCTCGTGCGGTCGCTGTCGCAAACGGGTCTTCTTCGGCTTCGCCTTCTGCGGTTTCGGTCTCGCTCTCTGCGGCTTCGCCGTCAGCCTCTGCTTCTTGCAGTGCTGCCTGCTGAATCGAAGCCGGGCGAAGTTTTGGCCGGACCTGGGCCAATTCGTCCCGTGTCAGACCGCCAAGCTGTTCACGCTCTGCCCGTTCGCTCAGGTCATTCGGTCGCGCCCGAGGGCGGAACCCGGCCAGTCTGTCCTGCAACGTTTCTTCCGGTTCCACTTCGATGGCTGAGCGATCCGGTGTTGCAGGGGGTGTGAGGTTTGGCCGCCCGAGGTAGACGATGTGCCCATCCGGGCTGAGGGCCCCATCCGGTGTCGCACGCACCAATCCGCGTTCATCCAGGTCAAACGTTGTTCCGGCCGGTGCGGGGGAGGACTGGGATGCATATGCCGCATCAGTGATATAGCTGTCGGGCGACAGAAGTGCGACTGCGTCCTGTGACAGGTCCCGGTTGTCGATGGACCCGATAAACAGATCGTCCAGCCCGATGACGGATGGCGTATCGGGTTCTGGCGGTGCTTCAGACCAGATGCCCGTCACCGCATACCGCTTTTCATGATCTTTCGCCGTTTCAGAGTCCTGCAAGGAAACAGCGGGCGTGCGCGGCGCATTCAGGTCGTTCAGTACGGTTGGATCAACACCGGCCAACCCGGTTGCCGGATCCAGTGATGCCAGCGTCACAGGCTGTTCCGGTTGGATCGGTGTGCTGAGCGCCTGATCGTTCGAAATGGACGGGGTCGGAAGCATCGGCAGGCTGAATGCCGCAGCAGTGGTTGTCGGGGCGGGGCCGGAAGGTGCAGGCGACTCGGACTTGGCAACAACGGGTGCCGGGTTTCGGTTGAACAACCGTACTACATCGTCATCCAGGAAAATTGATGCCCACGCTGCGACGCCCGCAAGAAACAGCAGCAGCACGGCTGTCAGGATCAGTCCAAGGAAGCGCGGGCGGGACCGGGCGACGTTAGGTTGGCGTGCGCCAAACACAGTCATCCGGTCGGTTTCGTCCGGCATGGCTGCGACGGCTGCTGCAGCAATCGGCTGGGGCGTGAAACCCGTCTCTGGCGGCGCGTCGTCGTCCGAGGTTTTCAACACCGCAGCGGCCAATCGCGGCGGCATGCCTGAAACGTCAATCGGCCGGGGTTGTGGGGCAGCGGGCGGTGTAGGCGGAGCGGCCTCGGCTTCGGCGGCGGGTTTCCGGCGACGCAAAAGTCCGCCCAGCCGTGATGGCGCAGCCTCAGGTTCAGAAGAAGGTGTCGCGCGTTGAGGCGCCGCCAGAGTGGCGGCGGGTGCCTCGACACGCCGTGTTGCAAGCGGCTCAGGCGCGGCGGTGGCGGGTTCTGGCGGGTTCGTAGGTGCCGATACCACTTGTTCCGGAGGCATTTCCGGAACGGTGTCTTGGATCAGTGTCGAAGGAGGTTCAACTGGAGCCGGTGCGTCCAATGAGGGGGCTGCTGCCTCGGGATTTGGGGCCGGTTCCACCGATTTGGCAGTCGGCGGGGCGGTTCTTCTGCGACGGCTGGAAAACGTCGCGACGGCCTCACTTACAGGCGGTGCCGGTGCCTGTGCCGAGGGTTGCACGGCCGGCGCTGCCTGTGCTGGTTCGTCTTTGGGCGGCTCGTCAGGGCGTTCTGCAGGGCTGATCGGGGCCGCAGGTGGCGGCGCGTCGTGCACTGGAAACTCGGCCGGTCCAATAACAACAACAGCAACGCCATCCGCCTCAACCCGTTCATTGGGCGGCAGATGGGTGCGCGCATATTCGGTGGGGCCAAAATACGGCTCGCCCAGGAACGGTTTTTGACCCGGGATGGCCACAAAACACAGCGGGCCGAATTGGTGTTCAGCGGCAAACCCTTCGGCCTCGGCCAGGGTTTCGCGCGCCACGGCAGCGATGTGGGTGGTGTCGCCCTCGACCGAGATGTCATAAGCCAGCTCGGACACCGCATAGGGCGTTGCACCTTCCAGTGCGGTGCGGACCATCGCGTCACGTTCGCCCGCGTTTGCTGCTCCGGTCTCGACACTCAGATACCGGATTTGGTCGTTGGGGATGATCAGCTTGGTGAACAGTGGGCCGGGGTCCAGCCGTGCCGCTGCTCCCCGCAGCCCCGAAAGGGCCGCTGAAAGATCAGGCGCGTCCAGCGCAACTTCGCCCGCGTTGCGCCAGCCCCCTGCACAACGGTGCAGCAGGCTGATGCCTTCGAACGAAAGTGACAATGCAAATGCGGGTTTCATGCCGTCCCGTAAGCACCGTTTCAACACTGGCGAGGAGCGACTCCTCCATCCGCCGCTGGTTTAAAGCAGCAGTTCGCCGAAGGAAAGTATAAGCTATTCCGCCGCTTGTGTCATCTGATCGCTTGGTTGATGGTCATAACGGGCAACGGAGGGACGACATGCTGCGAATTGTTTCTGTGCTGGCACTTATTGTGGGTCTGCCTCTGGCAGCCTTGGCGGCGGATGTGGGCGAGCCGCGACGGATCACAGTATCCGGGCAAGGGCAGGTTTCAGCCGCGCCTGATATGGCCACATTGACGCTGGGCGTAACGCATACGGACAAAGAAGCGCAGGTCGCGATGGCTAAAGTCTCCGAAGATGTCTCTCGCATTCTGACACGCCTGACGCAGCTTGGGATTGCGGCGGAGGATATGCAGACCCGGAACCTCAACTTGTCACCGCTTTGGACAGATCGGTCGTCCGGCAGCGGGGATCAGCCCGCCATCACTGGGTTTTCTGCAAGCAACATGGTGATGGTCCGAGTTCAAAATCTGGATCGGCTCGGCGATCTGCTGGACGCTGTGCTAAGCGATGGCGCCAACGCATTTCAGGGGCTTCGGTTCGGATTGCAGGATCCTGATCCGTTGGCCGACGCGGCGCGGAAGGCGGCAGTTGTGGATGCTATGGCGCGAGCAACCTTGCTGGCCGAGGCAGCAGGTGTACCATTGGGGCATGTCCTGACGATCACTGATCAAAGCGGCGTGCCGCACCCACAGATGATGGAAATGGCCACAGCACGCGGTGGTGGGACAGCGATTGCAGCAGGGGAGGTGACGGTCGAAGCGACGGTCACCATGGTGTTTGCCATCGGCGAATGATCGCCGATGGCGGTTGGATGGGCTAATCCTTAGGCCGTTGCTGCGCTCAGCGCCCGGTCCAGGTCTTCGATCAGGTCGTCAGCGTCCTCGATCCCGATGGACACGCGCACCACGTTTGGCGCTGCGCCTGCTGCCTCTTGTTGTTCAGGTGTCAATTGGCGGTGCGTGGTCGACGCCGAGTGAATGATCAACGACCGCGCGTCGCCCAGGTTGGCGACGTGGCTGAAAATTTCCAGCGAGTTCACCAGTTTTACACAGGCGTCGTAGCCGCCCTTGACCGCAAAGGTGAAGAGCCCGCCCGCGCCTTTGGGGCAGATCTTTTTCATTCGCTTGGAATAGGGCGACGATTTGAGCCCCGCATAGGTCACGAAATCCACGCGTGGGTCTTTTTCCAGCCACGCGGCGATCTTTTCCGCGTTTTCCACGTGACGCTGCATCCGCAAGGACAGGGTTTCGATGCCCATCAGCGTGTAATGCGCAGCCTGCGGGTTCATCGTCATGCCCAAATCACGCAGGCCAATGGCAATGCCATGGAACGTGTAGGCCAGCGGGCCAAACGTCTCGTGAAACTTCAGCCCGTGATAGGCGGGTTCCGGCTGGCTGAGCGACGGGAATTTGTCACTGGCGGACCAGTCAAACGTGCCGCTGTCCACCCCCGCACCACCGGTCACAGTGCCGGTGCCGGTCAGGTATTTGGTCGTGGAGTGCACAACCAGCGTCGCACCGTGTTCAATCGGGCGGCAGAGGTAGGGCGTCGCAGATGTGTTGTCGACCACCAGCGGAATGCCGGCATCGTCCGCGACTTTGGCAATCGCATCCAAATCGGTAATGTAACCGCCGGGGTTGGCGATGGATTCACAGAAAATGGCGCGGGTGTTGTCATCAACCGCGGCCTTCACGGCGTCCAGATCGTCGAAATCGACGAATGTCGCCGACCAGCCAAAGCGTTTGATCGTCTGGCTGAACTGCGTGACCGTCCCACCATAAAGGCGGGTGGAGGCCACAACATTCATACCCGGCTGCATCAGTGGGAACAGCGCCATGATCTGCGCGGCATGGCCCGAAGAACAGCAAACCGCGCCGGTGCCCCCCTCAAGCGTCGCAATGCGTTCCTGCAAAACCGCGACGGTCGGGTTGGTCAGGCGGGAATAGATGAAGCCAACTTCCTGAAGGTTAAACAGTGCAGCAGCGTGTTCCGCATCACGGAAGACATACGCCGTGGTCTGATAGATCGGCGTTTGGCGTGCGCCGGTTGCGGGGTCGGGCCGTGCGCCTGCGTGGATCTGAAGGGTGTCAAAGCCGTATGTCGGGCCGTCTTGGGTCATGAGCTGTCGCCTCCGGTCAAAGTTACCGAAGGGTTAGGCCAAAGACCCACAAAGGACAATGGCTATGCCAGCCGACCCCGTTAGTGGGGCAGGCTATCCTCTTCCAAAGTTACAGGTACCCTTTCGCGGGATTGCAGATAGGCCCGCGCGGCCTGACGACAGCTTTCAAAGGAGTTTTCGGCGCAATTTATGAGCACCCCGGTTTCAATCAGGACCCGGTAGATCAGGCCGGTTTCCCGACCACTGACAAAGGTCCGGGTTTCAAAAACATCGTAGGATTTGGAACCAACTTTGACCTTGCCGACTATCGTGTCCGCAGTGTGGATGCAGGCAGTGAGTGTCAGCGTCGTGGCGCAGGCGATCAACAGTTTCGGAAACGTGGGCATATATTGCCTCCGTCCGTTTGAATGGAGGACTATACCCTATCACATTTTGCCGAAAACGCCCAACCTGGCCAGATCCGCGTGTTACCGCATCCAGAATCCTTCGGATTTGATCCGGTTGCGGATGGCCTGCTCCTTGCGGGGCAGGTTGTCACGATCAAACAGCGCGCGCACCTTATGGCCGCGCCCCTGGAACACCATGCGTTTGATCGGGTCGTAGGATTTCAGCACCTTCTTGATCTTGTTCGGCGCCGTCACGGCTTCCAGCACCTCTATCACCTTGTCGCTTTCCCGCGCATAGAGCATCGGGAACAGCCGGTAGTGGCAGGTCACCGCGCCGTCCAGCAGCCCGTCGGGCAAAGTATCGCGCCCGCCGCCCAGCCCGTGAATGACCAGCGGCAGAACCACCTGATCCAGCCAGGGGTCCAGTGACTGGCAAATCAGCTCTGGCGGAGGGTCATCGCGCACGGATTTGGCATAGGTCAGGAACCGGCTGCCGAATTTGCGTGGGCATTTGTAAAAAAAGTACCCGGCATTGAAATATAGATAGCGTCGCCAGAACTCATCAGGCCAAGCTGGATCAAGGCTGCTTTCGAAATTCAACCCGAACCGCTTATAGAGCGACTGCCAGATTTGCGTGTAACCGGGGCCGTACAGTTCCAGTTTGGGCCAAGTCCCTTCACGGCGCAGTGACGCGCTGGGGCGGTCGAAATCAAAAGGAATCTGGTTCAGATCGTCCAGCACCAAAGTGTCCGTATCAAAAAACACAAACGGCTCCCCCTCGGGCAGGGCCAGTAGTGCTTCGATCTTGTTGCCATAGGGGTATTTCTGCCCGAACGCCCTGTTTTCGAACGGCAGGATTTCCGCGTTGAGCGAGGCGAGCGCTTCCAGCACGTCGCCCTGCCGGATCGAGGGATCACTGGCCCAATTCGGCCCGGGTTGCGGAACCGCCACAAACAGCTTGCCCTTGAACCCGGGGGACATCTGCCGCAGCGAGGCTGCGAACAACACCGCCTCGTACATCAATCGACCGGTCTGGCCGACGATCATGATGTTGAACTCTTTGCCGGTGGCCTGTTTTTTTGCCATACTCGTACCTGTGCACGGGGCGTAGTGTCTGCTCTTTGCGGACATTATAGGCCGGGAGTCCTAGCGAACAAAACCCCGTGTAATATTGAATTGCATGTTTTCTTTGGGGGAACTGTTTTGCTTGGAACGATACTGACATTGGCAGCCATGGCGGTGCAATCGGGAGCTGAGGAAGGGGCCGCGAACACCGCGTCTGTTGCGTCAACCTCGCCTGTTCTGGTCGCAGAGCCGCAAGAACCAACCGGCAAATTCACCACTGCGGTTGAGGTCAAGCCGATCCTGTCTGCGACGAAATCATCGTGGGTGGCCGTGCGTGAATATGGGGGCGAGGACCTTGTTTACGTCACGCAAATTCTGTCCTGGCGTTGTGGGCTGGTGGACCTGCGGATCGGGCTCAACGGGGCACCGGTCGAGAGTTGGGGCCTGCCGGATTGCCACATGGATCAGCCCATGCCGGGCGTTTTGCTGGAGGAGGACGGATTGCCCTACAGGGGTTTCGAATTGGGCTCAATTCAGCAGATCGAGGTCGAGCTGGTTTATGATGATCTGACCACCGACACTGCCGTATTCGGCAGGGCGGATGTGCTGATGCCGTAAACAAAAAGGCACCCAAAAGGGTGCCTTTTGCCTTTGTTTTCTGTGGGCCATTCCGGAGCGATCCAGTGTTTGCTGGCTACGATCGCTTCTTCGGCGGCATGAGGTCGGTGATCGTTCCTTCGAACATCTCGGCAGCAAAGTTCACCGTTTCGCTAAGCGTCGGGTGCGGGTGGATGGTGTGGCCCAGATCGACCGCATCAGCCCCCATCTCTATCGCCAGCGCGACCTCGGCGATCAGATCCCCGGCATTCGGGCCAACGATCCCGGCCCCCAGAACACGGTCGGTTTCCGGATCAAAGACCAGCTTGGTAATGCCTTCGGATCGACCCAACGACAGGGACCGTCCTGAAGCGGCCCAGGGGAAGGACCCCTTGCCGACTTTCACCCCTTGCGCCTTGGCATCTGTTTCAGTGAGGCCGACCCAAGCGACTTCGGGATCGGTGTATGCGACCGACGGGATTACGCGCGCGTCAAAGAACCGCTTGTGCCCGGCACAAACCTCTGCCGCAACCTTGCCTTCGTGCACAGCCTTGTGCGCCAGCATTGGTTGGCCGACCACGTCGCCGATGGCAAAGATATGCGGCTGACCCGTGCGTTGCTGGTTGTCGACGGCAATGAACCCACGTTCGTCCACCGCAACCCCGGCCTTGTCCGCATCAATCTTGTGCCCATTTGGACGCCGCCCGACTGAGACGAGCACCATGTCGAACGTGTCCGTCATTTCTCCATCCGGACCTTCCATGGTGACCTTCAGGCCCTTCTTCTGGGCCTCAACTGCAGTCACCTTGGTCTTGGTGAAGATGTTTTCGTACCGACCCTCGATCCGCTTTTGCAGGGGCTTTACAATGTCCTTGTCACAGCCCGGGATGATCTGGTCCATGAACTCGACCACAGTCACTTTCGATCCCAGCGCGTCATAGACACAGCCCATTTCCAGACCGATGATGCCGCCGCCCAAAACCAGCAGACGCTTGGGGATTTCTTTCAGCTCCAGCGCGCCGGTGGAATCGATTACGCGCGGATCATCATGCGGGATGAAAGGCAATGTGACGGGTTCTGACCCGGCCGCGATAATGCACTGGTCAAAGCTGACGGTGGTTGTCTCACCGTCATTTTCGACCTCGATCATGTTGGGGCCAGTGAATTTGCCATAGCCGTTCACAACCTGAACCTTGCGGCCCTTGGCCAACCCCGACAGGCCGCCGGTCAACTGCTTGACCACGCTTTCTTTCCAGCCGCGAAGCGTGTCGATGTCGACCTTGGGTTTGGCAAAGCTGACACCATGTTCGCCCATCTCTTCGGCTTCGGTGATGACCTTGGCCGCGTGCAACAGCGCTTTGGACGGGATACAGCCCACGTTCAGGCAAACACCGCCCAGGTTTGCGTCCTTTTCGATCAGCACAACCTTTTTGCCCAGGTCCGCCGCGCGGAAGGCTGCGGTGTACCCTCCAGGGCCAGAGCCCAGGACAACCACCTCGGCGTGTACATCGCCTGGGCCGCTGGCTGACCCGGTTGCGGCCAGCGCCTGCGGCGCAGCCGCAGCGGGGGAGGAGGGCTCGATGCCCTCCGAGACCGTGCTTGCCCCAGCCACCTCCAGCGTCAGGATCAGCGACCCTTCGGACACGCTGTCACCCTCGGACACGGCAATCGATACGATCTTGCCTGCGGCGGGCGACGGCACTTCCATCGTCGCCTTGTCGCTTTCCAACTCGATCAACGCGTCTTCTTCGGCAACCGTATCGCCGACCGAGACCAGCACGCTGATCACCGGCACGTCGTTGAAATCACCAATATCGGGAACTTTGACTTCCATCTGACCGCCCCCTTACAGCATCAGCCGGCGCACATCGCCGAGCAGGTGTTTCAGCGTTGCGCAGAAACGGGCCGCCAGCGCGCCGTCAATCGCGCGGTGATCATATGACAGCGAAAGCGGCTGCATGTTGCGCGGCACAAAGCTTTCGCTGTCTTTTTCCCAAACCGGTGCCATTTTCGAACGGGTCAGGCCCAGGATTGCGACTTCTGGCGCGTTTACGATGGGGGTGAAGCTGGTACCACCGATGCCGCCAAGCGACGAGATCGTGAAGGTCGCGCCTTGCATGTTCGGGCCTTTCAACTGACCTTCGCGGGCCTTGGCCGACAGTGCGCCTAGTTCCTTGGAAATCTCGATGATCCCTTTTCGATCCGCGTCCTTGATGACCGGTACAACCAGCCCGTTTGGCGTATCTGCCGCAAAGCCGATGTTGTAAAAATCCTTCTTGATCAGTTTGTCGCCATCAGGGTGGATCGAAGAATTGACCTCCCAATGTTGTTTCAAGGCCGAGACGCTCGCCTTGATCACAAAGGACAGCAACGTGACGCGATACCCGTCCTGCTTCGCGATGCCATCCAACTCGCGGCGATAACCATCGAGGTCGGTGATGTCGGCCTCTTCATTATGGGTCACATGCGGAATGTTCAGCCAGGACCGATGGAGTGCCGGGCCCGAGATTTTCTTGATCCGGGGCATTTCCACATCTTCGACCGGCCCGAATTTGGAGAAGTCGACGGCAGGGATCGGCGGAATGCCCATGCCACCCTGTGCCGCGCCAGCGGATGCGGCGGGGGTGGATTTGGATTTGAGGAAGGCCGTCACGTCTTCGCGCAGGATGCGGCCCTTGCGGCCCGATCCGTTCACCTTGGATAGGTCGATATCCAACTGCCGGGCAAAGGCGCGCACGGATGGGGAGGCGTGCGCTTTGCCAAAACCCTGATCGGTGACCGGGGCGGCGGGTGCGGGCGCTGCGGTTGGTGCAGGGGCCGCCTGTGCCGGGGCAGCAGGGGCTGCAGCCGGGGCAGGCGAGTCGCTTGCCGCGTCCGCTTCCAGCAGAAGGATCAACGACCCCTCGGAAACACTGTCGCCTTCGCTCAGCTTGATCTCCACGACCTTGCCCGCTGCGGGCGAGGGCACTTCCATCGTTGCCTTGTCGCTTTCGATTTCGATCAGCGAGTCCTCTTCGGCCACCACATCGCCCGGGCCGACGAGGATGCTGACAACGGGGACATCCGTGAAATCACCGATGTCGGGAACTTTTACTTCGATTGTCATGTCTTCTGTCTCCTCTTACCCGGTCACACCAGACGCGGGTTCGGCTTGGTGCCGTCAATGTCGTATGCGTTAAGCGCCTTTTGCAATTGGGCCTTGGTCACTGCGCCGATCTGGTAAAGGTCGACCATGGCGGCTGCAGCAATGTGGTTGGCGTCCACTTCGAAAAACCGGCGCAGGTTCACCCGGCTGTCGGACCGGCCAAACCCATCCGTGCCGAGCACAGTGTAGCGCGTGCCCTCGGG
>JBFOMB010000138.1:0-17213 GCA_040830545.1 Paracoccaceae bacterium | reverse complement strand
TGAGGGCACCGAGATGGTGATGCCGGGCGACAACCTGAAGTTCAACGTTGAGCTGATCGCACCGATCGCGATGGAAAACGGCCTGCGTTTCGCCATCCGCGAAGGCGGCCGCACCGTCGGCGCCGGCGTCGTGTCCAAAATCATCGAGTAACAACCGCGACGCGGTTGTTACCGGCGCGGCAGTCGGGTTTGCCAGTCAAACCCGATGAGAGCGCCACCCATCAATTCCAGGGATCGCCGAGGCCCACTCCACGGCGATCCCGCTCAAAAACAAAGCGTTCGACGTGGGCTGGGGAATGAACTCTGGTCGACCTCTCAACTGAAACGCCCGAAAAGGGAATGAACAAAATGGCCATCCAAAGCCAAAACATTCGCATTCGGCTGAAGGCGTTTGACTACCGTGTGCTGGACGCCAGCACGCAGGAAATCGTCAACACCGCCAAGCGGACCGGTGCGCAGGTGCGCGGCCCGATCCCGCTGCCGAACAAGATCGAGAAGTTCACGGTTCTCCGTGGCCCTCACGTGGACAAGAAATCCCGCGATCAGTTCGAGATCCGCACGCACAAGCGTCTGCTCGACATCGTTGATCCGACCCCGCAGACGGTGGACGCGCTGATGAAGCTCGACCTGGCCGCTGGCGTGGACGTCGAGATCAAGCTGCAGTCCTAAGCGGAGGGTCCAGATATGCGTTCCGGAGTGATTGCAAAAAAGATCGGCATGACCCGTCTGTTCATGGAAGACGGCAAGCAGATCCCCGTAACCGTGCTGCAACTGGACAACCTGCAGGTTGTCGCGCAGCGCACCGCGGACAAAGATGGCTACACAGCTGTTCAGCTGGGTACGGGCACGCCCAAGACCAAGCGCGTAAGCAAGGCCATGCGTGGCCATTTCGCCGCGCAGAAGGTCGAGCCCAAGCGCAAGCTGGCCGAGTTCCGCGTGACCGCCGACAACCTGATTGATGTGGGTGCGGAAATCTCCGCAGAACACTTCCTCGAAGGTCAGAAAGTGGACGTCAGCGGCACCTCCATCGGTAAAGGTTTTGCCGGTGGCATGAAGCGCCACAACTTTGGTGGTCTGCGCGCCTCGCACGGTGTGTCGATCAGCCACCGTTCGCACGGCTCCACCGGTCAGTGTCAGAACCCCGGCAAGGTGTTCAAAGGCAAGAAGATGGCCGGTCACATGGGGTCCGTTCGCGTGACCACGCAGAACCTGGAAGTCGTTCGTACCGACGCTGATCGTGGCCTGATCATGATCAAGGGCGCGGTGCCGGGCTCCAAAGGTGGCTGGGTTACCGTCAAGGACGCGGTGAAGAAGAAAGCACCCGAAGGTCTGCCGTTCCCGGCGGCCATCAAGGCTGCTGCGACTGCGGCCCCGGCCGAAGAAGCGCCCGCAGAAGGGGGTGAAGCATGAAACTTGACGTGATCAAACTCGACGGTGAGAAGGCCGGCGACATCGAGCTCGACGCCGACCTGTTCGGCCTGGAGCCGCGCACCGACATCCTGCACCGCGTGGTCCGCTGGCAGCGCAACAACGCGCAGGCGGGCACCCACAAGGTCAAGACACGGTCCGAAGTCAGCTACTCGACCAAGAAGATCTACCGCCAGAAGGGCACCGGCGGCGCACGTCACGGCTCCCGCAAGGCACCGATCTTCCGCAAGGGTGGCATCTACAAGGGCCCAACCCCGCGTAGCCACGGCCACGACCTGCCCAAGAAGTTTCGCAAACTGGGCCTGCGCCACGCGCTGAGCGCCAAGGCGAAGGCGGGTGAACTGGTCGTGATCGAAAACGCCGAAGCCGAAGGCAAGACCGCAGCGCTGGCCAAGCAGGTGAAAAACCTGGGCTGGAAGCGTGCTCTGGTCATTGACGGGGCATCGGTGAACGAAGGGTTCCTGAAAGCCTCGCGCAACATCGACGGTCTGGACATCCTGCCGACGATGGGCGCGAACGTGTATGACATCCTGAAGCGTGACACGCTGGTGATCACGAAGGCGGGTGTCGAAGCTCTGGAGGCTCGTTTGAAATGAGTGCGAAGGCAGAACATTACGACGTGATCCGCAAGCCGGTCATCACCGAGAAATCCACCATGGCGTCCGAAGCTGGCGCGGTGGTGTTCGAGGTGGACATTGCATCGACCAAACCGCAGATCAAGGAAGCGGTCGAAGAGCTGTTCGGCGTAAAGGTGAAGGCGGTCAACACCACCATCACCAAAGGCAAGGTCAAGCGTTTCCGCGGCCAATTGGGCAAGCGGAAAGATGTGAAGAAGGCCTATGTGACGCTCGAAGAGGGCAACACGATTGACGTGACAACCGGCCTGTAAGGACGGTTGATACGCTAACGCATTGGGCCTCGGCGATTTGCCGGGGCCTTTTGTTTTTCGGGGCCAAACGCAGTTCAGCCCACACTGTCCGAGCGGTAAGACGCCGACTGCCACAGGGCCGAAACTTCTTGCTGTGGATACAGTCCAGAGGTAGGGAGTGGGTTGATTTGGGTACACCTTTGCAGCACGCATAAATTATGACTGATGTAAGCGGACATACGGATATCAGGCTGGGATCGGACAGGTCTTTTGGGCTCGTCATTGCCGGCGTGATGGTGGTTATTGCCGTCTTCCCGATGCTGTGGGGGCATGGGCTTCGTTGGTGGCCATTGCCGTTGGTCCTTGCATTCGGAGGCACCGCGCTGATCCGCCCTGATGCACTGCATGGTCTGAACGTCCTGTGGTTCAAATTCGGCCTGCTGCTTGGAAAGATCATCACGCCTATTGTCATGGGCATCCTGTTTTTCGTGACGGTTGTGCCCATCGGGTTGATCCGTCGGATCGGAAACAAGGACCCGTTGAACCAGGCGATTGACACACAGGCGGACAGCTACTGGGTGCCGGTCACCGAAGAACGGCGCAAGATGTCGTCGATGAAACAGCAATTCTGAGGACTGACATGGAATTTCTCTCGGAACTCTGGGCGTTCATGCGGGCACGGCGCAAATTCTGGTTGCTGCCCATTCTGGTGATGATGGTGGTGCTGGGCGGTCTGTTGGTGTTGACGCAGGGGTCTGCTGTCGCGCCATTTGTCTACACGCTGTTCTGAGGATCACGCGATGAGCGCGATCCTTGGTTTGTCTGCCTTCTACCACGACAGCGCGGCCGCGTTGCTGGTGGATGGAGAGATCGTGGCCGCCGCGCAAGAAGAACGGTTCACGCGAAAAAAGCACGACGCAGGCTTCCCCCGGAACGCCATCGAATACACGCTGGATGAGGCCGGGCTGACGCTGGCCGACATCGACCACGTCGCGTTTTACGACAAACCGTTCCTGAAGTTCGAACGCCTGCTGGAAACTTACGTGGGCAACGCCCCGCGCGGATCTGGATCGTTCCGCGTCGCAATCCCCGTGTGGATCAAGGAAAAGCTGTTCCTGAAAAGCCTGATCGTGAAGGAATTCAAAGAGATCGACAAAAACGTCGACGCGCGGAAAAAGCTGCTGTTCGCTGAACACCACATGAGCCATGCGGCGTCCGCCTTTTATCCTTCACCGTTTGAAGAGGCGGTTGTGCTGACGCTGGACGGCGTGGGCGAATGGGCAACCACAACTGTGGCGTTGGGACAGGGCAACCGGATCGAGATGCAGAAGGAACTGCATTTCCCGCATTCGCTGGGTCTGCTTTATTCAGCCGCGACTTACTACACCGGGTTTCGCGTCAACAGTGGTGAATACAAGGTCATGGGCCTGGCCCCTTATGGCGAGCCGCGGTTCAAGGACCTGATCCTCGACAACCTGATCGACCTGAAAGAGGACGGGTCGTTTCGTTTGAATCAGGACTATTTCAACTATGCCACCGGTCTGACCATGACCAATGACCGGTTTGCGCAGTTGTTTGGCGAACCGGTGCGCAAACCCGATACGGATCAGCTGACGCAATTCCACATGGATGTCGCGGCCTCGATCCAGGCGGTGACCGAAGAGGTCGTGATGACCCTGACCCGTGCCTTGTCGCGGGAATATGATGTGCCCAACCTGTGTCTGGCGGGGGGCGTCGCGCTCAATTGCGTGGCCAACGGCAAGGTGCTGCGCGACCAGCATTTCAAACGGGTCTGGATACAGCCCGCCGCCGGGGATGCGGGCGGAGCGTTGGGTGCGGCGCAGGCTGCGTGGCATCAGGAACTGGATCAACCGCGCACCGTTTCCAAGTCTCGTGATGCGATGAAGGGCAGCTATCTGGGTCCCACCTATGCTCAGACCGATATTGAGGCACGACTCACCGCGCAGCAGGCCGTGTTCGAAACGCTGGACGAAGATGCGACCATTGCCACAACCGCACAGGCGCTGGCGGATGGGCAGGCGGTTGGCTGGTTCTCGGGCCGGATGGAGTTTGGTCCGCGCGCCCTGGGCGGGCGGTCGATTCTCGGCGATCCACGGTCCCCGTCCATGCAGAAGACCCTGAACCTCAAGGTCAAGTTTCGCGAAAGCTTCCGCCCCTTTGCGCCCTCGGTCCTGCGCGAAGACATGGCCGAGTGGTTCAACCTGGATGAAGACAGTCCCTACATGCTGCTCGTAGATTATGTGCGGGACAGCCGCCGCCGGGACATGACCGAGGATGAAAAGGCGCTGTTCGGGATCGACAAGCTGAACGTGGCGCGATCCGACGTGCCTGCGATCACCCATATCGACTATTCCGCGCGTATTCAGACGGTGCACAGCGACACGAACCCGCGCTATCACCGCCTGATCGCGGCGTTCCGGGACATTACGGGCTGCCCGCTAGTGGTGAACACATCGTTCAATGTGCGGGGGGAACCTATCGTCTGCACGCCCGAGGATGCGTTTCGCTGCTTCATGGGGACCGATCTGGACCTGCTGGTGGTCGGCAACGCCGTGCTGCGCAAGGACCAACAGGACCCGGCACTGGCAGAAGACTACAAGAACAAATACGCGCTGGACTAAAACGTTTTCGATTTAACCTGATACATCGCGTATCACTTAACGCGTTGAAATCTGTGATTTCATGCAGCGTTGAGCGATTCAGGTGTATCGAAAACTGCTCTGACGCGTCACTGCGCCTTGGGCTTGGACACGAAAAACACCGTTGTTGCGACAATCAACACCGCAACCGATGCGATGGGCAGGGTTGCCGGGCCAAATTGGTCATAGACCGTCCCGCCAATGGCCGCTCCCAACCCCTGACCGCCGAAGAATGCGGTAGCGTTGAGCGCCAAGGCCAGTTGTGCACGCGGTCCGGCGGATTCGATCAGGCGCGCTTGCAGTGGAGCCAGGCACAGCGCCCATCCCACGCCGAACAGAACAAACGCCGGACCGGACAAAACATAGACATGGGGCGTGGCCCACAGGATCATGAAACACAGCGCTGTGAAGGCCAGCCCGCCAAGGATCGCGCCCTCGCGCCCCATGGTACGCACCATCCAGGACGACACGGCGTTGCCCATCATCGACGCGATGCCGGAAATCAGCAGGGCAAGCGTGAGCGTCGACCTGGGCATGCCGCCCACCTCCACGTACCAGAAGGCCACCATCGAATAGGTCAGGAACCCACCGCCGACCAAAAGCAACGTGGTCGCAATGGTCAGCGCCGTTGTACGGTTCGCCAACACTGCGAGCATCTGACCCAGCGAAGCGCGTGTCCCGCGCACGCCCCCCGGAACACCGATCAATACGCCCAGTGCGGCAACGGCGGCCGCACCCCCGGCCACGAACCACGCCGCCCGCCAGCCAAAGCTGTCGGCAACCGCGCTGGAGATTGGCAAGGCGACGACCAGTGAACCTGTCAGCCCGGCAAACACCACGGACAAGGCCGCAGGTCGCTGTTCTTCGGTCACAAGTGAGGAGGCGATAACGGACGCCGTCGGCAAAACAGACGCTGCGCCCAAGGCCATCACGACCCGTGCGATCATCGCCTGTTCCCAGCTTTGGGCGAGGCCCAGCCCAACCCCTCCGCAGGCCAGCACGGCCAGAGAGGTGAACAAAACCGCCCTCCGATCCCAGTGCCCAATCAGCACCTGTGCGGCCACAGCTCCAACCGCGATGGAAAAAGAGAAGGCCCAGACCAGGGCGGCGATGTCCTCGGTGGTGATGGCCAGCCCGGTGCGCATTTCGACCTGCACTGCGACAATTGCCAGCGATCCCCAACTCGCGCACAGCTGGCAAAACCCCAGAAGGATCAATATTGGCCAGGCTCGTCCCATTGTCGCCCTTCCGCACGCGTGACCCGAGGTCGTCCCTGCACGGTATTGGCGATTGCGCGGGGATCGCAAGGGCGAACTGACGTTTGTCGATTGTGGGCAGGGGGTGCCCCGGTTATTCTGATGGCTAAGAAACATGGACATCCGTTCCGACCGGGACCTTTCGATCCTCACGCACCCATGCCTGCCTTTTGCCGTGACTGCCTGACCGCGATGCCCCAGCCGACGCCGCCCCGTCGGTGTCCCACCTGTGGCAGCCCGCGTATCAAATCGCATCCCGAGCTTTTTTCGCTCTCCATCGCGCACATGGACTGCGACGCGTTTTATGCCAGTGTGGAGAAGCGTGACGATCCCAGTCTGGCCGCGAAACCAGTCATCATAGGAGGCGGTAGGCGGGGTGTGGTGTCGACCGCCTGTTACGTGGCGCGTATTCGGGGTGTGCGGTCGGCCATGCCGATGTTCAAGGCACTGGAACTGTGCCCGGATGCGGTGATCATCAAGCCGCGCATGCCCGTCTACGCGGACGTGTCCCGTCAAATCCGAGCAATGATGGACGAACTGACCCCGGTGGTCGAACCGCTGTCGCTGGACGAAGCGTTCATGGACCTTTCGGGGACGGAGCGCCTGCATGGCGCGCCGCCAGCCGTCATGCTGGGTCGACTGGTCAAGCGTATGAAAGACGAACTGGGCCTGACGGGTTCCATTGGGCTATCACATAACAAGTTCCTGGCCAAAGTGGCCTCGGACCTGGACAAACCACGCGGATTTTCAGTGATCGGGCAGGCAGAAACGGCGGATTTCCTGCGGGACAAGCCCGTAAGCCTGATCTGGGGTGTCGGACAGGTCACGCGGGACCATCTGGAGGCGGCGGGCATTCGGACTTTTTCGGACCTGCTGCGCTGGGAGCGGGAGGAACTGAGCTCAAGGTTTGGCGCGACGGGCGACCGACTGTGGCATCTGGCACGCGGGCAGGACCGGCGGCGGGTCAGTGGCAGTGATCCGATGAAATCCATTTCGAACGAAACCACCTTTCACGAGGATACGGCGGATATCGACCTTCTGGACGGGCACCTTTGGCGCGTGGCGGAAAAGGTGGCCGACCGAGCTAAGGCCAAGGGGATCGCGGGCCGGGTGGTGACACTGAAACTCAAACGCTCGGACCACAAGATCCTGACACGACGCCTGTCCCTGCGCGAACCCACGCAACTGGCTGACACGTTGTATCGGCAGGCGCGAGGACTGTTTGATCAGGTTGGTGACAAGGGACCGTTTCGCCTGCTGGGATGTGGCCTGTCGGATTTGTGCGGGGCCGAGGGCGCAGATGTGTCGGGTGATCTGCTGGACCCGCAGGCGGTACAGCGCACCGGTGCCGAACGCGCATCTGACGCCATCCGCGAACGGTTCGGGTCAGACGCTATCGTGAAGGGACGGTCGCTGCGTTGACGCCAACTGCGTTAAGGCAGGGTGCATCCGAGGCGAACCAGCCTGTCGCGATCAGTTGCAGTGATATCCGGCAGGCCGTGGATCATACGCCCACCGATCCCGCAAACCTGTGCGCGACTGTCCGGCATCACGGCATCAAGGTTTTCCGTAAAGGATGACAGCCCGGTGCCAACCAACGTGTAATGCCCGGTCGGATCGACCGAAGAAAAGTACCCTTCGGCCAGAACCAGATCCACGGGGGCGTCAAACAAACCCAGAAATACGTCAGTCACCTGCAAACCGCCATTTTGCACAATGCCTGCCGCCCGGATGATGTCGCCATCATTCGCATGTTGCAGCTCGACGCCGTCCAGCGTGGTTCCTCCGATCCGCAGCGCCTCTCCTTTCACGGGTGTCCGGTAGCTGCCCTGAATGCTGGCCTGCTCTTGCGGTGCGATTGGCGTGATGACGGTTGCGGTGACGGTCCCGCGGTTCCAGAAACCGCTGACAGCCACCCAATCGCCGACATTCAAGCTCGGCAGTGGTCCAGCAACCTGAACCGGAGAGCCCAGAACCGTCAGCCCATTGGGGCCAATGGCCCCGACCGGGCCAATCAACGGATATACCTGCGTGATGGCCTGTGCATCCCAGTCTTCGTCGGACGGGGTCACGGCAACAGCGACAACCTCACCCGGGCTCAACGCGCTGGCCAGCTTACTGTCTAGAGGCTGAGCAACAGGCAGGTCCGGGTCAAACGTGATCCGTTGCCCGTTTACGATGATACTGCCAAGTGCCGTGACTTCGCCGACAATTCCAGTGCCAGTCAAACCGCCTTCGCGCGCATCGTCGCGGTCACTGGACAGGACGGGCAGCCCGGCAAGAAGGGCTATGGCAATTATGGCGGAACACGCCCACTGAAACCTGTTCATCGTAACTTGTCAGTCCCTGTCTTTCTTTTGGGCAGATTGCGGGGCATCCGTCTCGGGTGGCGTCGGAGCCACATAAACCCCTGTAACAAATCGACCATTTTGGAGCCTTCCCGACGCGTCATCCTCGCTCTGCAATCGGTGCGCAAGAGCGTTGAGCCGTTCCAGATATTCCCGCGCGAGTTTTCGCGCTTCATGTTCCAGCTTTTGGACGGAATCGGCGGAAAGATGCGAATACCGCAGGACCTGATCAAATTGTCGTGGTTCGCCGGGTTCCGCCAACACGTTTTCCGTTGCGATGCGGATGTGATCCGCAATGGTGGCCTCAAAGGCATCCAAGGCGGCCTGCCCGCCACGCGGGATAAAGGTGGATGACAGCAATTCGACGCGATCGTCATCATGCATCCGCGCCAAACCCTGCTCGACCAGCTCTCTGAGAACTGTGGCTGGCGCCAGATCAACTTTGCTGGCGCGGACCAGCGTGTCGAATCCCGGTTCAGTATCTGTCCCACGGCGCGGTAACAGATTGCCCAACCCGTTCACGTCCCGGAATGGATCGTCCTGACACCAGGTGGTGATCACCATGGCCAGGCCGGATATGGGAATTTTTTTCGAGGTGCCCTGGGCACCCCCTGCACGCAAACGCTTCACATCCTTGCGATGTACCCCGGTCCGCAGGCTGACCAAACTATCGCTGGCATCCGGGTCGTTGCTGACTGCGCCGACAAGGCTGCGCTTCAACAGTTCGACTGCTGAGGGCAGAGGTATGTCGTAATTTATCAATAGCTTAGATATGGGTTTCAGGATCAGGGCGAACGTGTCTTCTGTCTTGTTGTCCCGATCTTGTCCCACCGAAAATTCGATCCCGCCCAAAAACCCTGAATTACAATAAAGATGTTTCAGGGGCGACTTCAAGAGGACGTTCACGAGCGTGTGGGTTGATAATGGGAAAATTTCCCATCATGCTTTGCCCATCCGCAGAGTATGAGGTTCCCATGACGCATTTACCGGATGGCCATATGGCCTACGTGCCGTCGTTTCCCAAAACGTTATCCGCCCTTCCCCAAGTGATTCCTGAAAATTGGTTCCATGAGTTCGGTTTTGGCCCGGTTGAAGTCCCACGCTTTTCGACGATCCTGGCGGGTTTTGAGCATTTTTCCGCTGATCAACCCGAGGCCACCGCAGTTGAATGTGATGGCGAAACGCTGACCTATGCCGCCCTGGATCAGGCCGCGAACAAGCTTGCGACGCAATTGCGCGCATTGGGCGTGGGCCACGGTGACACGGTTGGCGTCTATCTGAAACGGTCGATCCCGATGGTTGTTGCCATCCTTGCCACGATGAAGGTCGGGGCGGCCTACATCCCGCAGCATCTGGGCGTCGCAACCGACAGCGCGTTACGCCACATCTCGACCGTGACTGGAACACGTGTGGTTCTGACTTTGGCGGACATGGCTGATCAGGTTCCGCTGGTGGACGGTCAGACGCTGCTGGCAATCGAGGATGTCATGGCCGATCCAGACCTGAGCAACGAGGCCATCCCAAGCCCTCTGACCACAGATGACCTGTGCATGATCCTGTTCACCTCGGGCACGACCGGCACGCCCAACGGGGTACAGGTGACGCACAAGAACCTGTGCAACATCCTGCAGACGGCTCCCGGAGATCTGGGCATGCGCCCGGGGCTGAAAGTCGGACAAATCCTGTCCATCGCGTTTGACATGGCCGCCTGGGAAATCCTGGGCGCACTGTCCAACGGGGCGACATTGGTGATCCGTGGCCGCGACATTCAGGAAACCGCCAGCCGGGTGGATGTGCTGATCGCAACGCCGTCCATTCTGGGCTCGCTGGACGCGGATGCGTGCCAGCAGGTCAAAACCGCTGCCGTCGCCGGGGAGCCATGCCCCCGTCCTCTGGCGGATAAATGGGGCAGTTTCTGCCGGTTCTACAATTCGTGTGGACCGACCGAGACCACGATCATCAACACCGCCATGGTGCACACGCCAGACAAGGTGGAACTGACCATTGGCAAACCGACGCCGAACAACACTGTCTACGTGCTGGACGCGGACCTGAACCCGCTGCCCTTCGGAGAGAAGGGCGAGATGTGGGCAGGTGGCGATTGCGTCACGGCAGGCTATCTGGCGAACCCCGAATTGAATGCGGAACGTTACCGCCCCGACCCATTCCGCCCGGGACATATGATGTTCCGTACCCGCGATCTGGGCGCTTGGACCGACACGGGCGAATTGCTGCATTTCGGGCGTGTCGACGATCTGGTCAAAATTCGCGGTTTCCGGGTGGAACTGGACGGCGTGTCCCGGTCGCTGGAGGTGACCGAAGGGTGCGACCAAGCGGTGACACTGAAGTTTGATGACCGCACACTGGTGTCATTTGTCAGCCCCGGTTCCGTTTGCCCGAATGCCGCGCAGGACAATGTGCGTGACTCGCTGCCGTACTATTGCGTCCCCAAGGTTGTTGTACCGATGGACGTGCTGCCGAAAACCGCGCGTGGTAAGCTGGACAAGCGCCTGTTGCTGACCATTGCCGCTGATGCCCTCTCCAAAACCCGACTGGAGGCAGCAGAATGAGCGTCCAAGCCACCAATCTCGAAACACAATCACGGTTCAAGCTGCGGCGTTTCACGCGGCATCCGTCTTTCATCGAGTACCGCAGGCTGGCGGCCGTGGTCGCGCTGGTCAATCTCTGGATTTTTGTTCAGGGCCTGAACACCGGCGCATGGGTGCAGGGCGCCGCGTTTGCCGTCGAACCCATCGCACATATGGCCCTGTTCAACTTCACCCTGTCGATCCTGATCCGTCAGCAGCGGGTCGTGAACTTCCTGTTCTGGACGGCGACACGCATCCCAACCAGCTGGCCCCTGTGGATCAGGTGGGGCGCGGGCAAGGTGTTCCATTTCGGCGGCCTGCATTCGGGCGGCTCGGTGGCTGGCTCTGTCTGGTTTGGTTTCCTGCTTTTTGCGCTGGCATCCAACACGGTGAACGGGGTGGGGCAGGCGTCGCAACTGACGCTGGGCCTCAGTGCGGTGATGGTCGTGCTGATGGTCGCCATGATCCTGACGGCCATCGGCCCGATCCGGCAGAAGCATCATGACCGGTTTGAAAACGTGCACCGCTTTGCCGGTTGGACATTGCTGGCCCTGTTCTGGGCACAGAACGTGTCGATCATGCTGGATACCGGCGTGCCGATGACCTCCGATATCTCGTTCTGGCTGTTGTGTGTGATCACGCTGTCAATCATCTCGCCCTGGCTGACGTTGAAGAAGGTGCCGATCAAGGTCGAAAAACCTTCGAACCATGCGGTGGTGGTGAAGTTCGACTATGGCGATACGCCGTTTGCGGGGTCGTCCAACTCGCTCAGCCTCAGCCCGCTGCGGGAATGGCATGCCTTTGCCAACATCCCGACACCGGGTGAAGCCGGCTACCGGCTGGTGATCAGCCGGGCAGGGGACTGGACCGGTGATTTCATCGACAACCCGCCGGATTCCGTCTGGGTTAAGGGCATCACAACCTCGGGCGTGGCGCGCATCGAAGTGCTGTTCAAGAAGGTTGTCTATGTCGGTACCGGCAGTGGCATCGGTCCCATCCTGCCGCACCTTTTGGCGCATGAGGTCCCGAACAAGCTGATCTGGTCCACGCGGTCCCCGCGCAAGACCTATGGTGATGCATTGGTGGACGAGATCGAAAGCAACACAGAGGACCCGCTGATCTGGGATACCGATGCGCTGGGCAAACCGAACCTGTCTGCCCTTGCGCTGGAGGCCGTGCGCGAAACCGGGGCCGAGGCCGTGATTGTCATTTCCAACCAGAAGCTGACGCAACGGGTGATCCACGACATGGAAAGCGAAGGCATCCCTGCCTTTGGCGCAATCTGGGACAGCTGAGATGAAGGACATGATCGACACATATGAAACGATCCTTGCCACGCGCGAGGGTCGGGTCCTGACCATCCAGTTGAACCGGCCCAAGGCTTTGAACGCGCTTAATTCCCAGGTGTTGGAGGAAGTGCTGGATTGCGCCACCATTCACGACGCGGACCCGGATGTGGGCTGTATCGTGCTGACCGGGAACGAACGCGCCTTTGCCGCAGGGGCGGATATCGGTGAGTTGGCCGTGCAGGATTACAGCAGCATGTACGCCTCGGACTTCTTTGCCGGGTGGGACAGGTTTGCGGCCCTGCGCACGCCCAAGGTCGCGGCGGTGTCCGGCTATGCGCTGGGCGGCGGGTGCGAACTGGCCATGATGTGCGACGTCATTCTGGCCGGCACATCCGCCCGATTTGGCCAACCAGAGGTCAAGATCGGGTGCATTCCCGGTATCGGCGGTACCCAGCGCCTGACACGACTGGTGGGCCGCACGCGGGCGATGGACATGATCCTGACCGGGCGCATGATCAAGGCAGACGAAGCCCTGACCATGGGGCTGGTCAGTCGTGTGGTCGAGGACGACACGCTTGCCGACACGGCACAAGAGGTCGCCGCGACCATTGCGGACTACCCCAAGGACATCGTCATGATGGCCCGCGCCTGCGTGAACGAAGCCGAAGATGTTGGTCTGACCGCTGGCATTCGGTTTGAGCGGCAAATGTATCATGCTCTCTATGGTCTGCCTGCTCAACAAGAAGGCATGGCCGCGTTTTTGGAAAAACGCCCGCCCAAATTCCGGCCGGATGAGTGAGGTGAAACAGGGTCCCGGGCTTTGTCCGGGACTTCTGATTGTGCTGCGACTAAGGGTCTGAAACTTGCCGTAAATCGGTCGGGTGATCAGGAGTGCGGTTGAAAAACGCTTCGTCCCACACAGGAACCGATGGATTGGAAATTTGCCGCGACGGGATTCCGAACCGGTGGAGGGTTGCCCGGGTTAGGGCAACCGCTGAGGCCGAGTTACCCCGTTTTGTACAGACGATGAGGCGAAGTTACCCCAAAACGTACAGAGCGTGATCGCGGGTCAAGGCTCTCGCGCGCGTCCGAATGCAGGCATGGGTCGCACCGCGAAACGCTTTTATGGATCGCTGCCGCCATTCGGATTTTTCCTGCGATTGCGCCCGCGGAAATTTCACTGCCAGTTTGCAGCACATATGCTACGACAGTGAGACCGCATGAGAATTTCGGAGCCTGACCCTTGTCCGATCAACCGCACAGCCAGACTGAAGAGCATGTAGAACTCGACCCGGATCATGAGGATGCAATTGTCAGATATTGCAACCGGGCGATCCGATATGGCGTGCGGGCCATGTCGATGTTCATGGTGCTGATCATCTTCCTCGCCATTCTGGACGCCTGGTACCTGCTTTATGAAAAGCTGATTGAGACCCCGGTTCTGATCATTGAGGTCAGCGACATTCTGGCCATCTTCAGTGCGGCGTTGATCGTTCTGATCGCGATTGAGATCTACACCAACATCACGCTTTACCTGACGGCAGACGTCATTCATTTGAAACTGGTTGTGGCAACAGCGTTGATGGCCGTTGCGCGGAAGGTGATCACGCTGGACGACAAGACACTGGAGCCCGGATATTTCTACGGGTACGCGGCGCTGGGACTGGCGTTTGGCGTGACCTATTGGTTGATTTCCAGCAAGGGGAAATCCTGAGGCCAGAGCCGGAACGCGCGTCTTGTCAGTTACACTGCGTTTTTGCGGCCAGTTGCAGCACTTCGGCCCCGGTCCAGTTGCGGCCCCGGGACGTGTGCGGACTGCACGTGTGAGGAGTCCGGGGTTACGGCACCTCTAAGCAGGGCGATCTGCACCGGCGCGACGATTCCTCCAATTGAAGCCATTGTCAGCGACGGTGTCCAAGCCAGAAAAGGAGAGGCCCCGGATCAGGTCCGGGGCTGCGGTGGTGCGTGGGGAGGCGTTGCGTTCAAAACGCCGCACCTGACGCGTTGCAGTTGTCATAAACCTTTTACAAACCCGTCGTAGTGGCACGCCCCTGTGTCGGGGTATGATGCCCCGAATTCGATGATCGGGGGATGTCATGGCGAAGGTTGCGATCAACGGGCTGGGCCGGATGGGCAAGCTGGTCTTGCGCGCGTTTTTTGACGAGGGGCTGGATGCAGAAATTGTGCTGCTGAACGATCCGGTCGGTACGCCGGAACAGCATGCCCTGTTGATGGAATTTGACACGGTGCATGGGCGTTGGCCGCGTGAATTTGGCTGGGATGATCAAAGCCTGACCATCGACGGGACGCAGATGCGGCTGACGGCGGAAAAGGCGTTGGAGGACCTGCCGCTGGCAGAGCTGGGCGTGGACATTGTTGTCGACTGCTCGGGCGTGTTCAAAACGAAAGAGAAGATTGCGCCCTATTTCGCAGCGGGCGTGAAAAAGGTTGTTGTGTCCGCCCCGGTCAAGGATGGCAGTGCGGTCAACATCGTCTATGGCGTGAACAATGACGACTATGATCCGGCGCAGTACAACACGGTGACCGCGGCCAGTTGCACGACAAACTGCCTGGCCCCGGTTGTGAAGGTTCTGTTGGACGGGGTGGGGATCAAGCATGGGTCCATGACCACGATCCATGACGTGACCAACACACAGACCATCGTGGATCGACCGGCCAAGGATATGCGGCGGGCGCGATCTGCGCTGAATTCCCTGATCCCGACAACCACCGGGTCGGCCACGGCGATCACGCATATCTTCCCGGAACTGAAGGGGCGTCTGAACGGTCATGCGGTGCGCGTGCCGTTGCTGAATGCCTCGCTGACCGATTGTGTGTTCGAAGTGGCGCGCGAAACCACGGTTGAAGAGGTGAACGCGTTGTTCAAGGCCGCAGCAGAAGGGCCGCTGGCCGGGGTGTTGGGGTATGAGGAACGGCCACTGGTGTCGGCAGATTACACCAACGATCCGCGCTCCAGCATTGTGGATGCGCCGTCGACCATGGTGGTGAACGGGACGCAGGTGAAGATTTATGCGTGGTATGACAACGAATTCGGCTACGCATGGCGGTTGGCCGACGTGACCCGCATGGTGCTGGCGTCGCTCTGATGGCGTATGTGGAGCGGCAGGAGGGCCTGTCGGCCTATATCGCCGTCACGGCGGCCTATTGGGCCTTCATGTTCACCGATGGCGCGCTGCGCATGTTGGTGCTGCTGCATTTCAACACGCTGGGGTTTTCGCCGATCCAGTTGGCGTATCTGTTCCTGCTGTATGAATTTGCAGGGATGGTGACAAACCTGTCTGCTGGGTGGATTGCGAAACGGTTCGGGTTGGCGTCCACGCTTTATGCCGGGTTGGCGATTCAGATCGTGGCCTTGTTGACGCTGACGCGGTTGGGGGCCGAGTGGACCGTTACGGTGTCAGTCATGTTTGTCATGCTGGTGCAGGGCGCGTCGGGTGTGGCCAAGGACCTGGCCAAGATGAGCTCCAAAAGCGCGGTAAAGCTGCTGGCCCCGTCAGCGGATGGGGGGTTATTCCGCTGGGTCGCGGTGCTGACTGGGTCGAAGAACGCGGTCAAGGGGTTTGGCTTCCTCATGGGGGCGGCGATGCTGGCGGTCTGGGGATTTGATCCGGCGCTTTATGCCATGGCCGGGGCGCTGGCGGGCATTCTGGCTGCGGTTGCCCTGTTCATGCCTGCAGGGCTGCCGGGCGGCTCCAAAGGCGCGAAGTTCAAAGAGGTGTTTTCCACCTCGCGCAATGTGAACATCCTGTCGGCGGCGCGGGTGTTCCTGTTTGGCGCGCGTGATGTCTGGTTTGTGGTTGGTATCCCGATTTACTTCTACTCGGTCTTGTCGGATGGCACGCCCGAGGCCAACCGGGCCGCGTTTTTCACCATCGGAACGTTCATGGCGCTGTGGATCATCGGATATGGCGCAGTACAGGCCTTTGCCCCGCGCATCCTGCGGGCGCGGGACAAGGATGATGCGCAGATCTCGCACCTCGCGGTCTTGTGGGTCGGCGCGCTGGCGGTGATTCCGGCGGTTCTGGCGGGGCTGGCATTGATTGCGGACGGGCCGGAGGTTTGGCTGACCTGGGCCGTGGTGATCGGGCTGCTGATCTTTGGTGTGGTGTTTGCGGTGAATTCCTCGGTCCATTCCTACCTGATCCTTGCCTTCACAAGGTCCGAGCGGGTGACGATGGATGTCGGGTTCTACTACATGTCGAATGCGGCGGGCCGATTGCTGGGCACGCTGCTGTCGGGGCTGAGTTTTCAGGTGGGCGGGCTGCCCCTGTGTCTGGGCACAGCGGCGGTGATGGCGGGGCTCAGTTGGCTGGCCGCACGGCAGTTGACGCGCAGCCCGTAAGGTCACTCGGCGTCGATGCGTTCCCATTGCAACGCATCTGACCCTTCGGCGGCCTGACAGACGAGCATCGCCTTTTGCGTGGCCTGCGGGCTTTCCCGGCGGTTCGTGATGTCGATCAGGACGATGGCGTTCTTGGAATAGGCGAGACCGTTGAAATAGCAGAACTCGCTGGCGCCGCCGGGGGGTGTGATGATTGTCGTAGGGGTTGCTTTTGCAATTGCTGATCCCGCGGCGAGGACCGAGGCGATTAGAAAGGGGGCCAGAGCGTTTCCGGTTAAACTTGAAACACGAATACCCGGCCATGCTGCGCATTCTCGGGACATTCGTGACGCAAGATGTATCAGGTTAAACCAGAAACGCTGTATGCGGGTAATTGGCGGACTCCTCGTTGCTTGTGGAGATGGGGCAAGCTG
>JBFOMB010000137.1:0-2694 GCA_040830545.1 Paracoccaceae bacterium | reverse complement strand
CATCATCGCCTCGATCCGGGGGGAGGCTTTGGGTGAGCCCTATGCCATGTTCGATTTCGCGCCCGTGGGTGGCGTGGCGGCGCTGGCTGGGCTGGCATTTGTCGCGCTAATTGGTTGGCGGCTGATCCCTGTGCGGGACAAGGCAGAATCTGCGGAACAGGCGGTCAATCAATACGTGGCAGAACTGACCGTGCCCGAAGACTCGCCGCATATCGGCAAACGTCTGGCTGAATTCGAGCCGGAGGCCGAAAAGACCGATGTGGCCTTGCTGGGTCTGATCCGCGACGGGCGGCGGCGGTATGGGCGGGCCAGCCACTCGGTCCTGCGGGCCGGGGACACGATTGTTCTGGAAGCCACGCCCGAGGCGCTGGACGAATTCCGCGCGGCGCTCTCGCTCGACTTCTCGGACGTGCATCGCGAGGAAAGGTTGCGGGCAGCGGGTGAGGGGCTGGAAGTGATCGAGGTTGTGGTGCCTGCCGAAGCCCGGATCGCCGGGCGCACGTCGCAGGGCATTGGGTTGGCCTGGCGGCAGTCCACCGTGTTGATGGGTATTTCCCGGTCGGGTGAGACGATTACACGTCACGTGCGGCAGACGATGGTGGAGCCAGGGGATATTCTGCTGCTGCTGTGTCCCCGCGATCAGGCTGCGGATGTCACGGATTGGCTGGGGTGCTTGCCGCTGGCCGAGCGGGGTTTGAGCGTCACGGCAAATGAAAAGATGGGTCTGGCCATCGGCCTGTTTGCAGCGGCGGTTGTTGCGGCTTCGGTGGGTTTGGTCGACCTGCCGATAGCTTTGGGCATGGTTGCGGTGGGGTATGTGCTGGCCAAGATCCTGCCGGTTAGTGAGATATATGATCACGTGGAATGGCCCGTGGTGGTGTTGCTCGGGTCGATGATCCCGCTTGGGGCAGCGTTGCAAAGCTCGGGCGGGACGGAACTGATCGCGGGTGGGTTGACGACCCTTACCGCCGGGTTGCCGCCATGGGCGGTTTTAACGGTCCTGATGGTGGTGACCATGACGCTGTCGGATGTGCTGAACAACACGGCAACCACTATTGTGGCGGCCCCGGTGGGGATACAGATGGCGAACACGTTGGGGGTGTCCCCGGACCCGTTCCTTATGGCCGTTGCAGTCGCGGCCTCGGCAGCGTTTCTGACGCCGATAGGGCACAAAAACAACACGCTGATACTCGGACCCGGTGGGTACGGGTTTGGTGACTATTGGCGTATGGGCCTGCCGCTGGAGATCATTATTGTAGCAGTTTCGATCCCCACAATCCTTTTGGTCTGGCCCATGTGATCGCGGTCAGGCGCGGGCGACTTATGGATTAATTGCGCGCCGTTGGTGGTAAGCCAGCGCTTCAGTCTTTCGGGATGGGTAGCAACCCCTCTGCCGCTGCTTTGCGAATGGCGGCGGTGACCGGTTCAAGCGCCGGGGCCAGCACGCGGCTGACCTGCCACTCCAATGCGACGTCCAGCGGCAAGTCTGCATCCAGCGACACCAAACGGCGATTGCGGATCGGACCGCGGACCAAGGTTTCGGGGTTCATGCCCCAGCCGAGCCCGGCGCGGGCTGCGTCCACGAATGCGTGGGTGGAGGGCAGGTAGTGCGACGGTGGCGCAAGGTCCTTGCCGGTTTTGGCCTGTAGCCAACTGCGTTGCAGCCCGTCGCGCGCATTGAAAACCAGATTGGGGGCCTGTGCCAGCGCCTCGGCCGTCACGCCGCCCGGGAACCACTGTTTCACGAAACCGGGGCTGGCCGTGGCCACGTATCGCATGACCCCCAGCGGATAGCGCGTGCAGCCCGGCACATTTGCACCCGCAGCGGTCACGGCGGCGCTTACCTCGCCGCGTTCCAGCCATTCGGCGCTCCAATCCTGATCGTCGAGCACCAGATCGAACAAGGTATCTGGCACCGCTGCCAACCCCGGCATCAGCCATGTGGCGAGGCTGTCGGCGTTCACCGCAATCCGCAGCCGGGTGCGTTGTGCCACAGGGGCCAATGACAGATCACGGCTCAACTGTGCCTCCAGCAGCCCGACATCCTCGGCGTGTTTGGCAAGCCGCACACCGGATGGCGTGCCGATGCAGGGCGTGCCGCGCTGGATCAGCGTGGTCCCGACCTTTTCCTCCAGCGCCTTGATCCGCTGCGAGATGGCCGAGGGCGTAACCGACAATTCCGACGCCGCCTGCTCAAAACTGCCGGTGCGCAGGATGACCGCCAGCGCGCTGAGGTGATGTGGGTCAAACTGCATTAGATCACCTTAACTGACCTGAAAATCATTAACTGGATTAAGTTGTTGCGCCCGGCTAGTCAAACCGGACAGGAGATTTCAATGCTTGCCAGTTACACATCCGGGTTCGCCCTGGGCTTCAGCCTGATCCTTGCCATTGGGGCGCAGAATGCCTTTGTCCTGAGGCAGGGGCTGCGGCGGGAACATGTTTTTGCGGTTTGCCTGCTGTGTGCCGTGTCCGATGCTGCTCTGATCGCGGCAGGCGTGGCGGGGTTTGGCACGCTGGCGCGGACCATTCCGTGGTTCGAACCGGTCATGCGCTATGGCGGGGCGGCTTTCCTGACCTGGTATGGCTGGACCAATCTTCGCAGCGCGTGGGAGGGGGGGCAGGCATTGAAGGCGGCAGACGACAAACCCGCCAGTCTGACAAGTGTTCTGGCGACGGTGTCGGCTTTCACCT
>JBFOMB010000136.1:0-9533 GCA_040830545.1 Paracoccaceae bacterium | reverse complement strand
TGGGGTGCGGCGATTGCCTTGCTTCAACGCCCGCTGAAACGCGAGTGATGAGGCGTCATCCCGCCCGGAGCAAACCCGCCACTGCCATTGGAGCAGTCCGTCGAGCTGTACCGCCATAAGTGTCCGTCGATATGCGCAGTTCCGGGAAGATCGCATAAATCTCTTCTACCGCCGCAGCCTCGAACCCTGAAAACGACTGTGCTCCGGGCAGAAGGCTTTCGCTGGCCAGACCGCCGGAGAACAGGATTTCATGCTGGTCGAACATCAGATGATGGTAGGTGACCAGATCGCAGGGCGCGCGTTGCACGCCAGCCCCGCCAACCAGTGCCCTGGCCGGGACCAACAATTCAGGTTCGCCAAACAACAGCTCCGCTTGCCAGCCACTCACCAGAATCCGGTGCTGAGGCGACACCAACACGGTTTCACGCGCACCGAGGGCTCCAGCCGATATGCGGACGGGGGCATATCGGCCACGCCCCCGGATCGTCCGCGCCCCACGCCAGCGCAGCGGCTGCAGACCCCGGTCCATTGTCTGAACGAGGTCACCTGCCTTCAGGCGCTCCACCGCAACCGGCCCCCGATCCGTTTCAATTGGGGTGCCAGACACGAAACAGGCAATGCCAGTATCACCTGGTGATACCGTGCCATAGGTCAGAACCGTGGGGTTGGGCAGGTTGAATTGCAGGGTTGTTGTTGTGGAATTGGGACCAACCAGAACGGGCAGGTTCTGCGACGTCGCCCCATCTGCTGCGCCACCATTGGCCACGATGTTCGTGGTGCCACCGCCAATGTCGTAGAAATCGATGACTGTGGCCGAGGCCGTTCCCGTTTCGGTGAGCGCGTAAGCTTCGTAATTATTGCTGCCACCGCCATCGGGGTCGGTCAGCAGGATTGGAAACACATCCGCTGAGATCACATAAGCGGTTTCGCCGCTATCCGGGTCGACGGTGACCTGAACGCCGGGATCATCCAGCGTCACCTCAAATCCGGCGGCCCCGCTGGATTGGTAGAATGTCACGGTGAAGTCTGCCGGGTCTTCACCCGGCGACAGGGACACTTCCAGAAATTCGCTTACGCCGCTGCTGCGTGCGTAAGCATTCGAATAATGCAATTCGCTTATGCGGGCCATTTACAGCACTCGTTACCTACTCGGACTGAGTGCCTATCAAACCAATGCGGCCAGATTGCGGATCAACTGCGGCTGATGCGAGGTCAAACGCAAGCAAAAGGCCGCCCGAATGGGGCGGCCTGTGAAAGAGCGCTGGGGCGAGGTTCAGGCCGCCAGCGCGCCCTTTGCCTGTTCCACGATGGCGGTGAACGCCTCGGGCTCGTGCACGGCCAGGTCGGCCAGCACTTTGCGGTCCACTTCAATCCCGGCCAGGTTCAGACCGTTGATGAAGCGGGAATAGGTCAGCGCCTCGTCATGAGCGCGAACGGCTGCGTTGATCCGCTGGATCCACAGCGCGCGGAAGTTGCGCTTGCGATTCTTGCGGTCACGGGTGGCGTACTGATTGGCCTTGTCGACGGCCTGTGTTGCCACTTTGAAGTTGGATTTGCGGCGGCCATAATAACCTTTGGCCTGCTTTACGATCTTGCGATGACGCGCGTGTGCGACGGTTCCGCCTTTGGTACGGGACATGGATCAGGCTCCTTATCAGCGGTCGTAGGGCATGTAGCCCTTGACGATCTTGGCATCCGGCGCGCTCAGCGTGGTGGTGCCACGGGCGTCACGGATGAATTTCTTGGTGCGCTTGATCATGCCATGGCGCTTGCCGGCCTGTGCCGACATCACCTTACCGGTGGCCGTCACCTTGAAGCGCTTCTTGGCGCTCGACTTGGTCTTCATCTTGGGCATTTCCGTCTCCTCTAGGGTCGGTCTGTGCGCGACTCGGCATGCCACATCGGCCGGCCGCACGAATGAGACGGAGCAGTTAGGAGATCATGCGCCGCTTGGCAAGTGGAATCTGACCTGTCCGGCGCATGTCTATCGTGACCACGCGGCATAGGTTGGATCAGCATCCCGCATATCCTGATAGAGCCACACCATCCGGTCCACGAACCATAGCTTTGCGCCGATCATCAAAGTCAGGCCCAGAAGGGTCGCAGACAGGTCATAGGCCCAGAGCCCATAGACCCAAGGCACAATCCCCAGACCGGCCACAACAGACAGCCACACACCCCACAACCGGTGATGCGTCGGGATCGGCACAACATGGCGGTTCAGAAACACCCGTTCCCCGAACGTCCCGTGGGCCGCCCAGTGGTCGGTCGTTTCAGGTGGGCCAAACAATCGCGGGTTCAGCCAGGTCCAGATCACCACGACGGCAACAGGCACCAATGCACCCCATCCCAGCCAATTGCGACTCCATACCGCCACGGTCATCAGCGGCAGGATCGAAAACCGCGTGTACACGCTCCACGGATTGGCGTGGCGGGCCCATGTCGCCTCGTCCATGTGCATCATCCGCTCTGACAGGCGGAAGATATCCCATTTCTGGCCTGTCATTTTCGCTGACCGGTCAATTTGTCTGTGCCCCCTTGGTTTCCGTGTCCCTCATCGGCATATAAGGGCCAACCCGAACCGGAGAAGATGAGACATGGAAATTCTGAACGGTGGCACCGCTGCGCCTGCGGCCGATCTGATCATTGATGGATCCGAGGCAACCTTTATGCAGGATGTCGTCGAAGCATCCAGCCAGATGCCGGTGATCGTGGATTTCTGGGCTCCCTGGTGCGGCCCGTGCAAGACGCTGGGCCCGATGCTGGAAGAGGCCGTGATCGCCGCCAAGGGGGCGGTGAAGATGGTGAAGATCAACGTGGACGAGGCGCAGATAATCGCCTCGCAACTGCGTATTCAGTCGATCCCGACGGTTTATGCGTTCCATCAAGGCCAGCCGGTGGACGGATTCCAGGGCGCGCTGCCGCAATCCGAGATCAAGGCATTTGTCGACCGCGTAGTTGCAGCCGGCGGTGGTGAGGCTCCGGGCGAGGCACTGGCCGAAGCCGTGGCTGCCGCCGAAGAAATGCTGGCACAGGGCGGGGCCGTGGACGCGGCGCAGACTTTCGCCGCGATTCTGGGGGAAGAACCGGACAATGCGGCCGCTTATGGCGGTCTGGTGCGCGCGCATATCGCACTGGAAGACCTCGATCAGGCCGAGGCGATCCTGAACGGCGCGCCCGCTGAAATCGCAGATACGCCAGAGATCGAAGCAGCCCATGCGCAACTGGAACTGGCGCGTCAGGCGGCGGATGCCGGTCCGGTCGGGGAATTGACCGCAGCGGTCGAAGCGAACCCGGACGATCATCAGGCCCGCTATGATCTGGCACTGGCCCTGCATGCCGGTGGCAAGGTCGAAGAGGCCGTTAGCGAGTTGCTGGAACTGTTCCGCCGGGATCGCGACTGGAACGATGGTGCGGCCAAGTCGCAGCTGTTCACGATCTTTGACGCGCTGAAGCCCAATGATCCGGTGGTCCTGAACGGTCGCCGCAAATTGAGCTCAATGATTTTTGCCTAAGCTGCGGAACAGGCTAGGTTGGTCGACATGATCAGTGCTGCCGACCTTCCCGATACGATTCCGGTGTTTCCCTTGCCCGGGGCGCTTTTGCTGCCCCGGTCGCGCCTGCCATTGCATTTGTTCGAGCCGCGTTATCTGCAAATGCTCGAAGATAGCCTGCGCACGGATCACCGTCTGATCGGAATGATTCAGCCCAACCCGACTCCATCGCGCGATGACGCGTTGCATGTGATTGGCTGCGCGGGGCGGGTGACCCAGTTTTCGGAGACCGAAGACGGGCGCTACCTGATCACGTTAAGCGGGATCAGTCGGTTTCGTATCCAGCAAGAGGTGGATGGGTTCTGTCCCTATCGACGCTGCGATGTGAGTTGGTCCGGGTTTGAGCGGGATATGGGCAAGGCCGAGCAGGACAGCGGGTTTGACCGCGCCGGTTTCATGACCCTGCTGGAGCGCTATTTCACCGCTCGCAGCCTCGACACCGACTGGGACACGTTGAACGAGGCCGAGGACGAGTTGCTGATCAACTCGCTTTCCATGCTGCTGGAATTTGATCCCGAAGAAAAACAGGCGCTTCTGGAGGCGCCCTGTCTTCAGACCCGCCGCGAGACGCTGGTAACGCTGATTGAGTTCTGTTTGCGGGGCGGTTCCGCTGACGAGGTATTGCAATGACCGAAACACCCCAATTTGACCGTCGCATGCTGGAGGCGCTGATTTGCCCGGTTACACATGCAACGCTGGAATATGACGCGGCAAAGCAGGAGCTGATTTCCAAACCTGCGGCGCTGGCCTTCCCCATTCGCAACGGCATCCCGATCATGCTGGTCGATGAGGCACGCAAGGTTGAGTGACAGGTGACGTAGCCCCGGACCTGATCCGGGGCCTCTCCCCTTGAGCCAAGAGGTGCCGGATCAGGCCCGGCACGACGTCGCTTACAACGGCAACCCGCGCATCAATCTGGGTACATCGCCGGTCAGCCCCGCCGCCTCGCGCATCAGGGTGCGACGCACGCTTGGCAGGGCGTTAGTAATCCCCAACCCCAGGTCACGACCGATCCGCAACAGCGGGTTGTCGTTCGAAAACAGACGGTTGAATGCGTTGGTCGAAAACGCCAGTGTCTGAACGTCAAAGCGTCGCCAGCTTTCGTACCGGCCCAGAACCAGTTCCGACCCGATATCCTCGCCCCGTCGCCGCGCGTCTGCCAGCACTTCGGCCAGCGCGGCAATATCACGGAACCCCGCATTCAGGCCCTGTCCAGCAATCGGATGTACCTTGTGTGCGGCATCTCCAACCAGCGCAACACGATCTGCCACAAAGCTGTCGGCCACCGAAATGCGCAGAGGATAGGTGAACCGGTCGCCTGCCAATTCGATGTCCCCGAGGAAGCCGCCAAAACGCGGGCGCAGGACTTGCAGGTAGTCTTCGGCAGGCAGCGCGTTGATCTCTTCGGCACGCGTGCTGCGTTCCGTCCAGACAATCGACGACCGGTTGCCGGTCAGCGGCAGGATGGCGAGCGGCCCTTCGGGCATGAACATCTGCTGCGCGATTCCCTGATGGGGCAGTTCATGCGCAATCGCGCAGACCAGCGCGGTTTGACCATAGGGCCAGCCAATGTATTTGACGCCAGCGCGCATGGCGGTTCCGCTGGACCCGCCGTCGGCCCCAACCAAAACCGCAGCTTCGATCTGCGAGCCATCCTCCAAAGTCACAACTACTGATGACCCGATGTCCTGGGCCACAACCCGCGCGTTGTTCCGCACCTCGATCAACGGCGAAGCCGCCACCGCATCCAGCAGGGCGCGGCGCAAATACCGGTCTTCGACCATGTAACCCATAGGGCCTTCTTCGATCTCGGCATGGTCGAAATGCAAAACGAAGGGTGACGGGCCAGT
Source organism: Paracoccaceae bacterium (assembly GCA_040830545.1). Lineage (GTDB taxonomy): Bacteria > Pseudomonadota > Alphaproteobacteria > Rhodobacterales > Rhodobacteraceae > HXMU1420-2. The sequence goes on along the minus strand of JBFOMB010000136.1, from coordinate 4,129 downwards.
GCCCGCATGCCCGTCGGATACCTTGATATCCAGGATCGGCTGGGCGTTGTCCTCGACCTGATCCCACACCCCAATTGCATCCAGCAACCGCTGCGCCGTCAGGGCCAACGCATAGCTGCGGCCATCAAATCCGCCATCCCGCATCGTGGCTTCGGGCTGGGCGTCCACAACACTGCTGGACAGACCGGCGCGCGCCAGACACAGGGCCAGCGCGGGTCCCGCCAGACCGCCGCCAACAATCACGATATCGGTGCGTGTGTTCATGGCCGCAATATGTGCCCGAATTCGCCATTGTCCATGCGGGAACCTGTCGCTACCGTCCGGCGCAGAGAGTGGAGGCGCATCAATGCAGGACTGGCTGACAATGACCGCCGCGGATCTGGGCCGCGGGATTGCGAGTGGGGAAATCGGACCGGTTGCCCTGACCGAAACCTATCTGGATGCCATCGACTCGCACGCGGAAACCGACCGGATCTATGCGCGCGTGACCCATAACCGGGCCCTGGCCGAAGCGGAAGCGGCAGAGGATCGCGCGAAATTGAACCAACGCCGGTCGCTGCTGGACGGTGTGCCGATCAGTTGGAAGGACCTGTTTGACACAGCTGGCGTGGTGACAGAGGCCGGGTCGGCCCTTTTGGCCGGACGCGTGCCGGATCAGGATGCGGTTGTGCTGCGCAATGCCACGGCCATGGGCACGGTGTGTCTGGGCAAGACGCATATGAGTGAATTGGCCTTTTCCGGGCTGGGCTATAACCCGGTTACCGCGACCTCGCCCAATGTGAATGACCCTGAGGCGGTGCCGGGCGGATCATCATCCGGTGCGGCGGCGTCAGTGGCGTTCAATCTGGCCGCGGCGGGCATTGGGTCGGATACAGGCGGGTCAGTGCGGCTGCCATCCGCCTGGAACGATCTGGTCGGCCTCAAGACCACCGCAGGGCGGCTGACGCTCGAAGGCGTTGTGCCGTTGGCGTTGAAATTCGACACCATTGGTCCGCTGGCGCGTTCGGTTGAGGACGCAGCGATCCTGTTGGCGCTGATGGAAGGCGGCACACCGGCTGACCTGACCGGCGCGTCGTTGAAAGGGCGTCGGTTTGGCATTCTGAGATCTCTGGCCTTTGACGACATTCGCGATGAGCCTTTGTCAGCCTTTGACGAGGCAGTTGAAAAGCTCCGCGATGCGGGGGCTGAGGTGGAAGATCTGGAGGTGCCCGAGGTTATTGCCGCCAATGCGCTGACCGGACCATTGCTGCCCGGTGAGGCTTATGGTCTGTGGCGAGACGTGATCGAGGCCAACCCGGACGCCATGTTCTCGGAAATTCTGGAGCGGTTCCGGGGGGGTGCGCAGTTTTCGGCGCCCGACTACGTGGCCGCGTGGGCCGCGTTGGAGGGGCATCGCATGGCGTATGACACTGCGGCGGCGCGTTATGATGCGGTTCTGCTGCCGACCTCGCCCATTCTGCCGCCCAAGGTGGATCGCCTGATCGACGATCACGATTACTACGTCACCGAAAACCTGCTGGCGCTGCGCAATACGCGGATCGGCAACCTGATGGGCCTGTGCGGTTTGACCCTGCCCACGGGCGTGCCCAGCTGTGGTCTGATGATGCTGGGCCTGCCCGATACCGAAGAAGCATTGCTGCGCGTCGGCTCGGCGGTCGAGGCCGCGTTGGCCTGAAAGCCACAGGTCACGGCGCGCGTGCACTCACCGCTGGACGGGTCCCGGGCGCGTCGGTAACTTGGTCTCAAACGGGGCGTTAACGACCCCGGTCTTGAGGCAAGTTATGGAATTTCCTGAGCGGTTTTCGACACTGCCGGAATACGCGTTTCCGCGTTTGCGTGCGTTGCTGGACAGCCATGCGCCCGGTGGTGACATTGTACATATGACGATCGGAGAGCCGAAACACGCGTTTCCGGCCTGGGTCACCGATGAAATTGCCCTGCATGCAGCGGGGTTTAACCGGTATCCCCCGAACGAGGGCGCGCCGGAATTGCGCGTGGCGCAGACCGATTGGCTGGAGCGTCGTTATGGCGTGAAGGTCGATCCCGAAACCGAGATCATGCCGCTGAACGGCACGCGTGAGGGGCTCTATAACGCGGCCATGGCGCTGAGCCCTGAGACGAAGAACGGGCAAAAACCGGTCATCCTGGCCCCGAACCCGTTTTATCAGGTCTACATGGTTGCGGCGTTTTCTGTCGCTGCCGAACCGATGCTGATCCCGGCGACGGCGGCCACCGGTCATCTGCCGGATTTTGCGTCTTTGCCGCCTGACGTGCTGAACCGCACTTCGATTGCCTATCTCTGTTCGCCCGCCAACCCGCAGGGCGCGGTTGCGGATCGCGATTATTGGGCGAACCTGCTGGCCCTGGCCGAACAATACGATTTCAAGGTGTTCGCGGATGAGTGTTATTCGGAAATTTACCGTGACACACCCCCGCCCGGTGCGATGCAGGTCGCCAAGGATATCGGCGCTGATCCCGAGCGTGTGGTGATTTTTCATTCGCTGTCCAAACGGTCGAACCTGCCCGGGTTGCGGTCGGGTTTTGTCGCCACAGGCCCGAAGAACATGCGCGAAATCCGTCAGTTGCGCACCTATGCCGGTACGCCGCTGCCTTTGCCGCTGCAAATGGCCGCCGCGCGGGTTTGGAGTGACGAGGCGCATGTAGACGAAAACCGTGCGCTGTATCAGGCCAAATACAAGATGGCGGACGACATCCTGGGTGGTGCGCAGGGCTATATGCCGCCCGAGGCCGGGTTTTTCCTGTGGCTTCCGGTCGAGGATGGCGAGGCCGCATCGCTGAAGCTGTGGCAGGAAACCGGCGTGCGTGTGCTGCCGGGCGCCTATCTGGCGCAGGACTATCAGGGACAAAACCCCGGTAAGGGGTTCATCCGGGCCGCAATGGTGGCCCCAATAGAAGACATGGCAGGCGCTCTGACCCAGATGCGCGACTGCCTGTACAGATAAGAACCGAGGACGAGTATGGCATCATATCAGACACGCGGCAGGGACCCGCTGCTGGACAGCAACATGCAGGCCGCCATCGAAAAGCGCGGCAAGGAACTGATCGGAATTTTGCTGATCATTCTGGGTGTGGCCGTGGCGGCGATGGTCGGGTCCTACACGCCGGATGATCCGAACTGGATGGTGTCGACAGATGCGCCGGTTCAGAACTGGCTGGGCCGGCCCGGCGCGTCCATCGCAGCGCCGCTGTTCATGATTGTCGGTTGGGCCAGTTGGGGGATCGCGCTGGTCCTGTTGGCCTGGGGTGTTCGGTTTGTTCTGCACATCAGCGAAGAACGGGCAATCAACCGGTTGATCTTTGCGCCTATCGCCGTGGCCCTGGCGTCGGTTTATTGCGCAACGCTCATTCCGGGTGAGGCGTGGCGCGCGACCCACAGCTTTGGCCTGGGCGGTTTGTTCGGCGACACGATCATGGGCGCGTTTCTGACGCTGCTGCCGGTCGGGTCCAGCTTTGCGGTCAAGATGATGTCGCTGATTTCCGCCGTGTCGATGCTGGCGTTGGGGGCTTATGTGTTGGGCTTCACCGGTCAGGATATTCGCAAGGGCCTGCGGTTCGCACTGGTTGGGTTCATCATGCTCTATGGCGCATTGGTCACGCTGACCGGGCGTGGAGCGACCCGCGCGGTTCAGGCAGCGAAGGAACGCAAAGCCAGCCGGACCGAACGGCGTGCTGTGTTGCAGGCGGAACAGGCGCAGGCCCAGGCAGAGGCTGCTGCGCTGGCCGCTCAAGTGCTGGTCCATGAGGACGAGCCGGAGCCAGAGCGTACCGGTCTGCTGGCGCGTATGCCCGCCCTGATCCGACGCCCGGAACCGATGCCGGAACCGGAACTGGTGGAACAACCCGGGCCCGCCCATGCGCCCGAGGATATGCCCGGTGACGACCGCATCCGCGCGAAGATTGCAGACGTGATCAAGGCACGCCACACCCCGGCGGAACCTGAACCAGCGCCAATCCCTGCTGACAAACCGCTGACCAAAGGTCGCGGACATGGCCCGCGCCCATTGCTGCTCGATCCCGTGGAAGAGGCCGAAATGGCTATTGATGTTCTGGACGAGGATGAAATGGAGCTGCGCCCGGAACCGCCGATCAGCCATGCTGCTGGCCTAGG
>JBFOMB010000135.1:0-18978 GCA_040830545.1 Paracoccaceae bacterium | reverse complement strand
GGTCGCCTTCCGGGGATCGGGAGGGCCCCCGGGGCGTCGCAGATCGGGGAAATGGCGTGGATCAGTCGTGGGCCCGGATCGGCCAGCACCCCGCCCCAATTGCCCGAGTGATGCGCGCCCTCCCGGTAGTTCACCGTCAGGTCGAAATTGACCGCGCCGCGCGTGCCCATAAACACGGTCGGAACCGCCGCATCCAGACGCGGCCCGTCCGAGGCGATCAGCACGTCCGAGGCCAACAGATCCTTGTGCGTCTGGCAGAACGTGTTCAGTCCGGGCGAGCCGACCTCTTCGGACATTTCGATCAGGAGCTTGAGGTTGAAGCCCAGCGAACCTCGTGTTTCCAGCACAGCGCGCAGGGCCAGAATGTTGATCAGATGTTGCGATTTGTTGTCTGCCGTGCCCCGGCCAAACAACTTGTCCCCTTCAGTGATCAGCGTGAACGGGGTCAGCCCCTCGCGCCATTGGTCGGTCTGCGCGCGGATCACGTCACCATGGCCATAGCTGAACACGGTGGGCAGGGCGGGGTCCTCGATCCGTTCAGCCACCAGGAATGGCCCACCCGCCGGGTCGGGGTTTTCAAACAACTGCATCTGTACACCCAGTGGGTCCAGAAGTGGCGGCAATACATCCGTTAAATAGGTGGTCAGAGTCGCGCGAGCATCAGGGCTCTGGCTTTCGGTCGGGCAGGCAATCAGTCGCGCCAGGTCACTGACGAATGACCCGTCTTCGAAATGCGTTGCCGCACGGTCCAGTGCCTGTGCGCGGGTCATTGGCCTTCAGCCTCCAGCCCCTGCATCTGCAGGTTAAACCCGTCCTGAATATGCTGCATGAAGGCTTCCAGCGCTTCGGTCTTGTCACCACCCGCGATAGAGTCGACCAGCCGCATGTGGTCCCCAAGCGAATGGGCAAGGTCGACGTTTTCGATGGAGGCAAACAGGTGGAACGCCATCGCCTTGCCCCAGATCATGTCGAACATTTCCAGCAGGAACCGGTTGCCCGCCCGCTCGATAAACGCCCGATGGATATTGCGGTTGGCGTCGAAATAGGCCGCTGCGGTCGCCTCTTGCAGGTCTTCCTCGCGGTGGACGATGTCGCGCAGCGCCTTGATATCTTCGGCGTCACCGCGCACGGCCAGAATACGCGCGCATTGCCCTTCGACTGCGGCGCGCGATTGGTACAGTTCCTTTACCTCGTCCTCGTCCATGCGATACAGCCGGAAGGACCCACGATTGGACACCTCCAGCACACCCTCTTGTTCCAACCGCATCAACGCCTCGCGCACGGGCGTGCGCGAAATCTGCATCTCTGCTGCCAGCTTTTCCTGCACCAACCAATCATCCGGGCCGATTTCGCGTTGCATGATCAGGCTGACCAGCTGTTCGTAAACTTCGTCGGCCAGGCGGCGGCGGGCGGGTTGAATGGACTTTAGCGGCAAAGGGGACCTCAACGTGACTGTATTTTGTATACCGTATCCAAAGATACACTGGCAAGGGATCAGCGTGACTTGGCGATGTGGGGCAGGGTGGCGGGCACGTGGCAAGAGCGGCGTGCAGGGGCGCAGTACACCGAGGCAGCGTGCAGGACAACCGGCAAAGGCGGGACGAAAGTCGCAGGTCGGGCGTGTCGACAGGGGGATGCGCACGTGCGATGATCCGGCATGCGCTGTTCTTTTGCCGCCCTGATTGCCCTGACGCTGGGTGCTGCGTCCGTCACGGCAGATCAGACCTGTACGCAGGATGCGATGATCGTGTTTGACGGGTCCGGGTCGATGGCGGAAATGGGGTTCAACCAGATTGGAGAGCCCCGGATATTCGAGGCGCGGCAGGCCATGGCGGACGCCATCCCCGGCATTGCAGAGGTCCGGCGTTTGGGGCTGATCGTCTACGGTCCGGGGACAGAAGATTCCTGCGCCGGAATTGACTTGCGCTTTCCACCGGTTCGTGACGCCGCCCCGGCCATTCTGGGCGCGGTAAATGATTTGCAGCCGTCAGGCGATACGCCATTGACCGACGCGGTACGTGCCGCAGCCGAGGTGCTGGACTACCGCACGCGCCCCGGTGTTGTGGTGCTGGTTACGGATGGCAAGGAAACCTGCGGTGGCACACCCTGTACGTTGGCGGCGGAACTGGCGGCCGATGGGCTGGACCTGACGGTGAACGTGATCGGCTTCAAGGTGCGGGGCGACTACTTCTCGTGGGAAGTGGAGCCGAACAACGACTATGTCGTCTCAGAATCCGTGGCGCGGTGCCTGGCGGACCGAACAGGCGGGCAGTATGTCCGGGCGGAAAGCGTTGCGGAACTGGTCGCCGCCCTGCGAGTCACGCTGGGCTGCAACATCCTGTTCTGAGCTCAGAAAACATCCGCACGCGGGAATTTGAACTAAAGTAGCATTGGCACCCGCGCGATTTCGGTGCTAGCGTCCCCTCAGACATCATGGAGGAACTGTCATGGCATGGACCAAGCCCGTTGCGCGCGAAATCAAGTGCGGCATGGAAATCAACATGTACGGCCCGGGTGAAGACGACGAGCGCGGCGCGGACCGCGAAGTCATCTAAACCGACCAGACCTTAATGCAGATCGTTGTTCTAGGGGCGGGTGCCGGAGGGGGCCTGCCCCAATGGAATTGCGGCTGCGCGAATTGTGTCGCGGCGCGGGCCGGGCAAATCCCATCCATGACGCAGTCTTCGGTGGCGGTGTCTGCGGATGGGGCATGTTGGGCCGTGTTCAACGCATCGCCCGACATCGGCGCGCAATTGGCCCGGACACCAGCGCTCCACCCGCAAAGCCTGCGTGGTACCCCCATACACTCCGTTCTTCTGACCAACGCGGATATTGACCATATCGCGGGTTTGCTGACGCTTAGGGAAAAGACGCCGTTTGCGGTGCGTGCGACACAGGATGTGCTGGACACGCTGGAGGCCAATTCGGTGTTCAAAGTGCTGGACAGGGACCTGGTGTCGCGCGATGCCATCACACTGGAACAGCCGGTGGAGGTCGCGCCGAGCCTGCAGGTGACGCCGTTTTCCGTGCCGGGTAAGGTGGCATTGTTCCTGGAAGGGGACGAGGTCAAGCTGCAGGAGTTGGGCGAACAGACAATCGGGTTGATCGTTGACGATGGGGCAAAGCGGCTTGCCTATGTCCCCGGTTGTGCGGTCATACCGGATTGGCTGGTCGATCGGTTAGGGGATGTGGATGCGTTGCTTTTCGACGGTACCGTTTGGAACAACGACGACATGCAACGCACAGGCACCGGAAAAAAGACCGGCGCGCGCATGGGGCACATCCCGATGAACGGCGCGCAAGGGTCGCTGGAACGGTTGGCCGATGTGCCAGCGCGCAAGATCTACATTCACATCAACAACACGAACCCCATCCTTGACCCGGGCAGCCCCGAACGGGCGGATATCCTGCGGGCGGGATGGGACATCGCCTATGACGGAATGGAACTTACGCTGTGACCAACGCCCCGCAGACCCGCGATGAATTCGAGGCCCGATTGCGCCAGATCGGCGCTGAACGTTATCACGACAAACACCCGTTTCATCATCTGCTGCACAGCGGTGGATGCACCGAGGATCAGGTGCGTGCCTGGGTGATCAACCGGTACTATTACCAGTCGCGCATCCCGATGAAGGATGCGGCCTTTCTGAGCCGTGTGTCTGATTCAAACCTGCGCCGCATCTGGCGCAGCCGGATCGAGGATCATGACGGGCGCGAGGCCAATTCCGGCGGCATCTGGCGCTGGCTGCGGTTGGCCGAAGGCGTGGGGCTGGACCCGGATTATGTCGCCTCTGCCCGTGGAGTGCTGCCCGCGACGCGGTTTGCGGTGGACGCTTATGTGCGCTTTGTGCGGGACGAACCGTTGTTGCCGGCGGTGGCGTCCTCGCTGACGGAATTGTTCGCGCCAAAAATCCATGCAGACCGGATCGCCGGGCTGCTGGAACACTACGCCTTCGCCAATCCCGACACGATGTCCTACTTCCAGCATCGACTGAGCGAAGCGCCCAAGGATGTGGCGTTTGGCCTGTCGTGGGTGCTGGACCATGCCACGACCAAGCCGGAGCAGGACGCCGCCGCTGACGCGCTGACCTTCAAGACCGAAGTGCTGTGGGCGCAACTGGACGCGCTCTATGCCGCTTATGTGGAACCGGGCCGTATCCCTCCCGGCGCATGGCAGCCGGACGAGGGGCTGTTGTGATCGCCGGGGGTGACATCCCTGTTTTGCCGCGCGGCGTGCGGACCCGGTTTGATGCGGTGCGCGATACGGATGTGCTGCTGGGGCCGGAGCGGGTTTTGATGCTGGACCAAATTGGAGTCGCCATCCTTTCGCGCGTGACCGGGGAGGCCTCGGTCGCTGACATTTCTACCGACCTGTCCCAGACCTATGCCGCGCCGCTGGATGTGATCCAGCCGGATGTGGAGGCCTTCCTGCAGGACCTTGTCGATAAACGCTTTGTGGATCTGCACCATGGCTAACCCGCCTATCGCTATGCTGGCCGAGCTGACCCATCGCTGTCCTTTGGCGTGCCCCTATTGCTCGAACCCAGTGGAATTGACCGCGAAAGAACGGGAATTGACAACCGAACAATGGGCGGATGTGTTCCAGCAGGCGGCGGCCCTGGGCGTGCTGCAACTGCATCTGTCGGGCGGAGAACCTGCGTCACGCACCGACATCGTGGACCTGGTGACTGCCGCACGCGAAGCGGGACTGTACACGAACCTCATCACGTCGGGCATCGGGTTGAATGAGCGACGGTTGCTGGCGCTGGACGCGGCTGGACTGGATCATGTCCAGCTGTCGTTACAGGGGATCACGGCTGACATCGCGGACCGCATCGGGGGTTATCGCGGTGGATTTGATCGCAAGATGCATGTGGCCGAGCTGATCGCGCAAATTGGCTTTCCCCTGACCCTGAACGCGGTGATGCATCGCGAAAACCTGGATGATCTGGAGGCGACCTTGGACATGGCCGAATGCCTCGGCGCGCGCCGGATTGAGGTGGCTTGTGTGCAGTTTCAGGGCTGGGCGCTGGAAAACCGCAAGGCGTTGCAGCCAAGCCCCGAGCAGGTGGAGCGCGCCAAGGCGGTGGTGCGCGCAGCAGAGCCTCGGTTGAAGGGGCGGCTGGTCATCGACTTCGTGCCGCCGGACTACTACTCGGACTTCCCCAAGGCCTGCATGAACGGCTGGGGTTCCACCGGTCTGAACGTCACGCCGGATGGAACGGTGTTGCCCTGTCACTCTGCGGAGAGCATTCCGGGACTAAACTTTGAATCCGTGTTGAACACGCCACTGGCCGAGATCTGGCACAACAGCGCGGCCTTCAACGCCTATCGTGGCACGGACTGGATGCCTGACCTGTGCCAAAGCTGCGACCGACGCGACATCGACTATGGCGGGTGCCGGTGTCAGGCGATGGCGGTTCTGGGGGATCCCAACGCAACCGACCCCGTCTGTCGCAAAAGCCTGGGCCGGGCGGTTCTGGATGCCCTGCTGGCCGAGGAAACAACGCAATCCGTACCCGTGCCCGATTTTGTCTACCGGCGGATGTAGCGCTAGAACTGCCGGGTCCTATCCGTCAGTCGCCCCAGAAACGCGCGCAACTCTTCCCGCGTGATCGGCTTGCGACACAGCGGCAAGTTCATCTGCACGCAAGTGTCCGTCAGATGATCCGACCGGTTGGCCGAAATGATCTGGATCGGCACATCGCCATAGGCCTTCCGAAGTGCCTGCGCCAGGTCCAGCCCGTTCATGCCGTCTGACAGTTGGTAATCCAGCAAAAACCCGTCCGGCACGACCCCCATTTCCTGCACCAGTTCCAACGCCTCCTCGCCGCTGGAAGCATGAACTACATCCGATCCAAATGCCGTCAGGATGAGTGAAATGGAATGGGCGAGGTCCGGGTCGTTCTCGACGAGCATCACCACATGGGATTGCAATGGCGGAACCGGAGCAGGGTGGTCGTCAGGCTCGGACCCGTCTGTCAGATGCCCTTCCCAAACATCCGCGCAGATGGAAAACCGACTGCCTTTGCCCAGCGTCGATGCCAGTTGCAGGCCATGGCCCAGCATCCTGCTGGCGCGTTCGACAATGGCCAGCCCCAGCCCCAGCCCGTCACCGTGGGCGGTGTTTGTCGGCAGTTGTTTGAATTCCTGAAAGATCAGCTGCTGATCCGCCTCGGACAGACCAGGGCCCTGATCGATCACGTCAACGCGCATTTGATCGCCTATGCGCCGTGCCCCCACCAGAACCTTTGTTCCAGTGGTGTAGCGCAACGCATTGGACAGCAAATTCTGTAGGATACGCCGCAGGTAAACCCGGTCGGAAATCACCACAGCGGCCACTGGCACCGCGCGTAGGACGATGCCTTTCTCAGCGGCCATCGGCGCAAACTCCGACACTAATGACATCATCAGTGTATCGAGCCGCACGGGCGTCAGCTCGTAACTTGCCAACCCAAGGTCGAGCTTGGAGATGTCCATCAGCGCGTCAATCAGCGCCTCGGCATTTGTGAGGGCCGAGATGGTTTTAACCGCAATCTGTCGGTCGGTTTCGTTGGTTGTCCGATCCTCCAGACTGGCGGCAAACAGCTTGGCCGCTGACAGGGGTTGCATCAGGTCATGCCCGACGGCGGCCACAAACCGGTTTTTGGATGCGTTCGCGCGACGGGCGTCTTCCAATGCCTCGCCAAGGGCCGTGGTACGCTCCTCCACCCTTCGTTCCAGCGTTTCGTTCAGGTTCCGAAGCGCGTTGGAGGTGTGCCGTTCCTGGGTCACATCCGAAAAGCTGATCACGAACCCCGTGTCCGGCATTTCCTGCACAAACACGTCAAAGATCGCGCCGTCCTTGCGCACCACTTCGAACCGCAGGGGCGCACGCCCGGCGCTGATGTCCGACCAGTTGCGCAAATCCTGTTGTGTGGTAGGGCCGGAAAAGGCCAGGATCGGTTCCAGCAATTCCAGCAAATCGCCAAAGGGCATTTCGCGGAACTTCTCTTCCAACGGGCGGTTCAACAGGTGTTCCATCCGCTGGTTCCACCCCACCAGACAGCCCTGCGCGTCAAAGATACAGACACCCTGATAGAGGTGATCCAGCGTCCCGCGCAGCATCAGCGCCTGCTGTTCGATCAGTTTGGCTCGCTCGCGCCGTTCCAGCCGCATGATCTGGGTCACATCCGTTTGCAGCACCACCGTGCCGCTGGTTTCGGTCCGGTGTTCGGACACCTGAATCCAACGGTTGCGTTCCAGCCGGATGTTGAACACGGCATGGGGTTTTTCATGCAGGCGCAGACGTTTGGTCCGCCAGGATTCGCGGGTTTCTTCCTCGTCTACGGCCAGATGTGCGCTGTCACTGATTAGGCGGACATATTCTGTGAAATCAGTTCCTTGGCGCAGCTGCAGACGCACATCCGGCAGGTCCTGACAAAATCGGCTATTATACATCACCAACCGGTCGTCATCATCGAACATGGCAAAGCCTTCGTCGATGGTTTCCACCGCCTGTGCCAGGTTTTCGCGCGCTTCCCGCGCCTCGGTATTGGCCAGTTCCAGCCGGGCGTTGGACTGGTGCAGCAGGTCCAGCGCGCGTTCCAGATCGTTGGTCCGTTGGCGCACTTGTTCTTCCAGCAGTGCCGCGCGTTCGAACTGGGCATAAGCCATGCCCGCCTGATCCGGTGCCTGTTCCACCCGCCGCATCAGGGAACGGGTGATGCGCAGCAGCTTTTCGTTCTGCTTTTCCAGACTGTCCCGAGGGTCGATCAGGTCCATCGTGGCGCTACGAATCCGGTGGGGTCAGGACGACGCCGGTCATGGTGTGATTGACATGCAGCGGGCCGATCTGTTCGCCATAGGTTGAAAACCCCAGCACCCGGTTGCGGGACAACACATCCGACACTGCGCGTTGGCTTTGGGTTTGCGTGGCCTCGATCCGGCGCAGGACGCAATCAAACGCTAGTATCTGCGCCTCCGGCCGACCGGCCAGCAGGGTGGACAGCTCCTGATCCAGATGGTCAGCGATGTCCTGAGCGGTGGCAATGGTCAACACCATACCTTCGTCAATGGCAGCAAAGAACACCAGTTCTCCATCTTCGTTTACCCGCTGGATCGACCGCACGTGATGTGTGTCGCCCAGTTGCACGACCACCGGAAAGGCCGAGAAGGTGAATTCGTCCAGTTGGTCGGGGTCCTTGTTCACGATGCGTGCATATTCACGCGCGGCGGGTTCTGCGTTGATTTCCTTCACGATACGCTGCTCGGGGTCGGCGCTGGTCACCACCATCTTGCGATCGGTCGGTTGCAGGTGGTTCAGCGAAAACACATGCGCGTTGCAGTCGGTCACGACAAAAGTCAGCAGGGCCATGTCCGTGCCGATTTCGTCCCCGATGCCCAGATAGGTCTGCTCAAACCGAGTGCCGTCGCCCGATGACCCGCCAAACAGCGGTTGTGACCCCATCGCGGGGGCAATGGCGGCGGTCAGGAAATCCTCGCGCAGGGACAGGCCATCCACCAAAAGAAAGGCAAACCCCTGCGGTTTGTCGGGATGGGCTGCGGCCAGGCGGGTGCGTTCCTGCACCAGACGGTCGATCAGGGCCTGATTGTCGTCAAGCTCATCCAGCGTGATCCGCACCGTGCGGGTTTCAAACCGTGCACGGGGCAGGGCGATGACAACAGCGTCGTCTTCCTCGTACCCGCGGGTGCCGATTTGCCCAGCCGTGGTGCAGCCCGTCACCTGCACGCCCGGAAAGGTCTCAGTCGCTGCGTGACAGATGGTTTCAAACCCTGTCGGCTCGCTGGCAAAGACCAGCAGATGTGAAGGGTCGCACGGCGACAGACAGTCAAACAACACCGGACCCGGTTGCGGGTCAGATGCCGTGATTTGAACGGATTGCAATACCGACGCATACGGCGCGCAGACTGGCGGTTGGCTGCGCGCGCCTTGAATTGTCATAACTGGCCTCCCTGCCGCGCAGGATAGGCCTAATTGTCGGTGTCAGACAAGATGTTCAGGAACCGCGCGTCCTGCGCCATCAGCACCGCCTGTGTCCGGCTGTGAACGCCCAGTTTGCGCATGATCGCAGTAATATGCGCCTTGACCGTTGTTTCCTTGATCGAAAGGTCAAAGGCGATCTGTTTGTTCAGCTTGCCTTCGCAGATCAGGTCCAGAATGCGGGCCTGTTGCGCGGTCAGCGTCGATAGGCGCTCTGCCGCCGCAATGCCCGCGTCATGCTGATCGTTGTCGGTTTCCACCGAATCCGGAAAGTAATTGTCGCCAGCTGTCACCCGCTGGATCGCCTCTTCGATTACGCTGCGGTTGCTGTGTTTGGGAACAAACCCGTTCGCGCCCGCCGCGACAACGCCCGAAATCACGCGTGCGTCGGTTAGCGAGGATACGACGATCACCCCGGCCTTGGCCGCAGCTTTGCGGATTTGAATCACGCCTTCGAAACCCGACACGTCAGGCAGGTTCAGATCCAGCGCGATCAACAGGGGCGGCGAGTCCTCGGCCAGCAGCTCTTGTGCACGCGCCAGCGTCGCGGCGGTTTTGACATTGGTGTCGGGCATCGCGCGACGCAGCGTCAGTTCCAACGCGTCACAAAACAGCGGATGGTCATCCACGATAAGAACCCAGTTCCGATGCTGATCTGTGTTGTTTGGGCGTGTCATGTGCAGAACGTCGATTGTCATACGAACAGTCTAAAGAATGGCACTGCCCTGCCTATTGTCAAAAGGTCGGTGTCTTTTTCTTGGACACATAACGCAGGGCAAAGAAAATCGCGCGGCCCAGACAGGACCGCGCGACAAGATGCTAAGTCAAGTGTCGGATCAGTCGGCGCTGGCCAGCTGACGCGGCAGGCGGAAGGTCCACAGCAGACCGCCCTGGTTCAGATAAGTGACCTTCTTGGCCACTTCACCACCCCAAAGCGGAACCGCACCGCCCCAGCCCGAGATCACGCTGACATACTGTTCGCCATCCTGTTCCCAGGTGACAGGCTGACCCACGATGCCGGAGCCGGTCTGGAACGACCACAGCTTTTCGCCGGTTTCGTCATCCAGCGCGATGAACTCGCCTTCGGGTGTGCCAAAGAACACCAGCCCGCCAGCGGTCGTCATGACACCGGACCACAAAGGCGCGTCGTTCTTGAACTCCCACTTCAGATCGCCGCTGTCGGGATCAATCGCCTTCAGCGATCCGATATGGTCTTCGTAGTTCGGCTTGATCGTGAAGCCAGCGCCAAGATAGGCCGCGCCCTTCTTGTAGCTGATCGGCTCGTTCCAGATGTCCATGCCCCACTCGTTCGAAGGCACATAGAAGTTGCCGGTGCGCTGGCTGAACGCCATCGGCATCCAGTTCTTGCCACCCAGGAACGAGGGCGAGGCAAAGATCACGTCACCCTTCTTCCCATCCGCAGCCGCCGCCGGATCACCCGGACGGTTGTCTTCGTTGAAGATGGGGCGGCCATTTTCATCCAGACCCGAGGCCCAGCTGATGTCCTTTACAAACGGAACGCCGCGCACAAACTTGCCGTCCTCGCGGTTCAAGACATAGAAGAACCCGTTGCGATCCGCTGTCGCCCAGCGTTTTTCACCGGCGCGGTTGGTGTAGGCCACCACCTCGTTCACGCCGTCATAGTCCCAGCCTTCGCGCGGCGTGGTCTGGAAGTGCCACTTGATCTCGCCGTTCTCGGGATTGATGCCGATGCGGCTGGCAGCATAAAGGTTATCGCCCGACCCGTCGTTCGCCTGACCTGCATTGCGCAGCCAGGAATTCCACGGTGCCGGGTTCCCGGCGCCGAACACCAGCGTGTCGGTTTCGATGTCATAAGACCCGCCCAGCCAGGTTGCCCCGCCGCCGGTCTTCCACATGTCACCTGGCCAGGTCGCGTTCAGCGTGCCGGTCATGGTGCTTTCTTCACCCTTGAAGGTGCCCATGTGACCCTCGATCACGGGGCGGGTCCAGACCATTTCACCGGTCAGCGCATCACGCGCCTGTACTTCACCGACGATGCCAAATTCACCGCCGGAATTGCCGGTGATCACCAACCCGTCCACGATCAGAGGCGCGGCTGTATAGGAATACCCGGCCTTGTAGTCCGCGATCTTCTTGCGCCAGACAACGTCGCCCGTGTCCTTGTTCAGCGCAACGATGCGTGCATCTAGCGTGCCAAAGATCACCAGATCGCCATAGATCGCCGCGCCACGGTTCACCACGTCACAACAAGGCAGGATGCCTTCGGGCAGGCGGGCGTCGTACTGCCAC
This sequence comes from Paracoccaceae bacterium, assembly GCA_040830545.1. GTDB lineage: Bacteria > Pseudomonadota > Alphaproteobacteria > Rhodobacterales > Rhodobacteraceae > HXMU1420-2. The sequence goes on along the minus strand of JBFOMB010000135.1, from coordinate 7,724 downwards.
AGCTCGCGACCCGTGGCCACATCCAGCGCGTACATGCGGGAATAAGACCCGGTGATATACATCACACCGTCATGCACCAGCGGCTGGGTTTCCTGACCGCGCTGCTTTTCACCACCCAGTGAAAATGCCCAGGCGGGGACCAGGTTTTTGACGTTGTCCGTGTTGAGTGTCTCCAGCGGCGAATACCGCTGCAGGTGACGCCCCATCCCGTTGGTCAGGACGTCTCCGGTCGAGGCCTGATCGCCGGCCAGCATCTCTTCGGTCACTTCGGCATGTGCCGCGCCGGTTGCCAGCAGGCTGATGGCAACGGCCTTAATGAAACGGTTCATCTGTCTCCTCCCTATGCGCCTTTTCCAAGCACCCACAGCTTCCGCCGGGGCAAGCGACTGGGGGTACTATCCTGCGAAAGCCACAAACAGGGTATTGGCCAATGGTCGTATCCGGGATCTGCGACCTAGGTCGCGTTGGTCGAGAGGGCGGCCAAGGTTACAGTCTGACGAAAATGGGGGGAGTGTCATGGGGTGGGATCGCCTTGTGAAATCGACATCTGTCGGCGCGTTTCTGGCGATAGGTGCAGCTGCGGCATTGGCCGAGGGCTGGGACGAGCACACCGTCTGGCTGGAGGACGCGGATGGCACGCGAATTGAAATCGCGACACTTTCGGGGACCGCCAAGAGTTACAAAGTTGAGATGAACGAAGATGCGTTCAGCGAGCATTTCCTGTCCATGCGCCCGTTCAAATGTCTGGATGGTCCCGACAAGACCTGGTGCCACGTGCCCTATCCCTATGACATTGCTCGCAACACCAGCGCTGACCTGATCGACCTGGAATATGACTTCCTGTTTGTCTGGAAGGGGCGCACGGATTACGGAATCGACATGTGGAACGGCGTCTACTACCGGCTGAGCGCTGACGGGGACAGCTATGTCGGGAACCTGCACGAGATGAACATGGACAAGCTGGCCGTGCCGCCCGAGGATGGCGAATTGCGCCCGATCCGTGATGTCGATCTGGAAGAGGGGGATCCGGACAGCCACTGGCTGCCGATCTTGCGGATCGCCCCGCCTGGTTGAGAGGTCAGCCGTGCCGCTTGCCCGACCGGCCCGGGTCGTAGCCCCACAGGGCAAGGCCAAAAAACACCGCTGCGGCCAGCAGCGTCCAACCCAGTGCGGCAAGGTTCCATTCGGCATAAAGCGCAAAACGGATCAACTCGACCGCATGAGTGAACGGGTTGGCCGCGCAGATGTCGTGCAGCAACCGACTGCTTTCCGCCATTTTCCAAAGGGGGTAGAGAGCGGAGGACAGGAAGAACATCGGGAAGATGACAAAGTTCATGACGCCCGCAAAGTTCTCCAACTGGCGGATCAGGCTGGACAGGAACAACCCCAACGCGCCCAGCATCAGACCGGCGACCACCAGCGCAGGCAGGATGGCAAGATACCCCAGTGCCGGGGCCTGAATGCCATAGAGCCAGGCGATGATCAGAAAGGCGTACACCTGCAAGATGGACACCGCGACCCCACCCAGCAATTTGCAGAACAACAGCCACCATCGGGGCAGGGGTGAGGTCAGCATCAGCTTCATCGAGCCCATTTCGCGGTCATAGACCAGGGAAAAACTGGATTGCATCCCGTTGAACAGCAGGATCATCCCGCAGAGGCCGGGCACAATGTAGGTCTCGTACTGGATATAGGTCTGATAGGGCGGCGTGATCGACAGGCCCAAGGCGGCGCGAAAACCGGCGGCAAAGACCAGCAGCCAGACCAATGGGCGCACTAGTGCAGACAGAAACCGTTCGCGTTGGTGGACGAATCGGAACGTTTCCCGTTTCAAAACCGCCTGCAGGGCAATGAAGTAGATCATGCGCTGGTCTCTGTCATCTGGAGGAAGCGCGCCTTCAGGTCAGGACCCAGGTCGCTGGCCATGCCGTCATGCAACAGGCGCGACCGGTGCAGCACGAGCAAGCGGTCAGTATCGCGGATTTCGTCGGTCAGATGGGTGGACCACAGCACCGTGATCCCCTCATCCGCCAGATCATGCACATGTTGCGTGATGGCGGCGCGAGTAGCGGCGTCCAGTCCAACGGTTGCCTCGTCCAGCAACAGCACACGAGGCGCGTGGATCAGGGCGCGGGCAATTTCAGTGCGGCGTCGATGGCCTCCATTGAGCGCACGGGCTTTTTCATGGGCACGAAGCCGCATGTCCAACCGGTCCAGCGCCGCGTCAATGCGCCGGTCGGCCTCGCGCCCGCCAATGCCATGCAGCGCTGCAAAGAAGCGCATGTTCTGGCGCACGGTCAGGTCCAGATCCAGCGTGGGCTGTTGAAACACGATGCCCAAAGCCGCCAGCGCCTGTGTCGGTGTCTGGCTCAGATCGTGCCCGGCCAAGGTGACGGACGCCCCAGGCGCGACCAGCAGTCGGGTCAGGACGGCGTAAAGCGTCGATTTCCCGGCCCCATTGGGACCGAGCAGGGCGCAGAACTGCCCGGCCTCCAGTGTGAAACTGATGTCCGACAGCGCCTGTTTGGACCCATAGGCATAGTTGAGGTCACGAACCGTCAGGCCCGCGCTCATTGTGCACCTCGGGAGGGCAGGTAGAGGTCCCGGATCAAGTCAGGGACTCTGGTTGCGCATACGCGCAGGCGTTGTTTATTCGATGGTGATCTCAAGGCGCTGCGTTTCCCCGGTGCTTCCGGGGATCTTGATATAGTATCTGCCCGGTTTGATCGCGACAAATCCGATCTCCATCTCGCCCGCCTCGTCAAATTCGATACTGTCGAGGCCCAGCGGCCGGATTTCCAGCCCCTCTACCACGATCTCGTCAATCCAGATCGCACGGAAGAATTCGGGACCGACCAGCGCCAGTTCTTGACTGCCATCGCCCTGAATTTCGAATTCGTAGTAGGTGCCCGACTTCAGCTTCCATGGGGCCGAGGTCAGCGGGATGCCCGCGCCCAGCTGGATCGGTTCCAGGTCTTCCTTGTTCTTCGCCGACAATATCCCGGCAAGACCAAAGCCATTGTCGTCATCATCATCGTCATCGCTGGCCAACGCCGGGGAAAGTGCCAGGGCAAAGGCCGTGACCGAAGCCATTAGAAATCGCATGATCGTCTCCTGTTGAACGGATTGGGTGTCAGTTGGTGGGGCGGTACGCCGCGCCCCAGGGGAAGCGCCCGACCTTGACGGTTTTGATTGCCTTGCGGCTGGCGACGTCGATTACCGTCACATCGCCCGACACGCCGTTCGTGGTGAAGGCCAGGCTGCGGTCCGCGTTGAAGTCCATGTGCCAGACGCGGCGACCGACAAGGATGTAATCCTCGACCTCGTAGGTTTCTGCATTGACCATGGCCACGTGATTGGAGGGCCCAAGTGCCACCAGCGCGTGCGTGTCGCCCGCCGTCATTTCAAAACCGACCGGCTGCACCCGGTCCGGGTGCACGCCATCCACCTCAAAGTCGATCTTGGCCTTTTCGGCCTGGGTTTCCACGTCAAAGACCGTGATTGTGCCGCCAATCTCGGAACTCACCCACAATTCGGTGCCGTCCTTGATGAACTCCGCATGGCGGGGGCGGGAATCGACCAGTGTGTTGGCAAACAGCTTTTGTGTTTCGGTGTCGATCCAATGCGCCATGTTGGTCGTTTCGGATGTCGTGATCGCGATCTTGCCATCCGGGCTGACGGCCATGCCTTCGGGTTCGATGCCCACGTCAATCTGTGCGATCACGCTGCGGGTTTCCGTGTCCACAACCGTGGTGATCGCGTCATCCTCGTTCGCGATATAGAGGTGCCGGTTGTTGGGGTGCAGCACGAACTGTTCCGGGTCCTCGCCCGAGGGTAATTCGTGCAGGATTTGCCCGGTTTCAGGGTCCAGCACCTGCACCGTGTCACTGTCCGAGGCGCAGATATACAGCACCGAGTGATCCTTGGAAAAGGTGATCCCACGCGGGCGTTCGCCAACCTGGATTGTACGGATGACCTCCAGCGTTTCGATGTCGATCACGCTGAGAGTGTCGTCCTTTTCGTTCGAAATCCACATTTCATCCGCCGTCAGCGGCGTGGTGGTCAGCATCAGCGCGGCCAATGTGGACAGGGCAGGGCGGGTCAGTCGGGCACAAAGCATATCGGTTTCCCTGTGAGATCGTTCAGTTGAAGGCAGAGCAGGTGGATTCTGGTGCATCCAGCCCCAGCGTATCCAGTTCCGTGCGTTGATGCAGGTAGCCGGGCAACGGGGCCTGTGCGACCATTGCGGCCCGTGTCACCAACGGGATGGGCTGGCGCAACTGCCCGTTCCACGCGCGGAAAGACAGCGGGCGGCCCTTGAAGCCGGCCAGCGCAAAGTCTTCGCCCAGCAGATAGGCGCGGATCGTGGCCGGATCGGCGGAGTTTGTGCGTGTCACGGCCTCGCCCACGGCCCGGATCGCGGCCCAGGCGGCATAGTCGCGCGGGCCCATGTCGCGCCTGGCTTCTTCCACGAACCGGCTGTGCAATTGCGCCGCGCCCCATTGTTCCACAACCGGGGCCCAAGCCACGGGCCGCAGCCCCTCGGACCCGGCCACTGGGCGGGGTTCCCACGTGTTGTAGGCGATGTAACGGGCAAAATCGTTGGCAACGTCCGCGATCAGCAACAGGTCATGTTTCGGCAGGTCCTGCGTGAACAGCGGCACCTCCTGCGCCGCATTGCGCCGCATGTCCGCATCGAAAATCCAGGGCTTTGTCGCGCCAATCTTCAGCCCGAACTTGGTCGCACTGGCATTCAACGCCTCGGCCCAGGCGGCATCTTCAGGCGCGTTGCCCTGGATCAGAGCCATATCCTCCCACCGCTTGAACCGGGCGAACTGCATCAACGCGTCTGCCTTCATGGCGTAGCTCGACACCGTGTGCAGTAGGTTCGCGCGACATGCCTCACCACGCAGCGCCACGTCTGCAGCAGAGGCGTTGAACAGGATCGCACCCGCTGCCTCGGGCAGGTCAGCGATGGCCAATTGCGTGGCCGCCGGGGCGTCCAGCACCACAAACGGGCTTTGCGCCAATGCTTCTTTCGCCGCCGGGATCGGGTCCGCGTCATGCGTGATTTCTACAATCTCTAGGGTGTAGTTCTGGCCCAGGAACTTCCCGGTTGTCAGGTTGTCCTGCAACGCCAGCGCGGCACCGGCCTGCCCGCGATCCTCGGGGATCGGATCCAGGTTCGACAATACGGGCCGTTCCGGTTCCGCATGGCGCAGCCAGACCAAAGGCACCTCAAGCCCCTGCGCACCCACGCCAACTGCGGATACGCACAGCGCGACACTCGCCAACAGTCGTTTCAGCATAACTCCTCCCAAAGCCGTGCAAACGATACCAAACACATGAAGCGATAAAATGCGACCAATGTCGAATGGGTTTGGAACAAGATTGCGCCATGGCCCCGACTTAGGTCGTATTGTTGCAGCGCAGCGTGGCGGTCTACCACTCTGCCAACACTAAAGGTGGAGGATTTTCGCAATGAAACGTTCGATGATTTTGGCCAGCGCCCTGACCGGAGCCCTGATCAGCACCGCCAGCCTTCTAAACGCTCATGGGGATGTAACCCCGCAGCCCGTCAACACCGACGTCCTGCCGGATGTGGGCGAAGAATGGTTGACCGAAAATCCCTATCGCGAGGCCGTCGCCGGGTTTGATGTCTGGAAAGCGGCGGTAGAAATTGGCGCGTCGGGCTACAACCAGAACTGCGCCCGCTGCCATGGGCTGGAGGTGATCTCGGGCGGGCTGGCCCCTGATTTGCGCTTCCTTGAGGCCGAGGAATATGGGGACGAATGGTATCTGGAACGCTACATCAACGGCTACACCCAGAACGGCACCACCAAGATGCCCGCGTTTGGCGACCTTCTGGGACAGAAAGCCGCCTGGGCCATCCGCACCTATATCGAAACGCGCCCCGATCAGGACATGGTAGACGAGCGCAGCGATGAACTGCGCGCACTTCGCGATCAGTTCCTGGCCTGGGCCGAAGATAGCAGCGGCGCGGACCCCGACGGGGCCAAGGCCCGCCTGACCGAACTGGCAGGTGAAATCGAAACCCTGTCAGGCGCACCCGTTGCCGACAGTATCGCCTACCGCGCAGCCGCCATCGTGGACGGCACGCCCGAGGCCTACAAACGCGCCGCCGAGACGCTGACAATCGGGTTGTCCGCCGCCAACTGAGCCCTAACATGCCCCGCATGAAATACGTTCTTCGAACCCTCGCGCTGGGCGTCTGGGCCGGTCTCGCCACTCCGGCGCTGGCGCAATCCAACGACCCTTGTGCGGATCACATCCCGCAGCCCAAACCGCAAAACGCCAGTCGCGACATCGTCGGGCAGGAGCTAGACCAATTGGTCGAGCAGGGGCATATGTTGTTTGCGGTTTATGAGGATTACCCGCCCTATAGCTGGGAAGAGGGGGGCGAACCGCGTGGCGTGGACATCGAAATCGCCCGCATCATTGCACTGGATCTGGGGGTTGAGGCACGGTTCAACTTCGTCGCAGCGGGCGAAAATCTTGATGCCGACCTGCGCAACAACCTGTGGCGCGGTGCGCTGATTGGCGGGCGGATCGCCAATGTGATGATGCGTGTTCCTTATGACTCGGCCTTTGCCTGCCGGGTGGAACAGGTGGTGTTTACTGGTCAGTACCAGACTGAATCCATCGCCATCGCCTATCGCAACGATGCCTACCCCGAGGAAAGGCCGATCCCTGCCTATTTCCGGTTCGACACCGTGGCCGTGGAAAATGACTCGATCGCGGATTTCTACCTTTCTACCTTGGCAGGTGGGCAACTCAACGCCAATATCCGCCGCTTCCCGACAACCGAGGCCGCGATGGAGGCACTTGCTGCGGGGGTAACCAAAGCCGCGATGGTGGCCCGCGCCCAGCTGTGACCTGGTCTGACAGAGGAGTTGGTGGTGAATGAACCGCCTCTGCCGGGCTTTGCGGTGGGCACATGGACGCTGGGGGTTGGGGTCAACTTCCGTTACCGCCCCCTGTCTTATGCCGTGGATGACGCGATCCGCTACGCGCTGGAAGACGGTCGAATTGCAGCCGTCTACAAGGAATACGGGCTCAGCTTCGCTCCGCCGCTACGCTAGCGGCCAAACGCGAACCATTGCCCATTGGTCTAATACCGCAGCCGCGCGGGCGGCTCTAACGTCAATCCCGAGAGTGAGGAGACCGAACATGGAAATGTCCGGATCAGTTCATATTGCCGCAGATCGTCAAGCCGTGTGGGACGCATTGCTGAACCCTGACGTGTTGATGCAATGCGTGCCGGGCTGTCAGGAAATGGCAGGCACACCCGATGACGGGGTCACGGCGACGGTCGTGCAAAAGGTCGGCCCGGTCAAAGCGACCTTCAAAGGGGCCGTCACGCTGGAGGATCGCGTCGCACCTGACAGTCTGCGACTTGTCGGCGAAGGCAAGGGCGGCGCGGCGGGTTTCGCCAAGGGCGGCGCGCAGGTGCAGTTGCAGGATGTCGAAGGCGGCACCGAACTCAGCTACACGGTCGAGGCCAAGGTTGGCGGCAAGCTTGCTCAACTGGGCAGCCGCATCATCGACGGCTTCGCGCGCAAGATGGCCGACAAGTTTTTCGAAGACTTTCGTGCAGCCGTCGGGTCAACCGACGCGCCGGACGATCCACAAGGTGACGAAGATCAGCCCAAGAAGGGCTGGCTCAAATCAATCGTGTCCAGATGAATCCGGACAGAAAAGGG
>JBFOMB010000134.1:0-24396 GCA_040830545.1 Paracoccaceae bacterium | reverse complement strand
TGGCGCTTTATGCTGCGTTTGGGACGGTGCCCGTGGTGCAGGCCGCGTTTACCGGCGTGAAGGCGGCAGTGATCGTGATTGTCCTGCAGGCGCTGATCAAACTGATGGGCCGTGCGTTGACCGGGCCGCTGGCCTATGGGCTGGCAGGGGCGTCGTTTGTTTCGATCTTTGTCTTCAACCTGCCCTTTCCGATCATCATCTGCATTGCGGCGGTGATTGGTGCGACGCAGGCTGTCCCGGTGCAAAGCGCGCCCCTCGCGCCCGTTAAGTCTCACCCAATCCGCACGCTGGCGATCTGGCTGCCGCTGTGGCTGGGCCCATTAGCGTTGCTTTCGCTTTCCGGCGCAGACCTGCTGGCCGACCTCGGCTGGTTCTTTGCCTGGCTGGCGGTGGTGACCTTTGGCGGGGCCTACGCGGTGCTGGCCTACATGACGCAGATCGCGGTCGACACCCATGGCTGGATCAGCACGCCCCAGATGATTGACGCGCTGGGACTGGCCGAAACAACACCCGGACCACTGATTCTGGTCACGCAGTTTGTTGCGATGCTGGCAGGACAATTGCAGGGTGGGTACGGTCTGGCACTTGCTGCCGGGCTGGTGGCGCTTTGGGCGACGTTTGTGCCCTGTTTCCTGTGGATTTTCCTGACCGGTCCCTATCTGGACCACATTGCCGCGCGCCCGAGGCTGGGGGCCGCGATGCGGGGCATTTCGGCGGCTGGGGTCGGCGTGATCCTGCACCTGTCAGTCTGGTTTGCTCTGCATGTGTTATTCATGGAATTGCGTCCCGCCGGGGATGGTCCGATCCGCGCACCTGTGCCTGTGCTCAGCAGCCTTGATCCCATCGCATTGGGCCTCACCGCAATTGCACTGATCCTGATGGTCTGGCTGAAGCTCGGCATCGCACGGTCACTGGTTATCCTCGCGGCCTGTGGGGCCGCAACGCTGGTCATCTAGGAGATCAGACATGTTCTCGCGGCACAGTCACATAGACCAGCCCACGACCCTGGGTGGGGGTGAAGCCCCCTCCCACGGGGAGTCAAAATGGGGAGGGTCGGGGGCTGGTCGGCTTCGCCTCCCGGAGCGCGTTTTTTGGGTCGCCGGTTCAGATTTCTCAAATGACGCTACAACGAACCATCACCATGCGATGTTGCCATCTGCGTCATGCACGATGGCATCCACGTCAATCTCGACCACCATGCCGGGCTGCGTCAGCCCGGCGGCGACACCCGTCAGCACCGGATCAATGCCCTTGAATACCTCACCATGGGCGCGCACGAATCCACCCGTCTGGCTCATATCCGTCACATAGGCCCGCACCCGCATCACGTGGCGCAGGTCCGCGCCCACATCTTTCAACGCCTGTTCGATCCGGCCCAGTATGTATATCGTCTGCGCATAGGAATCCCCCGGCGCGTGCAGCTTGCCCGTAGGTTCGATGGCCGTGGTTCCAGCCACGTAGACAAACGGACCGACCCGTTTGGCCCGGCTGTAGCTGCCGATTTCCTCGAACCGGCCCCCACCTGATGCCTTGCGGATCACAGGCCCAGCCTCGTGCGGATCGCTTCTGCTGCCGCCGACAGCGCGGCGCTCTCGACGTCGGTCAACCGCAGTTCTTCGACCTGTACCAGACCGGACGCGCCCAGATGCGCAGGTACACCCAGAACCACACCGGAAATCCCGTATTCCCCGTCCAGCATGACCGACACCGGCACCGGCCCGACGCGAGCCCCGCGCAGATGTTCCAACAGCTCCATTGTGGCATGGGCAGGCGCAATCGTGGCGGAACCGGATTTCTTCAGCGCCACCACCTGCCCACCGCCCGTAACCGCGTCGCGCACACAATCCGCAATCTGGTCGTCTGACAGGAACGTGCCCAGCGTCCGCCCCTTGATCCGTGCCAGTGACGGGATCGGGGCCATTTCCTCGCCATGGCTGCCCAGCGTGATCGCCTGCACATCCGCAGGCGTGACACCCGCCGCCAGCGCCAGCGCATTGCGGAACCGCGAACTGTCGAGCGTCCCTGCCATGCCCAGCACACGTTCGCGCGGGAAACCCGTGGCGCGCAGCATTTCCACCGTCATTTCATCCAGCGGATTGGTCACAACGATGACGATGGCGTGCGGGGCCGCAGATTTGATCGCCTCTGCCGCAGACTGGATGACGCGCGCGTTGACCCCAATCAGGTCAGCCCGCGTCATGCCCGGCCCGCGCGCCCGACCGGCGGTCACAACCACCACATCCGCGCCCGCAACCAGTGCCAGGTCCTCGCCCCCCAGACAGCGTGCGCGCGTGCCGGTGATGCCGCTGGCATGGTTCAGGTCCAGCGCGACCGAGGCTGCCAGACCAGGCGCGATGTCGATCAAGACCAGTTCATCGGCCAAATCCGCATTCGCTGCCAGATGGGCGGCATTTGCCCCGACGCCCCCGGCGCCAACAAAGGCGATCTTTGAGAACCGGCGCGCACGCGGTGCCGCCGCCGCGCGAGGGGCCACCCATTTGGGCGAGCGACGGTGCAGCACGCGCCGCAACGCCGTTGCCCCGTCGCTTTGCACAACAGCAGGCTTCTCTATCGGCCCGTCCACCAGACGGATGCCAATCCGCGCCGCCGTTTCCCGCGCCACGTCTGTCACGATGTCATCCGGCAGCAGCTCGAACACGATCCGGCCACGCTGCCGGGCCTCTTCGATCAAATCACTGCCGACAACCCGTGCCATCAGTGATCGCGACCCTCGACCGCCTCGATCGCGCGGGTCGCTGCATCAATCGCCGTCTTGACCGAGTTTTCAGAGCCCGAGAAGAACAGCCGACCAAACCGGCCCACGGCGCGCACCTCGACGATGTCGATCTCTGCCGCCTTTTCGGCCTCGTTTGTGGCGATTGAGATATAGGCGGCGGGTTCACATTCCAGAATGCCCAGCGTCTGACCGGGCACCAGGAGCGAGCCCTTGCGCCACTTGTTCAAAAGCTGCGCCTGATAAGGTTCTACGCTGGTGATGATCTGGGTTGAGGCAAGGCGCGGCTTCAGCCGATCCGCCATGGACGCGCCCAGTTCCGACAGGATGGCGTCACGGGCCATGCTGACCTCGGCATTGGACGGCGAGCGGAGGATGAAAAATCCGAACTCGCGTTCCACCATCTGCGTGACCGCCTCGACCGAAGACGCCTTCAACGCGCGGTCGATCAACTGAAACACGCCATTGCCCGGTGCCAGTTCACCGATCAGGACCGTGTCGCCCGACAGCGGGATCGAGCCCTGCACGGTCGCCCCGTTGTAGGCCGCGAATTTCGGCTGCAGATTGTCGATCTGCATCAGCGCCCGGATCGTGATGTCGCTCATGCGCCGTACTCCTCATTGATGTCGCGCCAGGGGCGGTTGGCATAGGCCACCCGTTTGATGTTGATCAGGTGCAGGGCCGTCACGTTGTCTGACGTGATCGAACCCGACCACGTGCCGGTGCCCAGCAGGAAGGACGGTTCCAGATCCGTGGCATACCCCGCCCCGCCATGGATCGCGGGCACGTTCACCAGCACCCGGCCCGTGGGCACGGTGGCGAATTTCGCAACGATCTCGGGATCGTTGGAATGCACGACCGAGGAATGGCCCCAGCCTTCGAACCGGGCGATATCATGGGCCATCTGGATGCCATGATCACTGTCGCGGGCTTCCATGAAACACAGGACCGGGTTCAGCTTTTCCGCCGTTAGGGGGCGTTGCCAGCCAATTTCGCTTTCGTCGCTCACCAGCACCTTGGTGCGCGGCGGGATGGAGAAGCCTGCCAATTCGGCCAGACGCTCGGGCGATTGTCCGACCCGTTCGGGGTTCATGGCCTGACGCCCGGTGAAGATGACCTTGGCCAGACGGTCCGCCTCGGCCGGGGTGCAGAAATAGGCGCCCGCCAGTTTCAGGGCGTGGCGCATGTCGCGGGCAATTTCGGGGTCGGCGATCACGGCCTGCTCACTGACACAGGCGGTGCCATAGTCGAAACTCTTGGAAGCGACGATCATTTCCGCCACCTCGTCCAGTTCCTTGGCCATCGACTTGTGCACGTAACACGGCACATTCCCGGCCCCCACGGCGAGCGTCGGTTTGCCACTGGAATAGGCGGCCTTCACCATTGCCGGGCCACCGGTCGCCATCACGACCGAGGTGCGGCGGTGTTTCATCAGCTCTGCCGTGCCTTGAATCGTGACCTCGTCCAGACACTGGATCAGCCCCTTGGGCGCGCCCATCTGTTCGGCCACACGGGACATGATCCGCACGACTTCGTTGCCGCATTTCACGCCGCGCGGATGCGGGGCGCAGACAATCGCGTTCCCGGCCTTCACTGCTGAGAGCACTTTGAAAATCACGGTCGAGGTTGGGTTCGTCACCGGGATCAATGCCGCAACCACACCCATCGGCTCGCCAAAGGCCGCAACCTTGGTGGCGTCGTCGCGCCACAGCAGCCCCAGCGTGGTGATGTCGCGCAGCCAGTCCGCCGTGCCGCGCGCGTTCATCAGGTCCTTCATCCGCTTGTGGTCGGCGTTGCCATAACCGGTTTCTTCGACGGCCATGCGTCCCAGCCGGGCGGCCTCGGGTTCAACGGCATCGGCCATGGCCTGCACGATGGCGTCCACATGGGCCGGGTCGGTGCCGAGGAATTGCTGATACGCTTCAAACGCGGTTTCCGCGCAGCGCCGGGCGGCGGCTATGGATTTCAGGTCAGCGTCCACTTATCGCCCCTCCATCGCAATGCGGTCCATGACCTGCCGCGCCTCGTCTATGTCGCTTGCGTCGATCCCGATGGTCTCCAGCCGTCGCCCGGCGGCGGAAACGTCCGCGCCCAGGACGGCCGAGGCCAGCGTGATCATCGACCCGGTGACCGGGGCTGCGACCCCCGCCAGTTGCGCGGCGGAACAGAGCGGCACAAGCGAGCCGATCACGCCATCGCGCAGCATCGCCTTTGTGTCCGTGGCCGAAGGCACCGCGCGCGCACCCGCGCCGCGTTCGGCCCCTGCATGAGTTTCAATCCAGTCGGGCGTTTCCGGCAGATCGCGCACGCCAAACGCCTTGGCCACAGCGCGCCGTTCTTCGGCCAGCCGGTCGATCACGTTGCGTTGCTCTGGCCCGATCAGCGCGGCAAATGTCTGGTTTTCCGGCAAGGGTTGCCCACCCATCGGGACAGGCACCGCACCGCTGCCCAGCGCCGGGCCGCTCATCAACAGGGCCGGAAATTCCACCAGTGCGCTGCCATCAGCAAATCCGGAACTCAACACGCTATCACGCGGGGCGAGATTTAGCAGCAGCTTGGCCAGCCCTGCCAGAACCGGTGCGCGACCGGAGGGCAGCGTGGCGGCGGCCACAGGCGCAGCGGTGGAAAGGTTCAGAACCGCCCCCTGAGCCTCGATCCAGAACGGCAGGCCCTGCATTTCGACCAGGGTCACATCCGCCGTGGCCCCACCGATCCTGAGGAACCACGCCGCCTCCAACGCGCCGAGCGAGCGGCCCTGTGGCAGGACCAGCACCTGCCCATCAGCCAGATGATCCGCCAGCACCATCGCGTAGGTCCGCTGTTTGTGAACGGGACCCGTAAGGAAGATGACCTCGGCCCCTTGAACCGCACGATCCAGTTCAGCGGTCAGTTGCACCGACGGGGCGGCATCGCGGTCCACCTGATAGGACCCGACCGGCCCGTCCCCGCGCAGGGCAATGCCCGACGCGGCGCGCATCGCTTCCAGTTCCGCGCCATAGGCCGAAAACAGCGTGACATCGCAGCCCTCGGCCAGGCACAACGCCGCGATCAGCCGCGCGTCAGCGCCGCCGCCCAGCACGGCGATGCGGCCATAGTCGGGCACCGTTGCAGGCGGGTCGGACACGGAGGACCGGCTCGCCACATCAGCGAAATCCGCAAAAGCGTTAGACATGTCTGGCCTCCCCTAGGTGACAGCGCAACCAAGGTTTTTCGAAAACCCTGGCAAAATTCCTGAAAGAATTTTGGCCCGCCCAGCCGTCAGGTTTAGGCTGCCGATCCGGCGCCCAAGCCCTCGATGATCGCCTCCAGCTCGTCATGAGGCCGTGCGATCACGTGGACCGAGACCACCTCGCCCACCTTGTTGGCCGCAGTTGCGCCCGCGTCCGTAGCCGCCTTCACCGCGCCAACCTCGCCGCGCACAAGCGTGGAGACCAAACCGCCGCCGGCCTTGGTCTGGCAAACGATGGTCACGCTGGCCGCCTTGACCATTGCATCCGCTGCCTCGATCGACGCGACAAGCCCGCGCGTTTCGATCATACCCAGGGCCGTCTGACCCGCTGCTGGTTTCGCCATATCTCAATCCTCCGCCAAAACCGTCATTTTCCGACCGACACCGCATCGACCACTGCCACGATGGCAGCGTCGACCGGGGTCCCGGTCACTCCGGTCGCCAGACGTGCTGCCGACCCTTCGATTATCAAAACCTGATCGCCGACCCCTGCCCCGCAGGTGTCGACGGCAACATGGGCAGGCTCCAGCAGCTTGCCCTTGCCATCCACCACATCCAACAGCAGGAGCGTGCGCCCCGTCAGCTGCGCGTCCTTGATGGTGGCATGCACCGTGCCTGTGACCCGCCCAAGCCGCATCAGAAGTTCACCAGGTAGCGATCGCTTTCCACCGGCGTGACCTGACCCGCGATGAAGTCCAGTTCGCGTTCGGCCTGTTGCAGGTAGATTTCATAGCCGTATTCGCCCATCACGTCCTTCAGCCACTCGGAGCCGCGCGCCAGCGCCACGGCGGTCTGTGCATCGGTCGGGATGGGTTCGGCGTTTTCGTCCTCGTACCCGTTGCCTTCGCAGATCGGGCCGGGTTCCATCCCCTGCTCGATCCCGTCGAGGCCTGCCGCAATGTCCGTGGCCAACAGGTAGTAAGGGTTGCAATCGGCCCCTGCGTCGCGCTTTTCCACGCGCACGGCGCTGTCGTTGCCCTGGATGATGCGGATGCCAACCGTGCGGTCGTCGATCCCCCAGGAGTTGTTGATCGGGCAGAACGTATAAGGCTGGCGACGGCGGAACCCGTTTGGTGTTGGCGAGCCACAGATCGAAGCCTCGCTCATCCGGCCCTGCAGACCAGCAACAAAGTTCCGGCCCAGCCCGTTCAACTCGCCATTCTCGGCAAAGGCGTTCTTGCCATCCTTCCACAGTGAGTAATGCGCGTGGAACCCGTTGCCCGATTCCTCGAAAAACGGCTTGGCCATGAACGTGGCGCGGTAGCCATGGGCATGTGCCAGTTGTTTCACCAGCGAGCGGAACATGACAACGCGGTCTGCAGCCAGCAGCGCCTCGTCATACTTGATGTTCACCTCGACCTGACCAGCGGCATATTCAGGGTTCGACTGTTCAATCGGAATGCCGCATTCGTTGATCTCGCGCCGGATGGGACCCAGTACATGTTCCAGCTCTGCCGCGCGGTCCAGACCGTAAACGCCGATTCCCTGATCCTTGGGCAGGTTGGTTTCCGGGTCCAGCAGGTAGAATTCCAGTTCGGTCCCGACCTTGACCTCAAATCCCATGGCCGATGCGCGTTCCAACTGCCGCAGCAGCGCATTGCGCGGGTCCACCGGCACAGGTTTGTGGTCCATGCCTTCGGCCCGGGCAAAACAGATCGCCACGCCCGGCTCCCACGGCATGGCCACGGGTTTCGTCACCGGAAAGATATGCATGTCCGGATAGCCATTGCCGAAATTGACATAAGGCGTGTCCCAGACATCGCAGGTCATATCGATGGCAAAGGTGGCAATCGACATGGCGTTGCCGCTTTTGCAGATGTGGTCCCAGTGGCTCGCCGGGAAGCGTTTGCCGCGCAGGATTCCATTGGCGTCACCCAGCCCCATGGCCACGGTATGCGTGCCCTCGGGCAACGAAAAATCGGTTCCGGTCATTGTCTCTCCCTGTTCTTTTCCGGTTCTTGCCAGTTGACCGTATTCTGTATACAGTATTCACAAATACAGTATCCGGCAAGAGGGTTTCTGATCCACCCATCATGTCGGCCTGAATTGAATGCACAAGACAAACCGCACGCATGCCGTACGGTTTGCCAACGACGTTTGAGGGAGAGACCGGATGCCGGGGCGATCAAACATCATTGTGGTCGGCGGGGGGATTGCAGGCGCGATGACCGCGCTGCATCTGCAGCGGCGGGGGGAACAGGGCACGCTGATTGATCGTTGGGAACCGGGGCATTCACGCGCGGCCTCGACCGATTACAACCGGGTGATCCGCGCGATTTCGGGCCGGGACGAGTTTTACACACGATGGGCACGGGAAAGCCGCGCGCGCTGGCTGGAGCTGATGGCCGAGACCGGTCAGAACCTGATGTATGAATGTGGCGCGCTGATCCTGGCGACCGAAGGCCACTGCCATTGGGAGGATGCAACGTCCGAAACCTTCGACAAGGTGGGCGTGCCCTATTACCGCTTGGGTCCCGACGACATCCGCGCGCGGTTTCCCCAGTTCAAGGTCGACGAAATCAAATACGCCCTGTACGAACCCGAGGCCGGGCTGCTGATGGCGCATCGCTGTGTGATCACCACGATGGACCTGTTCCGCAAGGAAGGCGGCATCGTGAAACGCGGGATCGTGACCACGGATGCCAGCGAACGGCCCATGCTGGACGGTCATCCGCTGGAGGCTGATGTCATCATCATCGCCACCGGCGCCTGGATGGCCGAGATGTTCCCGCGCACGATAAAACCGATCAGCGCGATCATGGGCATCAACGTGCTGTACACCTCCACGCCCGACGGGTCGGATCAGTTTGACATGGAGAACATGCCATGCTGGATCGACCACGGTCAGGGGTCGTTTGGTATCCCATCCTCCGAAGGGTGCGGGGTAAAAGCGGCCGTGGTCATCCCGAACACACCCATCGACATTAATAATGACGAACGGCTGATCGAGCGGCAGTCGCTAAACAAGACACGCCAGTACATTCGCCACCGTCTGCCGGGTCTGATCGGGCAGCGCGTGGTGGATTCCAAGTTCAATCAGGTGATCCTGACCCCTGACACTCATTTCATCGTCGACTGGCACCCGGAACATGAAAACGTGCTGCTGGCTGGCGGCTGCTCGGGCCACTTGTTCAAACACGGTCCCGCCTTTGGTGATTTCACCGCCGGGGTGGCCGTGCGCGACTATGGCACCGCTGACCGGTTCAAGATCGCCGGACGGCGCAAGCTGACCCCACAGGAAAGCCCGTCAGGGCGGTAAACGGCACTACCTCAACGGATTGGAGTCTGCCGGGATCCTCACCTGCCCCGACACCAGCGGCGCGTTCTGCACGCCATCCTCAGGCGTGCGCCCGGCAATCTCCAGGATCAGCTTCTGGCGTAGGGCATCGACAAATTTCGACCGTTCCTCGACCATCAGGACGAAAGAGCCCGGACCACCAATGATCTTCTCGCGATAGGCGGCCAGCATCTTGTCCCGCCCGCTGGCACGGCCCAGACAATAGTGGCACAGCACCGGCACCGGCAGCCCGTTGATCGTGATCCCGGCAGCCACCAGTTGATCGCGCGCCTCTTCGGTCGAGAGATCCCCACTGCTGCGCGCGTCGTCGGACGAGATGTCGACAACCCGCCGCCAGCCATTGAACTCGTTTTCCTCGATCAGCGTTTTGCCCAACAGCAACGCCGCCCCGATGGCATTCTTCCCACCAACCGCGCGGGGTGGTTTCACGATCCGTTTGGCAAAGGTGTCGGCATCCGACTGCGTTTCGATCCGCATCCAGGGCACGATGACCTTCTGCGTTTCGCCCCATTCCACATAAGTGACCGCAATCGCACCATAAGCGCTGTTGCGGATCACGGCCACAACACGGGGATCACTGATCGCTGCCGCGTATCCCTTGCGCTGAAACTCAACCTCGTGCCTGTCGATGGAACCGGACGTGTCCGCAAGCAGCACCAGTTCCAGTTCCACGTCCGGATCACGCGTCTGGGCCCATGACATCGCGGGCCATACCAGCAAAGCGAATACAAGGAACCGCCAAAGCATGTGGCAGGTTAGCCCGCACCGGTATGTGAAACAAGGTTCGCGCCTCATGCGCGTTCGGCGGCAATCTCCGAATACCGGGGGGCATTTGGGCAATCGTCATACCCAAACGCCCCATCCTCCAACCCGGTCAGGAAGCGGTGACATGCCTCGGATTGCGAGCATGTCCGGCAGGCATGCACACATTCCAGCGCCCGCCAGCGGGGCCGGGTAATGTCGCCCTCGTCCAGTCCGAAACGTTCGGCCATCCGCAACATCTGGGTGCGCATCTGCGGCCGCATCGCTGCAATCCCGCGCAGTTCCACGCGATCCAGCCCAATCTCGGCAATCTCACGATCCGACATCGCGTTGATCTCGGCCCCGGTCCGTTCGGTTGACAAGAACTCCATCAGTTTCCGGCTAAATCCGCTCATCACACCCTCCTGCGTTGGCAAGGATTTTACGTGCGACAACGCCCGCGGGCTTTGACCTGAATCAAACGCCTACCGCGCCAACCCGCGCACGGTCGAGGACACGTCGATGGTCCCTCCCGCCGCGTAGGCCTGATGCCGCGCCTCTATCCGCGCTTCGTCGTAAAGGTAATTGGCCATGACCCCCCAGGAATTTGCCATGCCCCGTTCGCTGGGGTCCGCACCCGCGTGCAGACCATATAACTGCGCGCCATTGCCCAGGTGAAAATGTGCCACCGGATCAGCCACCGTTCCTCCGGCCCGGCGTGCCGTTGTCAGGAATCGCGCCGCCAATTTCCGGGCCTGCTCTCCCCACGGCCCTTCTGATGAAGTCAGCGCCTCACGCTCCGCTGCGTCCAACCCGCTGTCCTCACCTTCCGCCCACCGACGCAAGCCCGGAATGGGCGAAAGCGTCACAAAGGTCCGCAAGTTGGGCAATTCCAACTGCAACTCGCTCACCACCTGCTTGATCAGGAAACTGCCAAAGGAAATCCCGCGCAGACCCTTCTGACAATTGGAAATCGAATAAAACACCGCCGTCTTCGCCTGCCCCGGATCCATGGCTTCCCGATCCGCGCTCAGAATGTCGGTGATCGCGCCGGGAATGTCCCGGGTCAACGCAACTTCGACAAAGATCAGCGGTTCAGACGGCATCGCCGGGTGGAAGAACCCGAACAGCCGCCGGTCAGGTTCCGCCACGCGTCGACGCAGGTCATCCCAGCCCGAAATCTCGTGCACGGCCTCGTACGCAATGATCTTCTCCAACACTTCGGCAGGCGTGGACCAGTCGATGTGGCGAATTTCCAGAAAGCCGCGATTGAACCAGGATGAAAACAGATGCCGGAAATCCATGTCCAGCGGCGCAAGCGCGGTCGCATCCCGCATGCAACGCAACAGGTCCGCGCGCATTCCAACCAGCCGCGCCGTCGCGCCGGGCACCTGGTTCAGACGGCGGATCAGTTCCTGACTGCGCGGCTCGGCTGCAAAGTGCAAACGCCGCGCGGCCTCTTCATCGCCTGGCGTCCAGTCAGCAATCGCGGCCTGAAGAACTGCATCGTCATGGCCCAAATCCTGCGCAAGCGACTGGAAGAATGCCATGCGCCCGTCGCCATCCAACACGTCGTAGCGGTCGAGGATTTCCAGGGCGGTCGACAGCGCCGCGGCCTCGCCCAACTCCCCGACCAGATTCGCGCACAGATCGGGCAAAGGCGTCGGACTGCCCCGCAGCGCCTGCACCGGGCGCACGGCCACGCGGCTCAGTATGTCACTCAGGAATCCGGATCGTTCCACGGCACCCTCCGTCTGTCACGTCCGGGTCTATCAACCGAGGCATGGACCCTCAACAATGCGCCCGGAAAAATGCCGCCGCTTCCTCGGCATAAAGGTCCTGCGCCACATCCCCGGTGATGGTTGCGCGGGCGGCTTCCATATCCTCACGCTCCATCAGCTGTTCACCGAACATGTCCAGCAGATCCTCGGCAAACCCGGCATTGTATTCCGGGTGAAACTGCACCGACAACGCCGGGAAGTCATAGGCCAAAGCCGCCGCCGGACAATAGGGCGCTGATGCCGTCACACGCGCGCCCGGCGGCACTGCCGTCACCTGATCCTGATGCGCCACATAGGCAGGCACCTGCGCGCCGTCCATCTCGAAACTGCGCGCGCCCGCGGCAAACGTATGATCCGCCTTCTCGGCCTTGCCACCAAACACATCCGCCATCAACTGATGCCCAAAGCAGATGCCGAACATCGGCGTTCCGTGGTCGCGATGCGCCGACAGGTTGTCGCGCAGCGCCTGCATCCAGGGTGTGTCATCATAGACCCCCTTTTCCGACCCGGAAATGATGATTCCATCCACCTCACCGGGGACCGAGGGTTCGTCGGTCAGTGCCACGTGCACCGGCACAAACTCCGCCTCCGGCAGGTGAGGTGCAATCCAGCCGATTACATGCTGACCCACTGGCCCGTATTTCTCGGTCAGCGCGTCACCTGCAACACAATCATAAACCGCAATCTTCATGTCACCCGACCTCCTTCAAGCGGCTGGCATATGGCAGGCCGCCGCCCGTTCGACAAGCCCATCTGCGCCGAACCACAGGGTTTCCGCCGCCATGACATCGCGGTGATTGCGATAAACAATCACGCACATCTCGTGCCCGCCGAAAACCTGTTCCACCGCAAACCGCAATTCCGGCTGCCGCGCCAATGCCTGGGCCCAATAGGCCCGGAGCGCCGCCTTGCCCTGCAACTCGCCCTGCCCGACCAGCGCCTCGGCCTTCAACGAGCGAAACACGATCCCCTCGCCGTAGTGCGACAGAATGCGGTCCAGGTCATGGCTGTTCCACCCCGCTTCCCACTCTGCCGCGAATGCCGTCCAGTCCACGTTACCCTGCCCACACAAATCTGACCTGCGATGCCATCATCAGACCCGATACCATTCTCGCACCTTTTGCGCGGCCTGTTCGGGGGTGAATACGCTCTGAACATGCTCGATCGCCCGTTCCACTTCATCCGGAAGCGCCATGATTTCCGATATGCCAGCGCCCAATTCATGCGCCGACCCTGCGAAATCGTACACCTGATCGAACCGCAGCGCGCGCGCGTTTCTGTGGCGCAGCAAATGATCGAAGAAAAGGCGATACGCTTTTTCATCGTAAGGCACGACGCCCGTGTGCTGCGTCCCTGACACCAAATCCAACTCAACAGCCTTCTCGTATGTCCATTGCCAGGCCAATTCCATGGTCGATGGCGGCGCGTCCTTGGCTTCATCCGGGTGACGCGGGCTTTCGAACGTCGCGCGCCGCATGGCTTCCTGTTCTGCACGCAGCTCTGCCGTTGGCACAGCATAGAAAAACTCGGTCGCCTCAGATCGCAGCGCCGCTTCTACGTCATCGTCGCGTTTGGCGACAAACTCCGAATAGCGGTTGCCAATGATAGGCACTTCGCCAATCAGCATGTGCGCCGGATCACGATTCTCCGCCATCCAGCGAACCAGCCGTTCCCGGCCCCAGTGGCCTGCTGCCAAGCGCAAGATCGGATGCCACCCGTCGGCAATGTCCGGAAAACGTGACAACAGATCCTCGGTCGAAAACGCGGCCAACCCATTGTCCCAACGCATGATCTGCACATGGCGACCGGCCGCTACGGCCATGGACACCAGCTCTCTAAGCATTAGCGATTTCCCCGAGGCCGGCAGTCCGGTCAAAAACACCATACGCCTGTGTTGCGCGGCCTCGCGCAGGATCTCACCGTTCGAAGTCCGAGAAAAGGTTACCGCAGAAACGTCCATCCCACCTAAGTCGCCTCAGCCCGGCGTCCTACCCCTTCATTGTTCTTCAATTACTCAAATTCCCAACGCCGCCTCACGCGGCAGGATCACCAGTCATAAGCCCGGTCGATCCCCGCCATTTTCACGCCGGTATAGGCCGAGGCCTCAAAGCTCATCGCGCGCAGGTCTTCGACCTCCAGATTGTGAACCGAAGACTTGCCGCACGCCTTTGCCAAAGCCGTGATTTCCATCGTCATCGCCGTAAGGAACCTCGCCACGCGTTCCGCCCCCGCGTGGGGGTCCATGCGCTGGATCAACTCTTCATCCTGCGTGGCAATCCCCACCGGACACAGCCCCGTATGGCAATGGTGACAGGCCCCAGGCGAGGTGCCGAGCTTTGCGTAATCCTCCAGATAGCGGGGCGAGTTACAACCCATCGCGATCATCGCGGAATTGCCGATCATCACTGCATCCGCGCCCAGCGCCAGACATTTCGCCGCGTCCACGCCGGACCGGATACCGCCTGCAGCGACCAGCGAAACCTTGTCGCTCATCCCACAATCATCCAGCGACTCACGTGCTGCGCGGATGGCGCTCATCGTCGGAATGCCGGTGTGGTTCAGCAGCAGTTCGGGCGACGCCCCGGTCCCACCTTCGGCCCCGTCCACCACAATGATGTCCGCCCCTGCCTTTGCAGCCACAGCCACATCATAGCGGGGCCGGGTTGCACCCATCTTGATCGAAATCGGCACCTGGTAATTTGTTGCAATCCGCAACTCCTCGATCTTCACGGCCAGATCGTCCGCGCCCAGGAAATCCGGGTGTCGGATGGTCGAGCGTTGGTCGACGCCCTCGGGCAGCGTGCGCATTTTCGACACGCGCGGGCTGACCTTCATACCCAGCAGCAGCCCGCCGGTGCCGGGCTTTGCCCCCTGCCCGACAACGATCTCCAGCCCATCCGCGCGGCGCAAATGGTCCAGGTCGATCCGGTATCGCGCAGGCGACATCTGGTAAATCAGCAGATCGGACGCTTCGCGTTCTTCTTCCAGCATGCCGCCTTCGCCGGTGCAGGTCAGCGTGCCAACCCTGGACGCGCCATAGCCCAGCGACGCCTTGGCATTGGCGCTGAGCGCGCCAAAGGACATCGAGGCGATGTAGATCGGGATTTTCAGTTTCAGCGGTTTGGCCACCACGTCCGGCCCGCGTCCGCCACCCAGTACGGTGGTCGTGTCACAGCTTTCGCGATAACCTTCCAGCGGCAGACGGGTCATCGTCGCCGGGACGAAGGTCAGATCGTCAAAGGTCGGCATCTGCTTGTTGAAGGTGTTGTAGCCCCGCACCTGATAGCGGCCCAATTGCGCCAGCGCGTGCACCTCTGAAATCGCCTCGGGCGTCCAGCGTGTTGAACCACCCTCGTCATAAGACGACGGCACGCCCGCAGGGCGACCTTCGACCGCGCCCGCATCATGGAAACGGATTTCTTCTTCCGACGGCAGGTCGAACGGGTATTCGTAGCCCTTTTGGGTTTCGTCTGCCATGTCACTCTCCCGATATGTGTGATGCGGCGGGCGTCCCCCTACGCAGACCCGAAAGCAGGCGTAGGGTGGGTGCAACCCACCGGTATTGTCAGATCATCAGCCAGGCGCTGGCATCGCGGCTTTCGAAATACCAAAGCCGTTCGCCCGCCACCATCTTGCGCCAGTTGCGTGAACTGTCGACCAGCCCAAGCGGGTCCAGGATCGCGTCCACCTCGGCCACCTCTTCGGCGGTGGGTTCCTTCACCACCACGTCCACGCCGTAGCTGTCCACATCACCCGCAACCCAGACCTCAGCCGACCACAACGCATCCGCGCAGCTTTCCCCGGCCCCGCCCAGCGCAATAATTTTGCCCTGATGCGCCATGAAGCCCGACTGGTAGCCGATCTTGCCCTCGACCACGATATTGCCGCCCTTCATCGCGACACCGCAGCGGGGGCCGGCATCGCCCTTCACGTGGATGGTGCCGTCGATCATGGCCGCCCCGCAGGACATGCCCGCGTACCCGCCGACGGTGATATGCCCCTTGGACATGCCCTCGCCCACGGCCCAGCCTGCGTTGCGTTCAACCTCGACCCGCGCGCCGACGTTCAGCCCACCACAGTAGTAACCAACCGAGCCTTCAAAATAGAGCTCTGCCCCGTCCGGCAGCCCGACACCCAGATTGTGCCGCGACAACGTGTTGACCACTCGGATCTTGTCGCCTCGCGCGCAGGCCTCTTGAATTTCTTCGTTGACCTCGCGGATATGCCGCTGGCCGACATCAACGATATACTCACTCATGCCGCCATCGCCCTGTTCCCGACGCCCCACAGCCCCGTCAGGCTGGGTCCGTCATAGTTGATCACATCGCTTTCCTCGGCAAACACGCGGCGCACCGCCTGTTCTTCGGTCGCCATGGCCAGATCACCGGCATGGTCGATCACCACCAACGGCTTCATCGCGAACCGGTCCTTGGCAAAGCCGATACCGTCGCGATTGGCGATCATGAAGGTGAAGACGCCGTCGATGGAGGTGATCGATTTCTTCAAAGCCTGTTCCATGGTCAAACCCTGTTTCATCTGATCCGACACCCAGACCGCGATCAGTTCGCTGTCGTTCCCGGTGAGGAAGCGATAGCCCTGCCGCTCCAGCTTGTCCCGCCAGGTGAAATAGTCGGTGATCTGCCCGTTATGCACGATGGCTACATCGCTGAATGGACGCGCCCAGAACGGGTGGGAGGCATTGGGCAGCACGCTCGATTCCGTGGCCAGACGCGCGTGACCCAGCCCGTGCGTGCCCACCATGTCGCGCACGCCGTGCTTCTCTGCAACGGCCTCGGCCCCGCCAATATCCTTGATGATTTCCAATGACCGTCCGCAGGACTGAATTTCAATCCGGTCGGTCAGCGTGTCGGCATCCGCCACCCAGGCCGCCAGATCGCGGGGGTCGCTGATTTCCATCCGGAAACAGAAATGCGCCGCACTGTCGGTCAGCAGTTGCGGGTCGCCCATCAGGTCCGCGCCATGATCCCGGATCACGTTGACCAGATCGGCCACATCCGCATCCATCTGACGTTTGTCAAACCCCATGCCGCGCAGGACATAGCCCGTATCCCGCGGCGCGCCGTACACGGCAAAGCCGGTGCTGTCCGCACCGCGATGCTCTTGCGCGTCCATCAGGTCGACCAAATCGCGGCCTACATTGCCAGGGGCATTTAATATACGTCCGGCGATTCCACACATATCGCACCTCCCGTTTTCGTGTACCGTATACTGTATACAGAGAAGAGCAAGGGGATTCTTGCAGCCGGGCCGTTCGCGATCATCTTGGGTCGAAAAAAGAGCGGAACGTTTGCCGCCCCGCCCTTGTTTGCGAGCCTTATCCTTAGATGTCTCCATCTGACGCAAGCCGTGCGTCGGCGGGCCGCGGTACGGCGATCCGACCTTTCAGTGGTTCATTTTATGTCAGCCAAGTCCGTACAACCCAACTGACCCGCAATTCGCCAGCCAAATCGTCGGGCCCGGGGGCGGCCCGACGATGAACGGCGGGCCAAAGGCCCTTGATTCCGCGCAATTGTTTGTCGCTAGCGGTGCTTTGCTGCAAAATTTGCCGTCAGTCCGCGCAGTTGCAGCTATCCCCGCTGGACGCGAAGCTCAGCAACTCGATCTCACCCGGACGCCATGTCTGATCGAACCACGATTCCAGCGGCCCGTAGAGACGGAATATCGTGTTCCACCCTTTGCCCGGCACGGTCTGTACCCAGTTGCTTTCCTTCCCTTCAGGCGCTTCAGGCGCGAAGTAGATGTCATAAGACCCGTCTTCGTTCTGGACGACATCCGTGTCGTTGCTGCCAATCGCCGGGAACTGCGCGTCGGTCTGCAACATCGACCGCGTCTGGTTGTCGTAAAGGGTAAACGACCAGAAATCCTTGGCCGGGACATTGGCCGGGACGTTCACGCGATAGGTTTTGGCCCCGTCCAGCGGGTTGCCGTTGGAATCGCGATAGGTGAACGCGTATTGCGACCCCTTTCCGACCTTTTTCAACGCCATGGCGGGCGTGATGCCTGTTGCATAGAAATGAAAGGCCGCGCGAATGTCGTGGACGGTCACCCCGTCCAATTCCCACGTATACGCACCACCGGGAAACGCAGTCTGCCAATAGCTTTCGCCGGGATACCAATAAAACCGCTCGTCGCGCGGCTTGGAAATCAGCGTCTTGACCGTCACGGCGCCCGCTGCTGCCGCCGCCTCAAGGATCGGTTGCATCCGGGAATCCGGCGCGAATTCTTCGCCCTTCTTGATCCCGATGGCCGCCAGATGCCCCAACAATTCTGGCCGTTCGCCCATCAGCGGTTCCCGCTGGATGACGGCGTTGATTTCATCAAAGATCTTCGCATCCATCCGATGGATCGTGTTGAACAGCTTGCCGGACACATTGACAAAGGTCATCTCTGGCGGGTTGTCCGCCTGAGACAGCGGATACATGCGGAAACGTTCCTTGGTCTGGCTGACGGCCAGGTCCGTTGTGCCATCCTTCTGGTAGCCGCGCCACAGCACCCAATTGCCATAGGTGTTTGTCCGGGCCACGAAATACCCGTCCGGCACGTCGCCCTCATAGCCCGGCGGCAGGACCAGGAATTTACCCCCCTGCCCTTCGTCCGGGCCAAGGTTGCCGAAATCGGTCACATAACGGAACCACGCGTCATTCAGAAATCCCAGCACATTGGGCGGGGTTTCGATCACCATGGGCTCGTCACCCAATTCCAACCACGCCGTCATATAAACGCTGGTCGTGTTCGCGGTCAGGAACAGCGCGCGGGAGTCCATCAGCCCCTCGAACAGAATGGCCGTTTCGTTGGCCGGACCGAATTCCAGGATACCGGTCCGCAACCCTTCCATCGAGGCGATTTTGGTGCCGTCCAGCACCGCCTGATAGGCATGTGTGAAATCCAGAAGGTTATAGACCTTCTGCGCGGATTCCACGTCCGGCACACCATCGAAGAAGTTCAGCTCCCCCACGCGGGTTTGCAGATTGTCGGGCGTTGTCACGCCGTCGGGGATGTCCGTTGTCATCTTCATCGTCGGCACATCCTGTGCGGACACCATCCCGCCAACAACAATCGTTGCAGCGGCTGAAAAGAGCCTTAGCGTCGTCCAAACCACGTTTGTTTCCTCCCGGTACGAGTTTGAGAATTGCAGTGAACACCCGCGAACCAACACGCATACGTTGAAAACGTTAGCGTGTAGCGGGCATGCGTCCAGAAGTATTTCGACACCGGGGACGTAAGATCCCGCGCACAACGCGCCGTAAGATTGGCGGATTGTGGCGCGTTCGACTGAGGGCAGGTTGCATTGGCGTGCGACTGCTGACGCTTCCATAGGTCTTGGGCCGGTTGCCGCCGCGCACGCCCCGCCGAGGGCCGTCCCGTTGACGCCCCCGCCTCCCGGAACCTACCCAAAAGAGCCGCCTCCGGACGGCAAAGCCATCAGGCATTAATGAGTTAACAAGGGGAAGTTCACCACCATGACATCGTTCAAATTGAAACCGGCAGCCACGCTTGCCGCGACCCTGGTCCTGAGCCACCTGACCGCCTCGGCAGCCATCGCGCAGGACCTCAGCTTCACCATCTTCAACGCCAGCACGGCCAGCCTTGTTGAATTCAACGTCAGCCCGGCAAGTTCCGGCGATTGGGAGGACAATCTGCTGCGCGGCGCCTACCTGGCCCCAGACTATGAAATCGACGTTGTGATTGCTGACGGCCTGTCCACATGCGTCTACGATATCCGGGGCATCTTCGATGATGGCAGCACGGTCGAGGACTACGCGCTCGACCTGTGCGGGCTGGGGGAATACACGTTCGAGGATTGAGCGTAGGCCTCATCAGGGATCGGCGTTGTGGCGCTTGGCCGGGACGCCGTTCCCCTTACGGGACAGATATGGTCCCTAGTCCATGCGCTCCATGTCATTCAGCTCGAAACTGCTGTCCAGAATGCTTGGCTCTGGCCCATAAAACCGCGCCAACAAGAAAAACCGGCGATCCGGGTCCGTTGGCAGCCAATTGCTTTCCTTACCCTCGGGCGCGGTTGGTCCGAAATAGATGTCGACCGAGCCGTCATCGTTCTTCACCACATCCGGCATTGTGGAATCGATTGTGCTGGGATTGATGTCGCGCAGGTAGGACGCCGTGACCAGATCGTAGGTTGTGATCGACCAGAAATCGCGCACCGGCACGTTGGCAGGCATCCGCAGCCTGTAGTTCCGCCCCCCGTCCAGCCATTCGCCATCCGGCGTTTCCGCCAGATCCAGGTAGTAGGTCGCCGTTCCTTAGTTCTTCACGCTGGTGATGATCGCGTAGAACAACGCCCCGCGTGCATGGTAGTCGTAGTATGATGGGTATTCATACGACCAATCGGTTTCGCGCGATCCGTTTGGCACCAGCGCCGACCAGCGTCTGCCTTCGTACACAAAGGGGTTCAGCACGCGGTGATACTGCTCAATCATGTATTCCAGCGCTTCGGGGCCAGCCGCGTCGAACATTGCCTGAAGCCTGGCATCGGGCGCGAACGGGGCGTTGCGCTTGATCCCGATCCGGGACAGCAGGCCCATCATCGCCAGATCGCGGTCCAACACGACCTCCTCGCCCAGCATTTCGTGGATATGGCGGTAAATCTGACCATCCAACTTCGGCGTCATTTCCAGCAGGACACCATAGACATCGACGTATTCCGTTTTCGCTTCCTGATCTGCCTCGGAAAGGGGATAAACCTTGATCTGCTTGGTCAGCGCCGTCGCCTTGGCCAGGTTTTCCTCGGTCGGCCCACCGTCAAGGATTGGGCGCAGTGCGGTCCAGCCAAAGTTCGTTTCCTGCTCGTAAACCAGGGCGTTGGGCAAAAGCGGACCATCGTAACCGGGAGGGACCAACAGGTACTTCGCCCCTAGCCCCCGGTCACGCCCGTTTGCACCAATATCGTCCAGCGGGCGCTGCCATGCGTCCAGAAGCGTCCCGAATATGCCCACTCCATCAGCCGACGGCGGCATTTCGAACACGACGGGACCGTCCGCGATGTTCCAATAGGCGTGGATATAGGGCGTCGTGTTGTTCGGCGTTGCTGTTTGAAACCGCCAGTCCTGCACCTGAGAATTGTAGCCAATGTCGTTTGGACCCACACCCGCCCTGGCCAGCGCATCGCGGTAGAATTTGAAGTTCATCAGCGGCATGGCCCACACCGCAGCATCCACAGCGCGGTGATAGGTCATGCGTTCGTCGGTACTGGCCTTGGCCAGATCGAACCCATCCGCGTGGACGGGTGTTGCAAGCGCGGCTGCGACGGCCAGCGCCTTGATGGCAGAAAAAACATGAACACGACCCATAAAGAAACTCCCCATTGTTGAATGCGTTGAGTTTGATGCAGTCCTGTCCTGACCTTAGCCCAACCTTGCGTTGTTTTTGCAAGGTTTTTCCGGCCCAGTGATTTTCAGCGCCTCCAGTGGTCGAATTCAGGTTCAGCCATCACTCGGGGCATAGCTGCCATCGTCGCGATGCACTTCCTGACCGCTGAGCGGCGGGTTGAACACGCAAACCAGCCGCAGGTCGGCATCCGTCGCCTGCACCACGTGCCGGTCATGCTGGTCCAGAGCATAAAGCGTGAAAGGCTCAATCGTCTGCCAGGTCTCGTCACCAACCGCCCGGATCTGCCCCCTGCCCGCAATACAATAACAGGCCTCCAGGTGGTGGGTGTATTCCAGTTCCAGCACGGCGCCTTTTTCGATGATTGTGTCCGTCATCGAAAACCCCATGCCATCCGGGGCCAACAGCAACCTGCGGCTGTTCCACCCCGGACCTTTCACATCCCGATCCGTTCCCAGAACCGCGTCGAGCGTTTTGACGATCATGCCTCATCCTTCCCTGTTCTACCGCACCGCGCGGTTCATCCCGCCATCAGACAGGATATTCTGACCATTGATATAGCGCGCGCCCTCGCTGGCCAGAAATACACAGGCCTGCCCGATTTCCTCGAACGTCGCTGGGCGTTGCGCCGGGATGGACCGACGCGCCTCTTCGGACAGGTTCACGTTTTCGCAAAAGCCCGGCAACAGGTTATTCATGCGGATGTTGTAGCGCGCGTAGCGATCCCCATAGAGCTTGGAAAAGCTGTGCAGGGCGCCGCGCAGCATGCTCATCGGATAGGGCGCGCGCGGCTCAATCGTGTTCATGGACGAAATATTGACGAAAGCGCCCCCGCCCTGCTCGATCAAAATGGGTGTAACGATGCGAGCAATTTTCACAACGTTTAGCACATACATGTCCAGGCTTTCGTGCCACAGCTCGTCGCTTAACTCCAAAAGCGGCCCGTCAAAATCGGGATCGAAGCCCACGGTCTTGATCGCCTCGGGCACCGTGCCGCCATGCCCCATATTGCTGACAATCGCGTCGATGCGCCCGTATTTGCTCATCGTGTCGTCGATCATGGCCTGCAGGTCGTCGACATCCAGAACCGAACCGCGCCGGCCAATTCCGCCCAGTTCCTCAGCCAGTTCCACCGACCGGTTGGATGGCGACATCAGCGACACCTTGTAGCCCGCCTTGGCCATTTCGATGGCACAGCCTCGGCCAATTCCCTGACCCGTTCCGGTCATCAACGCGACTTTGACATCGGACATGGTTTCACCCTCCTTGGGAAACGTTGCATGTGAGAAAACTTGGACGCCCTCAGCCTAGCCCGCCCAATGCCACATGACCTATCGAGTTTTCCGGAGCTTGCTGTTAGGTTTTCTCACATGACTTCTCCCCTAAGACACTTGCGCGCCCTTCAGGCCTTTGATGAAACCGCGACCCAGTCCAGCCTGACGAAGGCAGCTGATGCCCTGAACGTCACCCATGGCGCGATCAGTCGGCAGATCAAGCAGTTGGAGCTGCATCTGGGCGTGACCCTGTTTCACCGTCGCCCCAACGGTGTTGAACTGACGCGGGCCGGAGAACGCCTGCACCACTCCACGCGCGGGGCTTTTGCGGCCCTGCAACTGGGCGTGTCCGAGGTGAAGCGCCTGCATCACCGACAGTCGATCACCGTGTCCCTGTCCACGTCATTGGCGCTCAAATGGCTGGTGCCGCTGTTGAGTTCCTTTCAGCAGGCGCATCCGGGCATCGCCCTGTTGCTGGACACAAACGACGGTTTCGCCGATTTCGATGCCTCCGAGGTCGATGTCGCCCTGCGGTTCGGAACGCCGGGCTGGGACGGGCTGTATCACGAGCGGATCAGGCAGGAGGAGCTGATCGTGGTTGCCGCACCGGCACTTGTTGGTGACATGCGCCTGCCACTGCGGGCGGAGGATGTGGCGCAACTCCCCTTGCTGCACGATGCGTTCAACGTTGGCTGGGACAGTTGGGCGAAACATGTCGGGCTGGGCGAAGACCGCGTCAACGCGCAAAGCATCAAATACGTGGACAGCGCCGTCCTGCTGGAAGCCGCCATAGACGGCCAAGGCGTGGCACTGGCCCGACACCTGCTGGCGGCCAGAGATCTGGAGCTGGGTCGGTTGATCCGCCTGGACACCAGCAGCGTGCCACTTGATCGCGGGCTATACTTCGTATGCCGCCCCGGTGATCAGGACCGCGTTACTGTGCGGATTTTCAGGAAGTGGCTCATGTCGCTTTGAAGTCTGCCGCTACTTCTTCCCGACGTTCCCACCCAATTGTTCAATCGCGGCATGATCAGCCAGTTCCCATGGCTGACCTTCGTTGCGATAGATGCGCTTGCCCTTGCGCGGGTAGTCCCCGACGTCATGCGGCAGCCGCTGACCCACAACGATGCAGCGCAGCACTTCCGTGCCGGTGTTCACCATCGTATGCGCGAACCCGCCCTTGCGGTATCCGATGAAGTCACCCGGGCCGACCTGCATGTCCTCGTCGCCGATGGTCACCGTCGCGGTGCCGGACAGGACATAGACACATTCATCTTCGAAATGGTGCACGTGGTATTCGGTGGTTTCGTCGCCGGGTTCCACGTCGATGATGTGAAACCCCAGACCGGTCAGCCCCGTGACATCCCCCAGCGAGCGGTTCATCCGACGCGCGCGGTCGTTTAGGAAATGCACCTTGGGCTCGGCGGCCATGTCTTCGATTTGCTGGGCGGTGATCAGGTAGGTGTCTTGGGTCATCTCTCGCGGCTCCTGCGGTTGCCTGTGTTTGGCGCAGGCTAGGCCGGAAGGTGCCGGGATTGGAATGGCCAAAGCACACTGCTCCGCCGACGCGGGACAGATTGCGCAAGAAACCGGAGAAACCTGTCAGCCGGTGGCCGGTTTTGCCCCTCGGTTGCGCGCGAAATGTACACCCAGCCAGACCACACCCGCGACCACCGCAGGGCCGTAAACCGCCACGTCCCGGTGCATCACGACCGCCGCCAGCACCAGCCGCAGGATGACCTCCCAATACGGCAGGCGCCCCATGTCATGACCCGCAAGCGCGCTGGCCAGCAGGTAGAGCGTCAGGATCAGCCGCCCCAGCAAGATCGCCAACTGGTCGATATGCACCTGCCCGTCATAGCCCGGCAAATAGCCGCCTGTGGCCGACGACGGATCACGCACAGCCGCGTCGATCAGCAGCAGTTCAGGGTACAGCGCAAAGACAAACGGGATCACGAACATCACGATCCCGG
>JBFOMB010000133.1:0-9733 GCA_040830545.1 Paracoccaceae bacterium | reverse complement strand
CACCTGTGTGCGTGACGGGCGAAGCTCGCGTCCACCCCAGACCCCTTCACGCACTTGCGGTGGGATGAGGGGCGGAGGGGAGGGGGGGGGGGCGCGGGCCCCCCCGCCGCCCACAGTTGGTCGGATCAGGCGCAGCCTGATCCGATACCACGGGCCTGATTACATCCAGCCGCGTTCCTTATAGTACTTCTCGGCACCCGGATGCAGCGGTGCGGACAGACCGTCCTTGATCATCTGCTCTTCTGTCAGGCGACCGAAGGCAGGATGCAGTTTCTTGAAGTCGTCAAAGTTTTCAAAGACCGCCTTGACCAGCACGTAAACCACCTCATCCGGCGTGGACGCATCGGTGACAAAGGTCGCTTTGGGGCCCCAGGACGCAACATCGTCCGGGTTGCCCGGATACATGCCACCCGGAATGCCTGCGGCGGCATAGGCTGCGTTTTCGGCCAGAACCTTGTCCATGCCGGACGATGTCAGGTCCAGCAGCTTGATGTCACAGGTGGACGTGGCTTCCATCGACGAACCGTTCGGCAGGCCCGCCGCCCAGATCGCAGCGTCCAGCTTGCCGTCGCACAGGGCGGCGGACTGTTCAGACGATTTCAGCTCGGCGGCTAGGGCAAAATCGTCAGGCGACACGCCTGCGGCATCCATCAGAACGCCCGCCAGAACCCGTGTGCCGGACCCCGGGTTGCCGATATTGACCCGCTTGCCCTTCATGTCAGCGACCGAAGAAATGCCGCTATCCGCGCGGACCATGACGTGCATCGGTTCCGGATGGACCGAGAACACGGCGCGCAGATCGCCATAGGGCTCGTCGTTTTCAAACGCGCGGACGCCTTCCATGGCAGCGGACTGAACGTCGGACTGAACCACACCGAAATCCAGCTCGCCCTCGCGGATGGTGCGGGTGTTGTAGACCGACCCACCGGTGGATTCGACCGAGCAGCGCACGCCGTGTTCCTTGCGGTCCTTGTTCACCAGACGGCAGATTGCACCGCCGGTCGGATAATACACCCCGGTGACACCCCCGGTGCCGATGGTGATAAAGGTCTGCTGAGCATATGCGGCACCACCCGCAACTGTCAGGGCAACGGCGGCCGCCGTCAGGTTAAGTTTCGCAAACATTTTTTTCTCCCATGTTTGTTTGATTGTTCGCGGTTTACCCAGTCCAGGTTTCACCCAGACTGCGGATCTGATCTTCGGCGGCCCGGATCATGTCCTCGGCCTCCGGTCCTGACTTGGTCAGGAGCATGGTGACGATTGTTTCGATCAAGACGAGCGTGGCTGCATACGAGGAAAAGAATTGCGGGCTTTCTGTAGGAACAATGTAAGCATGATCCGCGAACTCCAGTGCAGGGGAACTATGGCTGTCTGTTATCACAACCGTCGCCACCCCCTTCTGTTTGGCCGCCTTCAGGGCAGAGATCGTGCGCTTTGCATAAGGGGCCTTGGACAGCGCGAGGATCGCGTCCTCAGGACCCAGCCGCGCCAGTGCTGCCGCTAGCGTCGTACCGTTGCGCCCAGCCACCTGCCAGGTCTTCGAAAACCAGTGCGTCAGGTAAGAGAAGTAGTCGACAAAACCGGAAGATCCGAGCGATCCGACCAGCAGCACGCTGTTCGCATTGTGCAGGGTATCGACCCCGGCTTCCAGCCGACCATTGGACATGTCCCGGTCCAGAAATTCGATATTGGCAATGCAGGCCGCTGCCTGTCGGTTCAGATAAACGCGGCCCTCTGGTGGTTTGGAGCTCGATCGCAGGGCGTGGGCCCGTTCCGAGAACGACTCCATCTTGCGGCCCATCGCGGCGCGGCCATCTTCGCGCATTTGTTCATAGTCTTTGTACCCTAGCGCCCGCGCCAGACGCGAGAATGTCGCCGGGGACACGCCGCTGGTTGAGGCCACGGACCGCAGCGAACGGGTCGCCACGTCAATCGGGTTCTCGGCCACATAGTCAGCGGCAAGCTGAAGCTTGTCGCTTAAGCCAGCATAGCTTTTGCTGATGCGGTCCTCGATGGTCGTCGATTGCGGCACGCGGGCCTCCCCTCCCGGATTCGAGCCAATGAAACTGAATGTTTCAACTGTTTTGTGACTTGTCAAGCGATGAAACAGATGTTTCAGATTGTGGAACTTCAGAGGATTCGACATGGCACAAACCTTGCCTGATCATGCGTCGGTCGTTGTCATTGGTGGCGGCGTCATGGGGTGTTCCACGCTCTATCATTTGGCCAAATTCGGGGCGGATGCCGTGTTGTTGGAACGAAACAAGTTGACATCCGGCACGACCTGGCATTCCGCAGCGCAGGTGCGCGCATTGCGGTCGTCCCAGAACCTGACGCGGATGATCCAGTATTCCGTCGACCTTTATAGCAAGCTGGAACAGGAAACCGGGCAATCGGTGGGCTGGATTCAGGAAGGATCCCTGTCGATTGCCACCAACGCGGATCGGCTGACCCTGATCCGTCGGCAAGAGGCGCTGGCCCATGCCTATGGGATCGAAGCGCACTCAGTCTCGGCAGGGGAAGCGGCAGAACGTTGGCCGCTGATGAACAGCGAGGATGTGATCGGCGCGGTCTTGTCGCCGGAAGACGGGCGGGTGTCTCCATCGGATGTCTGCGCGGCACTGGTCAAAGGTGCGAAAGCAAACGGGGCGAAGATTTTCGAAGACACGGGCGTGACCAGCATCCTGACCACAAATGGCAAAGTGACGGGGGTGGAAACGTCGCGGGGCGTGATCCGATGCGATGCGATTGCGTTGTGTTCAGGGCTTTGGTCGCGCGAGGTTGGCGCAATGGCCGGGGCGGATGTGCCGCTGTGGCCGTGCGAGCATTTCTATCTGCTGACGAAGCCCGTCGACGGCATCACCGGCAACATGCCGACGCTCTCGGATCACGACAACTACCTGTATATCCGGGACGACTCCGGCGGTTTGCTGGTCGGATGTTTCGAACCCATGGGCAAGGCGATTGCGCCGGGGATTCTGGACGAAAACTTTGCCTTTGGTCTGCTGCCCGAGGATTGGGACCATTTCGAACCGATGATGATGAACGCGCTGCATCGGTTGCCTTCGCTGGAATCGGCAGAAGTGAAGATGCTGCTGAACGGACCGGAAAGCTTCACGCCGGACGGGTCGTTCATGCTGGGTGAAACGGCTGAAACGCGGGGGCTGTTTCTGGGTTGTGGCATGAACAGCATGGGTGTTGCTGCAGGTGGCGGCGCCGGGATGAACCTAGCGCACCAGATCGTGCATGGGCACACGGCCTATGACCTGTCCGAAGCGGATGCAAAGCGCTTTGCCCCGATCTTCAACTCGGTCGATCACCTGATGGCGCGGTCCCCGGAAATCCTGGGGACACATTACGAAATACCCTATCCGGGCAAACAGCTGCGCACCGCGCGTAGCCTGCGCACGTTACCGCTGCATGATGCCTACACGCGCGCCGGTGCGCGGTTTGGACAGTTCTACGGATGGGAACGTCCGCTGTATTTTGGCGGCGGAGAACCCGAACTGCGGTTCGAGCGTCCCGATTGGCACGATGCCGTGAAGGCAGAGGTGACCGCCGCCCACACTGGTTCCGCCATTTTCGACGCGTCGAGCTTTGGCAAGATCGACGTGACAGGCCCGGATGCCGAGGCGTTCCTGCTGAAGGTCTGCGCAGGCTATGTCGGGCGCGCGCCTGGGTCGGTCATCTACACCGCGATGCTGAACGAGCGGGGCACATTCGAAAGCGACCTGACCGCCCAGCGGATCGCAGCGGACCACTATCGGTTGTTTGTGGGCACCACCGCGATCAAGCGGGATCTGGCATGGTTGTACCGCCATGCCGAGCCGTTTGATGTCACAATCGAGGATACGACCGAAACCTACGCCGTTCTTGCCCTGATGGGTCCACAGGCCGCGCGGATCGTGCGCGAAAACGGTGCGCCGGAGCTGTGTGACCTGGGGTATTTCAAGGTGGGTCCAGCGCATATCGCGGGCAAACATGTCCGGGCTGCCCGCATGTCTTATGTTGGTGAGGCCGGATGGGAGATTACGGTCAGGTCCGAAAACACGCAGGCAATCTACGCTGCGATGACGGCGGCCGGTGCGGTTCCGGCGGGGCTGTATGCCCAGACCTCAATGCGGATTGAAAAAGGGTTCTGCGCCATGGGGCACGAATTGGACGGTGATGTCACGCCTGTTGATACGGGGCTGGATTTCGCAACGCGAAAGTCGGGCGGGTTCATTGGCTTCGAAGCACTGGAAGCGCAGCGCGCAAAGGGCGCAAAGTCCAAGGTGGTTTCCCTTACCTTCGACGATCCCGCCGCGACGCCGCTTGGCCATGAACCGATATATGCGGAGGGGCAGATTGTCGGTCAGACCAGTTCCGCCGGATACGGGTTCCGCGTGAACGCGCCAATCGCACTGGGGCATGCGGCCGGGTTGCAGAACGGTCAACGGGTTCAGGTCGATATTGCCCGGGTGCTTTTCGATGCAACAGTCACGCTCGGCCCGCTGTTCGATCCGGCAGGCGAAAGGATGCGGCCATGAGGATCATGGTGTCCCCCACCGGGTCGCGATTGAGCAAGGCGGATCACCCTGCTCTGCCCGTGACGGTGCCGGAGATTATTGGTGCCACGGCGGAGTGTGCCAAGGCCGGGGCCAACGCGCTGCATCTGCACGTGCGGGATCGTGCAGGGCGGCATAGCCTTGACGCAGGGCTTTACTCCGAAGCGATGGCGGAACTGGACCGGGTGCTGCCCGGGCTTCCGGTGCAGATCACCACCGAAGCGGGGGGTGTTTATGACACCACAGCCCAACTGCGTCTGTTACACGATCTGAGGCCGGATTGGGTTTCGATTTCCTTGCGGGAGGCGGCTCGATCCCCATCAGATGCCAAGGCCATGTACGGTTTCTGTCGGGATCAAGCCATAGCGGTGCAGCATATTGTCTACGACGCCACGGATGCTGGCTTGTTGCGGGATTTGCAAGCAACGGGAGCGCTGCGTGAACAGGAAAGCGTCATTCTGGTGATCGGCCGCTACGATCAGACCCAGACTACTGACAATTCTGATTTGGACCGCCTGTTACAGGAATTGCCGCCCGTAGGGTCATGGATGGTGTGTGCTTTTGGACCAATGGAGCATCAGGTGCTGATCGAAGCCGCAAAGCGCGGTGGCGATGTGCGTGTGGGGTTTGAGAACAGTATCCAGGACGCGAATGGCTACCCCTGGGCGGACAACGCCGCGTCGGTGCGAGCGTTGATGTCCGGGCTAAAGGCCACGTCTGACAATGGCCCCAAGACCGAACATCGCCGAACCGAACTCTGCGCCGAAACCTGAGGAGGGAGACCAGACATGTCGCATATCTTTCCAAGGAGCATGAAGTCTGCCCCTCCGCGCGCGGTGCGAGGACAAGGGTGCTATCTCTATGACGAG
Organism: Paracoccaceae bacterium; assembly: GCA_040830545.1. GTDB lineage: Bacteria > Pseudomonadota > Alphaproteobacteria > Rhodobacterales > Rhodobacteraceae > HXMU1420-2. The sequence continues at coordinate 4,317 of JBFOMB010000133.1, read as the reverse complement.
ACGGGCAAGGCCTATCTGGACGGGTCCGGCGGGGCAGCGGTGTCCTGTCTGGGTCACGGTGACCCGGATGTCATTGCAGCGATCCAAGAGCAGACGCAAACGTTGGCCTATGCGCATACGGGGTTTTTCACATCCGAACCGGCAGAAGAACTGGCGGACCTGCTGATTTCAAAGGCGCCGGGCGATCTGGACCGGGTGTATCTGGTGTCCGGGGGGTCAGAGGCAACCGAAGCGGCGATAAAACTGGCCCGCCAGTATTTCGTGGAGATTGACCAGCCGCAGCGCACGCATGTCATCGCGCGGCGGCAAAGCTACCATGGCAACACGCTGGGCGCCTTGGCGGCCGGCGGGAACGCATGGCGGCGCGCGCAGTTTGCCCCGTTGCTGATCAACGTGAGCCACATCGCGCCCTGCTACGAATACATCGAACGGCGCGATGACGAAGGTGCGTTCGAATACGGGCAGCGGGCGGCGCAGGAACTGGAGGACGAAATTCTGCGGCTGGGGCCGGACTCGGTGATGGCCTTCATGGCAGAGCCCGTGGTGGGCGCGACCATGGGTGCGGTTCCAGCGGTCGAGGGGTATTTTCGTCGTATTCGCGAGATTTGCGATACGTATGGTGTTTTGCTGATCCTGGACGAAGTCATGTGCGGCATGGGGCGAACCGGGCATCTGTTCGCCTGTGATGCGGATGGCATCGCGCCGGACATCCTGTGTATCGCCAAGGGTTTGGGCGCGGGTTACCAGCCGATTGGCGCGATGCTGTGCACACGGCAGATCTACGAGGCTCTGGAGTCGGGAAGCGGATTTTTCCAGCACGGGCACACCTATCTGGGGCACCCGGTTGCGGCGGCAGCATCCCTTGCAGTGCTGAAGAAGATGGATGCGCAGAACCTGGTTTCGCGTGCCGCGGTCATGGGGGAAAAACTCCACTCGGCTCTGGTCGATCAGTTCGGGCAGCACCCGTTTGTCGGCGATATTCGCGGACGCGGGTTGTTTCAGGGATTGGAGATTGTGGCTGATCGCGAAACCAAATCGACCTTCAATCCCAGTTCTCGCGTTGCCGCGCGACTAAAGACTGCCGCCTTTAATGCAGGCTTGATTTGCTATCCGATGGCAGGTACGCGCGACGGCAAATCCGGCGATCATGTCCTGTTGGCCCCGCCATTCATTGTTGGGGATGAGCAGATTTCCGAATTGGTCGACAAGTTGAATCGAGCGCTGGTCATAGCTACGAGCTAAATCAATTGGAAGCCACGTGTCGCAAGCCAACAATCTGGCAATGATAGTCCCGGACAATTCCAGCTTCGGCGGCCCTGTGATCCGCCTCAGGCAAGTTGTTTTGACTCCGCCAAAGTCAGCATCGGTGTTGCAAAGCGGACGCGATTGAATTGGGGGCTTGGCCGACGACCCCGAAGACGAATTGGAACTTCCACAGCACTCTGAAACTCACTCGATACCTTTGTTTTTGCCTGTGACCCTCATTGATCGTACAAACGCCGAATGACCCGAGACCTGCTCGAAAAGCCGCGACCAATCCTGTGGTCCTTTCGACGCTGCCCTTATGCGATGCGGGCACGGATGGCCGTGTTGAGCGCGGGGCTGGAGGTGGAACTGCGCGAAATCAAACTGAAAGAAAAACCGCAGGCGTTTCTTCGGGCCTCGCCATCGGCCACAGTGCCAAATCTGCAAGCGGGTGATCTGAACCTGGATGAGAGCCTCGACATCATGCTCTGGGCACTTGGGCGAAGTGATCCACATGGGCTTTTGGACATGCCGGATATTGGCGAAACCCTGATTGCCCAGAACGATGGGCCCTTCAAGGCAGCGCTTGACCATACCAAATACGCCGTCCGCTATCCCGATCTGGATCCGCAATCGGAACGCAGGAAGGCGTCTGAGTTCATTCAATCCCTCAATACACGGCTGACAGATAACGTGTTTCTGACCGGAGACAGGCCCACACTCGCCGACATCGCGATCTTTCCGTTTGTGAGGCAGTTCGCCCATATCGACCGTGCCTGGTTTGATGCGCAGCCTTGGCCACACGTGATCCTTTGGCTGGACGGGTTCCTGCAGAGTGCTGATTTTCAGACGGCCATGAGGAAAGTCACCGTTTGGAAAGACGGCACGCCCCCCAATCTTTTTGGCCACGCGTCTCCCTAGGTCAGACGATGGCAGGAAAATCCCTCAACAAGAAAGAACCTGGAGGCCTTGGGCGCAGAAGTTCTGGCCGAGCTTCTGATGGACGCTATCAAAGGTGATGCGGCGCGGCAGCGGCGGGTTCGGATGCGTGCGCTGCATCACAACGACGAGCGCGGCGATTGCGCGATGATGCTGCGTCAGCAATAGCCGCATCAGCATAGGTCCGGTTCGACCGCATCGCAGACTTTTCTCACATCTTGGGTTTCGCGATAACAGCGAACGGCGGCTTTGGGGGGCCGCACTGCGGCGTCGAACGAGTTAACTGAATGCGAGCTAAGGGCCGCCTGAGAAGACGGCCCAACTTTTCTAAATTTCAATGGCTTCTGCGATCGCTAGGGCATCTTCAAGTTCTACGCCGAGATATCTGACCGTACTGTCCATCTTGGTGTGGCCTAGGTCGCGGTGGTTCTCCGCCAGTTCAAGTCTGACGCGGGTCGCCCAGACATGTTTCGGTTTCAATGATCGTTTTTTTCCAATAATGCGACCCTTGTTCCAAGCTGGGCGCAGAGCGCGAATAGCAGGTAAGTTTGGTGTATCCATTTCTGATCCTCCGACCCGCCATGCCCTCCCAAACGACAACCCCACGTTGACACAAACATCCTACTATTGGATGCCGCGCCGCATTTGATGTCTCGATTGAGCCTGCTCTGTGAATTTGATGTTCTTGCTGCGCGCGCTCACGGTTTGGATGTTGCTGCATCTACCTGATTGATGACGCTGCGCGGCACGCAAGCAAAGCGGTCATTGGTGGTGGCGTGTGACTTGAACCAACTAAAGCTGTGCGTTTCAAAGTGGGTCCCTCAGCGATCGGATCGTCGGCAACAAGCCCATTTTTCCACGACATTTTCGCCGTCCACTTCATCAAGCTCCTAAGAGAGCGCAGTGTATGGTGCCAAAGAGATCTCGCGTCTTCCACATCCATGCCATGCAATTTTGGAATACTCTTTTCTGAAATCTCTATTGGACCCAATCCACAAAACACAGTTCAAAGCAGGCGAAATACAGGTGCGCCGATTCAGACCTATCCTCGGCCTTCGGCGCATCCCGAAAACCGAACAAGGATATCGAAATGACATTCCAAGCCCCGATTTCCACCAACGAGCGGGCCTATCCGATGCCGAAGGTGCCTGCGATTGCAATCTGCCTGGATGGTTGTGAACCAGAGTATCTGGACATAGCCATCGCAGAAGGCCTGATGCCAAATCTGAAGCGTATGCGTGAAACTGGCACGGATCGTCTGGCGCATTCTGTGATCCCGTCTTTCACCAATCCCAACAACCTTTCGATTGCCACAGGCCAACCCCCCGCGGTTCATGGCATCTGCGGCAATTTCCTTTATGATCCCGAAACCGGCGAAGAGGTGATGATGAACGACGTGCGCTTTCTACGTGCGCCGACGATCTTCTCGCAATTCTATGACGCAGGCGCGCGTGTTGCGATGGTGACCGCCAAGGATAAACTGCGTGCGCTTCTGGGTGCAGGGTTGAAATTTGACGAAGACCGTGCGGTGGCCTTCTCCTCCGAACGCTCCGGTGAGACCACCAAAGCCGATCACGGCATAGACAACGCCAGCGCGTGGTTGGGCATGGATGTGCCAGAGTTTTACTCTGCTGAGCTGTCAGAGTTTGTTTTCGCGGCGGGTGTCAAACTGCTGAAAGAGTGGAAGCCGGATGTGATGTATCTGTCCACCACTGACTATATTCAGCATAAGTTTGGCCCTCATGAGCAAGGCGCAAAAGACTTCTACGCCATGTTCGACCGCTATCTGGGTGAATTGGATGCGCTGGGGGCTGCCATCGTGGTGACCGCCGATCATGGCATGGGTGCTGTCAGACGAATTCGAACTCGTCTCCGTTAGGCCAGTAGAGCTGTCCTTTATCCCGCGCCAAGCTCGCGCCACTCGGCAAGAGTGGCGGTGCGTGTCAGCTTGAAGGGGGCCCTGCCGGCGGGCGAGCTTTCCTGGTTGGAAATGGTGTAGACTGAGGAGGGGGCGGAGGCGGATTTTTTTTAAATTCGCATGCGCCTGAAGGGGTGCAAGGCGCGGTCGCCGCGTCGGAAGGGCGGATGGGAATTCTCTTCCCGAGTTTTGAGCCACCCCCCCGTCTGTTGTTT
>JBFOMB010000132.1:0-11259 GCA_040830545.1 Paracoccaceae bacterium | reverse complement strand
GGCGCTGGTTGTGGCTGCGGACGGGCGCAATTCGCCAATGCGCATGGCGGCCGGGATCGAGGTGACGACCACGCGGTTTGGTCAAAAGGCCCTGGTTTTTGCGGTCACGCACCCCTCACCGCATGACAACGTGTCGACAGAAATCCACCGCAGCGGCGGGCCGTTTACGCTGGTCCCCCTGCCCGATCTGGACGGAAAACCCTGTTCCGCCGTGGTTTGGATGGAAGACGGGCCCGAGGCGCGGCGGTTGCAGCAACTGGACAGAGCGGCGTTTGAGGCCGAGGCCACAACGCGGTCGGCGGAGATGTTCGGGCCCCTGACCCTCGCCTCGCGCCGCATATTATGGCCGATCATCAGCCAGTTGGCGGAGCGTTTGACCGGGCAACGGATCGCCCTGCTGGCCGAGGCCGCGCACGTCCTGCCACCGATTGGCGCGCAGGGGTTGAACATGTCGCTGGCCGACCTGCGTTGTTTGCGGGATCTGGCCGTGGCACGTCCGGACGGTTTGGGTGACGCGGCGATGCTGGACGCCTATCACAAGGCCCGGATGGGCGACATGCGGGCGCGGGTGGCTGGCATCAGCCTGCTGAACCGAGCGTCCCAGGCGGGGACCCGTCCAACGCAGGATTTGCGGGCAGCGGGCATCGGCGCGCTTTATGCGCTGCCGCCGGTGCGGCACATGTTGATGCGGATGGGGTTGGGGGTGACCTGACATTCTCCAGGCGCTCAACATCGCGTGGCATCCTTGGAGGTCGAGGCCCCGGATCACGTCCGGGGCTGCGGGGCGTCTATCTTACTCAGTTGCGTTTGAGTGCAACCCGTGGGGGATGTCATCCCCCACACCCCCTGAGAGTATTTTGAGAACAATGAAGAGGCTCAGAGCACCTGATCGACGACGCGTTTGAGGCGCGCGAGGGTTGCGGGGACGTCATAGAGTTTATCGAGACCAAAGAGGCCCAGCCGGAAGGTTCTAAAATCTGCGGGTTCGTCACATTGCAGCGGGACGCCAGCGGCGATTTGCGTGCCCTGCGCGGCGAATTTGCTGCCGTTCTGCACGTCGGGATCGGTGGTGTAGGTGACAACCACGCCCGGTGCACCAAACCCGTCAGCGGCGACAGACGTGAGCCCCTTGTCCTTCATCATTGCGCGCACAGCGTTGCCAAGTTCCCATTGCGCATCGCGCAGTTTTTCCATCCCGTAGTCGCGGGTTTCGATCATTGTGTCGCGGAACACTTTGAGCGCATCTGTCGGCATCGTGGCGTGATAGGCATGCCCACCGTTTTCATACGCCATCATGATCTGGCGCCACTTTTTCAGGTCAGCAGCGAAACTGTCGCTTTCGGTTTCACCCAAGCGCTTTTCCGCGCGTTCGGACAGCATGACAAGCCCGGCGCAGGGTGACGCGCTCCACCCTTTTTGCGGGGCCGAGATCAGGACATCAACACCGGTCGCCTTCATGTCCACCCAGATCGTGCCACTGGCGATACAATCCAGCACCATCAGCGCGCCCACCTCATGTGCCGCCTCGGCCATGGCACTGATGTAATCATCAGGCAGGATTACCCCGGCTGAGGTTTCCACGTGCGGGGCAAACACGACCTCGGGCCGTTGGGTGCGAATCGCGTCAACCACCTCTTCGATCGGAGCCGGGGCAAAGGGGGACGGGCTGCTGTTGCCACTTTGCCGGGCCTTCATCACTGTGACGCCTGCGGTCAGGTTGCCATCTTCGATGATCTGCGACCAGCGATAGGAAAACCAGCCATTGCGCACCACCAGCACTCGGTGCCCGCCTGCGAATTGCCGCGCAACAGCCTCCATCGCGAATGTGCCGCCACCGGGGATCACCGCTACTCCGTCCGCGCCATAAACCTCGCGCAGCATGTCGGAAATGTCGCGCATGACCTTCTGGAACGTGGCGGACATGTGGTTCAGCGACCGGTCGGTGAAGACGACGGAAAATTCCTCCAGACCATCGGGATCAACGGTTTCAAGCAATGCGGGCATGAGCGGGCTTCCTTCAGTTGAGGCCCGCACCCTACCCCGTGCTCGTAGCCCTGCACAGGCCGCAATTGCCCGACGACGGTTCACGCTGACGCGATTTCTTCCATGCGGGTTGCCGGTACACGCCGCAGGTTTCCGATGGTGATTTGGTGATTTGCCTTGGTAGCGTGGGGCAGATTTGAACTGCCGACCTCCGGGTTATGAATCCGGCGCTCTCACCAACTGAGCTACCACGCCTCTGGCTGGAGCCAATTAGAGCGTCCCGTGCGATCTTGCAAGACGTTATTCGCGGTGAATCGCGATTGTCGCAGGGGAATTTTGAAGGGGTCGGAAGATTTGTACCGCTCTCAGTTCACGTGTTGGTCCAGAGCGTCGCAAATGGCGATGGCCCGGACGCATGGGGCGCTTTCAGCCGGATGAGCCTGGATGATGTCGAAGAGGCGGGCCCGCAAGTCTTTGGATTGGTAGAACGTGGTCATGCTGTGGCGGGGCGCGCGGCGCATGGCCTCGGGATGCAACCAGCGATCTGTCAGGACGGACAGGAACCGCGCCTCTGGCAGCGCAAGAACTTGCGCCAGCAGGTCATCCAAATCCCAGCCACCGCGTTCGAACAGGACAACCACGTCGTCCAGTGTGATGCCATCAGGCCAATCGCTCACTGTTAGATACCAGTGCAGGATCTGATCCAGAACCTGCTGCTGGCTTGCGTTCCAATACGTGTTGGCTACCGGCGCGCGAGAAAGGAACTGGGTTGGCTCCAGAGGATGCACCGCCCCGAACACCAGCGCCTCCAACAATCGGGGCAGCACATGCGTCCACGCGGCAACCGGATAAGGATCAGCCGCAGCTGAAGAGAACCACGCGTCGAGGTCGGCCCGGGTGTAATCTCGCACTGGCCGGGATCGCAGTTTCACCTGCTGTTCCGCTGACAGACCGCAACAGGTGCAGATATACAGGGACTCCGGCGGTGGTCCGGCAAACACGCGATAGGCTGTGTCGATCACCCCCGACATCGGATGATCACCGGTGATGGTCCAACCCGCACGCATCCCTTACCCAATCGGCCCCGGCCGCCGTTCTTCGGACAGCAATACATTCGCCTCCACCTCCCCTGCCCCGGGCAAGGTCATGATCCGGCGCCGCAGCACACGTTCAAAATCCGACAGGTCGCGCGCCACGACCCGCAGTCGAAAATCATAGAGGCCCAGCACATGTTCCACGGTCTGCACCTCGGGGATCGCACTGACCGCGCGTTCGAAATCGGCAAGGCTCACCTGCCCCTTACGCGCCAATTTCACCCCCAGAAACACGGTCACCCCAAATCCCAGCGCCTCGGCATTCAGCCGCAATCGCTTGCCTCGAATCACGCCGGCCTGTTCCAGCTTGCGAATGCGTCGCCACGTGGCGGGCTGACTCAGCCCCAAGCGCCGCCCCAGCGCCCCCGCGCTTTGACTGGCATCCCGCGCCAACGCCCGCAAAATCTGGCGGTCCGTGTCATCCAGCGCAATCATACCGGCAACGCCTCGTCCGTTTTGATCCGCGCCATATGCATCAGTGCCTCGATATCCGCGATATGTGGCAGGGTCAGGATACGGTCGCGATAGATCGCCTGGTAATGCGCCAGATCCCGCGCGATCACCGACAGGCGCACATCGACCCGGCCCAGGAAGGTCTGGATTTCCAACACCTCCGGTATTTCCCGCGCGGCCACCAGAAAATCGTCAAAGGCGCGCGCCTGCGATTTCTCCAGCGTGATGCGCAGCGACACTTCAACAGTATACCCCATGGCAACCCAGTCGATCACGGCCTCCAGCCCTTCGATCACACCTGCGGCGCGCATCGCCTCCAGCCGCCGCCAGCAGGTCGCCTGCGTCAGCCCGCAGCGCTCTGCCAGTTCCGCCGCCGTCATATCCGGCCCGGCCTGATATTGGCGCAAAATCCTGCGATCCATGTCATCCAGCATGATTTTCTCACACAAACTCAAAAACGCGCATAGTTCTTCTTCTTGGCTACAAATACTCAAATTTCCTGAAATCACAATCCACGCCAACGCCTGTAGACATGCACGCAATGTAAATCAGAAAGGAAACACCATGCGCGTTTACTATGACCGCGACTGCGACGTGAACCTGATCAAGGACATGAAGGTCGCCATCCTGGGCTACGGCTCCCAGGGCCACGCCCACGCCCTGAACCTGCGCGATTCCGGCGCAAAGAACATCGTTGTTGCCCTGCGCGAAGGTTCGGCCTCCGCCGCCAAGGCCGAAGCGGAAGGTCTGCAGGTCATGGGTATCGCCGAAGCAGCGGCCTGGTGCGACCTGATCATGTTCACCATGCCCGATGAACTGCAGGCGGACACCTACAAGAAATACGTGCACGACAACCTGCGCGACGGTGCGGCCATGGCATTCGCCCACGGCCTGAACGTGCATTTCGGCCTGATCGAGCCGAAGTCGACCGTTGACGTCATCATGATGGCCCCAAAAGGCCCCGGCCACACCGTGCGCGGTGAATATGTCAAAGGCGGCGGCGTGCCCTGCCTGGTCGCCGTGAACAACGACGCCTCCGGCCGCGCGCTGGAAATCGGCCTGTCCTATTGCTCGGCCATCGGCGGCGGGCGTTCGGGTGTCATCGAAACCGACTTCAAAGAAGAATGCGAAACCGACCTCTTCGGCGAACAGGCCGTGCTGTGTGGCGGTCTGGTCGAACTGATCCGCATGGGCTTTGAAACCCTGGTCGAAGCAGGTTACGCGCCTGAAATGGCCTATTTCGAATGCCTGCACGAAGTGAAGCTGATCGTGGATTTGATCTACGAAGGCGGCATCGCGAACATGAACTACTCGATCTCCAACACGGCTGAGTATGGCGAATACGTCTCCGGCCCGCGCATCCTGCCCTATGACGAGACCAAGGCGCGGATGAAAGCCGTTCTGGACGACATCCAGCAAGGCCGTTTTGTACGCGACTGGATGGCGGAATGTGCCGTGGGTCAGCCCTCCTTCAAAGCGATCCGCCGCAACAACGACGCCCACCAGATCGAAGCCGTGGGCGAAACCCTTCGAGGCATGATGCCGTGGATTTCCGCAGGCAAGATGGTGGACAAAGAAAAGAACTAAGCTGGTCACAGCTGGTATTTGGGCCGCGCGGGAACTTCTCGCGCGGTCTTTTCTTTTTAGGGTCGCCGGACATAGGTTCAGGTCAGAAAGGAAAACCTGTTGACCCATCAAATCCTACCAGCGGGCGCATATACCAACGTTGATTGGTTTGCAGCGGAACAAAAGCACCTGTTTGGCCAGGCCTGGACACTTGTCGGTCACCGCAGCGCATTTGCTGAAACCGGTGATTTTCTTACGATCACATCCGGCGCATACCCGCTGGCGGTCATTCAGGACAACACCGGCAACCTGCGCGCCTTCCACAACCTGTGCCGACATCGCGGGACGGAATTGCTGGAGGGCGCAGGCAATGCGGGCAAAACACTGGTCTGCCCCTATCATCGCTGGACCTATGGTCTGGACGGTCAATTGCGCGGATTACCGGACAGGGCCACCTGTTTTCCGGACCTCGATCGCGAATCCCTTGGCCTGCATCCAGCGGCCATTGGCGTTTGGAAGGGACTGGTTTTCGTCAACCCAGACCCCACTGCGGATTTCGACGCTTGGCTCAACACGGTGACCGACAACCCATTTCCGCACGACATTGACAGCGAGGACATGAAACCCAGTGAAGAGCTGGTTTATCGCATGCACTGCAATTGGAAGGTCTTTGTTGAGAACGCCATTGACGGCTATCATTTGGCCTATTTGCACGAACACACTTTGGGCGGGCCGGTCCCCGGGGCAAATGAATGGGTCCAGCATGGCGAAAACATGGTCTGGTATTCGACCGAGCGGGACGGCATCCGCAATCGCATCCCGAAGTTCATAGAAGATCAGGCGGCGGGCAGCGGCGCGGCGACAGTGCCCGGGGCGGACGTTCCGGGATATGGTGGCGTCTATTACCTGTTTCCGACAACACTGATCACGCCAAGCCCATGGTCGTTGACGGTCAGTCGGCTGATCCCGGTTTCACCGGATGAAACGCTGATGCGATCACGTACCTGGGTGCCAAACTCCTGGTTCGCAGCCACCGAACGGGCAAAGGACGCACCGGGCTACAGCGCTGAAACCGGTGAAATCGACAGCAGGAACTGGACGCAACACCCTCTGGAAACAGGGGATTTCCAGACCGAGGACATATGGGTCTGCGAAAAAATGCAGCGATCTCTCCTTGGCGCCCGTTACGCGGTTGGTCCTTTGGCGCGCGGCGCAGGCGGAGAAGAGTTGCTGCCCGCGTTTCAGCGAATCCTCGCGAACTACATGTCTGACTAGCCCTGGCGCACCGACTCTGTGCAGCCTTGCGAATTGCGCGTGCCCCCGGCGCACATATCTGCGCCTCATGACACACACCATTGAAACCAGACAGGGGCTGCCTACGGAAATGCAGGCCCTGCTTCGGGCGCATCCGCGCGATACCTGGCCGGATCACCCGAACTTCGCCGAGTCCGTTCAGAACTGGATGCGGGCTCATCTGATGTTCAAGGACCTGACGCGTGCCCTGCGGGAGAGCACGGAGGACTTCGTCGACCAGAGACTGGACGACACGATCTACCTGACCAGGCTGGCGCGGTATGGCAATGCGCTCGTGGGAAACCTGCACGGCCATCACACCTGGGAAGATCGGAAGTTCTTTCCGGAGCTGCGAGAAGCGGATCGAAGGTTTTCCGAAGGTCTGGACCTGCTGGAGGCAGATCACGAGTTGCTCGATGCAGGCCTTCACGACCTGACAGAATCCGCGAACCGGACCATCAAGATCGCCCAGCTCGACCCGTCCCAAGTTCGGGACGAGGCTGCAAAGGTTCTGGAGGCCACAACCCGGATCGGGACCTATCTGGACCGGCATCTGGCGGATGAGGAGGATTTGGCCGTGCCAATCATCCTGCATCACCAATTGCGCGGGTGAACCACACGGGAAGGCCTGTCGAAAGGCCTTCCTGACGCGAATTGCAATTCGCGTTCAAACGCGCTTGATCCAAGCCAAAACGAAGCGGCTTGGTCCGCCATCCTTCCACCGAAATCGAAGCTTTTGCTATTGACCCCACCTTTCGCTGCGGGTCTGGTGCAGCCATGGTTGAAACCCCTGAAATCACGGCCAAAAGCTGGCTCATGATCCTGACCCTGGGCTTTGTCTGGGGCGGCACGTTTATGGTGCAGGATCTGGCATTGGACTCGGCCCCACCACTGTGGGTGGCAGGGGGGCGCATCGGGTTTGCCGCCGTGCTGACCGGTTCCATCTGGATGCTGCGCGGCGCAAAGATGTTCACCAGTTCGCAAACCGCCTGGGGTGAGTTGATCGCTGCCGCCGTCCTGTCCGCCGCCGCGCCCTTCATGCTGTTGGCATGGGGGCAGCAATACGTCACATCTTCTTTTACCGGCGTCAGCATGGCCGCCGTAGCCCTGATCGTGCTGCCGCTGGCCCATTTCGCGCTTCCGGGCGAGCGGCTGACGCTGCGCCGGATCATCGGCTTTGTCATCGGTTTTGCTGGCATCCTCGTCCTGATGGGACCCGAGGCTTTTGCCTCGTCCGGCGACGGGAATGAAATGTGGGGGCGCTTGGCCTGCCTTGGCGCTGCGGCCTGTTACGCGACCAGTTCCGTTCTGCTGCGACGGTTACCGCCACTCGATCCTGTTGGCTTGTCCGCTGCAACTTTGTTGATCGGGTCGGCTGTTGTGCTGCCACTGGCGGTGATCAGCCACGGTGCGCCGGTCAACCCGGGCACCAAAGGCCTGTTCCTGATCGCGATCCTGGGTCTCATTCCGACCGCAACCGCGAACCTGCTGCGCATTCTGGTGGCCCGGTCGGCAGGCCCGGTGTTCATGAGCCTGACGAACTACCAAGTGCCGCTGTGGTCAGTTGCGCTTGGCGTGATCTTCCTCGGCGAACCGCTGCATCCCTCGTTGCTATGGGCGCTGCTGCTGATCCTGACCGGAGTCGCGCTCAGCCAGTATGGCGCGTTGAAACGGCTGTTCTCGCGCTAGGGCGCAACCGGACTACTCCGCCGCCACTGCGCTTTCAATGGCAGCAACCACGCCGTCAACGGTCTGATTCAACAACGCTGAGTCCTCGGATTCTGCCATCACCCGGATCAGCGGTTCCGTTCCGGATTTGCGGATCAGCAACCGTCCGTGACCGTTAAGCGCACCTTCCGCATCCGTGATCGCCGCCTGCACCGGTGCCATATCCAACGGCGTTTGGCCTTTGGCGTATTGCACGTTCTTCAGCAACTGCGGAACCGGCGCGAATTGATTTGCCAGTTCGCTGGCAGGCTCACCAGAGCGCACCATTTCGGCCAGGAAATGTAGCCCCGCCATCAGGCCGTCACCGGTCGTTGCGAAATCGGTCATCACGATATGGCCGGATTGCTCACCACCTAGGTTGAATCCACCTTTGCGCATACGCTCCACCACATAGCGGTCGCCAACGGCGGTGCGCTCCAGCTTCAGCCCCTGCGCCTCCAGATGCCGTTCCAGACCCAGGTTCGACATCACCGTCGCAACCAGTGCACCGCCGCTCAACATGCCTTGCGCCGCCCAACGGGTCGCCAGCAGCGCCATCAGCTGATCGCCATCCGCCACCTTGCCCTTTTCATCAATCATGATGATGCGATCCGCGTCCCCGTCCAGGCACAGCCCCACATCAGCCCCGTGCATCACCACCGTTTCCGCAGCAAGCCTCGGCTTGGTCGATCCGCAGCCATCGTTGATGTTGTACCCATCCGGGCTGACCCCGACCGGGATTACCTCTGCGCCAAGTTCCCACAGGATTTCCGGCGCGGCGCGGTGTGCAGCCCCGTTGGCGCAGTCGATCACGACCTTCAGGTTGTCCAGCCGCAGCCCTCGCGGCAGCGACGCCTTGACCCGCTCGCCATAACGATACCGCGCGTCGTCGATCCGTCGGGCACTGCCGATGTTCTCCGCCTTGGACAGCTCCACGCCATTCTCGATCAGCGTTTCAATTTCCATCTCGGCCGTGTCGGACAGCTTGAACCCATCAGGGCCAAAAAACTTGATCCCGTTGTCATGCGCCGGATTGTGGCTGGCGGAAATCATCACGCCCAGATCGGCGCGCATCGACCGGGTCAACAAACCCACCGCCGGCGTCGGCACCGGCCCCATGAGCAAAACATTCATGCCGGTGGAGGTCAGGCCAGCCGTCAGAGCAGTTTCCAGCATGTATCCGGATCGACGGGTGTCCTTGCCAATCACGACCCGGTGCACGCCACCCTTTTCACGCCGGAAATATCGCCCGACCGCCGCCCCGATTTTCAACGCCATCTCGGCGGTCATCGGGTGGGTATTCGCCCTGCCCCGGACTCCGTCCGTTCCGAATAGTTTGCGCATTCTGCCCCCTTCGTTCAGTGCACGGCCTGCCACAGGCGCATTGCCTGCGCCGTTTCACCCACATCGTGCACACGAAGCATTTGCACGCCTTGGGCCAACGCTGCAAGTCCGACGGCCAAAGAGCCCGGCAAACGTGCCTCGGTGCGCGGCGCTTCGCCAATTGTTCCAATAAAACGCTTGCGGGAAGCCCCCACCAGGATGGCGCAGCCCAACCCGTGAAAGATCGACAATCCTCGCAACAGGGTCAGATTGTGCTCGACCGTTTTGCCGAATCCGATGCCGGGATCGACCAGGATTCGGGCCCGTGGGATACCTTGCCCCTCGAGCGTCACAACCCGGTCTTCGAGGTAGTCGTAGACGTCCAGCAGCACATTGTCATAGCGTGGGTTCTGCTGCATCGTTTCCGGATCGCCCTGCGCATGCATGATGCAGACAGGTGCATCCCGATCCACGCAAAGCGGTACAAGCGAAGGATCATAGCTGAGCGCTGCAACGTCATTGACCAGCGCCGCGCCAGCGTCCAACGCGGCTTCCGCCACTGGACACTTGCGCGTGTCGATAGAAATCGGCGTGTCCAATTGCGCGGTCAGCGCCGCGATCACGGGCGCGGTGCGGTCGATTTCCTCGGCCACCTCCACGGTCGCAGCCCCGGGGCGTGTGGATTCTCCGCCGATGTCCAGTATGTCCGCGCCGTCCGTGGCCATGGCCCGCCCTCGCGCGGCAGCTGTGCTTGGGTCCAGAAACTTGCCACCATCAGAGAAGCTGTCCGGTGTGACATTGAGGATGCCCATGATCCTAGGCGCCGCCATGTCCAGCCCTGCAATGGGCGCGCGCGGTCGCGTAATTAAGTGCGATGCCTCTTCTGGCATGTCACGGGCGTCGAGTATCTGGAAACCCGCGCGCGTTATCGCCTCGACTTGCGTGAACCACAGCGACCCGCCGGCCAACGACATCGCGCCGTCAGGGCGGTTTGCCCCCTGCTGCACCAATGGCCGATAGTAGGTCCGGGTCACAGCGTTGCGGTCTCGACCGTCACCGCGCGCAGCGGCACCGAGGCCTCCTCGGGCACATCCGCGCCAATGACCAGCATATCCTCAGCCTCGAACGTGGCCGCAAACCACGCCGCCAGTGCCACGGTCTCACTCGGCGCCTCGGACGGGCCGTCGACGGCGTCCAGCACGATTTTGGACGGGGCCCAGACGCAAATCTGGTCGTGTTTCATTGCCCAGTCCAGCTCGGTCCGGGTGGAAACCACAACGCACCGGTCATCGCGTGACGCCAGAACCCAGGCGTTCTGTTCAATCGCCAACAGGTCGATCCGGCGTTGGGTCATCTTGTGCCCCGTTTGCGGCATGTCCTGATCCGGCGCGCCAACGCACAGGATCAGCGGCTGTCCCTCAGCCTGCAACTGGTCGATCCAGCCCTTCAGCAATGGTGAGGCAATTCCGTCATTGGACAGATACACCAAACGCGGATGCGGTCGTTCCTCGGCCACGGGGTCCTGCGGCAGGGCATCCCGACCGCGCACAATCTCAACCCCCAAAGCGCCGGGACCGCGATCCAGCTTCTCAATCCGGACAAACACACGTATCGCCTGAGGTTCGGCCAGCACGCGCTCGGCAATCCGTTCGGACAGGGTTTCCAGCAGATTAAGGCGCTCTTCGGCCAGTGCGCCCTCAATCGCTTCGGTGACCTTGTCATAGCTCAGGATGCGGTCCACGTCGTCATCAATGGGTACGGTCAGGGGCTGCACCTCGACCACGATGTTGAAGCAAACCCGCTGGGTCGTGCCACGCTCGGCCTGAAATGCACCGATCTC
>JBFOMB010000131.1:0-6231 GCA_040830545.1 Paracoccaceae bacterium | reverse complement strand
GGGGGATCGACCTCCAGCACGATGGAGGGGGGGCGCCATGGTTCTTCCAGCGCGAAGTCCGAGACGCCGACGCCGCGAGACGAGACAAAGCGGGTGTGGTCGTTGAAGACCTCTTGCGTCTCAGCATAGCGGCCACAGACGAGCATTTTGTATTTGGAGAGATAGGCGAAGGGCCCGTGGTCGCGAAGCGCGTCGAAGAAGGGCACGGGGTTGGTCAGTATCGCTTCTGCATAAGGGTCTGCGTCCCACTCCGGCACGCCCTTTGGCGGTGCGATGGGTTTGTGGCCGTGAAACAGCTGCATCCCGTGTCCTCCTTCTGTGGTGTCATCGTCACGGGCGATGGCGGGCCTGTCAATTGCCATGCCCGGGCGGGCGCGCTATCTGAGGCAGGCTGATCAAAGGGAGTGAGGCGCGATGAGCACGACGATTGCCGGATTTTTGCAGGATCATGACGGGGCCGCGTTGGCATTGGGCGCGCCGGGGCGCGACTGGTTGAGCTATGATGGGTTGCGTGCGCAGGCGCTGGATGTGACCGCAAAACTGCACGGGTTCGGGATCGGACGTGGGGATCGGGTGGCGATTGTACTGCCAAACGGGCCAGAGATGGCGGCCGCGTTTATCTGTGTCGCGCAGGCGGCGGTCACCGCTCCGTTGAACCCGGCCTATCGCGAAGATGAATTTGCTTTCTATCTTGAGGATCTGAAGGCAAAAGCGCTGATTGTTGAGGCGGGTTATGACGGGCCGGCGCTGGCGGCGGCAGAGCGGTTCGGGTTGTTCGTGTTGCGCCTGTCGGTGCCGGAGGGTGCGCCTGCAGGGGCATTTGACCTGTCCGGTGAGGGCAGTGCGGGGGAGGCGGATACGGCGGCCCCCAAAGCGGATGACATTGCGCTGATCCTGCACACCTCAGGGACCACGTCGCGGCCCAAGATCGTGCCGCTGTTGCAGTCCAATATTGCAGCCTCTGCCGGGAACATCGGCGCGTCGCTGGAATTGAGCCCGGCAGATCGGTGTCTGAACGTGATGCCGCTGTTTCACATTCACGGGCTGGTGGCGGCGGTGTCCGCCTCGCTGGCGGCGGGCGGATCGGTCTGGTGTGCACCGGGGTTCAACGCGCTGGCGTTCTTCTCTCAGATGACCGAGGCGCGACCGACCTGGTACACGGCTGTCCCAACGATGCATCAGACCATCCTGGCGCGGGCCGGGCGGAACGCTGATGTGATCCAGGATGTGCCGTTGCGGTTCCTGCGTTCGTCCTCAGCGTCGCTACCCGCGCAGGTGATGGTCGCGTTGCAAGAGACTTTTGGCGCACCGGTAATCGAGGGCTATGGGATGACTGAGGCTGCGCATCAGATGGCGTCAAACCCGCTGCCGCCCCGTGCGCAGAAGCCCGGGTCTGTTGGAGTGGAGGCCGGGCCGCTGGTGCGGACGGCGCATGAGACCGAGAACCGGTTGGTTGAAGGTGTAGGTGAGATCGTGATCTCAGGGCCCAACGTGACACCGGGGTATGAGGGCAATCCGGAGGCGAATGAAAAGAACTTCTTTGACGCGGAGGGGCGGCGATGGTTCCGGACCGGGGATCAGGGGGCGTTTGATGATGAGGGGTACCTGAGCCTGACCGGTCGGTTGAAGGAGATCATCAACCGGGGTGGTGAAAAGGTGTCGCCGCTGGAAATAGACGGCGTGTTGATGGATCATCCGGCGGTGCAGCAGGCGGTGACCTTTGCCCTGCCCCACGACAAGCTGGGCGAAGAGGTGGCGGCGGCTGTGGTGCTGCGTGAAGGTGAGGCAGCGGACGAGCGTGGCATTCGTGGGTTTGCGGCGGAACGACTGGCGGATTTCAAGGTGCCGCGCAAGGTGGTGATCCTGGAAGAAATCCCCAAAGGCGCGACGGGCAAGATGCAGCGGATCGGGCTGGCGGAGAAGCTGGGGTTGGTTTGAGTCTGGGGACGCCTTCGGCGAGAGTATTTGAGGAACAATGAAGGAGCGGGTCGTGTGCGATCCGGGGAGGCAGCGATGAGAATCTGTGTGTTCGGGGCCGGAGCGATTGGCGGTTACATGGGGGCCAAGCTGGCGCAGGCCGGGGCCGAGGTGTCGCTGGTTGCGCGCGGGCCGCATCTGGCGGCGATGCGGGCGGACGGGCTGCGATTGATCGACGAAAGCGGCGAGAGTGTGGTGCCGGTGCGGGCAGAGGAAGACCCAGCGGCGCTGGGGCCACAGGATTACGTGATCGTGACGCTGAAGGCGCATTCGGTGCCGCCCGTTGTGGAGAAGATGCAGCCGTTGATTGGGCCCGAGACGACAATTGTGTCGGGCGTGAATGGTGTGCCCTGGTGGTATTTCCACAAGATTGGTGGGGCATTGGAAGGCACGCGTCTGGCCTCGGTCGATCCGGGGAATGCGCAGTGGGATGGGTTTGGTCCGGACCGGGTGCTGGGCTGTGTTGTCTATCCGGCGGCGGAAGTGATTGAACCGGGTGTTGTCAAACATATCGAGGGCAACCGGTTTTCGCTGGGCGAACCGGACGGGTCGAAGTCCGAGCGGGCGCTGGCCCTGTCCAAGGCGCTGAGTGCTGCCGGGCTGAAAGCGCCGGTGCGGCCCCGGCTGCGGGACGAGATCTGGGTGAAACTGTGGGGAAACCTGTCGTTCAACCCGATCTCGGCACTGACTCATGCCACGCTGGATGTGCTATGCACCGAACCCGGCACGCGGGCGATTGCACGGGCCATGATGGTCGAGGCACAGGAGATTGCGGAAACGCTGGGTGTGAAGTTCCCGATTGACGTGGATCGGCGGATAGATGGCGGCGCGGCGGTGGGTGCGCACCGGACGTCGATGCTGCAGGATCTGGATCAGGGACGACCGATGGAGATTGATGCGCTGGTCGGGTCTGTGCAGGAACTGGGCCGTATCGTGGGCGTGGCGACGCCGACCATCGACATGGTGCTGGCGCTGGTGCAGCAGCGGGCACGATCGGCGGGGCTGTATGACGGCTGAAGCCACAGGCCTGCGCTATCTGGACAAGGCGCCGTTGGTGGAAGAGTTCCTTCGGTTCCGTGCGGAGGCCGGGTGGGGTGAGATTTCGACGGAAGTGGCGGCAACAGCCTTGTCAGCGGGGGTAGTCAATGTGACCTGTCGCTCGGGGGAAACACTGGTTGGTATGGCGCGGGTTGTGGGCGATGGCGCGCTCTATTTCTATGTGCAGGATGTGATCGTGCACCCGGACTGGCGCGGGAACGGCATTGGTCAGCAGATGATGGCGCGACTGATCGCGCGTATTCGGGCCCGGGCGCAGCCCGGTGCCACCATCGGATTGATGGCCGCAGCGGGTAAAGACAGGTTTTACGAGCAGTTTGGATTTGAACGGCGGCCCACCGACAGGCTGGGTGCGGGGATGACACAGGTCATTTAGGCGACGCGGCGGCGCAGCGGGCCTTTTTCAGACCGTTCGCAGACAAAACGGCCAAGACGCCCCTGCTGCCTCAGATCGCGTCGCCGCCGTTTTTTTGCGGGACAATCTGTTGGGCGATGCCGGCGACCACCAGATAGACACTGGTCACGATCAGCCCCCAATGCGCCCAGCTTTCCGGGTGAAAATCGACCCAAGCCGCCCACCCCGCAAACACGGTCCAAGCCAAAGCAACCGGCAACGTGACCACGCGCCAACGCGCGGTGCGGACAGGGTGAACGAATTTCAGCGGCAGGAACATCGTGATCGCCAGCACCGTAACCAACGCCAGGCTAACCCAGAAATTCGGCTCCAACGCAAAGATCACCAGCACCACCATGTTCCAGCACCCCGGGAAGCCCGAAAACGAGTTGTCCTTTGTCTTCATCCGCGTGTCGGCGAAATACATCGCACTGGCAAAGGTGATGATGATGATCGCGGCCCAGCCGGTCCACCCTGCCATCAACCCCGAAGAAAACAAGGCAAAGGCCGGAATGAACACATAGGTCAGGTAGTCGATGATCAGGTCCAGCAACACGCCATCAAACTGTGGCGCATAGGTCTTCACGTCGTAGTGGCGCGCCAGCGGGCCGTCGATGCCATCCACGGCAAATGCCACCACCAGCCACAGGAACATCAGGTCCCATTTTCCATCAACGGCGGCCAACATGGCCAGCATGGCAAACACTGCCCCGGTGGCGGTCAGCAGGTGAACGGACAGGGCGCGCAACTCGTGTGTCATTCGGATGTCATGACCGAAATTCGCCGGGAAATCCAGCCGATGTGAAAAGAAAACCGCCGCCCCGAAGGCTCCGGGGCGGCGGCAAATCGCTGTAATTGAGTCAGATCAGGCCAGGTCGAACCGGTCTGCGTTCATGACCTTGGTCCAGGCTGCGACGAAGTCCGCCACGAACTTACCCTTGGCGTCGTCCTGACCGTAAACCTCGGCAATGGCCCGCAGTTGCGAGTTGGAACCAAAGACCAGATCAGCGCGCGTTGCGGTCCATTTCACGTCACCAGAGGCGCGATCCTTGCCTTCAAAGGTCATTTCCGACGCATCGGTCTTGGACCACACCACACCCATGTCCAGCAGGTTGGTGAAGAAGTCGTTGGACAGCACACCCACGTTGTCGGTGAACACCCCATGGGACGATCCGCCGTGGTTTGCACCCAGCACGCGCATGCCGCCGACCAGAACGGTCATTTCTGGCGCAGTCAACGTCAGCAGTTGCGTGCGGTCGATCAGAAGCTCCTCGGTCGAGATCGAGTATTCTTTCTTCTGATAGTTGCGGAACCCGTCGGCTTCCGGCTCCAGCACGCTGAAGCTGTCGCCATCGGTCATCTCGTCCGTGGCATCGGTCCGGCCCGGGGTGAACGGAACCTCGACGTCCTGACCGGCGTCCTTCGCGGCCTTTTCCACCGCTGCGCAGCCGCCCAGTACGATGATGTCCGCCAGCGAGACCTTCTTGCCACCGGACTGCGCCGCGTTGAACGCGCCTTGCACGCCTTCCAGGGCTGCCAGTGCTTTGGCCAGTTTTTCAGGCTCGTTCGCTTCCCAGCCGTTCTGCGGGGCCAGGCGGACACGTGCGCCGTTGGCGCCGCCGCGATGGTCCGACCCGCGATAGGTCGAGGCCGACGCCCATGCCGTCGAAACCAGCTCGGACACAGACAGACCGCAATCCAGCAGCTTGGCCTTCAGGTCCAAGATGTCGGCTGCGTCGATCAGGTCGTGATCCACTTCCGGCACCGGATCCTGCCAGATCAGGTCTTCCGCCGGAACGTCTGTGCCCAGGTAACGTACCTTGGGGCCCATGTCGCGGTGGGTCAGTTTGAACCATGCGCGGGCAAAGGCGTCCGCGAACTGATCCGGGTTCTTGTGGAACCGCTGCGAGATCTCTTTATAGATCGGGTCCATGCGCATCGCCATATCAGCGGTGGTCATCATGGTTTTGACCTTCTTGGACGGATCGTGCGCCTGCGGGGCCATGTCATCCTCGGTCACGCCAACCGGTTCCCAGATCCATGCGCCCGAGGGCGATTTGGTTAGGTTCCAGTCATAACCGAACAGCAGATCGAAATAGCCGTTGTCCCAGGTGGTCGGGTTGGCCGTCCACGCGCCTTCGATGCCAGAGGTCGTGGTGTCATCGCCGTGGCCTGTGCCATGCGCGTTGATCCAGCCAAGACCCATGGTTTCCATGGACGCGCCTTCAGGTTCGGGTCCGACCAGCGCCGGGTCTCCTGCGCCATGCGCCTTGCCGAAGGTGTGACCGCCAGCAACCAGCGCAACGGTTTCCTCGTCGTTCATCGCCATCCGGGCAAAGGTTTCGCGAATGTCACGGCCCGAGGCCAGGATGTCCGGCTGCCCGTCAGGACCTTCGGGGTTCACATAGATCAGGCCCATCTGAACAGCAGCCAGCGGGTTATCCAGATCGCGTTCACCGGAATAACGGCTGTGCGGGTTGTCCGTCGGTGCCAGCCATTCGGTTTCCGCCCCCCAGTAAACGTCTTCTTCGGGTTCCCAGACATCCGCCCGGCCGCCACCAAATCCGAAGATCGGGCCGCCCATGCTTTCGATTGCGACATTGCCGGTCAGGATCAACAGGTCCGCCCAGGAAATCTGGTTGCCGTATTTCTGCTTGATCGGCCACAGCAGGCGACGCGCCTTATCCAGGTTGCCGTTGTCCGGCCACGAGTTCAGCGGCGCAAACCGCTGCTGCCCGGTGCCTGCGCCACCACGGCCGTCGCCGGTACGGTAGGTGCCTGCGGCGTGCCATGCCATGCGGATG
>JBFOMB010000130.1:0-8318 GCA_040830545.1 Paracoccaceae bacterium | reverse complement strand
TGTGGACCGCAGTTGTTTGGATTTTTTCCCCGTGCGCAACCTGGACCGACCCGTGTCAGATGACGTCGCGCCCAGCATCTTGTCCTTAATAACCGGCGCCGCCTCCGCCACGGACGAGGTCACCCAGCCCGAGCCGCACCACGCCCCTGCCGCGCCCATCGCCATGGCTGCCGCCATCTGCCCGCCGGTCACGATACCACCCGCTGCCAGAACAGGCGTGTCACCCGCGACCGAGACGACCTCGGGGATCAGAACCATGGTTGCGATCTCACCGCAATGCCCTCCGGCCTCGCCTCCAGCCGCAACAAGGATGTCCACCCCGGCCTGCAACTGCGCCAGCGCATGGGTTTTGGAGCCGACCAGGGCCGCCACCGGCACACCCGCCGCCCGCGCGCGGTCCATCATGATCAGTGGCGGCGTGCCCAGCGCGTTTGCGATCAGCTTGATCGGGAAGGAAAACGCAACATCTAGCATCTCGTCCGCGCCGGTTTCGTCCAGATTGATGGCAAATTGCGCGATGGCATCCCGTTCGGTGCTGATCGCGCCCGGTTCGATCCCATTTGCCTCCAACACGCTGGTGACAAAGGCATTATGCGTCTCAGGCACAGCACCAAACAGCTGGTCCCGAGTCATCGCCTGCCCTTTGCCTTCCATCTTGTTGGGGACAATCAGGTCAACGCCATAGGGTTTTCCACCGCAATGGGCGTCGATCCATTCCAGTTCCTGGCGCAATTCCTCAGGCGTGTATTTCACCGCACCAAAGACACCCATGCCACCTGCGCGACTGACCGCTGCCACCACGTCCCGGCAATGGGAAAAGGCGAAGAGCGGAAATTCGATCCCCAGTTGCTCACACAGTTTCGATTTCATGCCCCATCCTCCCCAATCTCGATCATCACGTCACCAGTGGCCAGTTGTTGACCGGCGCTCACGTGTACGGCCTCGACCGTGCCGTCGATCCCGGCGGTGATTTGATGCTGCATCTTCATCGCTTCCAGAATGGCCAGTGTCTGGCCCTTGGTCACGCTGTCGCCCGCTGCAACTTTCATTTCCAGCACCAGCCCCGGCATCGGAGCGGCTATGCGCCCTCCAGCAGCCTCGTCATCAGCACTGCGCCCGGCGCGCAGACGGCGGAAACTCAACCGTCTTGCACCTATGGCGAGGTGCAGATCATTGCCGGTATTGGCAAAGGTGCTCTGTACCGTTTGACCCGCGATCCGGGTACGCATGTTGGCCCCGTCGATCTGCATGTCACTGACATCAAGCGCGCCACCGTCCACCGTGACGGACCACCCGCCCGGCACAGCGCCGATGCTGACATCCATCGTCTGATCTCCGACCATCAGGTTCAGCGTTCTGGGCAACAACGCGGCGCTGGACCAATGCAGCATGTCCGGCGCGATGAAACCCGCACGCCCCTGCGCGGCGTTGCGTTCTTCCTCCATCATCAACGCAGCGGCAAGGGCGACTTCCACTGCGGTCGGCGCTGCGGCGGGGAAGCCATCGGGATAAACCTCGTCCAGAAACGCAGTGGTCGCATTCCCATCCGCGAACACGTCCTGCCCCAACACATCCTCAAGGAACGCCGCGTTGGTCACCGTCCCCAACAGGACAGATTGCGCAACCGCCTGCCGTAGCCGTGCTAACGCGACCGCGCGGGATGGACCATGCGCGATGATTTTCGCCAGCATCGGATCGTAGAACGGCGAAACCTCCTGTCCCGAACTGACGCCCGCATCCACACGCACCCCCGGCCCGTCTGCCGGTTGCCAGAGCGTCACAGGGCCCGTGGCAGGCAGGTAGTCGATTGAGGGGTCTTCAGCGTACAGGCGCACCTCAATGGCATGGCCGTTAAGCTCCACGTCCTGTTGAGACAGCGGCAAAGCCTCCCCTCGCGCCACTGCGATTTGCAGCGCGACGAGGTCCAGCCCCGTCACCATCTCCGTCACCGGGTGTTCCACCTGTAGACGTGTGTTCATCTCCAGGAAATAGAACCCGCCGCCCTCATCCAGCAGAAATTCCACCGTGCCAGCGCCGCGATAGTCAACTGCCCGCGCCGCTTCGACCGCTGCGGCACCCATGCGGTCGCGCAAATCGTCCGTCATCACGGGGCACGGGGCCTCTTCGACCACTTTCTGATGCCGCCGCTGGACCGAGCAATCGCGTTCACCCAGATGGATGACGTTGCCATGGTCATCGGCAAAGACCTGAATTTCCACGTGCCGGGGCCGCAGGATCGCCTTTTCGATGATCAGATCACCAGAACCAAAGGCGTTTTCCGCCTCGGATCGGGCCAATGTCAGCGCCTCGGGCAATTCCGCCCCAGTGTGGACCAGCCGCATACCGCGCCCGCCGCCACCGGCGCTGGCCTTGACCATCACCGGGAAACCGACCTCTTCCGCTGCTGCGATCAGACGGGCGTCGCTCTGGTCGGCCTCTTCGTAACCCGGCACACAGGGTACGCCCGCAGCGATCATCAACCGTTTGGCTTCGGCCTTCAGACCCATCGCGCGTATCGCCGACGGGGGCGGCCCAACCCAGACTATGCCTGCCGCTTCAACAGCCTCGGCAAATTCCGCATTTTCGGACAGGAAGCCATAGCCTGGATGGATTGCGCCCGCCCCGGTTTGGTTCGCTGCCGCCAACACCCGTTCCGCAGACAGATAGCTTTCGCCAACCGGCCCAAGGCCGATAAGAACAGCTTCATCTGCCAGCGCTACATGAGGTGCGTTAACATCTGCCTCCGAGTAAATAGCAACCGTGCGCAGCCCCAACCCCTTGGCCGTTCGGATCACACGCGCGGCAATTTCCCCGCGGTTGGCTACCAAAAGCGATGTAAATGCCATGGCTTATTCCCTGTCCCAGTTGGGTTTGCGTTTTTCGAAGAAGGCCCCGATGCCTTCGCGCGCCTCGTCCGACAACATCCGCGCGGTAAAGCTCTCTGCCGCCGTCTGCCGCTGTTCGGTGCGGGTTTGAAAGGGCATCTGTGCAATCTGCGCCTTTATCGCGGCCAGAGCACCGGGCGCGACGCCCTCGATCATGCGTTGCTGCGTGGCAATCGCCTGTTCCAGGAACTCGGCATCCGGGACCCACTCGTCCACCATTCCACAGGCTTTCGCCTCTTCCCCCCGAAACCGCGCTCCGGTCAGCATCAGCTGCCGCCCCACCTGCAACCCCATGCGACGGATTACGAAGGGCGCGATCTGGGCAGGTGTCAGGCCGATGCGAACTTCGCTGAGACCGAACATGGCGTCGTCCGTGGCGATGACGAAATCCCCGCAACAGGCGAGCCCCATGCCGCCCGCCATCGCAGCGCCTTCGACCGCCATGACGGTGTATTGCGGCAGGCCTGCCACGGCGTCGAACATGTCCGCGCCACGCAGGCTCATCGCGACGATCTGCGCGCTGTCACCTACGCCGTCTGTATAGGCCGACTTGAAGCTTTTCAGGTCGCCACCTGCACAGAACCCCCCGCCTCGTCCGCGAAACAGAACGCCACGCAGGGGCGCGTCCTGTAACCAGGTACAAAGCGATAGGATGTCGTCCACCCGCGCGTCCGTCAGCGCGTTGCGGTTTTCCGGGCTGTTAAACCAGACGGTGAGCCAGCCCGCGTCCGCCTCCAGATCCAGCGTTTCATATGAGGGCAGTTCCATCCTTGCCCCCTTTAGAACCGGTGCACGCCGTAGGAGTTCGGCCGCACGGTCCGCCGCCGCCCCTCCATCGCGGTTTCCAGACAGAAGCCCAGCACCCGCCGGGTGTCGCGCGGGTCGATCACCCCATGGTCAAGACATTGGCCAGAGGTGTAAAACGCATCCTCTTGCCCGCCGAAAATGGCCTTGATCGCCTCGCCCTGCTGGGACAGCTGCGCCTCGTCCACCTCGACGCCTTTGCGTTTGGCCCCGACGCGCGCGACCATTTCCATCGTGCCCGCCGCCTGTTCGCCACCCATCACGCCGGTGCGCGCATTGGGCCAGGCAAACAGGAAATCGGGTTCGTAGCCATATCCCGACATCCCGTAATTCCCGGCTCCGAAACTCGCCCCAATGTACAGCGCAATACGCGGCACCTTCGCGTTTGACACGGCCTGGATCATCTTGGACCCGTGTTTGATCATGCCCGCCTGTTCATATTGCGTGCCGACCATGTATCCGGTGGTATTGTTGAGGAAGATCAATGGCGTGTCCGCCTGATCGCACAGCATGATGAACTGAGCGGCCTTGTTGGCACCTGCTGGATCAATCGGGCCGTTGTTGCCGATGACGCCTACAGGAATGCCGTTGATGGCGGCCTGCAAGCAGACGGTGGAAACGCCGAAATCGGGTTTGAAGTCTTCAAATACGGAGCCATCCACGACGCGCGCGACAACCTCCCGCACGTCGTAAGGCGTGCGGTAGTCCACCGGGACCACTCCGGCGATGTCATCAGCACTCAGCACCGGTTCGGCAAAGGGCTGCACCGTGCGCGGGCCCAGATGGCGGTTCCAGTCCAGCCGAGCCACAACATCGCGGGCCAGTTCCGCGCCATGCGCATCATCCTCGGCCAGATATTCCACAAGGCCCGAGGTGGTTGCGTGCATTTCAGACCCGCCAAGTTCGCGGTCATTGGCGACCTCACCCGTTGCCGCATGAACCAGCGCAGCCCCGGCCAGCGCCGCCATGCCGTTTTTGCGCACGCCAATCACATAGTCGGACATCCCAGGCATGTAGGCGCCACCAGCCGTCGACGGCCCGTGCAGAACAGTGATCACCGGCACGCCTGCCGCGCTGAGCCAGGCGAAATTGCGGAAGAGCGAGCCACCCCGTGCCCAGCCCTCGACCCGATACTCCACCAGGTTAGCACCGGCGTTTTCGACCATATGGATGAAAGGCAGTTTGTGCCGTAACGCGGTCATTTGCAGGCTCAGCACGATGTCGAGCGACTTGGCCCCCATCGCACCCGCCTTGATCCCTGAATCGTCCACCAACACCGCACATCGTGTGCCCGCGACATAGCCGATACCGGCAATCACGGACGAACCGGGCACCGATTTCGCCTCGTTTTTGGTATCGACCATGTAGCCGCCCAGCGAATGCATCTGCAACCACGGCATGCCTGCATCCAACAGGCGGGCCAGCCGTTCGCGTGGCGTAATCTGGCCACGCGCCTCCATCCTCTCGCGCCGCCGTTCGCTGATCTCCACCGGGCGGCGTTCCAGTGCACGCAACCGGTCCACCAGCGCCAGCATGCCAGCGCGGTTCTGTTCGTAGCTCTCCGAGCCTCGCACGATCCGGCTTTGGTATCCCATCATGCCGCTCCTTCTTCGTTCACGATCAGCCCAGCGGGCAGGTGTATCGGTGTCGCCAGCAGGCGTTGCGCATAGGCCTTAGCCTGCGCGTCGTTGCGCAGACTGGTGACCCCGCCCCCACCCAACGCCTCGTGCAACAGCAGGTTCATCGAATGTGTGCCGGGAAGGTAAAAACGCTCCACCTCACCCTGCACCAGATCGCCAAACACAGTCTTCACGACCTCGGGCGTCAGGCTGGCCCAAATCCACGGCATGTAGGCCGCGTGCCGCGCTATAACACCGATGTTGGCCTTGTCGCCCTTGTCCCCTGACCGCGCCCAGGCCAGTGCTTCGAGCGGACGTTCGATCAGGTCAGTCCTGGCGTCTATTTCTTGCGGCGCAGGGGTTTCGCATACTGGCACATCCTGAACGGAAACCTCCGGCGCAACATAGTCGATGTCTTTGCCATCCAGTGTCACTTTCAGGTCAAGCGTTGAGGCCTCCACCAAGAAAGAGAATAACGAAACGACTGGCGACGGCTTGGGCCGTCCGCCACCGGTGAAGAAATGCAATCCGGGTGGCGTTGCAAGCGCGCCGCCGATGAATTCCTTTAGGAACAGACCAACCGCGCGGGCATCATCGTGCCGAACGGCGGCCTTGAGCGAGATCTCCTCATAAGCACCCTCACCCGGCCTGCCGCCAAAGGTTTCGACCGAGACCTCACGGTAATCAGACGCGCCCATTTTCGCCAGAACATTGCGCGCGCGGGACAAAGCGGCCTCAGCATAGGACACAGCCTTGTCCCGCGCACCGACACCGTTGAAATGGACCACCTGCCCTGCGCGGAACCCGTCCATCCATGTGGCGGAGACTTTGAGCTGACCCGTTGGCGGATACCCTGCGGCCCCGGCGACCTCGACCCGGTCGGGACCGTCCTGTGTGATGGTGACGTCAGAGAAATCGCAGACCACGTCCGGCAAAATGTAGGCGCGGGGGTCGCCGATTTCGTAGAGCATTTGTTCCGCAACCGACGCAGGGGACACAACACCGGTGGTCCCGTCAGGTTTGAACACCGCAAACGTGCCATCCGCCCGCATTTCGGCCACCGGATAACCGATCTGCGCGATGTCACCCGCTGCCTGCCAGTCGGTGAAATTTCCACCCGTGGATTGCGGCCCGCATTCCAGCAGGTGACCGGCC
This sequence comes from Paracoccaceae bacterium, assembly GCA_040830545.1. Lineage (GTDB taxonomy): Bacteria > Pseudomonadota > Alphaproteobacteria > Rhodobacterales > Rhodobacteraceae > HXMU1420-2. The sequence goes on along the minus strand of JBFOMB010000130.1, from coordinate 1,855 downwards.
AAAGACCCCGCTGCCAACAGGTCGAGGTCGTCCGCGCCCCAGCCAAAGGCGTGCATCGCGGCCGCCAAAGTCACGGCGCTATCAACGCAACGCCCCGTGATGACAATGTCCGCCCCAGCCTGCAAAGCCGCAACGATGGGCCCGGCCCCAATATAGGCGTTCATCGACGCCAGCCGGTCGCGCGGTGGCATGTCCGCGGCCGAAAACATCTCTTTCCGGGCTGCGAACTGTTCGGCGCGGTCCAGGATATCATCCCCTTCAACCACAGCCACCTTGAGCGACAGGCCCAGTTCGGCCACCAACGCCTGCAGCGCCGCCCCGCATGCCACAGGATTCACGCCGCCTGCATTGGACAGCACCTTTACACCCTTTGCCGCGATGGTTTTCAGGTTCCGCGTCATGACATCGGTCACGAAATCCGCAGCGTAACCCGCATTTGCATCCTTCATCCGCGCACGAGCCATGATCGACATCGTGATTTCGGCCAGATAGTCGTAAACGAGGTAATCCAGCCCTTCGACCGCCAGCAATTGCGGCGTCGACATCGCGCTTTCCCCCCAGAACCCGCTGGCCCCGCCGATGCGTATGGATTTCGCCATGCAGCCCTCCCCGACTGACGCGAATATTGCAGACCGTCCGTTCTGTTTGTATTGTCATGCACATGAACCCGTCAATCGCAACGTTACGTACCTTCGCCTAATGACCGAACCCGCCCGCGAAACCCTGCATCAACAACGCTCGCGCGAAACGCGTGATGCAATCCTGCGGGCGGCTGTGATCTGTCTGGACGAAAATGGTTATGCGGAGACGACATTCGCCAAAGTGCAGCAGGCCGCGGGCATGTCGCGCGGTGCAATCACACACCATTTTCCGACGCGACAGGCCTTGGTCGCGGAAACCGCGCAACGATTGCTGGACAATGTCATGCGCCCCTTTCATCGCGATGGTCCTCAACCGGTCGTCGATATGGTGCTGTCAGGGTGGAAAACCATGTTGGACAATCGCGAAGGGCGCGCGTTTGTGGAAATCCTTGTGGCCTGCCGGACGGACGCCGTGCTGCGTGACACGTTGGCTGAAGCGTTGCGTGAATTCGACACCCGTATCGGGGCAGCCATCAACCAGGCATACAAGGGTGCACAGCCGGAACCGGACGACGCAGCCCTGCTGTGGGCGATTTTCCGCAGCTTTTGCCGGGGATTGATCATTCACCAGCAGTTTGTGTCGTCACCCAAAGACATCGACCGCATGCTGACCCGGTTTGCCAGAATGATGGAGCGTGAGATGGGACCGCGCGATACGGGCTAAGTTGCCGCGAGAGGCCCCGGATCAGGTCCGGGGCTGCGGTGTGTGTGTTTTGGCGACGGGTCCTTGGTTTAAGCGCCGCCGTAACGGTGGGTTTCACCCACCCTACGCGTCCACGTCCCTATCGCGACGCGGTGCAGGTCGCTTTCCCCTCATATCCGGTCGGATGGGCCAATCAGTCCACCCTGCCCTCCGGCATAACAGCGCACAAAGCGAATCCGTTCCGGGGGACCCCATGAAAACCCAAGTCAAAGCCCTTGTCGTTGGCGGCGGTGCCGTCGGCACGTCGATTGCCTATCACCTGGCCAAAGCAGGCTGGGACGACGTGATGCTGCTGGAGCGGGACGAGCTGACCTCGGGCTCCACCTGGCACGCGGCTGGTTTGTTGCCGCTGTTCAACATGAGCTACGCGACAACCCATATCCACAAATACTCGGTCGATTTCTACAAGACGCTGGAAGAGGAAACCGGACTTAATGCCGGTTTCGCTGTAGTCGGCAACCTGCGCATGGCGCAAACGCAGGATCGCATGGACGAATACATGCTCTACGCC
>JBFOMB010000129.1:0-7310 GCA_040830545.1 Paracoccaceae bacterium | reverse complement strand
TGATCTCGGCCAAGACCATTGCCGCCCGGATCGAGGAATTGTGCGGCGAAATCACCGCTGAATTCGGAGATACGGACAAGCTTGTGGTCGTCGGACTTCTGCGTGGGTCGTTTGTGTTCATCGCCGATTTGGTGCGGGAACTCGACCTGCCCATCGAGGTCGATTTTCTGGAAGCGTCTTCCTACGGCGACGCCATGGAATCGAGCCGCGAGGTGCGTATTCTCAAGGACTTACGCGGCGCTATTGAGGGACGTGACGTGCTGGTGGTCGAAGACATCGTGGATACAGGCCACACGCTGGCCCATGTCACGCGCCTGCTGAAATCCCGCAAGCCCGCGCGGCTTAAATCCATCGCGTTGCTGGACAAACCGTCCCGGCGCGAGGTGGATTTCAAATCCGACTGGATCGGGTTCGAAATCCCGGATGAATTTGTGGTCGGCTATGGCATCGACTATGCCCAACGCAACCGCAACCTGCCCCATATCGGCAAGGTGCGTTTTGTCGACGAAGGCTGACACTGCACATGCGCATGTTCATCAAGATGTCGCAATGGGCCCGCAACCCGCCTTCGGAAAAACGGGTGAAACTGGTCGCGGCGATTGTTCTGATCTGCGCGTTGATCTGGTTAAGTGAGTGGCTGGGATTTTGGCCGGATTGGGCCACAGCGGAACGGATGAGACGACCATAACCTGGTGATCGATGATAGCCCGGTTGGTTTTTAAAGAAACGCATACGTTGCCACCCACGCTCACGCAGCCCCGGACGTGATCCGGGGCCTCTTGGCTGCGAGGTGGAGGTCCCGGGTCAAGCCCGGGACTGTGGCCCGTGTGTTTCTCCGGTGCTGTTTGGGTTGAAGCGCAGTTCACACCCCCGCAATAACCTGTCCCATGCTGTCCAGATGAGCCGCCACATGCTGCCGCGCCAAACGGATACGGGGTGATTCTGCGAGGTCCACGTGGGTCGCCGTCCATACGGGTACGCTCATCTCGGGCGTCAGGTCAGCCCGTTTTCGCAAACCCGGCGTGGCATTTCCCAGAAATGTTGGCAGCAACGCGATACCCAACCCCAACCGCGCCAGTTCCGCCAATGCCAGAAAACTGTCCGAAGACGCGCTGATCTGCGCCTTGGGCACTGCCCGTTCCATCCACTTGGCCGGTTGTGAATAGGCCAAACGACCCGTCAGGCCCAGCCAGATGTCGCCGGTGTCAGGCGTGTCAAACGCGCCGAAGGTCAGGTTGGCGACGATGTCCCCGGTCATGTCATCCGGCAAGGACATCGTTGGTCGAACCGAGATGTCAGCCTGCATCTGTCCAAGGTCCAGATGCTCGTTAGAGCTCAACAATTCCAACTGCAGCTCTGGCGCGGTCCGGCGCACCGTCTCGACCAGCCCTGGCAGGATGTAGCGGCAAAACGTGTCGGTGGAGGATATCCGCACCACCCCACCGACCGGCGCACGCACCCCATGCATCAGCCGGTCCACCGTTCCGACCGCTGCCGCGACTTCCCGCGCTGCTTCGATCACGCGTTGGCGGTCTTGTCTCACACGGTATCCCGTGGCGTGTTTGTCAAACACCGCGCCGCCCTGCTCCGCCTCAAACGCCGAAACGCGTCGTAGCACCGTAGCATGTGTCACGCCTAGTTGTCGCGCGGCGCCACTGACCGAACCCTGGTCGGCCACAGCCAGTATGTATCGCAGATCATCCCAATTCATGCTGTGCAAAAATCCGCCAACTCTATTCGAATATAGAGGGTGTTTCGAATTTTGCGAACATGTATACTTGAGGCGTAGCCATACCAACAGGTGGAGCGATTTCTAAAATGAAAACAGCACTTTCCCTATTTACCGGACTGACTCTTGCGACCGTTGTGGCCACCTCGGCCTTGGCTGACGGTCATGCAAACAAGGCATTGATGGGTGCCGTGAAGGCACGCAAGGCGACCATGCAGCTTTATGCCTTCAACATCGGCATTCTGGGCGCCATGGCCAAGGGTGACGTGGAATACAACGCGGATGCAGCCAGCGCAGCAGCAACAAATCTGGCAACTCTTTCATCAATGAACCAGATGGCTCTGTGGCCTCCGGGATCGGACAACGGCGCATTGGGTGATGCAACAGGTGCGCTGCCTGCGATTTGGGCAGACGGCAGCAAGGTAGGCGAAGCAGGTATGGCGATGGCAACCGCCTCGGCCAGTCTGGCGGCGGTTGCGGGCGACGGTCTGGATGCTCTGCGCGGCGGGATCGGTGCCGTCGGCAAATCCTGCGGCGGGTGCCACGACACATATCGCCAGCCTCAGTAAACTGAGGCCAGGAAGATGAACGTTTAGGGCGGCCACTGTGTCGCCCTGAACCTGTTGCAGGAGGTTTGGCATGATGCGTCTGTTGCGGATTCTGATCGCACTGGCTCTGATTGGTGGCGTCGCCGGTTGGCTTTTATCCGCGCCACGCCCGTTGCCTGCCTCAACCTTTGACGGGCTGACCGGTGACGCGGAAAACGGTGCCCTGGTGTTTGCCGCCGCAGGCTGCCGCAGCTGCCATGTGGCCCCGGATGACAAAAGTGACGGCCCGCCGGTGCTGTCCGGGGGTTACCGGATCGAAAGCCCGTTTGGCACGTTCGCTTCTCCCAACATCTCGCCCTCTGACGCCGGGATTGGCGGGTGGAGCACAGCTGACCTCGGCAATGCGCTGATCGCGGGCGTGTCACCCGACGGCGCGCATTACTTTCCGGCCCTGCCTTACACGACCTATCAACGGATGGAGCCGCAGGACGTTGTGGACCTGAAGGCCTACATGGACACGCTGCCGCCCTCGGACGTAGCGAGCCTGCCGCATGAGGTTGGGTTCCCGTTCAACATCCGGCGCGGTCTGGGGCTGTGGAAGCAGATCAACATGTCGCCGGACTGGGTGACCGAGTTAAGCGGCGATGAGTTGCAACGTGGCCGCTACTTGGTCGAGGCCTTGGGTCATTGCGCCGAATGCCACACACCGCGCGATGCCACCGGCGGGCTGGACCTGACGCAATGGATGATGGGTGCGCCAAACCCGTCGGGCATGGGTACAATTCCGCCGCTGCATCCTTCAAAACTGGATTGGAGTGCGGGAGACATTGCGTATTACCTGGAAAGCGGATTCACCCCGGATTACGACAGCGCGGGCGGTCAGATGGTTTCGGTGATCCGGGGAACCTCTGCCCTGCCCGCTTCGGATCGCGAGGCGATTGCGGCCTATCTGAAATCGCTGCCGTAACATTTGACGAACCACGTTTCCGCCCAGGAACCGGAGCCCCGGACTTGATCCGGGGCCTCTTGGTCGCAGGGTAGAGGTCCCGGATCAAGTCCGGGACTCTGTCGCGTTTGAGACGATCATCCTGTCCCGGTACTGCCCTCGCGGATCATCGCCTCTACATCAACTTCCACCTTGTGCGCGCCGATCAGCCCGGCGATCCTGTAGAGCGTGTTGACCGGTTTGATGTCGCGGAACACTCGACCGTGCGCTTCGGAGATATCCAGCACGTCAGCCTCATCTGTAATGTAGACCCGGGTGCGTACCACGTCTTCGGCTGTACCGCCCAACGCCTCGATGGCAGCGATGATCCGGTCCAGGATATATACGGTTTGCGCGCCCGCGTCTTCGGGTGCTACGGCGCGGCTATGACCTGACACTGCGGTGGTACCGGCCACCAGGATGCGGTCGCCAATCCGGCGTGCCCGGCAATAGCCCGCGACGTCTTCCCATTTCGAACCTGTCAGCACGCGGGATTCCGCGGGACGCCCGGGCACCGGCAACGCCGTTTGCGGCGGCGGCATCTCTGTCAGGTGATGGGACAAATCGCCCGAGGCGGTCAGGAAAGGCGGCTTACGGTATTCATCTCCGCAATCGCCGGGGATCGGCTGTGTATGGTCAAACGCGGCCTGCAAGGTGGCCTGATCCTCATCATCGAGTTTGAAGGAAAAGGGCTGCAAGTTGTCGGCGGCATGCATGTTCTCACCCAACCGTGCGCCGATGATGACACCCGCCACATGCGGTTGATCCAGCACCCAACGGGTTGCGACATTGGACACCGACACGCCGTGTTTGTCCGCAATCGTCTTGGCCGCGTGCAACACGGCCTGCAATGCATCCCATCCCCCTGCCGTGTCGATGAAGCGTTTGTATTTCATTTTGGACCAGTCAGGGATGTCGGTTGGTTCTGGTTGCCCGACCCAACGATCAGACAGGAACCCACCACAAAGCGTGCCATAGGCCAGAACAAAGGCCCCATGCTTTGCGCACACCTTGGCCATATCCCCCGCCGCGCGGCGATCCATCAGGGAAAAGCTGATCTGGTTCGTGCGCAGCGGTACGCCGTCGGACAGGGCCAGATTGAAATGTGCGGCGTCGAAATTGGTGACGCCAAGTTCTGCGATCAGCCCCTCTTCCCGCATTCGGGCGAGTGTGTGCAGGTTTTCCAGCATACCGTCGTCCAGATAGTTCCATGTGTGGAATTGCAGCAGATCCACCCGGTCTACGCCCAACCGATCCAGCCGCGCCTGCACGCCCGCACGCATGTCCGCTTCGGTGAGCGCACCAACCGCAGGCACCCACTTCGTGAAGGCAAGCGGGCGCGGCGCACCGCCCCGCGCCAACAGACGCCCCGCCATGATCTCGGAACTGCCGTAGTGGTCAGCCATGTCAAATGTGTCGAGCCCTGCGTCCACATAGGCCTGCAGCGCATCTGCCCCAGTCTCCGGGTCGATCTCGTTTCCGTCCCGCTCCATGTCCGCCACTTGCCAGAGGCCCGTCAAAACCCGGCTGATCGACATTCCCGGCGCGATTTCAATACGTTCTGGTTTCTGTGCTGCATCTGTCATGGCCGGTTCCTTCGGATTGTTCCCTCTCTCAGCGGCCATCCTACAGACTTGGCTGCGATTGACGACCAAAACCTGAGGTGCAACACATCTGGGGTCACACCATCAGAAAGCGAGGGCAATCAGCGATGTCGGAAGAAACAGGCGAAGCGGGGTTCTGGCTCTATGATCTGCGGGTGGAATCGGTGCTGGATGGGCGCACCCCGGTCTGCCGTCATGTGGAAGGGGAAAGCTTTCGCGTGGTGGGTGAAAACCTGATTTTCAGCGAAGGGCAGAAAGTGTCGATGTACGCTTTGGCGGGCCTGCTGCCCCTGCTGCCCGCGAAACAACGAGATACCGCGCCAGGGGACTGGATGTCCACGGATGCCGAGGTCGCCTGCCCCGACCCGCATTGCGGCGGACGGTTCCGCATCGTGCGGGAAGAGCGGCGCTGGTTCTCCCATGCGGAAACCACGGGTCTGCCGGATGCGCGCAGCACCCCCTATTGGCAAAACGAGGAGAGCACCACATGAGCACGCCGGAAACCATCGACCTGCGCCCCGGTCACACCATTTCGCGCGTGATCAAGGGCGGCTGGCAACTGGCGGGCGACCATGGCGAAGTCATCGCCGCGGATGCAATTGCCGATATGGAGGCCTTTCTGGACGCGGGCATCACCACGCTGGATTGCGCCGACATCTATACCGGCGTCGAAGATATGATCGGCACCTATATCGCTGACCTGCGGCAACGGCGTGGGGCTGACGTGGCGGATCGTGTGATCGTGCACACAAAGCTGGTGCCAGACCTGACGCGATTGGATGAGTTTACCGCAGCGGATGTGGAGGCGATTGTCGACCGCTCGTTAAAACGGTTGCAGATCGAACGCCTGCATCTGGTGCAATTCTACTGGTGGGACATGGGCCGGGGCGATCCAATGGGAGCGCTGTCGGCACTCAAGTCCTGTCAGGAGAAAGGTAAGATTGCCAATCTGGGCGTGAATAACTGGGATGTGGAGGACATCGCGCCGTTTGTGGAGGCCGGGTTCGACATCGCAGCGACGCAGGTGCAGTATTCCGTGCTGGATCGACGACCTGCCCGCACACTGGCGCCTTGGGCTGCAGAGAAAGATATGGGCCTTTTGTGTTTCGGTACGTTGGCAGGTGGGTTCCTGACAGAGCATTGGCTGGGCCAGCCCGATCCCGGATTTCAATTCGAAAACCGGTCTCTGATCAAATACCGGCTGATCATTGACGAGTTTGGGTCTTGGGACATGTTTCAGGCTTTGCTGACGACCCTGAAAACCGTTGGCGACCGGCATGGCGTGTCGCTCAGCGCGGTTGCGATCCGCTGGATACTGGACCAGCCACAAGTCGCGGCGGCCATTGTTGGTGCGCGATATGCGCGGCACCTGCCCAAGACGTTGAAAGTGTTCGAGTTTGCGTTGACCGAGGCAGACCGGGCTGAAATCGACAGTGTTCTCTCTCAATCCGGTGGACCGGATGGGCCGGTCTTTGGTCTGGAGCGCGACCGGAATGGGCCGCATGGGCGCATCATGAAGTACAACCTGAACACCAATCCGAACGACAAGATCCACGGCGCGGGCTAAAACGCATCGGGTGTTCCCGCCACGTCGCAGCCCCGGATCAAGTCCGGGGCTGCGGGGTCATGTGAATTGCCAGGGCTGCGTTTCTTGCTGCAATGCGGTCAGGATCATGGCCGCGACGGGGTGGCAAACGCTGGCGTCCGACATGTCCGGCAAACGGTAGTGTCGCTGCCAGTTGCCGCCTGGCCCACATGCGTCGAGACGGATTTCATGAGGCCCACCCCGGCCGCTGTCTTCCATGGTCAGGTGCGTGGCTTCGACGCCCGGACCGGCCAAAGCGGCTGCAACAGCAGTGTTCAGATCGTTTGGCCAGATTGCGACGGCATCAGTCAATCGACCGGACCAAGTCGGTCCCATGCCGTCGCGCCGCATGACAATATCCAGCGTTTCTGCCCGTAGCGGCATGTTTGCCATGCCGCACGCAAAGAGACGCAAGCGATGCCCTGAAGTGGCAGATAGCTGCGCCATTCGACCCCGGAAACCGGCATCGGCCAACGCGAGGCCACCCACGGACCAAACCGGCGCGGCGGCCAACGCCTGAGGCCCCAACGCCCTCAAAGCCTCTGGCCCCGCGGTCTCGATGATCAGATCGCAGGGCTGTTTCAGAAACGCCGCAACGTCGGTTGTATTTTGCGGCAAGTCCGACACCGGCCTCCGGGTCAGCACCGCACCGCAGGTGTATCCGTCCATTTCCGCCAATCCACGCAGCACATCGCCTCCAATCCGGCCATAACCGATGAGCGATAGGCGTTTCATCCCTCAACAACCTTTCCTTAGCGTGTTTACATGTCTAACCTATTTCACATTGGAAGCCGGGGGAATGCTGGCCGTGGCCGTAAAATCTGCAGATATGTCACAGATATGCCAGTGCGCGCAACGC
>JBFOMB010000128.1:0-2537 GCA_040830545.1 Paracoccaceae bacterium | reverse complement strand
CCTCTCCGCTTCTGGCTCCAACCCCGCTGAGGGCGTGAACGCGCCAAATCCTTAGCCACGCCGCAGCGTCGGACCTGCTCCGGGGCCTCAAGGTTGCACACAACTCGGTCAGGTTCATATGGACCGCTGGTAAAATTACGACTAGCCGGTCTCTCCGGACTTTTTCCCGCGCGGAATCAAGGGGCGCATGCCCCGCCGCGCATCGCCGGGCCGCCCCACGGCACGGCGATTTGGCTGGCAGCTGTGCTAGACAGTGAAGTTGTTCGGACTAAACAGACATAAAGTGACCAACTCAAACGTTTGATCGCCGCACCACGGCCCGGTGACGTGCGGCTAACCGCACAACGCAGACGCTTTCCTACACCTCCTGCAAGCGCCGCGCCTCGATCCGGGCCAGGCGGATCAGTTCCCGCACATAGGCCTTGTCCAGGTCCTCGGTCCGCACCGCCGCATACAGCCGTCGCGTCAAACCCGCCTCCGTCAAAGGCCGCGTGACATAGTCCGAGTTGTACTTAACCTCCCGCACCACCCAATCCGGCAGCACCGACACCCCCCGGTTTGACGCTACTAACAACAGGATCACCGCCGTCAGCTCCACCTGTCGGATCGCCGCCGGTTCCACCTTGGCGGGGTTCAGCAACTGGCTGAACACATCCAGACGCGAGCGCTCCACCGGATACGTGATCAATGTCTGATCGCGAAAATCCGCCGCCTCCACAAACGGCTTCTCGGCCAGGGGATGCTGTGCTGACGCCACAAAGACCGGCGCATAGTCGAACAGTTCCACAAACTCGACCCCTGGCAAATCCTCCGGATCCGAGGACACCACCAGATCCACATCCTCTTTCTGCAACGCAGGCAGCGCGTCAAAGGCCAGACCGGGGCGAATATCCACATCCACATCCGGCCAGGTCTTGCGAAACCCTTCCAGGACGGGAAACAGCCACTCGAAGCAGGCGTGACATTCAATTGCGATATGCATCCGCCCCGAGGTCCCGTCCCGCAGCGATGCAAACTCTGCCGCTGCCGCCTCGACCTGCGGCAAAACCTGTTCCGCCAGCCGCAACAGCCGCAACCCCGCAGGTGACAGGCGCATTGGCTTGGACCGTCGAATAAACAGCTCGACCCCCGTCTGATCCTCCAGCCCCTTGATCTGATGGCTCAGCGCGCTTTGCGTGATGTGCAACTGCTCCGCTGCCCGGGCGAGGCTGCCGTTTTCATGGATCGCCTTGATGCTGCGGAGATGGCGGAATTCCAGATGCATTTCAAATCTGCCTCATGTTAATCTTTAGTATTATGAAATTGTCTCACATTGTACGGTGTGGGACAAGAGGCCAACCAGAACAGACCGGACCGCACCATGACCTTGCCCCAGATTTCATTCGAATTCTTCCCGCCCCGTACGATCGAGGCCAGCTTCCGCCTGCATGATGCCATCGGCGCTTTGGCCCCGCTGGGTCCGCGTTTCGTGTCCGTGACCTATGGCGCAGGTGGCACGACGCGCGACCTCACCCAACAAGCGGTTGTTGCGTTGCAGACCAATTCGGGCCTGAACGTGGCCGCGCACCTGACCTGTGTCGATGCCAGCCGGGACGAAACGCTGGCCATTGCGGACAAGTTCGCCGCTGCCGGAGTCAAAGGGCTGGTTGCCCTGCGCGGTGACCCGCCTGCGGGCGAGGACGGATTTGTCCCGCATCCCGACGGGTTCCGCTCCAGCTGCGAGTTGATATCTGCCCTTGCAGACCGGGGCTGGCGCGACATCCGGGTTGGAGCTTACCCCAACACCCACCCCGAAGCCCGCGATATGCGCGCCGACATCGACTGGCTCAAGCGCAAGACCGACGCGGGCGCGACCGAGGCCCTGACGCAGTTCTTTTTCGAGGCGGACACTTTCCTGCGTTTTCGCGACGCCTGCGCTGATGCCGGGATCACCGCACCGATCACGCCCGGTATTCTGCCGATTGAAAACTGGGGTGGCACCAAACGGTTCGCCACCCGCTGCGGCACGCCGGTGCCGAATTGGCTGGCGGATGCGTTTGACAAGGCCGAGCGCGATGATCGTCACGACCTGCTGGCAATTTCGGTCTGCACCGAACTGTGCAGCGACTTGATGAGCGAAGGCGTGGACAATCTGCATTTCTACACGCTGAACAAACCCCACATGACGCGAGAGGTGTGTCAGGCCATCGGCCTCACCCCCGCGGTGGAATTGCGCAACGTAGCGTAAGGCTTGCGGCGACTCCTCGGGTAAATAGGGTCCAATGGCCCGACACGCCCAGGAGAGTGCCCATGTTCGCCGACGATCCCAGCCAGATGCCCAGCCCTCAGGACATTCAGGCCATGTCAGGTATCGAATTCATGCAGGGTATCCTGAACGGAACGCTCCCCGCCGCGCCAATTGCGCAGACGCTGGGGTACGAATTGCACTCCATCGAACCGGGCCGCGCGGCGTTTCGCGGGGCACCGGGGTTCAGCGCGATGAACCCCATCGGATCAGTGCATGGGGGGTGGTACGGCGTCCTGCTCGACAGTGCGCT
>JBFOMB010000127.1:0-8099 GCA_040830545.1 Paracoccaceae bacterium | reverse complement strand
TACGAACTGGGCTGGGGCGGGTTCTGGTTCTGGGACCCGGTGGAAAACGCATCCTTCATGCCATGGCTTCTGGCCGCGGCGTTGCTGCATTCGGCCATTGTGGTGGAAAAGCGCGAGGCTCTGAAAAGCTGGACGATCCTGCTGGCGATCCTTGCCTTTGGGTTTTCGTTGATCGGGACGTTTATTGTGCGCTCTGGCGTGCTGACCTCGGTTCATGCGTTTGCGAATGACCCAGAACGCGGGGTGTTCATCCTGCTGATCCTGACCTTCTTCACCGGTGGCGCGCTGATCCTGTTTTCAGCGCGCGCTGGAGTGATGGAGGCCAAGGGCGTGTTTGGCGTGGTCAGCCGAGAAAGTGCGCTGGTGCTGAACAATGTGCTGCTGGCGGTGGCCTGTTTCGTGGTCTTTGTCGGGACCATCTGGCCGCTGGTGGTGGAGTTGATTTCGGCCAAGGAACGCTGGTCCTTGCCGCTGTTTGGCGACATGCAGAACCTGTTTTACACGCTTGGCTGGTATGATCGGCCCAGCAAGGTGTCGGTGGGTCCACCATTCTTCAATCTGGCGTTTTCGCCTTTCATGATCGCCTTGGGCGCGGCGTTGCCCATTGGGGCGATGCTGCCCTGGAAGCGGGGGAAGCTGGGGCGGACGTTTGCCTCGTTGCGCGTGGCGTTGGCGCTGGCCGTGGCGTTGGCGGCGTTGGCGTGGGCGATGCAATCGGGTCAGTCCGCGCTGGGTCCGCTGGGACTATTCCTGGGGGCGTGGGTTGTGTTTAGCGCGGCAACGGACCTGTGGTCACGCACGGGGCGGAGGAACGATCGGCTGCGCCGGCTGACCCGTTTGCCGCGCGCGGATTGGGGCAAGGCCGTGGCCCATGCCGGGCTGGGTGTGACGATCTTTGCCGTTGCGGGCCTGCTGGCTTGGGAGCAGGAGGATATTCGCGTCGCGCAGATTGGCGAACCGTTCGAGGTGGGCGGTTATACGCTGGTGCTGGATCAGGTGGAACGTGTACGCGGGCCGAATTATTTCTCGGAAATGGCGCATATCACCGCGTCGCGGGACGGGCGCGAGGTGGCGCAGTTGCGGCCTGAAAAGCGGGTTTATCCGGTGGCGCAGATGCCAACGACTGAGGCCGGGATCGACTATCGCGTGTTCCGTGACCTTTATGTGGTGATTGGGGACCGGCAGCAGGAAAACGGTTGGACGGTGCGGACCTATATCAAGCCGCTGGCGAACTGGATCTGGGCCGGGTCGATTCTGATGGCGCTGGGTGGGTTCCTGTCGCTGAGTGACCGGCGGTTCCGCGTGGCGGCAGGGGCGCGCAAGCAACCGGCGGGGGTACCTGCGGAATGAAGCAGCTTTTCCCATTGGCCTTGGTGTTGAGCCTGATCCTGCCCACCTTGGCTCTGTCGGTGGAACCGGAAGAGATGCTGGCCGACCCGGTGTTGGAGGCGCGGGCGCAGCAGTTGGATGAGCAGTTGCGTTGTGTGAAGTGTCAGTCCGAGAGCATTGCATCCTCGAATGCTGATTGGGCGAAAGAGGCGCGCAAGAATGTGCGGGAACGTCTGAGCGCCGGGGACACGGATGCCGAGGTTCTGGCCTGGTTTCAGGAACGTTGGGGCGATTTCGTACTGATGCGGCCCACGCGGTCTGGGGCGAATTGGATACTCTGGGCGGCTGGACCGGTGATGTTGCTTTTGGCAGGGGCGTTGGGATTGGCGTTTGTGCGTCGTCGCAGTCGGGAAACACCGCAGGGGGCAGAGCCGCTCAATGAGGCGGAACAGGCGCGGCTGGCGGAAATTATGAAGGACTGACGTCCGGTTGCCCTTTCAACCAGCCTCCCGGCCCATTACCTGCGAGGGAAAGGGACTGGGAGCCTCGTCATGATCTACGAAACGCTGACACTTGAAACTGCGGACAACATTGCTGTTCTGACGCTCAACCGTCCGGACAAGATGAATGCGCTGAACACGCAGATGCGGGCGGAAATCGGTCACGCGGTGCGTGCTGCGGCGACCGAGGCGCGGGTGCTGGTGATCACTGGGGCAGGGCGCGCGTTCTGCACCGGGCAGGATCTGGGCGACCGGGCGTCGGGCGCGAATGTCGATCTGGAACGCACCTTGCGCGACGAATACGTGCCGATGCTGAACGCGATCTACGACAGCCCGATCCCGACCATTGCGGCGGTGAACGGCCCGGCGGCGGGGGCTGGGGCGAACCTTGCGCTGGCGGCAGATGTGGTGATCGCAACAGAAAGCGCCTATTTCCTGCAGGCCTTCACGCGCATCGGTCTGATCCCGGACGCAGGCGGCACGTGGTTCATGCCGCGCCAGATGGGGCTGGCCAAGGCGATGGGCGCAGCCCTGTTTGCAGACAAGATCAGCGCGAAACAGGCGGACGAATGGGGCATGATCTGGGAACATGTGGCCGATGACAGGTTTGAGGCGCAGTGGAAGGCGCGTGCCCGGCATCTGGCGGATGGTCCGACGGCGGCCTACAAGGCAGTGAAACAGGCGATCCGGGGCAGTTTTGACGCGGCCTTGCAGGAGCAGTTGACGACCGAGGCCGAGTTGCAGGGCGCCTGTGGCAAAAGCCGTGACTTTCAGGAGGGCGTGGTTGCCTTCATGGAAAAACGCCCGGCCCGGTTCGAGGGGCGTTAAGGCGGCGTGTGCGTAGGGTGGGTGCCAACCCACCGCATTCGATCACCGCACATCGCGCCCCTGATTGAGGACGATCACATTCCCGCTGGACACATCCCCGGCGGGTGAGGCCAAAAAGCCGACCCAGGCCGCGATCTGTTCTGGTTGCATGGCGTGGCCGTGGGGCATGGCAGCAATTGCCTGCTCCAGCACATCGTCGCTCAGCACACCAAACAGGGGCGTTGCGGTCATCGCGGGCGCAATGGAATTCACCGCGATTCTGTCCCGCGCGTAACGGCGCGCCAGATCCTTGGTCAGCGTGTCCATCGCTGCCTTGCTGGCGCGATAGTGTGGCGGGTCGAAAACATCAAAGTTGTAGGCCCCGTTTGAGGAGATGTTGACGATCTTCTTCACACCGTCTCTTTGCAACATCAATGGCACCGCCTGTTGGCAACAGTGAAAGGCAGAAGAAAAATTGACCGCCATCTGCCGGTCAAACTCGTCCGCCGGGATGTCGGGGAAATCCGACATAAAGCATGTCCCGGCATTGTTGACCAACACGTCTGGCCCGCCGTGATCCCGCGCAACCTGTTCGAACAGGGCACGCACCTGTTCCACATCTGTCAGGTCTGCTGCAATTCCGGTGCAGCCTTCGCCGATCTCGGTGATCAGTTCATTCAGCCCGTCAGCCGCCAGATCGACACCGACAACCCGCATCCCGACCGCAACCAGGCGCGCACAGATTGCACGGCCCAGTCCACCCGCTGCCCCGGTCACAACCGCTGTTTTCATGCTGTCCTCCCCCTTGTTCCGACGTGCGTCAGACCCCTCCAAAGACCCTGTTTCCAACCCGCGTCAGCGGGCCATGTACACCCAAACATACAACGAAAACTTCAATCAAAATCGACATTTCACGGGTTTGGCCCAAAACCGTCCCCGATTTGACCCGGGACGAACACGTTCTGTCCACAATTCAAGCGCACCCTAGCAGAGCGCCGTTGCAAGAGCGCGCCTCAAAAACCGCAAAGGGCAGAAAACCGGCCATGCTGAACGAAGAAAGTCATCTGGATCAGGAAGACATTGATGTCCTTCCCCCTGGCGTGACGCTGTTGCGTGGCCAGTACATGATCGAGAGCTATCTGGTGCGGGGCGGTTTTGGCGTGACCTATCTGGCGCGGGACAGCCTGGAACGGCAGGTTGTCATCAAAGAGTGTTTCCCAGCCGCGATCAGTTGCCGGGTCGGTGAAGAGGTCCGGGCGCTGAAGCCCGAACAAAGCCGCCAGTACAACTCGATCCTGCGCCATTTCCTGCGTGAAGCGCGCCGGTTGGCGCGTTTGGATCATCCCAACATCGTCGGCGTGCATCAGGTGTTCGAGGAAAACAACACTGCGTACATGGCGCTGGATTATGTTGAGGGCGACGATCTGCTGACCGTGGCCGAGCTGACGCCCGACCGCCTGACACCGGCCCTGATCCGGCGCAGTCTGGAAACGGCTTTACATTCGGTGGACTACATCCACAGCGAAGGCATCCTGCACCGCGACATCTCACCCGACAATTTTCTGATGGGGCCGAATGACGATCTGACGCTGATCGACTTTGGCGCGGCCCGCGAACAGGCAGGCCGCGAAAGCCGCGCGTTGTCGGCTTTGCTGGCGGTCAAGGACGGGTATTCCCCGCATGAATTCTACATGGCGGACGTGTCGCAGTTTGCGTGCAGTGACCTCTATTCACTGGGCGCGACTTTCTATCACCTGATCACGGGCGAGGCTCCACCACACAGCCAGGACCGGCTGGCCGCGCTGGCCGCAAACAGTGACGATCCCTATTGCCCATTAATGGACCGTGCGCCCGGATACGATCGCGCATTCCTGGCCACCATCGACAAATCGCTGTCAGTATTGCCCAAGGACCGGATGCAAACGGCAGAGGAATGGCTGGCGGCACTCCATGGCGAAGACCTCGCACGTGCGTCCGAGATGACGATGGTTCTGGGTTCGGACCTGCGCCGCGAAATCTCGCGCCTGGTCGAAGACACCAACAGCGGCCTTGTCCCGGGCAAGCCTGGCGATGCCAAGCGCGCCCGGTACAGCACTCGCGCGCCGGACAAGCTGCGCGAACAGGCGCATCACATCCCGCGTCAGCCGGTCGACATCTTTGGCAATCCCATCGACGACATCGAAGCCTGGCTGCAGGACCAGGATACCCGGTCGCAGGCGCGTGCGAACGCCGGGCGTCTGGCCGAAGATAACCCCGAACCCGAAATCTCATCCGACGACTCGCGCCGGCCCGGGCTGTTTGCCCGCAGCCTGACGGCCCTGCGCATTGCCCGCTCGACAGCGGTCTGACTCTGAAAGGACACGGTCATGAAGTTCATCCGAGACATCATCAACGAAAAGAAGCAGACCGCGCCGCAGAGCGAGGCCCTGCGCACAGCACCTCGTGCGGTTGAGGAAGAGCCGCTGATCCTGGAACAGGCCAGCACGCCTGAACCGGAAACTCCGTCGGAGCCCGAAGAGCATTTCAGCCTGTTTGACGACGGTAATGTAATCGAAGGATCGGCAGAACCGGTTGAAAGCCTGTTTGGTGAAGATCGTCCGATTGAACAGCCTGTCGCGGCCGAAACCGCACCGATGCCCCGCGTTGAACGTCCTGCGCGTCCAATCGAATCTCCGGCACCTACGGCGCAACCGGCTGCGGCGGCTGCTCCAACGGCGTCGGTACAGATGGACGAGGACCTTACCCAACACATTCTGTCCCGCAGCGAAGCCGCCGAACCGCAGCCCGAACCGGTTGGAATGGACCCGAGCCAACCCATCGAAGTTCCGGCGCCTGCCGCTGGACGCGCGTCTCGCCGGGCGGGCCGCGTGAAAACGCGCTTGTTGGGGTTTGGTTCGGCGCAGGAAACCGTGTCTGACCCGATGGCTGCCACACCGAATCCCAGCGCGTCTGATGCAGGCCGTTTCCCGGTCGGCTGGCTGGTGGTCGCGGATGGCCCCGGCCACGGGGCCGCGTTTACCTTGTTCGAAGGAGTTTCCCAGATCGGGCGCGGCGAAGATCAGGCCGTACGCCTGGACTTTGGCGACACCTCCATTTCGCGCAGCAACCACGCGGCTGTGGCCTACGACGCTGAACAAAAGGCGTTCTATCTGGGTCATGGCGGCAAGGCCAATCTGGTCCGCCTGAACGGCCGCCCGGTTCTGAGCACCGAAGTGATTTCGTCCGGGGATCAGATCAGGATCGGAGAAACCAGCCTGCGGTTCGTCGCTCTCTGTGGGGCAGAGTTCGATTGGACCATGGGTGCAGACGAAGGAGAACAGCGTGTCTCCTACGCATGATATAGGATTTGATGCGGCCTCGGCGATCAGTATCGGTCGCCGTGAGTACCAGGAGGATGCGGTCGCGGTCGACTTTCCTTCTGGCTCGGGTATCGGTTTTGCGGTTGTTTCCGACGGAATGGGAGGGCATGCCGCAGGCGATGTCGCATCCAAAATCGTTGTGACCGAAGTGTTCAGCGAGTTGAAGCTGCGGTCTGGCAACATCGAAGCGATGGAAGCGGATCTGGAGAAGATCCTGCGCGGGGCCGTGTTCAGTGCCAATGAATGCGTGCGCTATCACGCAGAAACCTACCCCGGAACCGAAGGCATGGGGGCGACCCTGCTGGCGCCTATCTTCTTTGGGAACCGGATGTACTGGATCAGCATTGGCGACAGTCCTCTGTATCTGTTCCGCGATGGTCAATTGCAGCGATTGAACGAGGACCACTCCCTCGTTCCACAGATCGACTACCTTGTACGGACTGGGTTCATGGGGGCCGACGAAGGGCTTGCGCACCCGGATCGCCATTGCCTGACATCGGTGTTGGTCGGACAGCCTATCCCGCAAATCGACTGCCGCACGGAACCGTTTCAGTTGCAGTTAAATGACATCGTCATTGCCGCCAGCGACGGGCTGCAATTTCTGGAAGAGGCCGCATTGGCTGAAGTTCTGAGCGAACGCGCCGGAGCTTCCAGCGCTGAGATAAACGGCGAGCTGATGGCGCGGATCGAAAAGCTGGCGGACCCGGATCAGGATAACGTTTCACTTTGTATTATCAAAGCGGTAGAGGCTGTTGCTCAACAAGCAAGCGCGCGGGCAGAGCCGCACCAGAACGCGTCTGATGTGCCCCCTCCACGCCGCCATCGCCGCAAATCCGTTACCGTAATGGCCGCAATGACGCGCGCCAGGGCGACAATTTCCGCCCGTGTCAAATCCGAAGGTAGTGCCCTGTCATGAGTTACCCGTTGACGCAGTTGGCCGAGCAATTGGAACAGACGCTTGGCCAAGGCAATTTGAAACCCGATGCACAATCCTGGGGCATGGCCCTTGTTGACCGGCTGAAAGCGCCGGTTCAGATCGTTGTGATGGGGCCGCAAGGGATCGGCAAATCCTCGGTCATCAACATGCTGGCGGGCGCGCCGGTGGTACCGGACATTGACTCGGTGCCGGTTCTGGAAATCGTGGGCGGTGCCGAAGAAAGCGTAACGGTTGAGCGCGAAGACGGGTCCGTCGAAGAGACCGATGCACTGGCCTCCGACCAATCGGGCGCGATCCGTGTGACGCGAACGGTGCCGGTGCCTTCTCTTGAGGAATGCGGGTTTGCCGAAGTGAACCTGTCTGGCACGCCGTTGCAAAACGAGGCCGTGTTGGAATGGGCCATCGAATGCGCGGACATCGTGTTGTGGTGCACCGAAACATTCGGCCCGCAGGAACGTGCGCTTTGGGCGCGTGTGCCGGACGAGTTGAAGGATCATAGCTTCCTTGTCCTGACCATGGCCGACCGGCAAATGATGCGCGGATCCCTGTCCGACAACATCGCCCAGCTCGAAGAGGTGGTGGCCGAGGAATTCCTGACACTTTTCCCCGTTGCGACGCTGCAAGCAATCAAGGCGCAATCCGAACCGGATCACTCTCATCTGGGAATGTGGAAATCCAGTGGGGGCAAGGCGTTACGGGATGCAGTTTTCAAACGCGTTGAACATGGTCGCCTGGCCGATCAGGACAACGCGCGTCTGTTCCTCAGCCGTTTTGCCGGGCTGCGCCAGATGCCACAGGCGCCTGTCAACCAAGAGGGCAAGCCAGAGGTCGAGGTGAAAATCGATGGGATCAGCCAGTCGCTCTACGAGGCTGCGCTGGACCTGCTGCATAAACAGGCCGATCGTATGCTCGACACTGTGGAAACCGGCGCGGAGCCGGACGCCGAGCGCGTGTTGCAACAATGCGTAGAGGCCGCAACCGCCCTGTCCGATCTGTTTGCCGAGGCTGACCCGTCTGACGACGCGGCGCAATCGCTGAAGGATGACGCGGCAGAAAGCGCGGAAATGATGCTGTTGTTCCAATTGGAACGCTCCGAAGACGCGGCGGCTGACGCTGTAACCCTGTTGATGCAACTGAAGAAAGAGATCGCTGATCAGTCGGTCGGCT
>JBFOMB010000126.1:0-65047 GCA_040830545.1 Paracoccaceae bacterium | reverse complement strand
TCCATAATGCGTCCAAGCCCGATCACCAGATTTCGCTACGTTTGCCTCAACTTCTTACCGTTGCGCTCTTTGTTGAAGCTTTTGCGATTCTAGCGGGCTATATATCAAGAGCCAGCCTCTTGACGAGAGTTGCCCATTTTCAGTCACTTGAGCTCACTCCCAACACTGATTTAGGAAGACAAGGTTTAGGCTTCATCTTATTCACGCAGTATGCCAGCTTGGTTCAGTTCCTGTTTTTTATGTTAGGTGTTTTTCTGATCGGGTTTTTCATTTTTAGAAATCAAAAGTTGATTTTAACTAAGGACGAAAAAGATGAAGTTGAATAGGCGAAACGTTTTGATGCTCTCTTCCGCGATGGTGGTGCTCGCCAGCGCCAGCGGGGCGCAACAAGCTCGGAGAATCTTCCATGATGCGCTAGGTACAGCGCAAGCCGAATATGATCGTTTCGTGACTGACCGTCTCTTCAGAAACAGTGTTGTTAGGCTGGTCTCCTCGTACAAAGATGCAACTGTCAGGCGGCAAGTTTCAGATTTGCAGATTCCTGCCGTCGGCGCGGAAGTCCGAGCAGGAGACGATATCCTAGCACTTCTTCTTTCTGGTTCTGACGATACGCTCAATGGCCTTCGATCTGGTGTCAGCCTCATTAGGCCGTTCGAGTTGAATGAACTCGCCGACAGTTTTCGTTCTGATGGCTATGAGCGTGTGATGACGAACGAGTTCAGGCGTGATCCCTATTCGGATTTCGGTTTGCAGATGATTGAAGCCCTAGCATTCTATGCCCTAACCACTAGGGCGCTAGTTGACTCCGGCCAAGTTGATCAAAGCGTCTTTCGAAGTGGTGAGTTTTGTATTCTACCTTTCTGGCCATTCTGTTAGTCCACCCCGGAACTGCGCGGTTAACAAAAGTCCCCTGCCAATACCTGCGCGACAAAAAAGATAGTTTATGGCTCGAGGTATCTTGTGCCTGTGGTCATTGAAAAACCAGTTTTCACAGACCATTGGCAAAACTACCTTTGGATTTGTCAGGCTTATAGCCTACTTTACGAGAACAGACGTTTGTGCAACTTGCAGCATCGTTCGAAGTGGGTTCGAAGCTGCCTTCTTCCGCTGCGCAGTGAGGCAAGGGCGTAAGACGCCAGCCCTTTGTCCCAATCCCGGAATGGCCACTACAGTTTATGCCGCCAATAGGTGATTTAACATCGCGGTTCTTGCGTCACAAACCCACACCTTGCCCCGCTCCACCGCTGTCCATGCCAAACCGGTCGCGATACTCGGCGGGTGAGACGCCGATTGCGCGGTGCATGGCGCGGCGCAGGCGTTCGTCGTCGCCGAACCCGGTTTTGCGGGCGATGGAGGCGACGGGCATCATGGTTTCCTCCAGCAAGTCGCGGGCGGCGGCCAGGCGGAACATCTCGACCGCTTTGGCGGGGGTGCGGCCTGTTTCTTCGCGGTAGGCGCGGGCAAAGTTGCGTTCGCTCATCCCCGCAAACTCGGCCATTTGGGTCACGCGCAGGTCGAGGTGCAGGTTGTCCTGCATCCAGCTGTGCAACGCCTCAAAACGGCCGCTGGTGTCGTTGAGCTGTCCGACCAATGCGGGGCTGAACTGCGATTGGCCGCCGGGCCGGATCATGTAGACGACCAGCGCCCGGGCCAGACGCAGGGCGGTTTTGCGCCCGCTGTCCTCGGCGACCATGGCCAGGCACATGTCGATGCCGGCGGTCACACCTGCGGAGGTCCAGACCTTGCCGTCCTTGACGAAAATCTGGTCGGGCTCGACCGTCACCTGAGGATAGGTCCGGGTCAGTTCATCGCAGGAATGCCAATGGGTGGATGCGCGACGGCCGTCGAGCAATCCGCTGGCTGCAAGGATATGCGCCCCGGTGCAGACCGATCCGACCCGCATCGCGGTTCTGGCGAGGATTGCGACGTTTTCCGTGATCGCGCTGTTGCGGGCGGCGGCCTGTGCCCCCCATCCACCGGAAATCAATAGCGTCTGGATGTCCTTGCCATGCCAATCCGCCATGGCTTGTGTCGTCAGGTCTATGCCTGCGTCCGACTGAATGATGCCGCCGTTTTCAGACAGAATGACAGTGTCATAAGCCACCCCGCCACAGACCACAGAATCGGCAAACACCTGCAACGGTCCGGTCACATCCAGCAGCTTTGTGTCGGGAAAGACGACAATGGCGACGACCGGGCGGGATTTGGCGGAAAACGAGGGCATGTTGTCAGTTATGCGGTTTTTCCGCTTGGTATTCTAGTCACACGCGTGTCCGAGACGCCTTTGACATCGCTTCCGGGGGGTCAAAGGACCGGGACAGTTTCGGCGCGCGACCGTTTAGGTGTGCTGCTGCGAACCCATTGAAGACACAAGCAAAACGGGAGTGGCGGCACAGGTCATTTGAGGCGGGCGACATTGGGCGAGTACGCATTTGCAACACGCAGCTTCTGGGTGCACCGATGAATGTGATCAAGGCGAATTTGGGTGAGGATCTGTTTGAGGGTCGCGGGGTACACCAGCGGTCGGCTGGTCACCATGGGAGTTTGCGTCACGGCAGAAAAAACATTTCCTGTCAGAGTGATAGCCAGAACTGCGAGTCGTCAAAGCAGCCTGCCAGGTCCAGTGATTTCGGCCATTTGCGCCATCACAAAGTGTTGAATTCCAGAGAAACTTTCGTTTTGACTAAATACTTTCATTTTGACAGTCTGCTTCCATTTCCGGGGGGCAACACATTTTTGCCAGCGTTTGTTACCTGTAAGGGGTAGTCGTTTATGACACGGCATGACCGTAAGCTCAGGCGTCGCGCGTCACGTCTGCGCGGTAGTATTTCACAGCGCGTGTTGGCCGAAGTTCTGGAACCGCGTGTTCTGTTGTCGGCGGATTTGTTTCCGGTTGCCGGGGCGATTTCTGCCCCGGGTGAGGAAGATCGCTATGCGATCACGATGGCCGAACCGGCGCGGGTCACGTTTGATGCGCTGTCCAATTCCGAACTGACATGGGTTCTGCAGGGGCCGGACGGCACGGATATTCGCCGGGATTTCGACAGCAGCGACGCGCGCAACCGGGGATCGTCGCCGATCATCCACATGATGCGGGGCGAATATACGCTGACCGTGTCGGGTCAGCAGGGGCAGACCGGGGATTATGCGTTTGAGCTGAAGGATCTGGATGACGCCACCGCGCTGACCGAGGATACGCCAACCACAGCGGCGCTGACGACCGGGCGCGAGACCGAGGTATTTACCTTTGACGCTGAGGCGGGGCAGGCGGTCTACCTGGGCTTTGCCGACGGGACCGACCGGTTTGCCGGAAGCTGGGCGCTGATTGATCCGCTGGGCACGGTGATCGACAGTGACACGCAGTGGCGCAGTGAGCAGGTTAATCTGACACGCAGTGGTAGCTATACCCTGCTGATCGAAGGGCCGATCACCGCAAACGCCCCGGCCAGCGCCACGTTTCAGATCAGCCTGAGCGAGACGCAGGCGTTTGCCTATACCCCCGGCACCACCGCTAACGGGGCCTTTGCCGGGTTTGGCGATGTGCATCTCTATCGGTTTGACGTGGCGGCGGATGCGGATTTTCAGCTGAGCGGGGCGCGGTTGAACGGCAGCCTGGACTGGCGCATTCGTGGTGCGAACGGGCAGGTTGTGGCCGGGTCGACCACCTTTCCCAATCCGACCAGCCCGCAGGCCATTTCGCTGGAGGCCGGGGATTATGTTCTGATCGTCGAGGGCCGGGACGAGCAGGCACCAAGCTATGATTTTCTGCTGGAAGAGACAGGGGCGTTTACGGGCACGGCAGCCGATGTGACAGCCTCGGCGCAGAGTGTTGGTGACATTCTGGACGCCACGCTGACCCGCACCGGGGAACTGCGCCGGTTCGATTTCACGCTGGCGCAGGCGCACGCGCTGCGGTTCGAATTGTTGGCAACCAACACCGCTGCGGCGTTGGAGCTGATCAGCGAGACGGGGACGCTCTATTCCCTGAACTCGCTGTCGACCAATCAACACGCCTTCAACCGGTTTGATCTGGAGGCCGGGACCTATTCGCTGGTGGTGCGGGCCAAATCGGCGGGGGCCGGGCAGGTGCGGATGCGGCTGGTCGATGACGATCTGGCCACGGCGCATGATCCGGCAAACGGTCCGCTGGTGGCGGTGTTGGACGAAAACGCGACGCAGCAGCGGTTCACTTTGGCCGCGCGGTCGGGTGACCGGATCGTTCTGGACCCGCAATCGGGCACGGCAACACAGGGCCGGGCGGACACGTCGCGTTGGCGGATTTACGATCCGTTGGGGCGCGAGATATTGGACGAAAGCTCCAGTTCCTTCGGGATTGAAAGTGTCACGGCCACAATGGACGGGGACTACATCGTCCTGGCCCGCCGTCCGTCGAACATGCGGATCAGCGCGCTGCCTGCGCTGGTGAAGGTGGAAAACCCGACCGAGCGCGTGCTGACGCTGGGCCAGACCGAACAGGTGGAGATCGCCACACCGGGCGAGGTGGTGAACTACCGCTTTTCGCTGAACCAGCCGGGTCAGGTGCTGTTTGACTATCTGGAGACGAACAGCCGGTATCAGGACCTGCGCTATAACATTCTGGATCGCGACGGTGTTGTGGTGGGCGGCAAGGGGCTGACCCTGCGGGATGTGAATGACAACCTGCACAGCCTCGGGTCCGGGGATTTCATCCTGCAGCTATATGGCAATTCGGATGACATCGGGCAGGCGTCGTTCCGGCTGCTGTCGGTGGGGGATTTGGTGCCCACCGTGCCGGGCACGCAGCTGACCGGGACGCTGGATCCGGGGGGCGAGGCGCTGGTTCTGGCGGTGGACGCGCAGGCGGGCCAGCGGATCGCGCTGGACATCGACTCGGTCACCGGGCCGAACACGTTTTACAACGTGCGCACACAGTTTCTGGACCCGCTGGGCAACCATCTGGGTTATGGCAGTATCGAGTCTGGTGACAGCTATTTCGACGCGCCGCAGACTGGGCGATACCTGATCCTGATTGACTCGCAGCCCGGCCAGTCACAGCCGATCACCTATGATTTCACCCTGCGCGATGCGCCGACCCAGACGAAGACTCTGGCCGTTGGGGATACGGTCGCGGATCGGATTACGGTGCCGTTTGGGCGTATTCGCTATGATCTGACGGTGGATCGGCAGGTGGACCTGCATCTGGATCAGGTGCTGAGCGCGGCGGTGAATTACACGATCTTTGACGCAAACGGCAATGAGCTGGACTATGACACGCGGCGGCTGGACAATTGGGACCCGACCCGCCGGCTGACGCGGCTGAAGGCTGGCAGTTATCAGGTTGTGTTCGAAGGACGCGGCAACGCAACGCCTGACGTAAATTTCACCCTGCGCGATCTGTCGACCGGCGGTCCGCTGCCGCTGGACACGGTCACAACGGTGAATGGCACCGGTCCGGCGACGGTGTACCGGTTCGATGCGGACGCGGACGATAATTTCTATTTCGACTACCAGACCGGCAGTGGCAGCGGCAGTTGGCTGTTGCTGGACCCCAGCGGCGACATTGTGTTCAACACCCGCACCTTCAACGATCATTTTGTCGAGATTGCGCGGGCTGGAACCTATACGCTGATCGTGGATCGGGCCTCGACCTCGGACGATCCGTTTTCGACGACATTCCGGGTGACAAAACCGCAGGTGACGCGCAGCCCGCTGGCGGTGGGTGCGCAGGTGCGCGATACCATGGCCGCCCCGCGCGACCGGTTGGAATACGCGCTGTCGCTGACGCAGGACACGCAGGTCTATCTGGACACCATGGTGAACTCTGCCGAGCTGCAGTGGAGCCTTCTGGACGCGGCTGGCAACGAGGTGGAGCCGCCGCTGAACTTCAATGGCGGTGTGACGCCCGACCGGCTGATGCAACTGGCGGCGGGCGATTATACGCTGGTTGTGCAGGGGCTGGGTGACTATTTCGGCCCGGTTGATTTTGCCCTGTTGGACGCGGCAGGGGCCATTCCGCTGGTCGACAACACGGCGACCGATCTGCGGGTGATCGAACCGTCGCGGGCGGATGATCTGTTCTATTGGGACGGAACCGAAGGCGATATCATTGAATTGGATGTGCTGGCGGGCACCGGGAACAAGGTGGTGTCGATCATTGCGCCGTCGGGAGCGGAGGTGCAGTACCTGAACTCGCTGCGGGATTTCAGTGACCTGACACTGCGCGAAACCGGGCGGTATCTGATTGCGATACAGGGCTATCTGACCAACAGTTCGGATGATTACAGCCACGCCTTTGTGGTGCGCAAAACCGGAACGGCGACGGCAGAGGCGATCACCGGCACGGCGATCACGCTGGGCCAGACAGTCACCGGGGCGACCAGTGCCGCGAACACGCCAGAAACCTACCAATTCACGCTGACCGAGCGCGCGCGGCTGGTGTTGGACGGGCAGACCAACACCAGCGGGTTGAGTTTTTCGATTGCGGATGCGTTGGGCCGGGTGGTGGAGCCGACGGACCTGCGCAAGGACGTTGACGTCACCTATGACATGACCGCGGACCGACAATCGCGCCGGTTCATGGAGCTGGCGCCGGGGACGTATCAGATATCCGTGTCCAGCACGGCGGCAACGGCCAGTTTTGCCTTCCGCCTGCTGGATCTGGCGGCGGGCACGCCGCTGACGGCGGGGGGGTCTTTGACGCTGTCACTGGACCCGGCGAACCTGATGCAGGTACTCACGATCCCGGCAACAGCGGGGGAACTGGTGGACCTCTCTGTCACCAGTGATGGGGATTTCCAGAACTGGGTGCTGCTGGACCCGCGCGGGCGGAAAGTGACTGCAGGAACGTTTGTGCAGGGCTATGCGTTCACAGCGCAGATCGCCGGGGATTACACCCTGCTGATTGACGGGCGGATCGGGAATACGGTGCCCCGCACGGTGGAGGTCGGCCGCAAGGATGGCGTGATCCCGATCCAGACCGGGCAAGTCGTCAACGCCAGTTTCGAATCCTATGGCGCGACCGAGGTCTATTCCCTGACCCTGCCGCAGGCGACGCAGCTGTTCATGGACCTGCGCAACTCGGACGATGTGCGCTGGACGGCGCGCGACGCCCAAGGGCGGGTATTGAAATCCAGCAGCGCGGGTGAGCAGCGGTTTGCCGCGCCTGCGGGTCCGATCACGTTCAGTTTCTGGGCCAGACGGGCAGCACCGGTGTTTGATTTCCAGGTGCTGAATCTGGGTGTGCAGACCACGGCGTTCAGCATTGACAACGAAGTGACGTTAAACCTGCCGGTGGCGACGGATACGGCGATTTTCAATTTCCAGGGCGTTACGGGCCAACCGCTGCGCTTTGATCTGGGCACGATTTCGCAATCGTCTTATGGATCGTGGCTCTATGTGATGGACCCGGATGGGTCGGTGATCCACAGCGGGAATTTCGACAATTTCGACATTTTCACCCCGCAGCAGGATGGCACCCATACACTGGTCATGATCCCGCCCGGGGGACGCAGCGGGTCGCTGGACCTGACGTTCACCCTGCGCACGCACAAAGAGGTGCGCCGCAATCTGGCCTTTGACGAACGGGTGCGCGAGGTGCTGCCCGAGGTGGGCGGGTTCCTGCGCTATGATTTCACCAAGGCGACGGATGGAGAGGTCTATTTCGACAGCCTGACCAACGACAGTTCGTTGCGGTGGCGGATCATCGACAGCAACAGGCAGAATGTGGCGGACCTGCATTTTGCGCAGGACCGGGGATTGAATTCGCGGGTATTCCTGGCGGCAGGCGATTATGAGCTGCTGGTCTACGACACGGCGGATGATATGCCCGAAGCGGCGTTCCGCCTGCTGGAGTTTGCGTCCCTGCCGCAGATCACGCCGGGCCAGCCGGTGACAGCAGAACTGGACCCCGGCGCGCTGACGCGCGGGTTCCGGTTTGACGGGCAGGCGGGGCAGCGGTTTTTCGCGGACGTGACGCTGGGCGGGTCGATCCCGGTGAACTGGCAGCTGATCGCGCCATCAGGCAAGGTGCTGTTCAACACGGACCCTGTGGCGGACGTGGCGGCGTTCGAGCTGTCGGAAACCGGGGAATACGTCCTGTTGTTCGAGGGGCGGGTCAACAACACCACCCCGCGCACGGTGCGCGCCAACCTGCTGGAAACACCACGGCGGACCAATGTGCCTGCCAGTTCCGCCGCGCGCAATGCTGCTGATCTGGTGGCGCAGGGGATCAGCGTCGCCGCCGCCGGGCCGGTGCAGGCCGGTGCTCCGGTCACGATCAGCTGGCAGGTGGCCAATCAGGGGGATGCAGCGGCCCTGCCGGGACGCGACCGGGTGATCCTGCGCCGTGCTGATACGGGCGAGATTGTCGGGCTGGCGGTCACGACGCAGGCCAGCAGTGCCCTGGGCGTCGGGGCCACATTGGCGCGGCAGGTCACCCTGACCCTGCCCAGCGGAGCGTTGGGCACGGGCGATTTGATTGCCGAGGTCGAGGTCGACATCGCCAACGACGCGGACGAGACCGATGGCGGCATCGCGCCGGAACAGAACAACATCACCACGTTTGCGTTTACCGCGCTCAGCGATCTGCTGCCTGATCTGATCGTGCGTGATCTGGTTATCTCTCCGGCTTCGGGCTGGGACGCCGGGGACAGTGTCACGATTTCCTGGACCACGGAGAATCGGGGACAAGCGGCGGTTTCCAGTGATTTCATCGAACAGTTGCGGGTGCGGAATGGCAGCGCCTCGGGCGATCCGGCGTTTGTTCTGCAAACGGTGCCCTACAGCGTGGCGACGGGCGGTGCGCTGGATGTGGGGGAAACGCGCGCGCGCAGTGTCACGGTGACATGGCCCGCCAGCGCCAACCTGGCGGTGGGTGAGATCCTGTTTGACGTGATCACCGACCTGGATATGGCCATTGCCGAGGGCAATGATGACGGCACGGGTGAGGCCAACAACACGCTGACCTACGCGCAGGACAACGCGCCGGATGTGCTGGTGCAGGACCTGACGGTGACACAGACGGGGCTGCAGGCGGGGGATCAGGTGACGATCACCTGGAACGTGCGCAACAACGGATCAGCCGACACACCGCATGGCTGGACCGACCGGGTGCGGCTCTACAATACCACAACGCGGACGTACCTGATCCAGCAGGACATCGCCTTTGACGTGGCGGGGGATGGGCCGATTGCGCCGGGGGAAAGCCGCGCGCGCAGCCTGACCTTTAATCTGCCGGATGGGCCGAACGGGGCCGGGGATTTCTGGTTCGACGTGCAGATGGATGTCTATGGCAATCTGCGCGAGTTGAACGCGACCGATACCGGCGAAAGCAACAACAGCCGTACGGTGGTCAATTTCAGCGCGGCCGAGCGGACCTATCCCGACCTTGCCATCAGCGGTCTGACCCTGCCGGGCAGTGCGCAGGCGGGGAATGCGATTGATGTCAGCTGGACCGTGACCAATACCGGGCCGGACCCGGCGGGCACACGGACGGACCGGATCGTGCTGAGCGTGGATGACACAATCGGCAACGGGGATGATATCGTGCTGGGCAACCTGCCAGCCGGGGCGCTGGCCCCGGGCGCGGCGCGGGTCGAAACGCTGCGGGTGACCCTGCCGGATACGCTGGACGGTGATTACACGCTGGCCGTGCTGGTCGATGTGAATGACGCCGTGGAAGAGGGCGGCAGCGAGGCCAACAACCAGGCCACCGCCGCGCTGAGTGTTCAGCCCGGTCGTGTGCCTGACCTGCGGGTCGAGGCGGTGGCAGGCCCGATTGTCGGCAGTTGGGAAGAAACGGTCAGCATGTCCTGGCGCGTCGGCAATGACGGGCTGGAGGCGGCCACCGGCGGCTGGACCGATCAGGTCTACCTGTCCGCCGACCGGGTGCTGGATGGTGCCGACCGGTTGCTGCTGGAACGGGCGCAGGGCGATCCGCTGGCCCCGGGCGGGTCGTATACCGCGACAGCAGATGTGCAGATCCCCGGTGGGATCACAGGCAATTACTATCTGATCGTGGTGACCGACAGCGGCGCGACCGTTGGAGAGGGCGCAGCAGAGGGCAACAATACCACCGCCGCGTTGGAACCGATAACCATTTCCGCCCGGCCCACGCCGGACCTGATCGTTGCGGACATCACCGCGCCCGACACCGTGTCCCCCGGTGCGGAATTCGAGGTCCGGTGGCGGGTCAACAACGTGGGCGAGGCCGAGGCCCGCGCGCCCTTTACCGACCGGGTGTATCTGACCCAATCCGGCGGGCTGAGCGGCGCGCGCTATCTGGGCGAGATACAGCAGCTGTCCGCTTTGCCGACCGGGCAGGGCTATGACGCCAGCCTGACCGCCACCATGCCGGTGGTCGCGGATGGGGATTGGCGTATCCTCGTGATCACGGATTTCTACGGGCAGGTTTACGAGCAGGAGCGCGAGGACAACGACCTGCTGGATGATCAGAGCCTGACACTGAGCACGCCTGATTTGCAGGTCACCAATTTCTCGGCCGCGGATACGGCAGCGTCGGGCGATGTGCTGAGTCTCAGCTGGACGATCACCAATCTGGGCGGCGGCACGGCGGTCGGGGATCGCGTGGACCGGATTTACCTGTCGCGGGATGGCACGGTTGATGGGTCCGACCTGCTGCTGCACGAACGCAGCGCGGGGCTGCTGGACCCCGGCAGCGGTGAAACCTTTACGCAGGATGTGATCCTGCCAATTGATGCAAACGGGGCCTATCAGCTGCTGCTGGTCACGGACGCTACGGATGTGGTCGAGGAAAAGACCGGCGAGGACAACAACCGGGCCGCGCGCGGGCTGGATGTCACGCTGTCACCGTTCAGCAATCTGGCGGTCAGCGATGTGACCGCGCCGCCCCTGACGGTGGCGGACCCGGCGACGATCACGGTGGGCTGGACCGTGACGAATATCAGCGATCAGGTTGGCCGGGAAACCGGGTGGACCGACCGGGTCATGGCCTCGCGCGATGACGTGATCGGGGATGGCGATGATTTCGTGCTGGGTGAATACGACCGGCTGGGTCGGCTGGCCCCCGGTGCCGCGTATGTTCGCAGCGAACAGATCGCCCTTCCGCCCGGATTTTCCGACCGGTTGCGGATTTACGTTGTGGCGGACGCCAAGGATGAGGTGTTCGAAAACGGGTTGAAGGCGGACAATACGGCTGAGGTGCCGCATCCCGTGGACGTTGCCAACCGGCCTTATGCGGATCTGGTCGTGTCGACGATTTCCGCTGGCGCTGCGGTGCTGAGCGGGCAGGCGCTGGATGTGTCCTGGACCGTGCGCAATGACGGGATCGGGGGCACGTCCTCGTCATCATGGCGGGACCGGGGGATCCTGTCGCGCAACCCTGATGGGTCGGGGCATATCGCAACCGAAAGCTACGAACACCTCGGCTTCCTCGCCAATGGCGACAGCTACACCCGCAGCGGCACGATTGAGGTGCCGGATGGGACCGAGGGCACGGTTTATGTCCGGGTCGAAACCGGCGGGCCGTACGAGTTCATCTATACCGACAACAACCGGTCCTCGATCGAGGCCGTGACTGTCGCGTTGGCCCCGTCGCCGGATCTGCAGGTGGCGGATATTGCCACCTTTGAAACCGCCGTAGAAGGGGACGAGATTGATATCGCCTGGCGCGTGGTCAATGCCGGGCTGTCCGCAACGGATACCAGCTGGTCCGATGCGGCGTTTCTGGTGTCGGTGGATGGAAGCCAGCCGTCGATCTACCTGGGCCGGTTCGGGATCGACCGGGTGCTGCAACCGGGCGAAAGCTATCAGCGCACCGAACGGGTGACGCTGCCCGCGCAGATCGAAGGCGCCTACCGGCTGGAGATTGTCACCGACGTGGACAATCGCGTTTACGAAAACGGCGTGGCCGAGGACAACAATCGCGGCGCAGATGACCGGCCCATCACGCTGTCGCTGAAGCCCCGTCCGAACCTGACGGTGGCGTCGGTTGTGACGGCGGCCAACGTGTCGGCGGGGGGCAGCATATCGGTCCAGTTCGAGGTGCTGAACCAGGGTGCGGTCGAGGCGACCGGGGCATGGAAAGACCGGGTGTACCTGTCGCTGGACGATCAGCTGTCCTCGGACGACATCCTGATCAGCGAAACGGGCAACCCGCTCGCGCTGGCCAATGGCGAACGGTATGCGATCACCAGCGCGGTGGGCACAGTGCCGCTGCGATGGTCGGGGGAGGCCTATGTTCTGGTCTCGACCGATGCGCGCAGCAACGTGGATGAGTACCCGTTTGAAACGGACAATGTGCGTGCCGAGAAGTTTACGGTCACGGGCCTTCCGCGCCCTGATCTGGTAACGAGTAACGTGGTTTCCCCGGCGCAGGCGGTTTACGGGTCCGAGGTCGAGCTGCGTTATACGGTCACCAACAAGGGGGCCGGGGCGACGCTGACCGATACGTGGCGCGACACGATCTGGATCGCGCGCGACCCGCGCCGCCCGAACACCGCAGAATTTGCCGATGTGACGGGGGCGGATTTCCTGAAAGGCAACTCTGCCCGCCTGCTGACAACGGTCACGCATTCCGGGTTCCTGGCGGTCGGCGAAAGCTACGAGATGACCGTGCGGGTCACGATCCCCGAAAACCTGCCGACCGGGACCTATTTCCTGACCCCATGGTCGGACAGCTACGACGTGGTGCAGGAAGACACGCTGGCGATCAACATCAACCCGGATGATCCCAACGCCTTTGACAACAACAACTACAAGGGCCGCCAGATTGACATTCTGGGGTTCGAACCGGTGCGGCCCGATCTGGTGGTGCAGGATGTCAGCACCGATGCACCCGTGGATACGGCGGACGGGGCGCTGACGGTCAACTGGACCGTGCGCAATGACGGGCTGATCGAAACCGGCGATGTGAGCTGGGTGGATCGCGTTTATCTGTCGGACAAGGCGACGCTGGGCGCGGCGGGGGAAACGTTGTGGGATCTGGGGGATGTGCGCCGGTCCGGGGGGCTGGGCGCAGGGCAGAGCTATGTCGAAAGCCGGTCCTTTGACCTGCCTCCCTCGGCTGCGGGACAGTATGTGCATGTAATCACCGACGCGTCGATCCGGGGACGGCAGGCGGTGGTCGAGGAGGACGAAACCAACAACCTGGTCTCGGGCGGGGCGGATGTGATGACCCGGCCTGCTGATCTGCGGGTGATTGCAGTTAGCGCCAGCGACGGCACCCGGTCGGGAGAGGTGGCGCAGGTCACGTGGACCGTGGAAAACGTGGGCGGCCCGGTCTGGGAAGGCACGGAATACTGGCGCGATTCCATCTGGCTGTCGCGAGATCCGGTGTTCAACCGCTATCGCGCGACGCTGCTGAAGACGATCATTCACAGCAACACGGGCGGTTTGGCGGCGGGCGGCCTTTATACCGAGACCACCGATGTCACGCTGCCGCCGGGCACTGACGGGGCCTATTACCTGCACGTGGCGACGGATGTGGCGCGGTTCGGGTCGCTGCCTGCGAGCGAGCTCCGTTCGGGCAATGCCAGCACAGCGCGCAGTTTCTACCGCAGCAGCGTGTACGAGGCGACGGACGACCCGACCGGCAATCTTGGTCGGGGCACGATTGGTGTCACCTATGCGGAACCCGATCTGGTGGTGTCGAACCTGACGCTGCCGTCCGACGCGGCCAGCGGCGGGCAGGTGCCGGTCACGTTTACGGTGTCCAATCAGGGCACGAGGGCCACGCGGGAAAGCGTCTGGTATGACCGGGTGTTCCTGTCGCGCGACGGATCGCTGGACCGGCAGGATTACATGCTGGGCGAGTTCCGCCGCACGGGCAGTCTGGATACGGGCGACAGCTATGACGTGCAATTGCTGCTGGATGTGCCGCTGGGCCTGTCGGGGGATTTCACGATCATCGTGGAAACCGACAGCACCTCGGACGAGGGGTATACCTATCAGCCATCGACAATCCGCGCCGATCTGAAGGGGCTGCGGACAACGCCCGATGACGTGGACGAATTTGCGGACGAGGGGAACAACCGGGTCAGCGCCACTCTGACGCTGACTGCCGGGACCACGCCGGATTTGCGGATCGAAAACCTGACCATCCCACAGCGTGCCGTGGTCGGGCAGAGCTTTGACCTGCGCTATGACGTGCGCAACGCGGGTTTGCGGGCGACAGACAGCGGCTGGCGCGACCTAATTTACCTGTCGCGTGACGAAACGCTGGACCCACGGCGGGATTATTATCTGGGCTTCCGTGATCATACGGTGGCGCTGGATGGTGGCGCGGTGGCGACTGTGCAGTCCAGCTTTGACCTGCCGCGCGGGATCGAAGGGTCTTACTTCGTCTTTGTCGTGACCGATCCAACCTCCAGCCGCGATCCGTTTGGCGCGGTTTTCGAAGGCGGGGCCGAGGATAACACCCGGTCTGCCGATCAGCCGCTGCTGATCGAACAGACGCCGCCCGTGGACCTGATTGCTACGGATGTGACCGTGTCGGGGGGCACGACCACAGGCGGGCCGATCACGGTGAACTGGAAGATTTCCAACACCTCGGACCTGCTGGATGCCGAAGGACGCTGGACCGATGCGGTGTACCTGTCCCGCGATGGCGATTGGGACATTGACGACATCTTCCTGGGCCGGTTCAGCCACAGTGGCGGGCTGGCGCGCGGGGCGTCGGTGGACGCGCAGTTGCAGGCGACGCTGCCGGTGGTGCCGGATGGGTCCTGGCGCGTGATCGTGCGGGCCGATGCCCGGAACGAGGTGTTCGAGGGCGCGGGCGAGGCCAACAACGACACGGCGGGGGAAAACCCGCTGCTGGTGCAGACGCCGCAGATTTTCCTGGATACGCCGGCGGTGGTCACCCTGGGCGGCGAAAACGAGCTGCTCTACCGGATTGACGTGCCGCCGGGCGAGACGTTGCAGATCACCCTGTCGGGCGGCAACGGCGATGTGCAGCGCGAATTGTTCGTGAAGGCCAACGGCGTGCCCAGCCCGTCAGATTTCGATGCGGCCTATTCGTCACCCTTTGGGCGGGATCAGGTGGCGGTGGTGCCGACCACGCAGGCCGGGGCCTACTACATTCTGGTGCGCAGCTTTGGCGCGCCGGGGGCGGACCCGTCAGACTATACGCTGACGGCTGAAACGCTGCCCTTCCACATTGACACGGTGACGCCGGATCAGGGCGGGTCGGACCGGTTTGTGACGATGACTCTGACGGGCGCGGGGATCAAAGAGGGCGCAATTGCCAAGCTGTCGCGCCCCGGGATCGCCGAATACCTGCCGGTGTCGGTGAAACGCGTGGACGCGACCAAGCTGATTGCGGTGTTTGACCTGAAGGACGCGCCGCATGGATTGTATGACGTGGTGGTGGTCAATGCGGACGGGGCCGAGGCAGTGGAGCCCTACCGGTACCTGATTGAACGCCAGTTGGAACGCGACGTGACCGTGGGCATTGGCGGGCCACGGGTGATTGCCGCCGGGCAGACCGGGCAATACTCGGTCGTGTTGGACAGTCTGACCAATGTGGACACGCCTTATGTGCATTTCACCTTTGGTGCGCCGCAGATGGGCAACAATGACTTTGCCTATAATCTGCCGTTCCTGTCGTTCAGCACCAATGTTGGCAGTGGCGCCACGGGCGCGGCCCCATCGGGGCTGAGCGGGGCGCAGGCGCCTGTCAATCTGGCGGGGCAGTTGCTGGCCCCCGGGTTTGCCTATGATCTGGCGGCGGAAGGCACCGCGCAGATGAGCTTTGCGGTGCAGACCTATCCGGGGTTGCAGGCGCTGATTGACCGGGACTTTGAACAGCTGCGCGCGGCACTCTACGCGCGCGATCCGGCATTGGCAGAGGCAGGTGCACTGGACAGCGGGGTCGAGGCGCTGCGCGACGTCGATGAGCTGCTCTATGACATCATGACCGACCCGGCCTATGAGGTCATCAACGGCGATCTGCCCTGGTATCTGCCGTTCCAGTTCAACGTGGTCGCGGCCGCAACGCCCATGACACGGGATGAATTCATCGCCGCGCAGAAGGCGGACGCTGAAACCCTGCGGCAGGCGGTTCTGGCGGACGTGGCCGCCTTGCCCGCGCTGCAAACGCTGGCCGCCGATCAGGCACAGTGGGAGGCGGGGTTCCTCGCCGCGCTGACCGAGGCCGGGTTGCTGCGCGAGGAAACCGATGCGCCACCGGTGTTCGAACAAACGCGGGTGGGGTCGCTGGTGGCGGCCCTGTCGCAGGGGCTGGTTCTGGGCCCGGCCGAGGACGAAATCACCTCGACCGGCGATCTGGTCGAATTCTACGCCAAGGTGCGGGAATGGTATGGCAGCACGCCGGGCCAGACCGCGCCGATTGCCCGTTATGACGTGCGCCAGCCGCCCAACGGGTTGCCCTATGACGTGCCGGTGCCGGAACTGCCGCAGTTTGCGGATTTTGATCTGGGGCTGAGCCGCCCGACCACCTTTGCCGCGTTCAACGTCTTTGCCCCCTGGGTTGGGGATGGCGCGGTAGAGCTGCCGGATTTCGGGTCAGACGCCACAACGGGCGAGCTGATCGAGCTGGATCTAGACCGCTTCCGCGAGATTGCGGGGGTCGAGGGCCAGTCCTATATGCGTGGGCCATTGGCGGCGGGGGCTGCGGATTGGGTGCCGGGGAACGTGGGGCTGCCGCATCAGATCGGCTTTGTCCTGCCCGAGGATGGCGCGCAGGCGGCGCAGGAAATTCGACTGATCACCGAACTGGACCCGGCGCTGGAGCCGCGGTCGTTCCAGCTGGGCGGGATCGAGATTGGCGATCTCACGGTGCAGGTGCCGCCCGGGCGGCTGGTCTATCAGACCGATCTGGACCTGAGCGCGACCGAAGGGTTCATTCTGCGCGTGTCTGCCGGGCTGGATGTGGCCAGCCGGACCGCGACATGGCTCTTGCAGGCGATTGATCCGGCCACGGGCGAGGTCATGGTGGGTGGCGGCCTGTCCGGTCTGCTGGCCCCGGGCGAAGAAGGGCGCGTTCTGTATTCCGTGCGGCCCACGGACAGTGCGCAGACGGGGGACGAGGTGTCGGCCACCGCGCGCGTATTGTTCAATGTGACCGCGCCCGAAGATACGCCTGTGTTCACCTATCGGCTGGATCTGGACACGCCGGTGACGGTGTCGACCGTCACGCGGGTTGAGGGCACGGATGACTACCGGATTGACTGGACCGCGACGGATGCGGGCGCGGGGGTTGCGGGCGCGACGCTTTATGTCGCGGTTGGTGATGGTGATTTCGAGGTGGTCGAAAGCAGCCTGACCAGTGGCACCTATACATGGTCCGGCACGCCCGGTCAGACGCCACGCTTCCTGGTGCTGAGCCGCGATTTCGCGGGCAATGTGGAACGGCCCCCCGTTGGGGTCAGCGCACCGCAGGACACGACACCGGTTTCGCTGGGCGGCACGGTGGTCGAGGGCACAACGCAAGCGACGCCGCTGCCGCCTGCGCCCGCCCCGGCGGACAGCCCGCGAAACGCGCTGTTCCAGGAGGCGCTGAACGGCATCCCGGCGGCGGTGTCCACTTCGAACCCGCCGGGCTACAGCGCGGCGATTGCACCCTTCGCGTTCGAATTGTTCACAGGCTACACCGATGGCGGGCAGGCCGGGGTTGGCGTGCTGGCGCTGGCCGAGTTGCAGGATGGCAGTATCCTCTATTCCGGCGGACCGGATCGTAGTTGGATTTACCGGGCGGACCAGTTGGGCGAAACCGCTGTTCTGGCACGGCTGGACACGCCGATTTACGACTTTGCCCAAGGTCCGACCGGGCGGCTTTGGGCGACCAGCGGCGGGGGACAGTTGCTGGAACTGAACCCGACCAGCGGGCAGGTGATCGCGCGCCATGGGGATGGGCTGACGCAGGCCGTGGCGGTGGGCACGGATGGGCGCATTTTTGTCAGCACCGGTGACGGGGTTGCGGTGTTTGATCCTGAGACGGGCGGGTTTTCTACATTCTCCACCGTGACGGTGGGCGATCTGGAGGTCGCGCCGGACGGGTCGCTGTGGGGTGTCGGCTGGCCGGATCGCGGGCAGATTGTGCGGTTCTCGGACACGGGTGAACCGGAGGTGATCGCGGATATCGACGCTCCGCTGGATTCGCTGACCTTCGGCGCGGCGGGCAGTGAATTTGACGGGCTGGCGTTCCTCAGCACGTCGGCAGAGGCAGGCCGGTCCACGGTTCTGGCGCTGGACATGGCGTCCTATCACACCGTCACGATTGCCGCCGGAAACACACGCGGCGAAGGCGTTGCCACCCTGTCAGACGGGCGCATTCTGGTCGGGCATTCGGGTGGCATTGACGTGTTGCGGCCCCTGCGCGCACCGATGATCGTCGCAACCTCGGTTCAGGATGGCGACGTGTTCACCCGCCCGATTGCGCAGATCACCGTGCAGTTTGACGATGACATGGCGCTGGAGGGGGACGGGTCGGTTCTGGACCCCGCAAACTGGGCGCTGCTGGATGTGAACGCGGATGTCCTGCCAATCAGCGATATCACCTGGGACGCGGCAACGCGTACCGCGACGCTGGTGTTCCCGACGCTGCCGCAGGGTATCTATGCGCTCAACATCTCGGAAACGCTGGCCAGCGCGCGCGGGCAGGTGTTGGGCGAGACGACGACGCTGCGCTTCACCCGCTTGAGCGACATTACAGGCGACATTCGCATCGCTTACAAGGACACGCGGTATGACCGGGCGACCGGGATCGTGTCTTATGCGGTGGACGTTACCAACATCGGCTCGCAGACTCTGCGCGGGCCGTTGAAACTGACGCTGGATACGGTGACGCCCGGTGACGGGGTCACGCCGCTGGGAAGCGAGCAGGAAGGCGACATCTGGCTGATCGACCTGACCGGGCGGCTGGGGGACGACAACCGGCTGAGCCCCGGTGAGTCGACGGAATCGCTGGCCGTGGCGCTGGTGCTGAACCCGACACAACGCGCGGCGTTTGAAACCGGGGTTCGGGTGCTGCCGGGGGCGAACACCGCCCCGCTGATCCTGAGCGAATTGCCGGACGAAGCGACCGTTGGCGAGGAATACAGCGTCGATCTGGTCACGTTCGACCCGGACAGCAACCGTCTGGCCTATGTGCTGGCCAGCGGGCCGGATGGCATGGTGCTGGACATGGACAGCGGCGCGCTGCGCTGGACGCCGAGCCGGGATGCGGACGCGATCACAGAAGTCACGGTGCGTGTCTATGACGGGCTGGGTGCGTTTGCCGAAGAAACCTGGCGCATTGCCGTTCAGGGCGTGAACACCGCACCCACGCTCGAAGCGCCGCTGGATCAGGTGCAGATCATCGAAGGCGAAGTGATGCGCCTGCCGCTGATTGCGAGCGACGAGGAAAATGACCTGCTGTCGCTCTTTGCCGACAACCTGCCGCCGGGTGCGTTTATCGATCATGTGAATGGTCAACTGGTCTGGCAGCCGCAGCCGGGGCAGGCGGGCCAGTATCGCAACGTGACCATCGGGGTAACGGACGGGTCGCGGTCGGCCACGCAGGTGTTTGACATCGTGGTTGCGCCGGGGATTTTCGCGCCGGTTGTGGCCACCCCGCTGGCGGAAACGATCCGCGAAGGTGACCCGATCCGCATCGCGTTGGCCGCGCGGGATGTGGCGGGGGCGGATCTGCGCTTTACCTCTGCCGCGCTGCCGGCGGATGCGCGGATTGATCCTGTGACGGGGGTGTTTGAATGGACGCCGCGCTATACGCAGGCGGGCCACTACGAGATCCCGATTGACGTGTCGAACGGCACGCGCCTGACCCGTGTGGTTCTGGAAATTGACGTTGAGAACGCCAATGGCGCGCCGATCCTGCAGGGCTTCGGGGACTGGACGGTGGCCGAGGGTCAGCAGCTGGTGTTCCAGACTGAGGGGCTGGACCCGGACAACCCGGATTTCCAACTGCCGGTGCGGGACGGGGATGGCAATCTGTTGTTCCTCGATGGCTATTCTGCCGCGCCGGTGACGTATCAGATCACCGGCCTGCCGGATGGCGCAACCTTTGATGCGGAAACCGGTGTGTTCAATTGGCTTCCGGGGTTCGACGATGCGGGCCGCTATGTGCTGGAACTGATCGCCACGGATGATGGGGACGGGACCGGCACGTCGCAGGAAACGCGGGCCGAGATCGTGATCGTGGTGGAGGATTTCAACCGTCCACCCACCCTGTCCGACCTGCCCAATCGGACCGTCACCGGCGGGCAGGTGTTGGAGGTGCCTCTGGCCTCGCTGGACCCGGATGGGGGGCCATTGCTGGTCACGGCCACGGCAACGCGGACGGGGGGCGCGGATCAGATTGACCTGGATCCGACACCCATCGCGCTGGACGGCAGCAACGGGTTTGGTGCGGTTGTGCTGACCCCGGCTGGCCCGGTTCTGCGGATCACGCCGGGTGCGGCGGATCGCGGGGACTGGCGGATTGATCTGACGGTCGAGGATGACGGCAATGGCGACGCCAGCAATACGCTGCGCGATACGGGCAGCTTTATCCTGACGGTTGAGGGGCAGAACCTGGCCCCTGTGATCAGTCCCGTCGCTGGTCTGGTTGCCGTGCCGGGGCAGGAGCTGCGCCATGTGATTTCGGTCAGCGACCCCGAGCGCGATGTGCTGAGCTATGCGCTGTCGGGCCTGCCTGCCGGGGCCACGATCAGCGCAGGCAGCGCGCCGGGTACGGCGGTGCTGGTCTGGACGCCAACGCCGGGCGATATCGGCACGCTGACCGCGCAGGTCACGGCGACCGACCTTGGGGCCGGGGACGTGACGCAGGCGCTGTCTGCGTCGATCACCTTTGACGTTGTGGTGCGGGCGAATAATGGCGCGCCGCTTCTGCAGCAGATCCCTGACCTGCAAGTGGCCGAGCTGGAGACGCTCGAAACCACGTTCAGCGCCAGCGACCCGGATGGTGATCCGCTGACCTACTCAGCGACGGGCCTGCCCAGCGGGGCGGTGCTGGACCCGATCACAGGTACATTGCGCTGGACGCCTGGAGTTTATCAGGCCGGGGTTTATGACGATGTGACGGTCACGGTGTCAGACGGGAACCTGTCCGTGTCGCAGACGGTGACGATCACCGTCACCAACACGAACCGCGCGCCGATTGTCGTGCCGCTGGCCCGGCAAACCGCGCTGGAAGGGCAGGCGTTCCAGTTCCGCCTGCTGGCGGCTGATCAGGATGGCGATCCGGTGATCTTTGCGGCCGCAGAGGCTTTGCCGCAAGGTGCGTCGCTGGACCCGCAGACCGGGATCGTGCGCTGGACGCCGGGGTATGATCAGGCGGGGCTCTATCAGATCCGGGTGAAGGCGGTTGATCCTTCGGGCGCGGAAACGGTGGAAACGGTTGAGGTCAATGTCCTGAACCAGAACCGCGCGCCGGTGCCCGTGCTGGCCAACCGCGCCGTAGCGGTTGGGGAAACGCTGGACGTCGTTTTGGGCGCGGATGACCCGGACACGGATGACACGGTGAACTTGCGGGTGGAAAACCTGCCCACCGGCGCGGCGTTTGATCCCGTCACCGGGCGGCTGACGTTTACGCCGGGTGTGGCGGATCTGGGCGACTATGTGCTGAAGGTCTGGGCCAGCGACGGGCAGGCCGAGACGTTGGACACCATGGTCCTGCGGGTCACGCGCACGCCGGACCTGCCGACCGCCGTGCTGGACCTGACGCCCAGCTTTGCGGCGCGTCCGGGGCAGGAAATCATCGTGTCCACCGCCGGGTCGGGTTTTGTCCCGGTGACGGGCTTCCAGTTGACCATTGATGGCGTTGAAATGCCGCTGGACGATCTGGGTCGTGCCCGGTTCACGGCGGATGCGCCGGGCAAATACCTGGCCGTGCTGGAGGTGACCAACGCGGATGGCCGCGTGGGCCGGGTGGAGCGGCAGATTGCCGTTCGGGCGGACGGGGATGTGTTGGCGCCGGTTGTGTCGCTGACGCCCGTTGCCGCGCTGCAATCCGGCGACATTCTGGGGTCTGTCACGGATGACAATCTGGACACCTGGGTGCTGGAACTGGTGCATCGCTCGGGCCGGGTGGTCACGCTGGCGCAGGGGGGCAGCAATGCAGACGGCGCGCTGGCCACGTTGAGCGCGGGCGCACATCTGTCCGGCCATTACACGCTGCGCCTGACCGCGAGGGATCTGAGCGGGCTGACCTCGGTTGCCGAACAGGCGCTGGAGATTCTGCCCGCCGTGCAGGTGCCGCAAAAATCCGAAACGGATGCCGTGTTGCAGGTGGGATCGGGTCAGATTGCGCTGAACCGGATTTACCAGACCAACCAGTCGCAGACGCAGGGCGATTTCGGGCTGGGCTGGTTTGCGCCGTGGAACGATCTGCAACTGGACGCGGGCGCGATGGGGCAGCTGGGCGCGGCGCTGGAAAACGGCGCGCGGGTGCATCTGACCGCGCCGGACGGGCAGCGGCTGGTCTTTACCGCCCGGTTCAGCAGCATCCAGCGGTCGGGGTTCAAGGAACTGGTGCTGGATTGGGAGAGCAGCGTTGCGGGCTACAGCCTGACCACCAGCGCGCCTCTGCTGACGCAGGCGGATGGCAAAGCCTATTCCGCCGTATCCGGCCTGCCGTTTTCGCCATTTGCCACGTCGGCGGATCTGTCCATGCTGACGCTGACCACACCGGACGGGGCGGAATGGTCGGCGGATGGTGCAGGGTCCGTGCGGTCAGTCGAAATCGCCGGTGGTCGGCTGTTGATCGCGGACA
The DNA here is from genome assembly GCA_040830545.1 of Paracoccaceae bacterium. Lineage (GTDB taxonomy): Bacteria > Pseudomonadota > Alphaproteobacteria > Rhodobacterales > Rhodobacteraceae > HXMU1420-2. The sequence goes on along the minus strand of JBFOMB010000126.1, from coordinate 42,357 downwards.
GCGGTGTGATCGGCGAAGACAGCCGGGTCATCACGATGCTGCGCAACCCGGCGGGGTTTGTCAGCGGCATGACCCTGCCTGATGGCGAGCGGGTGCTGTACCTTTATGACGGGGTCGGACGCCTGACCTCGACCGCGCGGTCGGGTGGCGGCGCGATGCAGGCATATGCCTATGAGACTGGCGGCGCGCAGCGGTTGATCGCGGCGTCGGGCGATGTGGCGCAGGCGTGGAGTTTTGACGCGACCGGCGCGGTGTCGGCTGTTCCCGTGGATCACGTGTTTGGTGGTGTGTTCGACCTGTCCGATTGGTCGCTGAACGCTGCGGGTGGGCAAAGCGCGCGCGCCTTGTTCACCCTGCGCGAAAGCGAGGTTGCGTCCGCTGGCCGGCAAGTTCTGATGCGGTTGGAAGCGACCGGCGTGACTGAGCCGTTTATGGCGGTGATTAATGGGCAACCCCCGCTGTCGGTGACGCGCACGGGGGACCGGCAGGTCGCGATATTTGCCGTCGACCGCGCGGGGCTGAGCCAGCTGGTGCTGGAAAGCGTGGTGCCGCAGAACCTGACGCTGTCCCTGCGTCCGGCGGGTGATCTGAACGGCGATGGGGCGGTCGACAGCACTGATCTAGCCGCTTACGAAACCGCCCCGGTTGACGAGGACGGGGATGGCGAGGTCACCTATGACGACCTGCTGCTGGTGTTGCAGAACATCGGGTTGCGGGTGAACGAAGCGCCGACCTTGGCTCCGGTCGCACAGAAAACCTACCGCGATCTGTCAATTGAAATCCCGCTGGCGGGCATGGCCAACGATCCCGAAGGCGACCCGGTCTTCTTCGAGGTGGTAGAGGCGATTGGCGGAACGGCCGGGCTGACCCCGGATGGCCGCGCGATCTATTTCACACCGGACCCGGGCCGGACGGCGGCGGGGCGGATCGTGCTGCGGGCCAGCGATGGGTATCGCAGTTCGAACACCGCGGATCTGGTGATCGACATTTCGTCAGCGGCCCTGAGCAAGATCGATTTTGAAACCCGCACGCCACATCTGAGCACGGGCGAACGGCGCGGTTTTGACATTATCGGCAGCTTTGACGATGGCGGCACGGCGGTCCTGCGCGAGGGGTATGTGACCGTGCGGATGACTGATCCGGCGGTGGCCTCGCTGACACAGGGGCGGCTGTTGGGGCTCAGCAGCGGGTTTTCCGTGCTGGAAGTGGCACGCGGGGCCATTCAGGCGGCCACGGCGATCAAGGTGGGTCAGCTGAGCGACTATGACGAGTCGCTGGAAATCAGCGGGGCGGATGTCTACCCCGACGCCATCATCCTCGACCCCGGCGCGACGCGGCAGTTGTTGCTGTTCGATCATCTGGACGAAAACATCGTCCAGACCCGCACGTCCGAGCTGAACACCTATGTGCTGAACGGCGAAATTGCCGAGGTCACGGCGGACGGGCGCGTGATCGGCAAGGCGCCGGGTGAAACCGAACTGACCGTGATCTATCGCGGTGAAGAGCTGATGGTGCCGATCAAGGTGCAGGTGCCCGTTGTGGGTGACGCGATCCCTGTGGGCAAGGACGGCGGGATTGTCCGCAACGCGGATGGTTATCAGGTGGCGATTGCCGAGGAGTCGCTGTCGCGCGATGTGAACGTGACGATCACAACGCTGGACGAATCTGATCTGGGCGTGCCGTCAATCTCGCAGGTGGACGGGTTCGAGTTTGCAGCGGCGTTTTCGCTGGACACCGAAGGCGCGGCGCAGGGCATTCCGATGCAGCTGGCCATTCCGACGGGGCTGCAGCCGGGCGACCAGGTGCTGTTCTATCAGATCACGGATTTCATCACCGAAGACGGGATTGTACGCGGGTATCAAGAGGTGGAAAGCGGCTCGGTCGATGCCAACGGCATTGCCCGGACGAATTCGCCTCCGCGTGATGGGGTGCGGGGAACGGGTCTGTATTCCGTTGTCAAAACCTCTATCAGCAAGGTGCGCGAAGTTGGTTCGTCGCTGAAGATCACCGCCCAGACCCCGGCGCAGGTTGCGCAGACCACCGCCAATCTGGCCACGGGGCCGGGGGGTAATCTGCTGGTGGGCGCGGTGTCGAACGCCGGCAACATGGTCCTGACGATCCCACGCACGGTGCGCACGATTGCCACCGCGATGGTGGATGCCGAGGCGTTGGAGTTCCTGACGTCCAAGGCGCTGCAACTGGCTGATGACATCTCGAACTATGTTACCAAGCTGACCGCGCCGCCGCCCAAGCGCGTATTGGAACCGCCGGTGCCCATCGTGACCTCGGTCAAGGTGGATTTCGTCGACAGCGAAGACGGCAAGGCGATTTCGAACCCGGTCTTCAAGATCGGCGGCGAGCGGATCGAAAGCGAAGAGCGGTATGCGGGCAAAGCCCCGCCATGGGTCATTTTCGGCAGCTTCGCGCCGGGTGAATTCGAACAGATCGCGGACTCCCTGGTCAGCCAGAACGGGGTGAAAGCCGGGTTCAGCTTTACTTCGGATAGCGGGTTGGGCGTTGCCGTCGCTGCGGAAGTGACCGAGGAGGACGGCAAGACCGTTCTGAAGGTCGAACCGCCGCGCACGGTCGCGTCTTCGGAAATCCGGGTGGCGCGGGCCGTGGCTCGGGCCGAGGCGTTTGGATTGGTGACGCCGTCCGAACTGGCGGAAAGCACGGTCTTTGGCGCGCGGTTCTACGAGGCGCGGTATATCGTGTCCGACGGCTTCACCGTGCTGGGGTCGGGCGATCTGACCTTTGCCGCGGTGCAAAGCGGGTACGAACAGGCGGACGATCCAAATGCCGCCTCGCTGACCGGGAATATCGACCAGATCGTTGCCATCCGCGAGGTGGGTGAAGGTGACGCGGCCCTGCCCAAGATGGTCGCGCGTATCCCCATCGGGTTCCTGGACAAGGACGGCGTGCCCAAGGTGAACAGCCCCACGGTGTCCCCGCGCCAGATCGCTGTGACGCAGGACAATCTGCGCATCTATGTGGCGCTGGGGTCCGGTGCGGGGATTGCGGTGGTGGACGGCGTCACGTTGCGCCAGATCGACATTGATCCCGAGACCGAGGATATCGACTTCATCCCGTTCACGGCGGATGCGGGCGCGCAGTTTGACGACATCTTCTTCAACCAGGGCAAGGACCGGCTGTTCGCGCTGGATAAACGGTCCAACAAGATCCACGTGTTTGGCACCGATCCCGAGGATGCGGCGACCTATCACAAATTCATCCGCACGCTGACCTTCACTGGAAACATGCGGGTCAGTGCAGCGACCTTTACGCCGGATTTCAGCGAGCTGGTGGTGACGCGGGCGGACGGGTCGAACAACCGGGGCGCGGTCGAGATTTACCGCCTGCCAACCACGATCACCGAAGAGCCCGAGCTGGTGGCCTCGTTCGGTGACACACGCGGCAAGAACGATGGGGAGCGGGGCCTGTTCCTGCGCAATCCGCGCAACGTGCAGACCCATGTGCACGAGGGCAAGTTCAAGATCGTCGTGCTGGATGCGGTCCAGTCGGTGAACACGTCACCCTTTGACGGGTTGGTTGTGGTCTTGTCCCAAGGCCGTGATGGCGGGTGGGAAGTGGAAAACCGCATGTTCTTCGGCTTCCCCATCGGGTCGGACCATGATGCGGGGCTCGATCCGTTTACGGTGACTGATCCGGTGGACATCGTGCTGTCCAAGGATGGGGAAACCGCGTTTATCCTGGGCGAACGCCGGTTCAAGGCGGACGAGATCACGCGCGACCCCACTGTTGCGCTGCAATCGGGTGAAGACCGGTATCAGCGCAACGCGGCTGGCACGAACATTGCCATTGTGAAAGACCTGTTCATGGACCCCGCCGATATCGGGGTCGAGGGCGTACCGCAGTCGCGCGTTGTGGCCGCGACCCGTGGTGTGCCGAATTCCTGGGGGACGAGCCTGGGGATTTCGCCTGACGGGCGCTATCTGATGCAGTCCGGTGCACGGTTAGGCACGGTTCTGGTCTATGACACGCAGAAAATCGAGGATCAGCTGCGCGATGCGGTCGACGCCAATTACGTCGATCATCCGATCAACGATTTCGAACAGGGCACGAAAAATGTTCTGAACCGGTTCGACATCCTGCAGCCAAACCACGACAATGACGCGATTGCGCCGCGCGGGGCCTATGGTGTCTATCGTGGGCTGGAAAACCCTTATCCGATCCTCATCGGCACAAATCAGCGCCCGTCCGCTGCGCCCAACCGGCCGATCCTGACGGGCGGTTTCGTTTACGGATTCTCAAGTTCGCAAAGCGCGGTCGACCTGAATGTCGAGGTGGGCGATGACGAACCGCTGGTCGTTTCCGCGACCAAGGCGCGGATCACCCTGCCCGAATACCGGCGCGAATTGACGATCGATCAGCCGACATTCCGGTTCCGGATCGACCAGAGCCTGCCCATCACCAAGGTCCGGTTGACCGTGGCCGTCGCGAACATCCGTGAAGGGCTGTTTGTATCCCATGAAAATGACCCGCGCAGCAAGGCGCTGGAAAATCTGGGTTATACCCAGACGGATGAAAACGGGAAGAAAGTGCCGGTCGATGCCAATCGGAACCGGATTTACACCTACGAATTCACCGCTGACGAGATCAAGGCCGCGCAAGCGAATGACGGTATTCTGGAACGCGCGCTGCCGCCGGATCGGGTTCTGACCTCGGGGCAGGTTTATAATTGGGGGGTCGAGGTCATTGTCTCGGATCAGGCCGACCACCCCAACAGCAGCCGCGAGCGGGCCAGTTTCGTCGTTGAGCCGCGCAAGAAGAAGGCCGGTGAACCTTACGCCGGGGTGACAATTGTGACCCACGGGTTCAGCGCCCCGTTCCTGGGCCCCGACGTGCAGCAGACGGCCACCTATGATCTGGCGCTGGCAATCTCGTCCTCCAGCGGGGCGGCGGTTCTTCTCTATGATCCGCTGGGGCCGAACGAATCCTCCAGCGACCGCAACCGGTTTGGCAACTGGGTGTCGATGCGCCCGAATGTCGATCCGCGCACGGCGGAATCGCTGGTGCTGGTCACGGATTGGACCGATGCAACCACCATCACCGACACCGGCTTCGCCGAGGCGGCGGGCGATGCGTTTTTTGCCGACATTCTGGATCTGCGCAGTTCGCTGGGCGCGAGCTATCTGACATCGCCGCTGCATTTCATCGGTCAGGGGCGCGGCACTGCCGTCAACAGCGAAATCGTGCAGCGCCTGTTGCACAGCGAAGGCACCGACAATCTGGGCGACATTCAGGTCACGACCTTTGACCCCGAGGCCGGGCCGCAGCCCAAGATGCAGGTGCCGACCACGTTCCTGTTCGATGCGATCAAGAAAACGGCGGACGCGGTTCAGGCCGCAGCCGTGGTCGGCACGGTGGCCAATGTCGTGCAGACATACCTGTCCGGCGGCACGACCATCGCCGCTGCCGTGCCGTTGCAGGCCAATCTGACGCGCGCGTTCAAGGTGGCCGGGAAGGTGTCGGAGACGACCGACAAAATCCTGAGCGGGCTAAAATTTGCCAAGCTGGATGTCATCGACTTCACCGTGTTCGAGGACCCGCTGACCGTGAACTGGAACGGTGTCGATTTCGCCGACAACTACTACCAGAATGTGAAGGCGGGCGATCAGGTGCTGTCCTTTACCGGGACGGGCACGGCCCTGACCACGGCGGATATCAACATGCCGCTGACCGGTTTGCCAGGCTTCTTCGAAGACGACAATGTGCCCAGCATCAAGCGCGGGTTTGGCACGATCGAACTGAACGGTCTGGGTCTGGGCAGTCTCAATGCCAGAACCGTGGGTTGGTACACCGGCACGGCGGATGTGTCGAAAAAGACCTATGTTGGGTTCGGCGGTGGGCAGAGTGGCATCTGGCGGTCGCCCTATAACCGGTTCGAGGACGTGGTGACGGCGTTTGCGCCGGATTCCATCCTCAATGGGCTGGGCACGTTTTCGCGGTACTACAAGGACGACAATCCGCCCACGGTGGCCAACATTGCCGACAGCGCCAGCGACTACGAGAAAAACCTGAAAAGCTGGTATGTCGCGCGCGAGTTCGAGAAGTTTGCCGCTGACCGCAAGACCGAGGGCAAAGGGTCCAAGCTGACCATCAAGCGCACAGATGCAGAGGCGGCCAAGGACACGCGCCAATGGGAAGGGGTTGGTACGGGCTGGTTCTATTCCACTCTGGGCGGCGGCGCGCCGTTGCAGGAGCGTCTGAAACTGGCCGACCGGTCCAAGTTTGATGCCGGCAAATACAACAACTCGGCCAAGGACGGCAAAGGCACGGCGGTGCCGGACCTGTTCAACGGCGATTTCCAGGCCACCAAACGCCCGACTTATGGCCGTTTCCCGATCCCGGGCCGCAGCGGGTTCGAGCTGCCGGGTTGGTCCATGCATGGCGGCGGCACCTATGCCAAGGGCACGTCGGTCGACTCGAGCTATTACCAAAGCTTGCTGGTGCTGCCGGAAAACTCGTTGGGCTTCCATCTGGATTTCTCCAAGTTCGAGGAAGCAATCACCAAGCTGGAGCAGCGCAAGATCGGGGAATGGAGCGATCTGGCCATCAAAGGCGCGCGGGACAAGATCACGGCGCTGGTCAATGCCTCGGTCGGCAAGGTTACGGGGCTGAAAGACAGCCTGACAGGCTTTGATCCCAAGGCGCAGCCAGAGAAGATCTTTACCTCGCTGGTCACGACACTGGTCGATCTGCTGAAACAGGGCCAGTCGGTGGCTGCGGATGCTGTGGGTGGCATCTCGACCGAGGACTTCCTGGAACTGATGGCCGCGTTCACTTACGAACAAACGGCGGATGATCTGCGGAAAGACGCAGGTCTGTCGCCGGTGCTCTTCTCCAGTGCTGATGACGATACGTCCAGTTCAGGCCTGTTCGACCGGTTCCGCGAAACGGACCGGCAACTGTCGCTGAGCAACAAGGAATTCCGAAAGGAAAAGATCGACGGGTTCCTGTCGGATGCAAAATCCGGCGTGCTCGAAAAGTTTGTCGAGAGCATTCCCAACATCCTGTCCGCGATCCAGGCCAATCTGCTGGATTATCATTTCGAACTGTCGGCCAATTACGAACTGGTTCACAACCGGATGCTGTTCCCCGCCAGCAAGACCGAGCTGGGGATTGACCTGCGGTGGAGCGACTATGAGGACACCCCGCGCGCCACGCTGAAGGTGTTTGCCAAGATCGGCAATCAACTGATCGAACTGGAACCGCGCGATGCGCGTCTGGTGACAAACGAAACCGGGCTGAGCGGCGGGCAGGAACGCAAGATTTTCAGGATTCCGTCGTCGGTACAGGGCAAGGTCGGGTATCTGATCATCCGCAACGACGCCTCGGGCGGCGACGCGGTGGCCGAGATCGACAACATCAACTTCACGACGCTGGTGTCCCTGCAGGACTCGCAGGGCGAGGAGGATGACCGGATCATCGTGTTCAACGATGTCGGACAGGATGGTGACGGGGTCGAGGCGCTGCTGACCACAAATGCCCAGGCGGAAACCGCCGACCGGCACACGCTGACCTTTACCAATGGCACGAACATCCAGCGGCAGATTACCCTGCGCATTCCGCAATCCGATTTCCTGAAGATCAACGCCGACGCCACCGTCTGGCGGATCAATGGCGCGGAAAACCTGGGCGGCTTCCCCCTGCATATGAGCACCGCCACCGGGCCGGTGGAGCTGAGCGCGTTCCTGCCTGCGGGGCAAAAGCTGGTTCTGCCCTTGTCCGCGGAACTGACGCCTGAATTCCTGTCGGGTCAGGCGGCCAATCAACAGGCGCTGCTGCTGAGCACAACCATTCAGGTCAAGGGCACCGAACTGGACGTCAATCGTCCGCCCAAGGACATCAACCTGTTCTATGCCGTGGATATGGGGGACGATTCCACGACTGACGGCGTCTACAACATCGCAGACACGACAGGCGGCAGCACGCGCACGTTCCACATCGCGGCCAGCGGGGATGCGACACGCGACATCTCGGTCGCGAACCTGTTGTCCAGCAGGACGCTGACCGGGGAAAACGTGACCGGCGGGTTCGAGGTGGTGTTCAAACCTCAGCCCATCGCGGTGATCCCAAACGGCCAGCAACCGCGCGTCGAAAGCGAGCAGACACTGGCCCTGTCGTTCGAAGGCAAGGTGATCACCGAACTGGAATTCCGCGCCCATGGCACAAAACGGCAGGACATCGGTCTGGACTTCGCAACCCTGCGCGAGCGGATTGCAACACAGCTGACCGCCATCCGGGATGCCGAGGCACTGGCCGAGGTGACCGAGGAAAACAGCTTTGCCCGGTATTTTGACACCCTGACCGGTGCCGATTGGGGCACGGTGATCGACGACATCGCCGACCGCGTGCGCAAGGTGTTCGAAGCCGGTGGCGATCACTTTGTCATCTCGCATGGCAGGGGCGATCAGAACCTCGTGTTCCGCAACGGGGCGGTGCAGACCGAAACCTTCCTTGTGGATCGCAGCGACGAAGAGGACGAGATCCTCAAAACCGGTACGGTCATTGGCGAGGCCGTGGCCCGGCGCGAGCAGCCGCCGGTCGAAACGGTGGACGAGCTGCGCGACCGTATCCGGTCAATCCCCAAGGACATCCCGCCGCCATCCGTCCAGCCCCCGGCGCAGGAGGGCGTGACCGAGCTGACCGGCCTGATCCGGATCAGTGTGGAGACACGGCAGGACGCGATCAGCCATGCCGCCGCTGGCGACGAGCTGACCGGGCTGATCATCGGCAGTCTGGAAAACGGGCAATCGGACAAGAACGCGCTGGGTCAGCGGTTCAGCGGCACACATACCGCACGGCAAACCAGCCTGACGGAACTGGATCAGGCAGCCAGTACCCTGATCGCGCAGATAGAGGCGGAACTGACCGCAGCGACCGGCGACAGCGCTGAACAGAAGGTGGCCCGGTCCACGTTGCAGGCGGCGCTGGACGCGTTGAAAGACGCGGTGGCCGCTGTGACAGGTGCAGGCACCTTCACCGGTGGCACGCCCAGCGAGGACGCTTATGCACAGCTGTTGTCCGCAGGCGGGTCGGGTCTGGCCGATCTGGCGGACAGCCTGATTTCCGGGTCCGGTGTTACGGGCGCGTCACTGGCGGCCACCTACACATCCAATGCCGCGCAGATGGCCGGCGCACTGGGCCAGTATCAGGGGGCCCTGTCCGGATTGGACCGCGCGCTGGCCGGGTTTGCGGCGCAGTTTGGCGGCGGGGTGGACACCTCGGCTGTGGCCGACGCGCTGACAGCGGCAACCGACGCACAGGGCGTGTGGCGCGATGACAGCCAGCTGTTCTTTGCCGGGGTGACGCGGGATGGCGACCTGTTGGACAAATCCTTTGGCATCGTGATCAAGACCTATGAAAAGGCCATTGCCAAGAACAAGGCCGCCAACAAGGCTCAGGGCGCGGTCTATAACAGCTATTTCAACACTCAGTCCCGGATCGACAACATCCTGATTGATCTGGGCCTGGATAATGTCCTGTTCGATCCGGACCTGAACAACGACATTCGCTTTGCCATGGAGGATGCCGAGGCACGGGCCGAGGGCACCTCGAACGTGCAATCGACCGTTGACGTGATGGAACGGCTGAGAGTGTTCGCGAAGGAAAACGGGCTCGAGTCCGTTGACCTCAGCGAAATCAGGGCCTCGGAGGACGAGCTGAGCCGCGATGTTCTGGACGCCATCGGGGCCAAAAGTGCAACCCGGTCCGAAGAGGTGATTTTCAGCCAGTTGCAAATCCTGTCAGGCGACGACGGACAGGTCGAGGAATTGCGCCTTGAGGCCGAAGAGGTGATGCATCGCATCCAGAACGGCGGGTTTGTGAACCGGTTGCGCGACGAAGGGGGCAATCCGGATGCCATTCCGGGTGACGAGCGTGAAACAGCCGAGGCGGCGCTGGCGCGGCAGCTGGAGGTTTTGACGGGGTCGGGCAACAACTTCCTGAGCGGCGGGGCCGCGTCCACCGAATTCCAGAAAGAAGCCATTGGCGACATCCTGCGCAATTCGGGCAATCCGAACGACCCGCTGGGCTATGACAGTGACCGCATACTGGAGGTGCTGGGCACGCTGGATACAACCATTTCGGATACCGGCTCCGGTCCGGGCACTGCACTGGACCGGCTGGTCGGCAACCGCGAGGGGCTGCTGAACCTGTCCAGCGAGTTGAGCGATGCGATGCGCAAGGCGCAGAGCGCCGTGAACGAGGCAGGCAATGTGGTGCAGGATCTGCAGCAGAACATCGAAGAGCAGACGCGCAATTCGGTCGATCTGCAGCAGGTGATTCAGGAAGCACGCCAGCGCAGCGACATGATCAGGTCGACGCTGGATTCGCAGAACCGCGCAACACAGGACCTGGTCAACAATATCCGGAACTTTGTTGATGGGGCGTCAGCCGAGGTGCGCTGGACGAACCAGCAATCCGCCGAGATTCTGCTGACCGTCCACGGTCTGCGCAAGGCAGGTTTGAATGCGGCTGCCGCGGCCAACAAGGCGGGGCTGAACCTGTCCAAGCTCTTTGGCACCGCGATCACCGAAAATGTCGATCTGGGCAGCGCCAACCCCGCCGATCTGGGCACGGAATTTGGGGACGTCAACGCGGATTTTGCGGACTACCTAGGCGCCAACAAGGCCATTTTCGACGATCTGGCCGCGTTCTTTGCCAAGGACAGCGCCACACGGGCCGAAGCGGATACCCTGCTGGGCGGGCTGGAACAGCACCTCACCAATCAGGACGATCAACGCAACACAATCGAGGCGAAATCGCAGGCGTTGGACGACAATCTGGCTGAACCGATTGAAAAAATCCGTCTGGCCCTGACCGAACTGGGCGAAGGTACGCGGCTGGGCTTTGCCAGCTATGATTTCGAACCGGTGAAATCGGATGGCGCGGCGGGCAAGGCGGATTTCGACAAGCTGCTGACCGATCCGGGATATTGGACGGCTGCGCAGCGTCTCTATGTACTGGATGGATTGTTCAACGACCAGATCACCGGGGACGATGTAATTCTGGACGTTGGCGCGGTCTTTGACGCGCTGCGCCCGATGGCCGAGACCGACGGGTTCAAGGCGGCAGATGCTTTTGCGGAAACCATGGCCTGGGCCTATGCGCACGAACTGGCGCATACGTTTGGCCTGCCGGACCTTTATGATTTCGAAAACAACCTGCCGGTCATCGCGCCGTCCCTGATGGGGGATCGCAACAACTTTGTCGTGTTGGATCAGCTGCAGACGATCCTGAAACTGGCGGCAAACGGCGAAGGCACGTCAACGGGTGAGGCAGACGAACTGCTGCGCTTCCTTGGGGAGGCCGAGCGCAAGGGTGTGCTGAAGGCGCAGGAAAACGGCTATGCCTTTGCGCCGGGGACAGAGCCGCGCACGCTGACCAGTGGCTGGACCGTGATCGGCAATGTGGCTGACACAGCAGAGGGGCTGGCGATCAGCGAAGGCCCTGTCACCCGCACCGCCGCCTATCGCACCCTGACCGTTCCGGCCAATGCGACAACGCTGAGCTTTGACATGCTGACGCGGATGACCGCGACCACAGGCGGGCCGGGGGATGCGTTCGAGGTGGCCCTGCTCAACCGGTTCGATGTGCCGCTGAGCCTGGTGCAGGGGCTGGCCAGCACGGACGCCGCAATGAACGTGCAGGCCGATGGCACGATCCGTCTGGGGCCGGGCCTGTCCCTGTCTGATCCGGTGGTGCGCGGGGATGGGTTCACACAGCGCAAGGTGACAATTGACCTGTCGGTTCTGGATCTGACGGCGGGGCTGAAGCTGTCGCTGGACCTGCTGGGCTTTGGGGCCAGCGATGCCGAGGTCCGGTTCGAGGCGCTGACCTTTGATGTGCCAAGCGAGTTGAACAACACCGCGCCCTTTGCCAACAGCAGCACCGTTGTGCTGGACGAAGACGGCAGCGCGGTGATTGATCTGCGCCCGCTGGTCGGGGATGCCGACGGCGATGCGCTGACCACTGCCATTGCACGCGCGCCGGACAACGGCACGCTGGCGCAGGTGTCGACCGGCGTCTGGCGCTATACACCGAATGCGAATTTCAACGGCGCGGACAGCTTTACCTTCCGTGCCAGTGACGGGGCCCTGTCCAGCCTGCCGGGCCTGCTGCGCCTGGACGTGCGGCCGGTGAATGACAACCCGGAACTGGCCGTTGTTGCGGATCAGGCGGTGCAGCAGGGTGGTATTCTGCGCGTGCAGCTGACCGCCACCGATGTGGATGGCGATCCGATTGGCTATGATCTGGTCTCCGCCCCGGCGGGCGCAACGCTTAGCACCACGGGGTTGCTGGAATGGACCGCTGTGCAGGCGGCGGGCGATGCGAGCTTTGTCGTGCGGGCGACAGACGGGCGGGGCGGCGTTGCGCAGCAGGGCTTTACGGTTTCGGTCGGGAACGTGCCGTTGTCGCTGGCACTGACGGCTGATCCAACGGGCATCATGCGGCAGGACTTTGCCCTTGCACTGGCGGTGACTGACCCCGGTGGAGATATGGTGCAGACGCTGCATATCGACTGGGGCGACGGCAGCACGGACATGCCCGCTGCGGACCAGCGCGGGTTTACCCACCAATACAACCTGCCGGGCACTTACACGATTGTGGTGACTGCAACGGATCAGAACGGCATAACCTCTGCGGCGACCCACACGGCGCAGATTGTGACGCCGGGGCTGCGCGTGACCAGCGTTGTGGCCGCGCCGTGGGGTGTGAATGTGCGCTTTGACGGGCCGGTCGATACTAGCCTGCCCAATCCCTACACGCTGCCGGGCAGTGGGGCGGAACCGATTGACGTGGCACTGATTGCGCCGGATGGCATGCAGGTGCGGGGCACGGTGGTGCTGGATGCGGATAATCGCGGTTTCGCCTTTGTGACCAGCGGCGACGCGCTGGCCCCGGGCAACTACACGATCCGTCTGACCGGCAATGCACAGGGCTGGCGCAACGCATTTGACGTGCTGGCCGGGGACGCCAACGGCGTCTACGAGCAGCAGGTCCAAATCGCCGCCGCCCCGGCACAGGTGCAGCTGGAAGACGCTGTGCTAAGGCCGGGTGAACGGTTGGGCGTTGATGGTCGCGGTCTGGAGGTTGCTTTGACCCATGCAGGCGGGGTCCGGTCACTGCTGTTGCAGGTGGACTGGGACAGCGCCGTGATCGGGCTGGAGGGGTTGAGCTCCACCATCGCCGGGGCCACCATCACACGCGAGAGCACGGTGACCGGGCGGCATGTCTACCGCCTGACCTTTGCTGAACCACTTCCGCCCGGAGCCATCGTGCTGGGTCATCTGGAAGGCGCGTTGAACGGTTCGACCGCCTATGGCGCGGTCGCCGCTGGCCTGCAGGCGCGCATCATCGAAATCAACGGCGAGGTTCAATCGCCCGAAAACGCGGCCCTCAGTGCGGATCAGAGCCTGACGGTTGCCGCGCAACTGGGTGATGCGGATGGTGACGGGACCGTGACCGCTGCGGATGCCGCGTTGCTGCGTGATCTGGACAGCGCCGGGATGGGCGGGCTGCAGGCATGGCGTCTGCTTGACCCGAACCTGCTGCGGATACCGGCATCTTCTGTCACGCCCGCGCCCCCGGTTGTGCCTGACCCGCAACCCGGTCCGATTGTTCCACCCCCGGTTGGTGTGGATCCGGTCACCCCACCGCCTGTTGTTGTCACACCAGGCACGCCAGACCCGGTTGCGCCCACGCCCGGTGTTGGAACGCCCGGCAATCCAAACCCGATTGGCGGCCAGAACCCTGACCCGATTTCGCAGCCCGTGACCGGCGGGACCGCCTCGCCGGGTATTGGCGGCGGAACGGGACAGACGCCAAGCACAGGCGGCGGTGGCCCGGTTACGTCGGACCCGGCGGCTGGTGGATCGACCACGTCCGGCACTGGCACAGCCTTCACCGACACAGGGGCCCTGCCCGAAGATGTCCGCCTGCTGCGGGCCGACAGTGACCTGTTCACAACGTCCGGGGACGCGGACGAGGGGGCGCTGCAAAGCTTTGCCAGCCTGCTGGACACCAGTTTTGACCGCGATGTGTCGGACTACACCCGCCCCGCTGACGGTAGTGGCGGGTTGGTCAATGTCTGTCTTGTCACCTCCAAGGAGGACAACGCCGAGACCAAGAATTTCTGCTTCCAGACCCAGGTGGCCGATGTTCTGGTTCTGCCGGACGAATGGCGGCTGGACAGCGCGTCACTGGTGGACAAGGACAAGCTGGACCTGGACAACCCGGAAAGCTACGGCCTGCCGGCCTTTGCCGATGATGACCTGAACCAGATGTGTATCGTCACCGAAGCGCCCGAGGATTTTGAATCCAATGCGCTCTTTGGCACCAAGCTGGGAGAATCCGCCGTTGTTGCGTCCGAGGGCGCGATTGACGGCCCGACGACGCTGCAACGCCTGTGCTTCGAGGCCGTGCCGGGTGACAGCGCGTCCCTGATCGAGGGCCTGCCGGGCACAGAAGGACAGGCAGCAGAACAGGCGGCGCTTGACATAAACACGCAGGCCGTCACGCTGCCCAAGGCATTGATAGCGGCGGCTACGCTGGCGGCGGTGGGCAAATCGTCCAACGCGCGCAGCGGGGCACGGGCCGCGAAACACAAGCATTTGCTGGAGACCAACCCATAATGAACGAAACGACCGATACGCCGCAGACCGACGGGACCGACGAACGGCGCATTCAGCTGGACACCAGCCGGATGAAGTCGAGCTATTGCAATGTTTGCAACGGATCGACAACGGCGGACGAGGTGGTGTTGAATTTCGGTGTGAACCAAAGCTGGGACCGCCCGGACGAAGATTACCTGATCCAGATCGAACACCGCATCATGCTGAGCCCGCGTGCGGCGATCCGTATGCGCGATGTGCTGGTGTCGCTGATGGAGGAATACGAAGCCCGGCACGGGCCGATCCCGGAGTAATCGGGGCTCGATGCAGATCGAGGTGAATGAAACGGCGCCAGAAACGGCTGAGACGCCACCGCTGTTTGTCAGTCAGGATGCGTGGCGGGATTTCCTGACCCCGCAATCGAACGAGGCCTATCTGGCCGGGTGGCTGGCGATTGTGTGCCGGAAACTGGAAGGCACCCGTGCAGCGGTGCTGTTTCTGCGCGGGGATACGGGGCAGTTGGGTCTGGCCGCAGGCTGGTCGACCGAAGGGCAGGATCTGGCAGACTACGCGCCTGTTGCAGATCAGACCACCCGCCGCGCCGAACCGTTCCTGAAAATCGACCCCGGCGGGCCGTTGTTGGGCTATCCGATCCAGCAGGACGGCGCGATTGTGGCCGTGACGGTGATGCGGCTGACATCCCATCCCGGTGCTGGTTTGCAGGGGATCATGCGGGAAATGCACTGGGCCAGCGGCTGGCTGGAATCCCGGCTGTGGCAGGGGCGCGCGGCGCTGGGAACGCAGCAGGCGCAATCCGCGCGGCTGGTGCTGGACTTGCTGGCCGCCACGGACGTGCATCAGCGGTTCGAGGCCGCCGCGCTGGCGCTGGTCAACGAATTGCCCCAGCGCAGCGGGTTTGACCGGGCGGCGCTGGCGATGATGCGGGGCAAACGGCTGCGGCTGGAGGCGCTGTCGCGCGACACCAGTTTTTCCCGCAAGGCAGCACTTGTGCGCCAATACGAAGCCGCCATGGCCGAGGCGGCGGATCAGTCGGACGTGGTGGTTTACCCCGAACGGCCCGACGGGCGAAACATGATCCGCCTGTCCCATCAGGCGTTGTCACGGGACACGGGCGCAGGCCTGATCATGTCGACGCCCCTGCTGGTGCGGGGCGAGGTGGTCGGTGTTTTGCTGGTCGAAAAGAACCGTGCGCAGGACGAGGTGCTGGAACTGGACGACAGCGCGGTGCTGGATTTCAAACTGGCCGCTACGGCCATCGCGCCGCTGCTCAAGGCCAAGTATGACGAAACGCGCTGGATCTCGGGCAAGGGGCGGTATCTGGCGGGCCGGGGGCTCAGCGCCCTCTTTGGCCGGCGGCCTGCCTTTACCGTTGGGGCGATTGTTCTGGCCGCTCTGGTGGCCACGCCGTTTTTCGTGCCGGTGGATCAGCGCGTGCGCGCGGACGCCACCCTGCGCGGCGGGGTCCAGCGTAGCATCGTGGCACCCGTGGATGGGTTTATCGAGGCCGCGCTGGTGCAGGCCGGGGACGTGGTGGCCGCGGGGGATGTTCTGGTCCGTCTGGATGACCGCGACCTGCGGCTGGAACAAAGCGCGGCGTTGGCCGCCGTGCGCACGGCCGAGCAGAACTGGCGGCAGGCCATTGCTGAGGTCAATCGCACCAATGCGGCCCTCGCACGCGCCGAACTGGACGAAGCTCGCGCGCGGCTGGCGCTGATCGACACGCGGCTGGAACGGCTGACCATTCGGGCTGCACAACCCGGGCAGGTGATATCGGGCGACCTGTCCCAGCGCATCGGGGCACCGGTAAGGCTGGGCGATGTGCTGTTCGAGGTGGCGACGCTGGACCGGTTCCGCCTGTTTGTCGATGTCAGCGAATTTGATCTGGAACTGGTCGCGCCGGGGCAAAGCGGTGGCGTGGTGTTTTCGGGGCAGGCCAGCCGGACGGTGCCCTTTACCGTGACCAGCATCGCCTCGGTCTCCACGCCCGAGAATGGTGAGAACCGGTTCCGCGTGGATGCCAGTGTGGATGCGGGCGGCGCAGCCCTGCGCCCCGGCCTGCAGGGCGTGGCCAAGATTACCACCGGGCAGACCACCCTGGCGCGGCAATGGCTGCGCGGCACGCTGGTGCGGGCGCGGCTGCTGTTGTGGCGGGTCCTGCCATGAGCGACGCGTTCCTCAGCCCCGATTGGCACCGGGTCAGCGAGCTGGCCCCGCGTTTGCGGCAGGGTGTGCGGGTGGACCGGCATCTGTATCTGGGAACGCCCTGGCACGTGATTTCCAACACAACGGGGATCAAGGCGATCCGCCTGACCCCGGCTGCCTACGCCGCCGTCGGGCGGTTTGACGGCGCGGTCACGCTGCAAACCCTGTGGGACGATCTGCGCGCCGAATTAGGAGAAGAGGCCCCGACCCAGCAGGACATGGTCAGCCTGCTGACGCAACTGCACCAGTCCGACATGCTCGACAGCGAGGATATGCCCCTGTTGGACGAAATGCTGGAACGGCAGGACAAGCATCGCGCACAGGTCTGGAAGAAACTGTTCATGAACCCGTTGTCGGTCACGGTGCCGCTGGTCAATCCTGACCGGTTTCTTGCCGGTCTCGTGGCGATCACGGGTCTGTTGCCGCGCTGGATGTGGTGGGGCGCGGTTCTGGCCCTGTCCATCGCCGCGCTGGTGGTGCTGCCTGTGCATTGGGCCGCGCTGACGGCGCGCGGGCTGTCGGGGTTCCTGGACCTGGAAAACCTGTTGCTGGTGGCGCTGATCTACCCAGTGATGAAATTGCTGCATGAAATCGCACATGGGGTTGCAATCAAATCGCGCGGCGGCACGGTTTCGGAAATGGGGTTGATGTTCATCGCCTTCTATCCGATCCCGTATGTGGAGGCGTCAGCATCGCTCGTCTTCCCGTCCAAATGGGACCGGGCCGCTGTGGCCGCTGCGGGCGTTGCGGTCGAAATTGCCGTCGCGGCGCTGGCGCTTTTTCTGTGGATCGGGTTGGAAGACGGCACCGCCCGCACGCTGGCCTTCAACACGATGATCATCTCGGGCCTGTCGACTCTGGTGGTCAACGGCAACCCGTTGCTGAAATTCGATGGTTACCACGTGCTGTGCGACCTGATCGAAATCCCGAACATGAGCCAGCGCGGCAACCAGTGGTGGGGCGAGATGGTGCGCCTCTATGTCTTTGCCACACGCGAACACCGGCGCACGCCCACGGTGGCGTGGGAGCGGCTGTGGTTCCTGCTCTACCCGCCTGCGGCCTTTGTCTACCGCGTGGTCATCTCGATGACGATTGCGCTGTTCGTGGCGCAGACCTATCGCGCTGTTGGGGTGGCCTTGGCGCTGTGGTCGCTGGCTCTGACGCTGATCTGGCCGACGCTGAAAACCGCGTACAAGGGGCTGACGGACGGACGGATCAAACGCGCCGGCGCGCGGGCCTGGCGCGGGGCCGGGGTGGTTCTGGTCGGGCTGGGCGTTCTGCTGTTCGTGGTGAAACTGCCCCATCGCCCCGTGGTGCAGGGCGTTGTCTGGCTGCCGCAGGATGCGTTTCTGCGCGCCGGGACGCTGGGGCATGTTGAAACGCAACTTCTGACCTCGGGCGCGGATGTGGCGCAGGGCGATCCACTGTTCCGGCTCAGCGACCCGGATCTGGCCGCCGAAATCGATGTGTTGCAGGCCGAGATACAGCGCCTGACCGTTTCGCTTGCCAGTGTGCGGTTCACCGACCGGTCCGAGGCAGAGCGGCTGAGCCTGCGGTTGGACTCGGTCGAGGTCGAACATGCGCGGATGGTTGAACGGCAGGCGGCTCTGGACATTGTCGCCCCGGCGCAAGGGCGGCTGGACATCCCGGACGGGCAGGATCACACGGGCGGCTTTGCCCGGCAGGGTGAATTGTTGGCCTATGTCCTGCCACCCGGCACGCCGCTGATCCGGCTGGCCGTGCCGCAACATCTGGCCGCAGACATCCGCGCCCACGGTCAGACGGCAGAACTACGGTTTGCCACCAACACCACGGCCAGCTTGCCAACCGAACTGGTCCGTGAAATCCCCGAAGGCGCGTCGCGCCTGCCCTCTGCCGTGCTGTCGCTGGATGGCGGCGGGCCCTTTGCCACGGTGGGCGACCCGGACGAACCGCTGCGCACCGTTCAGCCGCTGTTCCAGTTTGAAATGCGTCTGTCGGATGGCGGCGCTGATCCACCGCCCTTTGGCACGCGCAGCTATGTGCGGTTTTCCTTGCCACCCAAAACGCCTGCCGACCGCGCGGGCCGCTGGCTGCGCCGCAGTTTCCTGAGCTGGTTTGATGTTTAGTGCCGCGCGTCCCTGGTCCGGCGGGGTACGGGCCAATACCGGCCTGCCCGAACGCCGCGTGAAAGAGGTGAAACCGGCGGATCGCGTGGTGTTGCGCGCCCTGTCCTATGTCCGCCGCGCCAGCCTGAAACCGGGCTTTGCCGACTGGCGCGAAACCCGCCGGGTGCTGCGGGTGTGCCGCCGTCTGGACGACGTGCCCGAACAGGAACTGGTGGAGGAAATCCGAACGCTCGGGAAATCCCTGCTGAAATCCGGGTTTCGCGGGGCCGGGTTCATCCGCGCCACGGCCATTGTGCGCCAGATCACCGGACGCAAACTGGGCATGTGGTTTCATCCGGTGCAGGTGATGGGTGGCATGGCGCTGGCCCGAGGCCGGATCATCGAAATGGCCACGGGCGAGGGCAAGACAATCACCACTCTGATCCCCGCGGTTCTGGCGGCGATGACGGGCCACCCGGTGCATGTGGTGACGGTGAATGCCTACCTGGCCGCCCGTGACCGCGAAACACTGGCCCCGGTGCTGGACGCGTTTGGTCTGACCCATGCGGTGATTTCCAGCGACACGGACTATGCCGAGCGTCCGGGCCTGCACAACACGGATGTGGTGTTCATCACCAACAGCGACCTGACCTTTGACTACCTGCGCGACCGGATCGCGTTTCAGGCACAGCGCACCGCGCTGAATACGCTGGTGCAGCAACGCTTCGCCTCCACCTCGCGGCAGGAGCCCCGCAACCTTGTGCGCGGGTTGGGCTTTGCCGTAATTGACGAGGTCGACAGCATCCTGATCGACGAGGCGCAGACACCCCTGATCATTACAGCGGAAAAGCCCGGCGACGATAACGCGCGCGCGCTGGAGGATACGGTTCTGACCTTTGCTCGCACGCTGGAGGAGGGACGACATTACAAAACCCACTTCAAGGAGCGCCGGATCGAACTGCTGCCCGCCATTGATCCGCTGATCGAGTCGTTTCGCACGCCCTTCCCGGACCTCGCCACGGCGCAGTCCCGCCGCGATGCGGTGGGTCACGCGCTGAGCGCGCTGCATCTGTATCTGCGGGACGAACATTACATCCTGACCGATGACGGGCTGGCCATTGTCGATGAATTTGCGGGGCGGGTGTTGCCCGACCGGCAATGGCAAAAGGGCCTGCACCAGATGATCGAGGCGAAAGAGGAACTGGAGCGTTCCCCCGAACGCGAAACGCTGGCGCAGATCACCTATCAGAGCTTTTTCAACCGGTTCCTGTGGTTTTCCGGGATGACCGGCACCGCGCAGGAGGTGGCGCGGGAATTGCACACGGGCTTTGATCGCCGGGTGTTCCGCCTGCCCACAAACAAACGCCCGCGCCGCCGTCTGTTTCGCACCCGTCTGTACGGCACGTCAGATCGCCGCTGGCGCGCGGTGGTGCGGCACACGGCCAAAATGGTCGCCGCCGGGCGGCCCGTTCTGATCGGAACGCGGTCGGTGAAAGCGTCTGAACATATCTCGACCCTGCTGTCGCAATCCGGTCTGGACCACGTTGTCCTGAACGCCCGCCAGAACGCCGAAGAGGCCGAGATTGTCGCGCGTGCCGGTCAACCGGGTCAGATCACCGTGGCCACCAACATGGCCGGGCGCGGCACGGACATCCCGGTGAAAACAGAGGTCGAGGACAAAGGTGGCCTGCACGTGGTTCTGACCGAGTTCCACAATTCGGCCCGCATTGACCGGCAGCTGATCGGGCGCACTGCACGGCAGGGGCAGCGGGGCACAGCGGTGTGTTTCGTTTCGCTCGACGATCCGCTGTTTTCGGACATGCTGCCGCTGTTCAACCGCGCGCTACGGGGGGGTCTGGGCGTCGGGCCCTTTCGGCTGCCCTCTACGCTGGCAGAGTTGCAGCGCAACCTTGCGCAGGCCAGGGCCGAACGACAGGGCCGCCGCCAACGCCGGTCAACCATCCAGCGGGCAGAGAAGCTGCAAAAAAGCCTGGGATTTGCGCCGGACAACATCTAGGGCGAAACCGGCCTGATCTACATTGAGGCTCCGATTTGACCACGCCGCGCAGCAGCGCAGCGGCAATCCGCCCCTGGTCCCGTTCTGTTACGGCGCTGACACAATCCCGCTGTACCTCTGCCGAAAAGGACACGGCCGGGTATCCGATGGCAACGTATCGCGCAATTTTCATTTCCGACATTCATCTGGGAACACGCGGGTGCCGGGCGGACCTGCTGGTGGATTTTCTGCAAAAACACAGCAGCGAAACGCTGTACCTGGTTGGCGATATCCTGGACGGCTGGCAGTTGCAGCGCGGCTGGCACTGGCCCGGGTCACATAACGAAGTTGTTCAGTGCATTCTGGAAAAGGCCCGGCAGGGCACGCGCGTCATCTTTATCCCCGGCAACCATGACGAGGTCATGCGCCGGTTCCCGGGCATCCATTTCGGCGGGATCGAGGTCAAGGATCAGGACGAATTCACCACGGCCACCGGCAAACGCTATCTGGTCACGCATGGCGATCAGTTCGACACGGTGATCGTAAACGCCGAGTGGCTGGCCTATCTGGGCGACCGGGCGTACGCGACGCTGATCTGGCTGAACCCCAAGATCAACATGGTGCGTCGGCTGTGGTCGCGACGGTACTGGTCGCTGTCCAAATGGACCAAGCACCAGGTCAAACAGGCCGTGAACTTCATCGGCAAGTACGAAGAGGTCCTGTCCGAAGATGCCCGCCAGCGCGGGTTTGACGGGGTGATCTGCGGCCACATCCACCACGCGACGATCCGGCAGATTGGCGACATCCACTATGTCAATACGGGCGATTGGGTCGAAAGCTGTACCGCCATTGTCGAGGATCAGGGCGGCGAATTGCGCCTGATCGACTGGGAGGCGCGCAACAACCGGCTGCGCCTGCTGGAACGGCGTCACAAGAAACGCAAACGCGCCGAGGGCAAAAGCGTTGCGGCCAGACAGAAAGAACACGCATGAGCCTTGCCAATACCAACACCATCGGGGATGCGGTTTATGAAAACCGCGCCTTTTCGTTTGATACCCTGTCGGAACGGGCCTTTGCCTTTCTGTTTCGCGGGCTGGTCTATCCGCAGATTTGGGAAGACCCGGTCTGCGATATGGCGGCGCTGGACCTGACGCCGCAGGACGACATCGTCTGCATCGCCTCGGGCGGGTGCAACGTCATGTCCTATCTGACGGTGCAACCGGCCTCGGTCACGGCGGTGGACCTGTCGCCCTGGCATGTTGAGCTGACCCGGCTGAAGCTGGCCGCCGCACGCCACCTGCCGGATCACGCAGCGTTTTATTCGGTCTTTGGCCACGCGGACCGGGCTGAAAACGTTGCTCTGCTGAACAATCATGTCCTGCCGCAGATGGGGGGTGAGGCACAGATATTCTGGAGCGGGCGCAATGGGCTGCGGTCGCGCAAAACCATGTTTGCCCGTGGGTTCTACCGCCACGGCGTGCTGGGCACGTTCCTGGGCGCGGTGCATCTGGTTGCCCGTGTGGCGCGGGTGGATTTTAACCTGTTGCTGAATGCCAAGTCTCTGGCGGAGCAAGAGGCGTTTTTTACCAGCCAGATCGCGCCGCTTTATGACTCGCGCTTTGTCCGGTTTCTGGCCCACCGGCGTGCGTCCCTGTTCGGGCTGGGCATCCCGCCCGCGCAGTATGACAAGCTGGCCAGTGACGCGGATGGCGACATCGTGCCGGTCCTGAAGGAACGCACACGCAAGCTGTTTTGCGACTTTCCGATTGGCCAGAACTATTTTGCCTGGCAGGCGGCCAATCGCGGGCACAAGGCAGACGGCACCGGCCCGGTCCCGCCCTATCTGGAGCAGCAGCATTTCGAGGCCCTGCGCGGGGCCGAAGAACGGACCCGGGTCCTGAACCGCTCCATCACCGATGTTCTGGCCGGGGCCCCGTCACAGTCCAAATCGGTCTACGTGCTGCTGGATGCGCAGGACTGGATGACTGATGCGCAGCTCAACGCGCTCTGGGATCAGATCACGCGCACGGCGCGTCCCGACGCGCGGGTGCTGTTCCGCACGGGCGGAGCGGATGACATCCTGCCCGGTCGCGTGGCCGCGGCGACGCTGGGCCAATGGCACTATGACGCGCAGGCGTCCCGAACCGCCTTCGACACCGACCGGTCGGCGATCTATGGCGGTGTGCATCTTTACCGGAAGGCTGGCTAGATGGCCGACGCGATGGATCACGGGCAGCTGATGGATCAGACCTATCGCTATCAGCGGCTGATTTATGACCTGACGCGAAAATACTACCTTCTGGGCCGGGATCACCTGATCACACAGATGAACGCCCAACCCGGCGCGCGCGTGCTGGAGGTGGCCTGCGGCACCGGGCGCAACCTGGCCATGATCCGCAGATCTTACCCGGACGCGGCGCTTTATGGCTTCGACATCTCGGACCAGATGCTGACAACAGCCCGGACCAAGCTGGATCAGGACGTGGCCCTGGCCCGCGCAGATGCCTGTGTGTTTGATCCGTACACGCTGTTCGAGGTCGATGGTTTCGATCACATCGTGCTGTCCTACAGCCTGTCGATGATCCCCGACTGGCAGGCCGCACTGGCCCAGGCGAAACGCCACCTTGCCCCCGGCGGGCAGCTGCATGTCGTGGATTTCGGTGACGGTTCCGGCCTGCCGCCTTGGTTCCGGCGCGGGTTGCTTGCGTGGCTCGCCCGGTTTCATGTCACCCCCCGGCAGTCCCTGCCGAAGGCCTTGCAGGCGCTGGCACAGGAGGGCGGCCAAACCACGGTTCAGGGGATGTACCGGAACTATGCGCTGTATGGGCGCCACACGAGGCCGGGACCAAATCAGTCCTGCACGAACCCCTGAGCCCGCCCAAAGCCCCTGAAAACACTGGTTGAAAAGCCTTTGGTGAATGGACGGCGGTGCACTATCATAGGTGGTATTATACTGTTCCATTTTCAACCTAGTTAATATGTAAAGGGGTTTTCGTTATGCCCAGTGGTTTAGGAAACAGCGTTTTCAAGGCAATCATTTCAATCCCGTTTCTGCATCGATGGATCAATCGGCGTATCATTTCCAGCTATGCGGATGACGGCCCGCTGCCCGGTCCTTTCACAACCAAAGGGCCAGATAAAACAACGCTTTGGGAGCTGCTGGACAAGGCGTACTTCGCGCTCGAAGTGCCACAACCCACACCGGACGAGCTGGCAGAGTTACCGGACATGGACGCGGTGATGGACCTTTTTCGCCGCGAGGGTCCGGACGAAACCAGCCGGGTGACGCTGTTGCTGCCCTTCTTTGCACAGCACCTGACCGATGCAGTGTTCCAGAGCGCGGGCAATTACGAAACCGATGCGCCACACGAAATCATCCTGAACCAGGTATACGGCAACACCGCCCGGGACTGCACGATCCTGCGCACCGGCAAAGACGGCAAACTGCGCAGCCAGATGCGCCCCGTGAACGGTGGCCGGGCCGAGTTTCCCGACGCCCTGATGGAACAAACCGGCGACACATGGCGCGTCAGGGACCACTATGCCGGGCTGTCTTATCTGAAAAAGGATGGGAAGCTGGACACGCTCCTGGAAAAGTACAAGGGGCGGGAATTCGCGCTGTGTGCCACCGGCCTGTTTCAGGGCAACATGACACTGGGCAATTTCGCGATCACGACGCTGCTGCTGCGTGAACACAATCGCCTGTGTGACGGCATCCGCGCAGAGCTGGAGCGCAAAGGCCGGCCTGCCACTGATGACGCGATTTTCGGAACGGCCCAGCAATGCAACACAACAGCCTACATGAAGGTTGTGATTGAGGATTACATCAACGCCTTTGCCGGTCAGAAGCTGTTCATGCTCGACACCGACTCCTTCTTTCACGAAGGAAAACGCTGGTGTCGGGAAACACCGATCCCCTATCATTTCAACATTCTGTATCGCATCCATTGCATGATACCCGACAGCCTGAACGGGTTTGAGGCCCAGGGTTTCGACGCCATGCTGGCCAACAACGATCTGGTGTTTGAACAGGGGGTTGGCGCGATCCTGGCCGCCGCGTCGTCCCAGGGGGCCAGCGCGGTTCGGCTGGGAAACACCCATCCCGGTCTGATTGAGGCAGACCGGGGCGGCGTCACCAAAGCCCGCGCCGTTCTGGGGTCATTCAACGCCCACCGACGGGCACAAAACGAAACTCCGGCTGATTTTTCGACCTTTGATGCACGCTATCGCACGCAGCTGAAAACCCTGTACAAGGGCAACCCGGACAAGGTGGAATATGCCGTGGGCATTCTGGCCGAACTGCCGTCATCCGGCTGGCTGGAACGGTTGGGTCTGAAAGACCCGCCGATCATCGGTGACACTCTGATGAACGCCATCGCGAAACACGCGTTCCGTCACATCCTCAGCAACCGGTTCATGACGCGGGAATACCTGAACCCCGACATGATGACCGACTTTGGTTGGACCAGCTTGCAGGCGACGTCCAGCGTGATGGACTTGGTGCGGCGGAACATGACGGGCGAAATGGATCAGACGGCCGCCAACGCGCTGCGGATCACCTTCGCACATACGGCCTGATCAGGCGCGCAGGACCGGGATCATACGCGCCCACAACGATCCGGGGGGCACAACGGACCACCCCCCACCTGCCATGTGCCCAACCCCGCCTACCGGATTTCCACGACCACGCGCCCGATCTCGCCGGTGAAGGCAAACGGCGCGTGGTGCTCATAGTCCGGGGATACAACCGAACCCAGATCGACACCGACATCCAGCGTTTCGAATGTCGAGAATCCCACCGGCACGACGGCTTTCAAGTCACCTTTGGCGACTTCGACACCATCAACGCTCATCGTCATGGGCCCTCCTGCCAGCGGGTTTTCCGCGTTCGGCCCCTGTTCATAGACCAGCACAATGGTGTGATCACCGGCGGCCAGCGGTTCGGTGCCTTCCAACCGGTACCGCGCCTGACCAAAGAAGTTGTACTCGTAGACCGGAATGCCCTGATCCAGATACAGCGTGTATCCGGCGGAGCTGCCACCTTCCGCGATGACAACACCGGATGCACCGCCGTCCGGCACGGTGATCTGCGCCGTGATGTCGTAAGAGACACCAAAGACAGGCGGCGCGATGGACGAGGGAATGCGCGTCGCGCCGGACGTGTATTCAAACACGCGCCTGCCTTTGATGACAGAAGGACGATCCGGGTCCGTTGTGCGTTCAATAAACCGGTCGTCCAATGGGAAGACCCCGTTTTTCCCGGCCTCTTCATCGAACAACGCGATCATTTCCTGCAACTTCTCAGGATGTTCTGCGGACAGATCATGCGCCTGACTGAAATCTTCTTCGACGTTGTAGAGCGTCCAGTCCTTGTCATCGAACCCCACCGATCCGCTCAAAATCCACGGTGCGCCATGGAACGACGCCGCAACCCAGCCGTCATGGTAGATCGCCCGATGCCCACCGGTTTCGAAATACTGCGTTTTGCGCGCGTCTGGCGCCGCCGCATCCGCAAAGCTGTAGGCGATGCTGGTGCCCGACATCGGAACCTGAGACGTGCCATAGACCTGTTTGGGTTCCGTGATTCCGGTCAGCTCCAGCAGGGTTGGCGCGATGTCGACCACATGATGGAACTGCTCGCGGATCTCGCCCGTGGCTGTGATGCCAGCAGGCCATGACACCACCATGCCATTGCGCGTTCCGCCAAAGTGTGATGGTACCCGTTTCATCCACTGGAACGGCGCCGCCCCGGCCCAGGCCCAGCCAACGGGATAGTGATTGTCCTGCTCCGGCATGCCGATCCGGTCCAGATGGGGCAGCTGTGCCTCAACCGTGTCGGGGATACCGTTCAGGGTCATCGTGTTGTTGATGGTGCCGGTGACTGTGCCCTCGGCACTGGGGCCGTTGTCGCCCGCGATCAGGATGATCACCGTATTGTCCGCATCCGGCAACGCCTGCACCGCGTCCAGCAATCGCCCGATTTCATGGTCGGTCTGCGCGACAAACCCGGCAAACACCTCCTGATGGCGGGCATAGAGCTTTTGCGCATCCGCGCTCAGGCTGTCCCATGCCTCGATCTGGTCGGGGCGGGGTGTCAGGTCGGTGCCTTCGGGCACCACGCCCAGCTCCATTTGCCGCTGGATCGTGTCCTGCCGCACCTGATCCCAGCCCTGATCGAACTGACCGGCAAACTTGTCCGCCCAGTCCGGGCTGACATGCAGGGGCGCATGAACCGCGCCGGGGGCAAAATACATGAAATAGGGTTTGTCAGGCGCAATCGACTGCTGCTGGTTCACCCAGTCAATTGCCTCGTCCACCAGATCCACGGTCAGGTGATACCCCTCGTCCGGGGTGCCCGGCGGTTCCACCGGAACCGTGTTGCGGAACAGGCGCGGTTCCCATTGGCTGGTTTCACCCCCATGGAAGCCGTACCAGTATTCAAACCCCAGCCCCGTGGGCCAGCGTTCGAACGGGCCGACCTGCGTGGTTTCCCATGTCGGCGTGTTGTGCCATTTGCCAAACGCCGAGGTCGAATAGCCGTTGTCCCGCAGGATCGTGGCAATGCTGGCGGTTTCGCGTGGCCAGACGGTGTTGTAGCCCGGATAGCCCGAGGCGAGTTCGGTGATCGACCCGAACCCGACCTGATGGTGATTGCGCCCGGTCAGCAGCGCCGAGCGGGTCGGGGAACAGACCGCCGTTGTGTGCATCCGCGTGTATTTCAACCCATCCGCGGCCAGCGCGTCCATGGCCGGCGTGGGGACAGGCCCACCAAAGGTCCCGGGCTGGCCAAAGCCCAGATCGTCAATCAGGATCAACACGACATTGGGCGCGGTTTCAGGCGCGACCACCGGGGTCGGATACGCCTGCTCGGACCCTTCGAACGTGCGTTCGATCTTGCCCGCAAACGGCTCCTGCGGGATCGGCAACACGGTGCCGTCGCGGGGCACTCCCTGCGCCAGAACCGTGCTGCACAGCGCGGCGGTTGTCATGGAAGCGGCCAGAATTCTGCCAATCATAGGATACTCCGTTACTATGTGCATTGCCGCCGGGCAGGAGTCCCCGGCGGCTCAATTTCAGAGGCTCAGAACAGGTACAGAAACTGCGCCCGCACAGCGCGCCCATCCGCCCCGGCAGCATTGCCCGACACAACCTCGCCATAAGTCAGCTTGATCGACATCGCCTCGCTGAGCGTCAGGTTGCCGGTCACGCCCAGCGACAGCGACCGTTGCCTGTTGTTTGCCGCCACCCCGTCATTCTGCGTCTCACCGCCATAGGCGTAAAACGCATCCAGCGACGCCCAGAACGCCTGTCCGAAATTGCGTGTGACATGCGCCTCGACCGAATAGATCGCGTCCTGGCTCAGCACTTGTGTGGCCCCGATGGCGTCGGTGTTGTCGCCGAAAATCGTGACCTTCGGCTGAATTTCAAACGTCATGAGCGACGGGTCCAGAAAGGACCTGCCCAGATAGTAGCTGACCGGCAGGCCCAGCTCCAAAACCCAGCGGTTGCCGCCGAGGTTCAGATTGCGGTTGGCGCTGTAGGATCCGGTTGGCAGGGTCAGACGCGCCAGTGCGGACATCGTCAGGCCGGGGTCGTGTTTGACATAGGCCTCGCGGCTCAGGTTGGGCGCATTCAGAAAGCCATAGACAAAGCCCAGCGTCAGGTCCCCCAGCCCGTTGTCAGACCCCGACACCGTCGCCCCGCCCAGGCCCAGCGACCCCGACGCCCGCCCATACGGGATAAAGGCCAGAACACCGGCCTGGTTGCCATTCAGGCCAAAGGTCTGGGAAAACTGGGTCAGCCCCAAATCCACGTCGATATTGGCCCCCTGGATCACCGACCCCTCGCTGGGCGCCAGGTTGCCCCGCGTCCCGATATAGAACTGCGAAATCGCGCGGGTGTCCTTCGGCAGCAACTGATAGGCGCGCGGCCCGTCGCCCATCTGCGCCAGTGCCACCGGGGCCGAAACGCCCAGCATCGCGACAACCAGCCCCGCCAGCCGCATCGCAGAGAAAAACGCGTCACACTCTCTGAAACCCGGCCAGCGTTTCACTGACCCAACACTCGGACACATAAAACCGTTTCTCCCGTGATACGACTGAGGGGGCTGGCCACCCGACATCCAAACGTGGAGTCGCGCGGGCAGACGCGTTTTACCGCCCCGGACGAAACAGAAATGTTCAAATGAACACATCTGGTCGATCAATCTGCTGCAGGGCTGCGGTGGCGGTCCGGGGTCAGGGGCTGACCGGGATGAAGCCCTGCACCGCTGTCCTGCCGCAGTTTACAGAATTCCAGATCTTCTCTGGGCCTGAAATCCGCGAGTCAGCGTTCTAGGGAAGACCGGCCAGTCGAGCAGGGAGTGTGGAGGTCCGCAAAGCGGACGAAGCGGCCCTTCGCCAGATGACTGGGAAAGGCCGCTAATTCGCCCTCTATTTGTAGAGAGCACATTCGAATGTTTGTGCGAGATCAGTTCGCGGGAGGGAACGATTCAAACTCTTGGACAAGGTACTCCACATTGACCTTGTTCACTTTCCAACCTGCGTCGGTTCTGGTGACACCAAATTCATAGTTCACCCAGCGAGACCCGCGCAGCATGCCGCCGTCTTCTGCAAATTCTCCGGCGGGGGTGTTCTCAAGCACAATTACGCCTTTTGCGAAAAGATCGGCATTGTCTGCGTCGTTGAAGAATACGCGTTCGTTTGATGTTACGTGATGGATGACGATCCGCTCCGCAGATTCGTAAAAACCTTTCCAGCGCGCCAGGATTTCATCTTCGGTTTTCATCACGGACGGGGCATTCACAGGCTCGCCGATTGTGGTTTCAAGCTCGGGCTGCAAGAGGTCAGCAACCACGTCCCATTGCGCCGTATCGACCGCAAGCGTGAGATTGGTGGTCACACGCTGAATTTCGAGGACGTCAACGAGGTTTTCCATGGTGATGGGCTGGCCAAGGAATTTGTGATCTTCGGCGAGTGCAGGGGTGAGTGTAGCCATGAACGCTGCAGTACATAGTGCTGAGACAAAGCGCATAGTACTTCTCCTAAGGTTGCTTTGGGTTTTCGGTTGATCTTCGGGTTCGTGAGTGTACTATTTTGTAAACACGCTGTTTACTTAATGAGCGGTCGCACTGAAGTAAACAGTTATTTTACATTTTCCGTGCTGCGAAGGACAAAATAGCGTGAAGCTGACTGATAAAAAACGAAAAAATATACTAGAAGCGGCAGTGAAAGAGTTCCAAGAGCACGGTTTCCGAGGGGCAAAGACCACGCGCATCGCCAGCGAGGCGGGTGTTTCGAGTCGCACGCTCTACAATCACTTCGACAGCAAAGAGGCTCTGTTTCAGGAAATCTCAGAGGCTATGATCAAAGAGAAGGGTGCCATCGATCATGCCCCCTTTGATCCCAATCGCGATCTGAAAGCGCAGTTGGAGCATCTGATCACGAACTACGTCGAGAAGCTGACAGAGCCAGAAACCATCGCCATCACAAGGATGGTGACTGCCGAAATGCTGATCGATCAGGAACGGTCGAAAGCCTACGTTTCCGAGGTTGCGAAGTTTCAGAACCCCATCACCCGTTTGATCGAAGAAGCAATGGAGGCAGGGGCTATTCGTGCTGGTGACCCGAACTACGCTTCCCGGCAGTTGCATAGCCTCATAAGGGAGTTCTTTTATACGCCAGAGTTCATGTATGGCTCCAAGCAGGACACGGAGGGCGTCATGTCAGATTGCTTGGATATGTTCCTCGCTCATTATTCAGCGAGGGTTGAGTAATTTGAGTGCCCAGGACGCAATACCTAAACGGTTGTTCGCGAACTGTGCAGCATTGGTCAAGAAGGGCTCACCCCGGACCCCAGACACAGCTCGGCATCAGATCATCCAGCCAGCGACTGCCGGCTTTGGCCCATTTCTGTTGCTGGCCCGGCAAACGCCTTGTTGTATGGTGTTGTCAGGAGTCAAGCCGGTTTGGGAGCCAAAGGATGAACGAACACGACATCGAAGTTTTTTCGCTGAACATGCGCGTGATGTGGATCTTTGTCGTGATACTCGGCCTGGCAGGCGCGTTTCTCTTTGTCTTGCCCGTCATTGAAGGCAAAACAGGGGACAGCGAGATGGTTTACAGCGCTCTGTTTGCGGCGTTCGTTGCATGGGGTGCAGCAGCGCTGCTGGGCTATTATGGATACACCCGCCACGGTCCTGTGCTCACCATCGGACCAACCGGCCTCTTTGACCGGCGGACAATGCAGCGCCCGGTCGCCTGGGACGAAGTGCAGGGTATCAGCGTGTCCGAGGTTTACATGCAAGGCGCGTTCATTCGGTCGATCGGGCTGGAATTCGAAAACACGGAAGGCATTGATCGCCGCGAAATGGGATTGGTCGGCGCTGACGCCCGCGCCGTGCTGGGTATTTCGGCAGTGAATGTTCAGGTGACCGGGCTGCGTCCCTCTGAACAAGCAGCGATGGCCGCATTTCTGAGGCATTTGCCTGAGCGCCTGCAAAAGGACTCTAACATCACACTTTGAGGGGCGGTTTCCCTCGCTCGTTGGCCGCTCAAAACAATCGGACTGTTCTGTCGCGCGTATGAAAACCCGTTCATCCATGGTCGTTTGCGAGCAATCGCATGCAACTGCGGTTTTCAATGTCGCCCGCGTGTCATAGGACTAACACAGCCACGCCCGGTGCAGGTCTCACCCGGCCCAGCGAAAATCGTACCCATAGGGGGTGCCCGGGGCCGCGCATCGCCCTGGCCATGACAGATCGCGACAACATGCAGAAGCACATCAAATATCTCGACGAAAAGGCCGCTCTGTTCGAACGCATCGGTTGGATGACGGAATGTTCGGACCCGTTGCGCAGGTGGTTTTCCGAAAACGGACGCTGGCGCGAGGTGCCCAAGGGCAAATCGCTGTTTCGCGACGGGGACGAGACGGACGGCATGTACGGCGTGGCCACGGGTGCGCTGGATCTGGAATTCGCCCCGCAGGACGTGTCCGACATGGTCACGCTGCGAATGAATCCGGGCGGTTGGGTCGGGCATGGATCGCTGGTGCCGAACATGCCGCGTCCCTTCAATCTCCGGGCCTCGGTGGACAGCTTGCTCTACTACGTGCCGGCCCACCGCCTGCGCGGGTTGCTGCAAGAACGGCCGGAATTCTGGCCTGAATTCTACGCGCTGACCATCCGGCAAATCCTGGCGCTCATGGCCTTTATCGGCGAGGCGCAATCGCTGTTGCCCGAAACCCGTCTGGCCCGCCAGTTGCTGAGTCTTTCGGCCACAGACGGGTCGATCAAGCTGGCGCAAAACGATTTGGCCGCGACGCTGGGCATTTCGAAATCCAGCCTGCGCCGCGCATTGAAGGTACTGGTGGACAGCGGCGCGATCCGGACCGGCTATAACCGGGTGGATGTTCTGGACGCTGCCGCCCTGCACGAGATCTCACAAAAAACCGCCTAGGTTCAGGCGCGACATCGTGGTGTCAAAACCGGCGGAACCCCGCCGTCGGCCGGGCGTTGCTGCGTCCCGGTGATGAAACCCGGCCGGAAATTGCCAATCAAAAGCAATGATTTGCGATTTTCTGCCGTTGGCCGAATTCCGAAAAGGAATGGCTGAACACAAACAATCAGGCCGTGTTTCTGTTGATAGGTGAACGAATGCCACACGTGGCACTCATAACCAGAAACAAGGGTACATTTACGATGTCAAACGGTACGTTCACCGACTTCCTTTCAGCGCTATTGGCGTTTGAATCCGGCTGGGACAGGGACCGCTATGAAACCGGCGTCATTCAGGACTGGCAGCTGGACACATGGGCTGGTGGGTCGGTTACGGATTTCTTTCCGGGGTACAGCAGCTGGGGCGATCTGAGCGACAGCGAGTGGGAGGCGATGGCCTATCGCTCGACCAATTCGCTGGGCTTTGTCGGGTTCCAGTTCGGCGAGGCGCTGTTGATCGACCTCGGCTATTACGACGACGATCAGTTTTACGGCAATGGCGCTGCGACCAACACCTGGGACGGGACATGGACCGGCAAGAATGGCGTGAATTCACTGGAAGAGTTCATGATCAAAGAGGCCCAGACCGTCGCCATACAGGAGGCGTTTGGCCTGAACCTGCAGATCATCCAGAACGGGTTGCAGAATTCCGGGCAGAGCCTGGATGATTTCATCGGCCAGACCACGACCTATACCGATGGCACCGGCAATACGGTCACGGTCGAACTGTCTCTGACCGGCATCCTGGCCGCGGCGCATCTGCGCGGCGCTTACGGCACGCTGAACCTGCTGCAGGCGGGCGCGGTATCGACCGATGAATACGGCACGTCGATCCTGCAATATATCGACCAGTTTGGCGGGTATGACGCGCCTTCGGTGGATCAGATGATCGCGTTTTTCGAGGATCGCAAAACCGGGGATGAAGGGCTGGGCACACCCGGCGGTGATACGGGTGGTGACACCGGTGGTGACACGGGGGGCGACGGCGGTGCCACGGGCAGCGGCACCGCTGATGTGGACAAGGACAGCGCCGATGTCGTGCTGACATGGTCGTTTGGCGCGGACACGCAGGTGACCGATTTCGACCCGGCGACCGGCACGATTTTCGTCGACTGGATTTCCGCTGCCGATCTGGATGTGAGCGAGATTGGCGGCTCCGTCGTGTTCTCGGTTCCGTCGAACCAGCAATCGCTGACGCTTGTGGGGGTGACACTGGCGGACCTGTCGGCGGCGAACTTTACCATCCTGGACGCCACGGCGGCGCAGGAAATCTTGAGCCTTGTGGGTGAAGGCAGCGACACCGGCGACGGTTCGGGTGATGACACGGGTGGCGATACCGGCGGAGACACGGGCGGCGATACTGGTGGCGACACCGGTGGTGATACTGGCGATACCGGTGGAGACACAGGTGGCGATACGGGCGGCGATAGCGGTGGTGGTACAGGCGACACCGATGACGGGGACGATCCCGCGCCCACGCCGGACGGATCAGCTGAGGATTTCAACAACGCGTCCATCACCAAAACCAACGCGGACGTGGTGGTGACCTGGGCTTATGGCTCCAACCAGACCATCACCGATTTCGACCCGGCAAACGACACGCTGTTCATCGACTGGATCGGCGCGGATGCGCTGGAGGTGTCAGAGGTGGACGGATCGGTGGTTATCGCCGTGCCGTCCAACAATCAGACGCTGACCTTGCAGGGTGTCACGCTGGCCGTGCTGGACGCGGCCAACATCAACGCGCTGGACGCCACCGCACGGGCTGAACTGGCCACGCTGATCAGCAGCGGCGGCGGTCACGGTGATGGCGGGCATGACGATGGGCAAGATGATGAGGGCCACGATGATGGCGGCCACACCCACATGCACGTCACCATCGGCTATGACACCCCCGCACAGGTGATCGACGGCTTCATGCCCGCCATGGGCGACGTGATCGAAATCGACACAAACGTCTCCGCCTCGGATTTCGAGATTTTCGAGGAATCCGGCGACGCGTTGGGTCAGACCGTGCGCGTGGCGATCACACAGGACGGTGTGACCACGCAAACGGTGCTGACGGGCTTCGGGCTGGATGATCTGACCATCGCCAACTTCTCAGCCGACAATCAAAGCGTCCTCAACGAAATCGCCAGCGCCATCGGCACCGAAATCTCGACCCCGGCCACCGGCGGCTACACGCTGACCTATGACGCGGACGGCTCCAACCCGTCCGAGGTGACGGGCAGCACCGATGCAGGCGGTCGCATGTTCCGCGCCGACAGCAATGCGGACGACATCACCGATTTCGACCCGGCAAAGGATCAGCTCGACTTCGGCGGCACCTCGGTTCACGGCATGATCGTGACCAAGTCGCTGGCCGGAGAGATCGTGATCGACAGCCCATGGTCGGACGCGGCCCAGATCGTACAGGGCGTGACCTACCAGGACGTGACCATCGACAGCTTCGGCATCGTGGGGAACGAACATTTCCGGCAGGACATGGGCGGTGTTGTGTCGTGGGAACAGGGTGTTGGCCCGCGCGAGGCGGATACCGTCTATATCCGCAGCCACGAATATGGCCGCGCGGAAACCATCGACAATTTCGACCCTGCCACGATGAACATCAGCTTCCTCTATTTCGGCACGCGCGAGCGGCTGAGTGTCGAGGATACGGATCAGGGGTTGGTGATCTCGTCCCTGCCCAGCGGTCAGAGCTTTACGTTTACAGGCGTGACCAAAGCCGACCTGATCCCGGGCCGGGTCGAATTCCACTTCGATCAGGTGATGGAGGATAATCTGGAAACGCCCTTCGGCTTTGACCAGAACGACGTCACGCTGGTGGATCGTACGGTGCTGCTGACCCCTGCCGCCCCGGCAGGCGCAACAACAGACGGCCACCAAACCCGTACGGGTGTCATGACCGGTGGCACAGGTGATCCCGGCGACAGCGGAGGAGATGACGGCGGCGCAACCGGCGGAACATCCGACGGTACGGTCACGCTGGGTGCCGGGGCCGATACGGTCGACATTGACTGGAACTGGGCCGCGCAAACCGTGATCGAAGGGTTTGATCCGGCCGAGGATGTGATTGATTTCAACGCGCTTGGCGGGGATCACGTGGCGCTCAGCGAGGTTGACGGCAACCTGCTGATCGAGGTGCTGAACAACGGCGGCAATGTCACCACGTTCACGGGTCTCCAGGCCGAAGATCTGCGGTCGGCCAACCTGGTTGCGGACGCCAACAACACAATCCTCGAAGACAACAGCAGCCTGATGACCCAGTTGATCGAAAACGGATTTGATCCGTTGGGATAGCCCAAGGAACACTCGCGGAACGCCGCGCATCGCCACGCCGAATGGCCAGCGATGCGCGGCGGCCTTTGATCTTGGGTCCGCGCAGCTTGGCTGAAAAAAATTTGGCAAGGGCGGTCCCACCGCCCCTGCCCCACCCCTACGACCCGAAGGTCTCGAAATGAACCCGGCTTTTTGGCACGCCAGTGTCACTTAGGCCCGACGTCAGGTCCGATATGAACCCCAAAGGCCCGCACAGCACATATTGCGCCTCTGGTCCCGGCTCCAACGCCAGCACGTCCGCCGCCGAAACCCGACCCTGCACGTCAAAATCCTCACCCATCACGTCCGCGTCCCCCGGCGCGCTATAGTACACCCGCCGCTTTGCGTTCGGCCCCGCTGAGATCAGCCGGTCCACCTCTTCACGCAGCGCATGATGACGCCCATCCCGCGCCCCGTGCAGGAACCAA
The DNA here is from genome assembly GCA_040830545.1 of Paracoccaceae bacterium. Lineage (GTDB taxonomy): Bacteria > Pseudomonadota > Alphaproteobacteria > Rhodobacterales > Rhodobacteraceae > HXMU1420-2. The sequence goes on along the minus strand of JBFOMB010000126.1, from coordinate 6,172 downwards.
ACCGGGCGATCCCCCCGTGCAACCACGTGATGCAGCATCGCCACCATGGGCGTCAGCCCGACACCTGCGCTGATCAGCACCAGTGGGCCATCGCCGTCGGGTATCAGGAAATCGCCTGCGGGCGGTTTCGCCTCGATCACATCACCCACTGCCACCACGTCATGCAGGAACCGTGAGGCCACGCCCGCATCCTCCCGCTTGACCGTGATCCGATAGGCGTCTGCGACCGGGCCGGACAGCGAATAGGTCCGCCGCACCTTGGTGTCATGCGTCGGAATATCCAGGGCAATCGGCAGGTGCTGCCCCGGTTGAAACGGGGGCAATGGCCCACCATCCACAGGCGACAGGTAGAAGGATGTAATCCCCTCGGCCTCCACAACCTTGTCTCTGACACGCATTGCCCGCGAAGGTGTAGGCTTGGCCGACCACCGCAGCGACAGCGCTCCGGGCCGGTCGATGACCCCGTCCACCTCCACCTCGATCACGCGCAGGACGCTGGGGTCGCGCGCCTCTTCGGGGGTCCAGTCGATCCGCGCGCGGCCCGTCACATGCAGCAACCCGCCGCTTGTGAAATCCACGAACAGCAGCCCGACACGCGGGTCTTCCAGCAGGTTCCCGATGGTGTTGAAGAAGTTGTTGCCAGAGTAATCCGGGATGCGCAGCACGTTGGGACGGGCCACCCGCACAAACCCCGGCGCGCCGCCCCGGTGCGAGGCATCATAGCCGTCCGAGGCCGCCGCCCCCTGCCGACCCGACCCGATAAACAGCGTGTCCGCCGCGCCAATCCGCGCGATCTGTTCAGGCGACAGGTGGTCCGAGGTCACCGGGTCCAGCGCACCCCGTTCCGCCCGCCACCAATCCCGTTCGCTGATATATTGCGGGCAATTGCCAAACGTCTGGCGGATGTCGATGGCAATTCCACCGTCAGTCCCCCGCGTCCGCCCACTGAACCGGTTGCGCCGTCGTGTTGCCAGTTCGATCCCGACAACACCGATATCGGCGCCCTCAATCAGGCTCTGTGCAAGGGGATCATGCGTGTCAATCGCTGTGTCCAACGTCAGACTCGTTGCATCAGGCGAGCCGATAAACCCATCCTTCCCTTCCACAATCGTTGTCCAGACCCGCCCTGCCCCATCATCAGACGCGACCACCAGAAACGGCTGCGCCTGATAAAACGCGCGATGCTGTTCCGGCAGGAAATCCCGAATGAACGGCGCGGCTCGGGTCGCAATATCCCCTGCCCCTGCCTGTTTCTGCGCGGCCAATTCACCCGTGTGAAACGGTGTCGGTCGATCCAACATCTGACTGCTCCTCAGAGTCCCAGGTCGCTCAGACTCGGATGATCATCGGGCCGCCGTCCCAAAGGCCAGCGGAACAAGCGGTCCTCTTCCCTGATCGGCAGTTCGTTGATGCTGGCAAACCGGCGGTCCATGTAGCCGTTTTCGTCAAACTCCCAGTTCTCGTTGCCATAGGCCCGGAACCAGTTGCCGCTGTCGTCGTGGTATTCATAGGCATAGCGCACAGCGATGCGATTGCCTTCATAGGTCCACAGCTCCTTGATCAGACGGTAATCCAGTTCCTTCGCCCATTTGCGGGTCAAAAATGCCTCGATCTCGGCGCGGCCCTGGGGGAACTCGGCCCGGTTGCGCCACGCGCTGTCTGGCGTATAGGCCAGCGCAACCTTTGCCGGGTCACGACCATTCCAGCCGTCTTCGGCCATACGAACCTTCTGGATCGCGGTTTCGCGGGTGAACGGGGGAACAGGCGCACGGGGGGCTTCGGGTGTCATATCAGCCTCAAAATTGAACAAATCAGCTTCCGAGGGTCGGCATACCCAACCCCCGGACGGGAACAGATCAGGCGGCAAGGCCCACAGCCGTGGCAGGCATCGGCTCAAACCCTTCCAGCGCCTCGAACCGCGCGATCCAGGCCTGTACATTGGGATATGGGTCCAGCGAAACGTTCCCTTCGGGCGCATGCGCCGTGTAGGAATAGGCCGCGACATCCGCGATGGTCGGACGGTCCCCAACCAGCCATTCCTGCCCAGTTAGACCCTGTTCCAGCTTCTGCATCGCCTTGGCTGCCGTCGCTGCCGCGAACTCCACATCCAACGGCGCGCCAAACACGGTGATCAGCCGCGCGGCACAGGACCCGAACGCGATTTCACCGGCGGCCAGCGTCAACCACTTCTGCACCTCGGCCTCACCCACGGCATCCTTTGGCATCCAATCCGGCGCATAGGTCCGCGCCAGATAAACAAGGATCGCGTTGGAATCCGACACCACCACGTCCCCATCTTCCAGAACCGGCACCTGCCCGTTCGGGTTCATGGCCAGAAACTCGGGCGACTTGTGTGCGCCAGCGGCCAGATCGACAAATACGGTCTCGTGGGCGATTCCCGCCAGTTTTACAAAGACCAGCGCGCGGTGGGCATGGCCGGATTTGGGGAAATGATGGATGCGAATGGCGTTGGACATGGTGATCTCCTGAATTGGTTCGTTGTCTGCACCCCAGATACGGCTTGCCAATTCAGATGATAATTGTCACTTTCGGCGGATCATTAAGCCCTGAAAGGGCGCAATAACCATGGACAAGATCGACCGAACGCGCGCCTTTGCGCTGGTGGCCAAGAACGCGTCGTTCACGCTGGCGGCGCAGCGGCTGGGCAAATCCGCGCGTCTGGTCAGCAAATACGTCGCAGATCTGGAAGAGTCGCTGGGCGTGCAACTGCTCAACCGCACCACGCGCAGCGTGTCCCTGACCGATGCGGGGGCGACCTATCTGGCGATGTGTGAACCCCTGCTGGACGGGTTTGACGAGATGGAGGAGAGGGTGCGCAATGCGCAATCCTCCCTGCGTGGGGTCATCCGGATTTCCGCGCCGACGGGGTTTGGATCGCTCCGCCTCGCCCCGTCGCTGGCGGCCTTTGCCATGCAGCACCCCGAGGTCGAGATTGATTTGGACCTGTCCGACCGCCGCGTGTCCATCGTCGACGAAGGCTTGGACCTTGCCATTCGGATCGGCCCGATGCGCGACAGCTCGCTCAAGGTGCGGCAGCTGGGCCCGATGCCGCTGATCGTCTGCGCCTCGCCCGCCTATCTGGATCGCGTCGGCACACCCAAACACCCCAGCGCGCTGGCCACGCATGAATGCATTCTGGACGGCAACATGACCGAACCCGCGACCTGGCACTTTGACATGGACGGAACCGACTTGCCGGTTCAGGTGACCGGGCGGCTCCACGCCAACGCGCCCGCCGCCTCGGCCCGGCTGGCCGCCGCCGGGGTCGCGGTCGCGCGTTGCCCGGCCTATACGGTGGCCGATGCATTGAAATCCGGCGAACTGGTCGAACTTTTCCCGCAAAATCGTGTGACGCCCTATGTGGTGGCGGCGCTTTTTCCCCAGAACCGCCGCCTCACGACGCGGGTGCGCCGGTTGATCGACCATCTGGCCAGTGACGAATTGATCTGCAACGGCGGGGCTATGTGACCGCCCTGCCCCATCTGAATTCCAGGTTCCGGTCTGCGATTTCAGAGTCTATTTACTGGCAATTGTGGTTTGAAAGTCGCTGTTTAGCCAATGCACGAAACTGGCGATGCCTAGAAAAGGCTTGCACGAATCCGGTCGCTGGGACAATAGTCACGGAAAACAGGCAAAAAACGCCCCTTTCCGTGAACACGGACCGGACATGTGAGAGCAGATGAACAAGGAACTGAATCCAGGCGACCTCAACAGCGTCATTCGCCAGCATTCTGAAACACTGGCAGGCCAATTGCACGCCCAAAGGGAAAGCCTTTTCCCGCCGGACGCTACCAAATCCATGCGCAGCTTCACCTCGGGCGAGGCGGCGAGCCTGTTGGGCGTGAACGATTCCTACCTGCGCAAGCTGCATCTGGACGGCAAGGGCCCCTCCCCCCAACTGACCCCCGGCAATCGCAGACACTACTCTACACAGGACATTCAGGACCTGCGCGAGCTGTTGGAAAAAACCGCGCGCAGGCCCGGCGACTACCTGCCCGGACGGCGCGACGGGGATCACATGCAGGTCATCGGCGTGATGAACTTCAAGGGCGGGTCGGGCAAAACCACCACCTCCGCCCACCTTGCCCAACGGCTTGCCCTCAAAGGTTACCGCGTGCTGGCCATTGACCTCGACCCGCAGGCGTCATTTACGTCTCTACACGGGGTACAACCCGAATTTGACCTCGATTCCGGCGGCACGCTGTATGACGCGATCCGCTATGACGATCCCGAACCGATCCAGTCGGTCATCCGCCCCACGTACATCCCCAACCTCCACCTGATCCCCGGCAATCTGGAACTGATGGAGTTTGAACACGACACCCCCCGCGCACTGTCGCAGGGCAATGCCGGTCTCTTCTTCTTCCGGGTCAAACACGCGCTCAGCCAGGTGGACGGCGATTATGACATTGTGGTCATCGACTGCCCTCCGCAGCTGGGCTTCCTGACGATGTCCGCCCTGTCTGCGGCGACTGGCGTGCTGGTGACGATCCATCCCGAAATGCTGGACGTCATGTCCATGTCGCAATTCCTGCGTATGACCGCTGACCTGATGGACGTCATCGCCCAATCCGGCGCGGACATGACCCATGACTGGATGCGCTACGTCATCACCCGCTATGAACCCGCCGACGCCCCGCAGAACCGCATCGTTGCCTTCCTGCGCACCATGTATGGCGAGGCGGTGCTGAATGCCCCGATGCTCAAATCCACCGCAATTTCGGATGCAGGCCTCACAAAGCAGACTCTATACGAGGTCGAGCGCAGCGCCTTCACCCGCTCTACCTATGACCGCGCCATCGAAAGCCTGAACGCTGTCAACGACGAAATCGCCGCGCTGATCCAAACCACATGGGGCCGCTCATGACCGATCAGAAGAAAAAGCGCATGTCGATGCTCGACAGCCTTGCCGCGGCCGGGGCCCCTGCCCCTACGGCGGCCCCGTCGATGATGTCCACGAACCGCGCCCTGCGCTCGGCCCGTGATGCGGTCGACAGCCACCAGGTCTGGGAACTGGACCCCTACGCCATCGAAGACGACCGCATGTCCGACCGGCTGGACCCGGCGGATGTGGCGGACCTGCGCGACGCGATTGAAACCAATGGCCAGACCGTCCCGATCCTCGTTCGCCGTCACCCCGCTGATCCCGACCGCTATCTGCTGGTCTATGGCCGCCGCCGCCTGGAGGCGATCCGCAGCTCCGACCGCGTGCAGACGATCCGTGCACTTGTCGCCTCCATGGACGATGACAGCGCCCTGCGCGCCCAGATCTCCGAAAACATGGCCCGCCGCGATCTGTCTTTCATTGAAAAGGCCCTGTTCGCCAAAGAACTGGTCGAGGCTGGATTTGGCAATCAATCCCAGGTGGCCGAGGTTCTGACCGTCACCAAATCCTCGGTCTCCATGGCGCTGGCCATCGTGGACATGGTTGGCCCCGATCTGGTCCGCGCGATTGGTCCTGCCCACGGCATTGGCCGCCCGAAGTGGGAGGCTCTGGGCAAGGCGCTGGAACAGACCAACATCGACCCGACTGACCTGCTGCGGACTGCTGAACAGACCCACTCACAGGCCCTGGTCGATCTGGTGGTCGAAGAGGCTCAAGAGGATGTCGACCCGTCGGTAAAGGCGTTCGATGCCGTGATGACCCGCGTTGAAAGCGCCCTGCGCACACCCGACACCCCTGCCCCATCGCGCAAACCCGCTTCCGGCACCTTGCTGGAACTGGGCGGACGCCGTGGAGGCACAGTCAAACGCACAGGCAAAGGCGTGGTCGTCACGATCGACAACAGCGATTTCGCGGACTGGGTCGAGGCTCAGGCGCCCGACCTGATCGCGGAACTACACGCCCGCTGGCAACGGGAATCCCAAGGTTAACAAAGAACAGATAACAAACCAGACAGGAGGCACAAACAGGCCAAAGAAAAGGTCCCGCAAAGACATCGCTCCACGAGACCCTAACTTGTTTCTAGCACCTTCAAGCTAGTGTCGGGCGCTTTTTTCCGCAAGTCCAAAGTGATTCGCGGGCCGGACTTTCTTTGTCTTCGTGACTGAAATCATGACCTATACACCCGTCACTCCATTCCGACGGCCGATGACGGCTGCCTTGTTGGACCATCAGGCCAACGCCCAACAGGACCTGCCGCCCGAAGGC
>JBFOMB010000125.1:0-14396 GCA_040830545.1 Paracoccaceae bacterium | reverse complement strand
TTGCCGACAAGGCGGTTGAACAGGGTGGCTTTCCCCACGTTGGGACGGCCCACGATGGCGAGGGTAAAGGACATCTGCGTGCTTCCGATCGATCAGACAGGCCCTTTAGCGCATCCCGCGCTTAACGGAAAGCGTGCAATTGGCCTTCCTGGCTGACGACATAGAGCGTGCGGTTGGCAACAACCGGCTGGCTGGCGGCCCCGCCGGGCAGAGCGGTCTGATGGGTCAGCGCCCCGTTTTGCGGGTTGAAGGCGCGCAGCACCCCGTCAGAGGAGGCCACAAACACACGCCCACCGGCCACCACGGGACCATAATGCGCATAGACCGGACCACGGCGGCGCGGCTTGTCCTTTTTGAAGCCGGGCAGGTCCACGGCCCAGATCAGCGATCCGTCAGATGTCGAGATGCGCGCCAGTTGCTGACGGTCGGTCACGACAAACAGGCTGTTGCCCGCAGGCCAGATATTGCCCAGTGCGCCCTGGCTTGCCGTCCACAGCCGGTCGCCGGTTTCCATGTCAAAGGCTGCCGTTCGACCCGAGTGGTTGCCGACATAGACCCGGCTGCCGACAATCATCGGCGGGCCGGTCACGTCCGTCACCTGTGCGGCAGTGCGCCCGACGCGCTGTCCGGCAACCGATGCCTCCCACCGGCGCAGGCCGCCCCGGCGGAACACGGTCAGGACATCACCCGAGCCAAAGCCAAACACCGCGTATTTGCCGGAAATCGCGGGCGGCGGGGCGCCCAGAACGTTGGCGAGGCTGGGCGAAGCCGTGACCTGCCAGGCAATTGTGCCATCCTTGATGTTGATGACCCAGCCGGTGTTGTCACCTGCCATGACATAGAGCAGCCCGTCCACGATGGTGGGTTGTCCGCTGCCGGTTGCGTCCAGTTTCTGCTTCCACAGAACTGCGCCGGTTTTTGCATTGAGCGCGGTCAGGTTGCCGAACCCGGACGACACATACAGGCGATCCTGATAGTAGGCCATACCGCCGCCGGTCGCGTCGCCATCATCCTCCAGGACAGGGGTCAGGTCGGTGGACCACACCGTGCCACCATTGTTGGCGAAAGCTGACACGCGCGCACTGGCATCAAGTGTATAGATCAGTCCCCCGCCGATGATCGGTTCAGCAGTGATGCGTTGTTTGCGGGTGTTGCCAAGGCCGATATTAGCACTCCAGAACCGCTGCGGTGCGCTGCTGAGTGCGGGATGCGTGGTGCGATAAGTGGGAGAGCCCGGCCCCTGCGCCCAGCTTGTGTTGGCGGTTTGGCCTGACAGGCTGATCGCCGGGCTTTGGTTTTCGAATTGACGTTCTGCAACGGTGGCGTCGCGAATGTCTTCGCGGTCGCCAGGCAGGATGACTTCGCGCTCGCACGAGGCCAGTGTTACCACAGCAGCAGCCGCCGCCATGAGCATCCATGCTGGACGTTTCGTAGCCTGTTTGACGCCTTGCGTTCGGAACATGGTTGACCCCGTTTCCCGTTCTTTGCTCTGGCCCCCCAGTCGCCGGGCCAAACCCCTTGTGCGACGGACCGATCAGCCCTGAGTAACTGGCAGCAGGGCCTCGGGCGTGCCGCCCAGCGCCACAATCAACTGGCTGGCGCGGTCTTGCAAGTCTTGTGTCACTTCTGCGTCCTGCAGGATCGCTTGCAACCTTTCGATGGCGGCATCGGTTTCACCTTCGGCGACGTCGATCAGGGCCAGTTGTTCCTCGGCCAGCAGACGCAGCGGGTTGCCGGCCTGTGCCAGCGCGCCGAACTGAGTACGGCGGTCGTCTGCGGACAGTGTTTCGGATTGCAGAAGCAGCGCCTTGAACGCGGCGATGTCGCGATAGATCTGCGGCAGGTCACCGTTCAGGGCGATCTGGTTCAGACCGGCAACAGCCTCGTCCACCTGATCGGAGTTCGACTGTGCGGCAGCCAGCAGCATCTTAACGATGGCCTCGTTTCCGGGTGTGCTGCCCTCAACGGTGCTGAGCCCCTGCGCACGACCTTCGGGTTCGTTTTCGCCCAAAGCGGCGATCAGCGCATCGCCCAGCGCCTCGGCCTCGGCCCGGGCGGTGGCCTTGCGGTATTCATTCCAACCGGTCCCTGCGACGATTGCGACGATGACAAGTGCCGGAATCCATCCGTATTTGCGCAGATAGCCATACAGGCGGTCGCGCCGGACCTCTTCGGTCACTTCCTCGATAAAACTGTCGGTATCGCTCATACCTTGCCCCCAAATTGGACCAGAGGGCTATTTCTTAGGCGTTTGCAGGCACGCCAGCCCCGGATCGCGCCTTTCTTACAGGCAGGAACATGGCAAGCCAAGTGCGCTTTCACGACACAGCGTGGCGGTCTTGCACGGGTTCGTGAAAAAAATTAATCTGAACTGGTTAGTTTAGCGTATCGACACCCTATATGGACGATCAAGTCGGGCGCTGCATCATTGCCGGTCCGAGTCGTGTCGGAAGGTTTAGGACAACACGTTATGCGATTGATACCCATGATCACCGCCGCTCTGGTGACGCTCGCTTTGTTCGGTCTCGTGATGGAGCGGGAGCGGGTTATGGCCTTTGCCCGCGGCGACAGCACCGAGGTTCAGGCCACTGAGGCGAAAGCAGAGGCGCCAACGGACCAGGCAGAGGCGCCTGCCGAAGAGGCTGATACGCCAATTGCTGCAGCGGCCCAGACACTGGTTGGCGTGGTTGTGCAGCAGTCCAAGGCCACGACAATCGAAAGCGCGGTGATCGTGCGTGGGCAGACACAGGCCAACCGCGAAGTTCAGGTGATGGCAGAAACCTCTGCTGTTGTGATCTCCGAACCGCTGCGCAAGGGCACGCGGGTCGAAACCGGCGATGTGCTGTGCCAGTTGGACCCCGGAACGCGTGAAGCCTCGTTGGCCGAGGCGCGGGCGGCACTGGCCGAGGCGACCAGCCGGGTGCCCGAAGCGCAGGCCCGCCTGACTGAGGCCAAGGCGCGCGTGGCCGAGGCCAAGGTGAATTACAACGCCGCGTCAAAGCTGATCGAGGGCGGTTATGCGTCCGAAACGCGCCTGAAAGCCACCGAAGCGGCCGTGCGCGCAGCTGAGGCGACCGTGGCCTCCGCCACATCGGGCGTTGAGGCAACGCAGTCGGGGATCGAGGCAGCCGCTGCCGCCGTGGCACTGGCCAAGCGTGAAATTGACCGGCTGACCATCACCGCGCCGTTTGGCGGGCTGCTGGAAACCGACGCGGCGGAACTGGGCAGCCTGATGCAGCCCGGATCGCAATGCGCGACGATCATCCAGCTGAACCCAATCAAGCTGGTGGGGTTCATCCCCGAAACCGAAGTGGACCGGGTTGAAACCGGTGCGCTGGCGGGGGCGGAACTGGCCTCGGGCCGTCAGGTGCAGGGCGAGGTCGTGTTTGTCAGCCGCTCGGCCGATCCGCTGACGCGGACCTTTGAGGTGGAGATCGTGGTCGACAACTCGGATTTCAGCATCCGGGACGGGCAGACAGCGGAAATCCTGATCCAGGCGGATGGCGCGATGGCGCATTTCCTGCCGCAATCAGCTCTGACGCTGAACAATGACGGCGCGCTGGGTGTGCGGACGGTGGACCTGACCGACACGGTGCGGTTTGTGCCGGTGCAAATCCTGCGCGACCAGACGGACGGCGTCTGGCTGGCCGGATTGCCCGATGTGGCGGATGTGATTGTTGTCGGGCAGGACTTTGTCACCGACGGCGTGAAGGTCGCGCCATCCTACGCGGAGGCTGATCAATGACCGGCGTCGTCGATTGGGCCGCCAACCGCGCGCGGATGGTGGTCGCATTCATTATCCTGTCCATCGTGATCGGCGGGTTTTCCTATTTCAGCCTGCCCAAGGAAGGCGAACCGGACATTCAGATCCCGGTTCTGATCGTGTCTGTCGAATTCCCGGGCATTTCCGCCGAGGACAGTGAAAGCCTGCTGGTCAAGACGATGGAGACCGAGCTAGCTGATCTGGACGGGCTCGACACCATGTCGAGCACGGCGGCGGAAAACTATGCCAACGTGGTGCTGGAGTTTGAATTCGGCTGGGACAAGGCCGCGACGTTGGCCGAGGTGCGCGACGCGATGAACGCGGCAGAGGCGCAATTCCCGGACGGGGCGGAAAAGTATTCGCTGGAGGAATTCAACTTCTCAGAATTCCCGATCATCATCGTGAACCTGACCGGTGATGTGCCGGAACGCACATTGGCCCGGGTGGCGAAAGACCTGCAGGACGATCTGGAATCGCTGGACGCGGTGCTTGAAGCCGGGATCGCGGGCAACCGGGACGAGATGGTCGAAGTCGTGATCGACCCGCTGCGGCTGGAAGCCTACAACGTCACGGCGGGCGAATTGATCGACGTTGTAGTGAATAACAACCAGCTGATTGCAGCCGGTGAAGTTGAGACCGAAAGCGGCACGTTCTCGGTCAAAATTCCGTCCTCGTTCGACGAACCGCGCGACATCTATGACCTGCCGGTCAAAACGAATGGTGACCGGGTGGTGACGCTGGGCGATCTGGCGCAGATCAACTTCACCTTCGAGGACCGTGCTGGCACCGCGCGGTTCAATGGTGAAAAGACCGTTGCGTTGCAGGTGGTCAAGCGCAAAGGGTTCAACTTGATCGACACGGTAGACCTGGTGAAAGCCACGGTCGAGGACAGCCGGTCGAAATGGCCGGATGAGCTGAAAGTTGCGCTGAAGGTCGGCACATCCAACGACCAGAGCCGCGTTGTCGGGTCGATGGTCAGCCAGTTGGAAGGTTCGGTTCTGACGGCGATTGCGCTGGTGATGATCGTGGTCCTGTCGGCCCTTGGCACGCGGGCCGCGCTGCTCGTTGGTTTTGCGATCCCAACGTCGTTCCTGCTGTGTTTTGCCTTCCTTGCCATGATGGGCGTGGCAATTTCGAACATCGTCATGTTCGGCCTGATTCTGGCGGTCGGCATGCTGGTGGATGGTGCGATTGTTGTCGTGGAATACGCCGACAAACGCATCAAGGAAGGCTCTGGCCCCATGCGCGCCTATGTGGAGGCCGCACAGCGCATGTTCTGGCCGGTGGTGTCGTCGACCGCCACAACCCTGTGTGCCTTCCTGCCGATGCTGTTCTGGCCGGGCGTACCGGGTGAGTTCATGGGCATGTTGCCGGTCACGCTGATCTTCGTTCTGTCGGCATCGCTGGTGGTGGCGCTGATTTATCTGCCGGTCATGGGCGGCATCTCGGGCCGGTTGAGCCGTGTGTTTGCCAGCGGGTCCGAGGCCCTGCGCGCCCGCCTGCCCTGGGTTGTGCGTGCGGCGCTGGTGCCATTTGCGCTTTATGCCATGTTCGTGTCGGCCATGCAGATCCTGAACCCGCATTACGTGCTGCCTCCCGAGGCGCCTGCCGGGATTGGTTCCGCGATGGGTGGGGTCATGTTTCTGTTGTCGGCCTTTGCAGCCTCGGTCGTACTGGGCGGGGCCCGGATCGAACGGCAGGCAAAACGTGTCCGTTCGGGATATCGCCGCAGCCCGTTTGGCTGGATCATCTTCCTGATCACCGGCAATCCGATCATGCCGATTGTCACGGTTGCAGCCGTCGGGTTCATCGTGATGAACGTGTTTGCCTACTTTGGCGAAAACAACAACGGTGTGGAGTTCTTTGTCGAATCCGAACCGGAACAGGCCACGGCCTATGTCCGGGCGCGGGGCAACCTGTCCCTGTCCGAGCAGGACGAATTGGTGCGCCGGGCCGAAGTCTTGATTGCCAGCCATCCGGCGGTGATCAACGTGTTCTCTTTTGCCGGTGACGGCGGTCTGAACACGGATGCCAGCGGCGCGACCCTGCCGCCGGACACGGTGGGTCAGGTTCAGTTCGAGATCATTCCCTGGGAGGATCGACCGACCGAAAGCGAACCGATTCTGGGCGGCTGGATCGACCGCGAGATTTCCTCGCCCGATTTTGACGGCGATCTGGTGATCGACCAGCTGAGCGCAGCCGCTGCGGAATTGCCGGGTTTCGAGGTGGAAATCCGACCCCTGACCCAAGGCCCCGCTTCGGCGAAACCTGTGCATCTGCGCATCAAGGGCGAAGAGTGGGAAGCGCTGACCAGCGCCGCGACCACCGCACGGGCCCAGTTCGAAGAGACCACTGGCCTGACCCTGATCGAAGACAGCCTGCCCCTGCCCGGTATCGACTGGCAGATCAATGTCGACGTGGAAAAGGCGGGCCGCTACGGCGCGAACGTCGCCACGGTCGGCGGCATGGTGCAGCTGGTCACGCGCGGCATCCTGTTGGACACGATGCGCGTGGACACCTCGGACGAAGAAATCGAGATCCGCGTGCGCCTGCCCGAAGAGGACCGGGTTCTGTCCACGCTGGACGCGCTGAAGGTGCGCACGAATGACGGTCTGGTGCCGTTGTCGAATTTCGTGACGCGAGAGCCTGTAGCCAAACTCGCCTCGATCAGCCGTGTCGATCAGCAGCGCTATTTCGACGTGAAGGCGGATGTGCTGCCGGGGCTGTCAAAGGTTGTGACGGGGTCCGACGACACCGAGATGGCGGTTGTGCAATCGCTGGAAGACGGTGCGGTGGCCAACGGTGCGGTGATTGAAAACGCGGCTGGCGCGAAGTTCAGCGTGTTGTCGCTGTCGGCCTCATCGGCTGACGAAGTGCGGGCAGCGCTGGCTGATGGGTCAGCCCGTTTCGTGCCCATCACTCCGAACGAGCGGATTGGCGAGCTGACCAAGTGGCTGGAAACCGGACCGTTTGACCGGTCGCTCAGCTGGGAATGGACCGGTGACCAGGAAGACGAAGCGGAAAGCCAGGCCTTCCTGCAAAGCGCGTTCATGGGCGCGCTGTTCCTGATGTTCATCATCCTGCTGGCGCAGTTCAACAGCTTCTATAACTCGGTTCTGGTTCTGTTGGCGGTGATCCTGTCGACCACGGGCGTGCTGATCGGGATGCTGGTCATGAACCAGCCGTTTTCGATCATCATGACAGGCACGGGGATCGTGGCTCTGGCCGGGATCGTGGTGAACAACAACATCGTTCTGATCGACACCTATCAGGAATATTCGCGCTACATGCCCCGGATCGAGGCGATCGTGCGCACCGCAGAATCGCGTATTCGTCCGGTTCTGCTGACCACAATCACGACCATGGCCGGTCTGGCACCCATGATGTTCGGCCTGTCGCTCGACTTCATCGGCGGCGGCTATTCCATCGACAGCCCGACGGCGCTGTGGTGGAAACAGCTGGCAACTGCCGTGGTGTTTGGTCTGGGTGTGGCAACGGTGCTGACACTGGTCGTGACACCATCGCTGCTGGCCATGCGCGTGTGGTTCTGGACCTACATGGTGGCGCTGGCCCGTCTGATTGGCCGTATCACCGGCGGTCGCCGTGGCCGGTTGGCCGAGGATTGGGCGATCCGCCGCGCTGCCCGCCGATTGAAAGCGCCGGAAATCATCTGGGACGAGGTGGAAGACACACCAGAGGCCCCTGCCCCAACCAAGCCCATTCAACCTGCGCCCTTGCGCGCGGCGGAGTAGGTCGGAGCACTGACGATTCCTTAGCGAGACCAAGCCGCGCCCTTTGGGCGCGGCTTTCTTCATTTGCCATGGTTATTGGAATGCCGTCTGAAACCGTTTCACACGACGGTCAACACAGCACATTTGGCATTGTGCCCGATCCCTTGCGACGTGCTGCCGACAATCATTGCGCCGAGGTTGCCCAGGCCCCGCCGTCCTGTGACGATCAGGTCTGCGCCGCACCCCTCAGCGCAGGCAACGATTTCATCCACGGGGTGGCCGCGTTTGGCATGGGTCTGGGCAATCGTGCAGCCACATTCCTGGGCGATGTCCACACCAGACTGGATGATCTTGTTTGCCGCTTTTTCGACCTCTTCCTCGGACGGCATTGTGGTTACGGCGTGATAGCCGGACATGGCGCCAACCGCGAAAGCCACCGTTTTGGGTTCGGGCGTATGCACCAGATGCAGTTCGGCCCCATACTTGCCCGCGATGTCACACGCGGTTCGCAAGGCTGCTTCGGACGCTTCGGACCCATCAATACCAACAACAATTTTCTCGAACATGTCGTTCCCTCCAACTGTGTACGAACAGTTTAAAGGAGGGCGCGCAGGCGCGCGTTGATACAGGTCAAATCGCGTCAGGCCGCATCCAGGTCTGCCTGCTGCAATTGCCACAGATGCGCATAACGACCGTCGCGGGACAGCAATTCGTCGTGCCGGCCCTGTTCCACGATCTCGCCAGCGTCCAGCACAACGATCTGATCCGCCTCGGCAATCGTGCTGAGCCGGTGGGCGATGGTGATCACCGTGCGCCCCTGCCCGGCCCGGGCCAGCGCGTCCTTGATCTCGTGCTCTGTATCGGTGTCGAGCGCAGACGTGGCCTCGTCCAGCAACAGGATCGGCGGGTCCTTCAGCAGGGTGCGGGCGATGCCGACGCGCTGCTTTTCCCCGCCCGACAATTTGAGCCCGCGTTCGCCCACGGGCGTGTCATAGCCCTGCGGCAGACCTTCGATAAAATCGTGGATTTGTGCTGCCCGCGCGGCCTCTTCCACATCGGCCTGGGTCGCCCCGTCACGGCCATAGGCGATGTTGTAGCGGATCGTGTCGTTGAACAGCACGGTATCCTGCGGCACCACGCCAATGGCCGCGTGCAGGCTGTCCTGGGTCACATCGCGCAGGTCCTGCCCGTCGATGCGCATTGCGCCACCGGTCACGTCGTAAAACCGGAACAGCAGCCGCCCTATGGTGGATTTTCCGGACCCGGTTGCGCCCACAATCGCCACGGTCTGCCCGGCGGGGACGGTCACGGAAACGCCCTTGAGGATTTCGCGGTCGGAATCATAGCCAAAGCGCAGGTTGTCCAACTGGATTTCCCCGCCCTTCACCACCAGATCGCGCGCGCCGGGTTTGTCAGAAACCTCGGGTGGTTGTTCCAGCAGGTCGAACATTTCGCCCATATCCACCAGCGACTGGCGGATTTCGCGATACACGGTCCCGAGGAAGTTGAGCGGCACGGTGATCTGGATCATGTAGGCGTTGACCATGACGAAATCGCCCACGGTCAGCTTGCCCTGTTGAACGCCAACTGCCGCCAGCACCATCATGGCGACAAGGCCACCGGTGATCAGAAACGACTGGCCAAAATTCAGGAAAGCGAGCGAATAAGACGTCTTTAGCGCCGCGCGTTCATAGGCCCGCATGGCCCCGTCATACCGCACGGCTTCGCGTTCTTCGGCCCCGAAATACTTCACCGTTTCGAAATTCAGCAGGCTGTCGATGGCCTTCTGGTTCGCGTCGGTGTCCTGATCGTTCATCTCCTTGCGCAGCTTCACGCGCCATTCGGTGACCGCGAAGGTGAACCAGAAATAGATCGCAATGGTCACGGCCACGATGGCCAGATACCAGGCGTCGAACATGACCGTCAGGATGATCGCGACCAGGGCCAGTTCCAGGATCAGCGGCCCGATGGAAAAGATCATGTACCGCAGCAGGAATTCGACGCCTTTGACGCCGCGTTCGATGATGCGGCTCAACCCGCCGGTTTTGCGCGTAATATGGTAACGCATCGACAGCTGGTGGATGTGGCGAAACGTTTCCAGCGCCAGACGCCTGAGCGCGCGCTGAGCGACCGGGGCAAAGATCGCATCGCGCAGCTGTTGGAAGCCGACATTCATCAGCCGTGCCACGCCATAAGCCACGGTCAGCCCCACGGCCCCGAGCGCCAGGGGTGGCACGCCGTCATTGGCCAGTGCATCAACGGCGCCCTTGTAAAGGATCGGGGTATAAACCGCGATCAGCTTGGACGCCAGCAGCATGACCAGCGCAATAACCACGCGACGCTTGACCCAGAAGAACCCTTCGCTGGGCCAGAAATACGGCACCACCTTGCGCATGGTCCGCAGGCCGGATTCGCGTTCCTTCTGGCTGGTCGACATGTCGCTCATATTGCTCTGCCCCTCGCTGGTCTGCCTGAGATATGTCGCGTCACAGGAATTGACCAGAGCGTGAAGACGCTCTGGCTGCACAGACGGGTCTGTTGAGATGTTGGAGTGCGGCTCAGTTCGGGACCGAGAACACCTGCCCCGGATAGATCAGGTCCGGGTTGCGGATGCGGTCGCGGTTGGCTTCGAACAGGCGGACATAGAGCACGCCCTCGCCATAGCTTTCGCGCGAAATGGCCCAGAGTGTGTCGCCCTTCTGCACCGTCACCGCGCCGGAAATGATGCGGCCCGGGGCCTCGTCCGGTAGGACGGCGGCCAGCGCTTCAGGGGCTTCACGTTTGAACGGGGTTTCGATCCGGCTGACCACCTTGCCCAACGCGTCAACCTCGTCCAGTCGCAGGGTGTAGACGCCCGGTTCGATCCCGTCCAGTACACCACGCCAGCGGCCTTCGTCATCGGCCTTGAGTTCCGCGATCGCCTCGTTGTCGAGGTAGATGCGCACCACGCTTGCCTCGCGCGCGCGTCCGGCCAATTGCACGTCGCCTTCGGCATTGTAGCTGATCGTGTCGAGTGAGATTTCCCCGAGCACATCGGGGCGCTGTGCCGACCCGGTTTGCAGCACCTCCACCCCATCCGAGGACGCCTTGAGCACCGTGATCGGGCTTGGGTCGTTCACGTTCGGCTGTTCCGGTCCGGTGGCAGATGTGACGGGTGCACGGTCGGCCGTCTCGGGCTGATCCGGGGCCTGAACGGCCTGTTGCACGTTTTCAGGTGCGGGCACGTCCGGGGTTTGAGCCGTTTCGGGCTGGGTTTCCGGGGCTACGGGGTCGCTGACCTCGGCTGCGGCAACCTGCGTTTCGGTCTCGGTCGTGTCGTCAGCGGGCGTTTCAGCGACACCTTCGTTTTCTTCCGCAGCTGGAATTTCTGTTTCGCTTGTGTCTGCCGCAGGCGCTTCGGCAACCTCTTCCGCCTCTTCTGTCACAGGCGTTTCCGGCGCGACCTCGGCCACGACCGGTTCATCCTCGGTTGCGGGTTCGGGTGTGGCCGTGTCTTCGGTGGCCTGTTCCGTTACCTCTGTCTCTTCCACCGCATCCTCGGCGATCGGCGCAACCGTTTCTTCGAGCGTGTCGGTGGCCGCTGCGATGGCGGTGTCGACGGCCTCTTCAGTGGCATCCTCGGCCAGTGGCGTTTCGGCCTCGACCTGTTCGGCCAGTGCGGCAACCTGATCTTCGGTGGCCGGTTCTGTTGAAACTTCGGCGGTCACCGTTTCCTGTTCCGCAGTGTCCTGTTCTGCAGGCGCATCTTCGGTCGCAACAATCGGGGTCTGTTCACTGTTATCGTTCGCGGATTCTGCCACAACCGTTTCTTCGGTCGCTGATTCGCTCACGTCCTCGGCGGCTTCTTCCACCGGTGTTTCAACCTCAGCCTCGGCCACCTGAACCGGCTTCGGCGTCGGGGCCAGGATGATCTGATCGGTGCCGATCACGATGTGCCCGTCGAGTTCCGCCTGCAGCGTCATCACGCGCACATCTTCGCTTGGACCGATATCGAGGAAGCTGACGAATTTGCCGGCTCCATCCGCCGTCTGACTATCCAGTTCCGCGCCATCCAGGAACACGGTGATCGTGCTGCCCGGTGTCCCCTGCCCGGCCACCAGTGTGGTGCCATCGGGTTCGACCCGGACCACGTCGAAGGAAGGCTCAGCCAGATCGGGCACGGCCGGTTCCGGGTCCGTTTCCTGTGTTTCAGGCTGCAAAACAGGCGCTTCGGGCGTGGTATCCTCGGGCAGCGCAGCGATGTCTTCTTCTGGTGCGGCCTCAGGTTCGGGCGCGGGCCGCGCCTCTTCCACGGGCTGTTCCGGTGTTGGAGTGACCGTGGTGGACGTGTCCTCTGCCGGGGTTTCCAGTGGCTGCACCTGTGCCACTGGTTCGGGTTCTGGTGCCGGATCAATCACGACCACCCAAGCGACATAAAGCCCGCCCGCCACCGCCGCGACGGCGGCCGTGCCCAGGCTCACAGTGCCCAGCGTGCCCAGTCCTGTTCCAGCAGCTCCGGTTGCCATAGTCGTCCTTCCCTTCATCGCCCACAATTCCGGGCGGCGGTCGGTTGAGGCAGTTTACCAATCCGGCTATCAGGGGTCAAAATCGACCCTGTTATCCAAGAAAAGGCAGCCCCCCATGACCGTCAAATCCGTCTGTGTCTATTGCGGATCGCGCGCGGGGGCAATGCCCGCCTATACTGAGGCCGCGCAGGGTCTGGGAACAGCCATTGCCGAGGCCGGTTGGCGACTGGTTTATGGCGCGGGCGACGTGGGTTTGATGGGCGAAGTGGCCCGCGCGGCGCAGGGCGCAGGCGGTGACACGTTCGGGGTGATCCCGACCCATCTGCTGGCCAAGGAAGTGGGGAAGACTGACCTCACCTCCTTTATCGTGACGGAAACGATGCATGAGCGCAAAAAGGTCATGTTGATGAATGCCGATTGCGTTGTGGTGCTGCCGGGTGGCCCGGGGTCACTGGACGAACTGTTCGAGGCGCTGACATGGCGGCAGCTGGGGCTGCACGACAAACCCATCGTGATCCTGAACACAGAAGGCTACTGGGACCCGCTGCTGGCGCTGATGGATCACGTGATTGATCAGGGTTTTGCCGATCCGTCGCTGGGCGATTTCCTGACCGTTGTGGACACGCCCCCGGCGGCGATTGCCGCGCTGCGCGGGCTCTGACGCCAGAGCGCGATGGAATAGAGCGCCAGTGCAACCCAAATCAGCGGGAACGCGATCTGGTGCCACAGCGTCAGGACCTCGCCAAACAGCAAAGCCGCGCAGATGAACTGCAACGACGGGTTGAGGTAGGTCAGAACGCCCACGGTCGACATGTCCACCCGCCGCGCGGCAAAGCTGAACAGGATCAGGGGCAAGGCGGTCACCGGGCCCGACAGGATCAGCAAGATATTGTCCCACATTGAGGGGCCAAACGCGCCAATTCCCTGCGTCTGAAGCCACAGCAGATAGCCCAGCGCCAGAGGCAGCACGACCAGCACCTCGCAGGTGACGGACACGACGGGGCCAAGCGGCAGTTGTTTTTTGATCGCGCCGTAAAGCGCGAAGGTGATCGCCAGCGACATGGAAATCCACGGCGGCGCGCCCAGGCCGATGGACAGGACCAGCACACCCACCGTGGCCAGACCGACCGCGATCCATTGCATCCGATCCAACCGCTCGCTGAACCAGAAATAACCCATGACCACAGCCACCAGCGGATAGGTGAAGTACCCTAGGCTCGTTTCAATGTTGCGATTGATCATCGTGGCATAGATGAAGAGGAACCAGTTGACCGACACAAACGCCATTGCCAGCACGATCAGTGCTGTGCGCCTGCCGCCGTTGAAGGCCGCGCGCACCTCGCGCAGACGGCCTTGGACCGCCAGCAGCCCGGCGAAGAACACCAGCGACCAGAAGGCGCGGTGGGCCAGCACCTCCAGCGGAGGAATGTGCGCCAGTTGCCGGTAGTAGATCGGCGACAGACCCCATACGGTGCAGGCACCGATCATGGCCAGTATCCCCGCACGCGTGTTGCTCATGGATGATCCTCCGCAGACCGGAGTGCGGGAATTTCCGGGCAGGTGCAAGGGGCTGCGTGTGACGCGCAGCGGTCTGCACGGTTCAGGCCCACGACTTGCGCTGCAGAGAGGCGCGCGGTATCCGGCGCGCAAACCAAGGCGGGTCGGATCATGGCACATAGAGTATTCATTGACGGGGAGGCCGGAACCACCGGCCTGCAAATCCGGGACCGGTTGCAAGGTCGGGCGGACATTGAACTGATCTCCATCGCGCCGGAAGATCGCAAGAGCCTGGATGCGCGGCTCGCTTGTTTCGAGGCCGCTGACGTGGCCATCCTGTGCCTGCCCGATGCAGCAGCGGTGGAGATTGTGGGCCAGTTGGCGGGCAGCGACACGCGCCTGATCGACGCCAGTACGGCGCACCGAGTGCATGATGACTGGGTCTTTGGCTTCCCTGAACTCGGGTCCCAGCGGCGGGCGGCCATCGCAGGTGCAGCCCGTGTGTCGAACCCAGGGTGCTATTCCACCTGCGCGATTGCCTTGCTGCATCCGTTGCGGCAGGCCGGGATCCTCCCTGCAGACGTGGCGATCAGTATCAACGCGATCAGCGGCTATTCCGGCGGCGGCAAAGCCATGGTTGAAGAATTCGAAACCGGCGCATCAGACGGGCATTTTGCCTATGCCACCGGCCAGCACCACAAACATGTGCCTGAAATCATGGCCTATGGCGGGGTGCAGAAACGCCCTATCTTTGTGCCGTCGGTCAGTGCCTATGCGCAAGGGATGCTGGTGCAAATCCCGCTGCATCTGGATCAGGGGGGGGAGGCGGGGCGGGTCGAAACGAGCCCGCGGGGTCACTATGCAGAGGCCCGGTTTGTGGCCGGCGTGACAACCCCTCAC
>JBFOMB010000124.1:0-5876 GCA_040830545.1 Paracoccaceae bacterium | reverse complement strand
GTTGGCATCCCAGCTTCCTGTTCT
Source organism: Paracoccaceae bacterium (assembly GCA_040830545.1). Classification (GTDB taxonomy): domain Bacteria; phylum Pseudomonadota; class Alphaproteobacteria; order Rhodobacterales; family Rhodobacteraceae; genus HXMU1420-2. Next base: position 5,852 of record JBFOMB010000124.1, on the reverse strand, counting down.
TTGATCATCCCAATGATCTGGGCTTCCGTGAAACGGCTCTTTCGCATTCGTTTGCTCCTTCAAAAGGTTGAGCAAACTCTACATCAGAACGAGGGAAGTTTCGGGGGGCAGGTCAGCCCCAAAAAACGCTTGGTTAAGATTGTGTGCCCCTGAGCAGGTCCATGCGTGGCATCAGATCCAGCAGGTGGCGTGAATAGTCATGACTGGGCGCGCTGAACAGGGCTTCGGTTTCGGACACTTCGCAGATCTGACCATGACGCATCACCGCGATGCGGTCGCACATCTGGCGCACAACCGGCAGGTCATGGCTGATGAAAAGCATCGTCAGGCCCAGTTCCTTTTGCAGGTCCTTCAGCAGGTTCAGGATCGTGGCCTGCACGGACACATCCAGCGCCGAGGTGGGTTCGTCACAGATCAGGATACGCGGGCGCGAGGCCAGCGCACGGGCGATGGAAATCCGTTGCCGCTGCCCGCCGGAAAATTCGTGCGGATAGCGCAGCGCGGCGGCAGAGCCGAGGCCGACATGATCCAGCAGGTCACCAACGATGCGGCGCGTTTCCGCCTCGCTATCGGTCAGTTTGTAGAACCGGATCGGTTCGGCCACGATGTCCAGCACCCGCATCCGCGCGTTGAGCGAGGAGTAGGGGTCCTGAAAAATCATCTGCAACGCGCGGCGGGCTTCTTTGGCTTCGGCGCTGCGGGGGTTGGTGGTGACGTCCTGACCGACCACGCGAATTTGCCCGGCATCGGGGCGGTAGAGCCCTGCGATCAGCCGCGCGACGGTGGATTTGCCCGACCCGGATTCCCCGACCAGACCAAAGGTTTCGCCCTCGGCAACCGTGAAAGACACGTTGTTCACCGCCTGCAGCATCTTGCGATTGCGCTTTAGCACGGCACCTTGCAGCACGAAGGACAGGTTCAGGCGGTCGACCTCGATCGCGCGACCTCCGCCACGCTCCTTGCGGGCCTGACCCAGCCAGTGGGTTTGCACGTCGATACGCTGGAACGGCTTGGTGCCGCCCTCAATGTAGTCGACCGACGAGAAACGCTCCAGCTTCACGTCGGCACGGGGGACAGCGGCGATCAGCGAGCGGGTATATTCATGTTCCGGCGCGCCGAGGATTTGCGCGACCTCGCCGGTTTCCACCACTTCGCCGCGATACATCACGGCCACACGGTCGGCGATGTTGGCGATCACGCCAATGTCGTGGGTGACGATGATCACACCCAGATCGCGTTCCCTGCAAAGCCGTTTGATCAGGTCCAGGATCTGCGCCTGAATCGACACGTCCAACGCCGTTGTCGGTTCATCCGCGATGATCAGATCCGGGTCACCTGCAAGCGCCAGAGCGATTACAACGCGCTGCCGCATACCGCCGGAAAACTGGTGCGGATAGGCCTTGAGCCGGGCCTTGGCCTCGGTAATGCCGACCTGTTCCAGCAACTCGATGGCGCGGGCATCAGCCTGCCCGCCGCTCAGGTCGGTGGTTTTCTCGATGGTTTCCACCAGCTGCGCACCAACGGTCATCAGCGGGTTCAGCGAGGTTTGCGGGTCCTGAAAGATCATGCCGATCCGGTCACCCCGGATACGGCGCATCTGTGTGTCGTCCTGTCCGCGCAGTTCTTCGCCCTGGAACAGGATGGACCCGGCGCTAACCCGGCCCGGGGATTCCAGCAGGTCAATTATGGCGTTGCCGATGGTGGATTTCCCCGCCCCGGATTCACCGACCAGCCCCAGCACCTCGCCCGGGCGGACCACCAGATTGACACCGCGTGCCGCGCGAACCGTGCCGCGACGGGTGGGGAATTCGACGTCCAGCCCCTTGATTTGCAGAAGTTCAGTCATCAGCGCAGCTTTGGATTGAGAGCGTCACGCATCCAATCCCCCAAAAGATTGACGGCAAAGACCAGCACAACCAGCGCAATCGCCGGGAAAAACGTGATCCACCAGAGACCCGAGAACAGGTATTCATTGCCCACACGGATGAGCGTGCCCAGTGACGGGGTTGTGGGCGGAATACCCTGACCCAGGAAGGACAGCGTTGCCTCGGCAATGATGGCCAGCGCCAGTCCGATGGTGGCAATCACTAGCACGGGTCGCAGCGTGTTGGGTAGGATGTGGCGCAGCATGATCAGCCAGCCGGGCAGGCCGATGATCCGGGCGGCCTGCACATATTCCTTGTTGGTTTCCACCAGCGTCGCCCCGCGCGCCACACGGGCGAACTGTGGCCAGTCGGTCAGGCCGATGGCGATGATGACAACGTAGATGGCAAACTCTTCACGCAGTTCCAGCGGCAGGAAGGCGCGGCCGATACCATTGATCAGGATGGCCAACAGAATGCCGGGAATGGTCAGCTGCACGTCTGCGATACGCATGATCACCGCATCCGTCACCCCCCCGACATAGCCCGAGATCACGCCCAGCGAGACCCCCAGCACCATACCGAGACATACCGCCGCCAGACCGACGATGATGGACAACCGCCCGCCATACAGGATCGTCGACAGCATATCGCGACCCTGGTTGTCGGTGCCCAGCAGGTATTGCGATTGCCCGCCTTCGACCCAGGCCGGGGGCAGCTTGCCGTCCCACAGCGAAATCTGCGCCGGGTCAAACGGGTCAAACGGCGCCAGCAGCGGGGCAAAGGCACAGGCGAGGATGGCAAACAGCGTGATCGCAGCGGCCACCATGGCACCGGGCGAATGCAGGAAGGACCACAGGATGTCGTTGTCTTTGAACCGCTCCCAGCGGGTCATTGGGCGATCGGTATTCATGCCTCAGTCCCCCAGCCGGATGCGCGGATCGACGACAAAATACAGGATGTCGACAATCAGGTTGATGATGACAAACAGCAGTGCCACGAACACCAGATACGCGGCCATGATGGGCACATCGACAAAATCGACCGCCTGAATGAACATCAGCCCGGTTCCCGGCCACTGGAACACGGTTTCGGTGATCACGGAAAACGCGATCAGCCCGCCGATGTTCAGCCCGATGATGGTGATCACCGGCACCAGCGTATTGCGCAGCGCGTGCCGGAAGTTGATGGCCCGTTCGCTGAGCCCACGCGCACGGGCGAATTTGATGAAATCAGTTTGCATGACTTCCAGCATCTCGGCCCGCACAAGGCGCAGGATCAGCGTCAGCTGGAACAGCGACAGCGTGATCGCCGGCAGAATGATCGCGCGCCAGCCGTCAATCGTCAGCAGCGAGGTTTTCCACCAGCCGAAATCCAGCGTGCCTGACCGGCCCGAGGACGGCAGCCAGCGCAGGTTCACCGCAAAGATATAGATCAGCGCAATGCCGATGATGAATGTGGGCAGGCTGACCCCCACCAGCGACACGGACAGGATGGCGCGGCTGGTCCAGGATTTTCGCCTGATCCCGGTATAAATTCCCAAGGTGATCCCAACCGCCAGTGCAATGATCGCGCTGACAAACACCAGCTCCAGCGTGGCCGGCAGACGTTCCAGGATCAGCTCGTCTACTGGACGTTTGATCCGGTAGCTCAGACCGAAATCGCCCTGCAGCATATTGCCCAGAAACCGCGTGTATTGTGTGAGGATCGGATCATCCAGACCCAGTTGCTGGCGGATTTCAACACGTTGCTCGCGGGTCGCGTCCTGACCAACCATGTTGTTGACCGGGTCACCGACAAAGTTGAACAGCGAAAAGCTGACCGCCGAAACGATGGCCATCACCAGCACCGATTGCGCCAGCCGCTTGAGAATAAAGAAGAACATGGGGGTCCTGGATTGGTCCGGGGCGGGAACAGGCCCGCCCCGGCACGTGGCTTACTTCATCACAGTGTAACGTGGGCGGAACCCATCGTCCGCTGCGATCTGGATGTCGACCTTGTCCGAGATGCCCCAGGCCAGCACCTGGTGGTGGATCGGCACGTAAGGCACGTCCGCTTTCACCTGCGACCAGGCTTCCTCGATCATCGCAGTGCGTTTTTCGAGGTCGATTTCCGAGGTGATCGCCTTAGTGATCTCATCCACACGGGCGTTGGAATAGCCGGTTGCGTTCCACGACCCTTCGGTGTCCAGCAGATAGGAGAACACATAGTGGCTGTCCAGCGTCGGCACGCCCCAACCCAGCATGTAGAAATCGCTTTCGCGGTTCTGGATCTTCGGGAAGTGCTGCGCCTTCGGGATCGCGTCCAGGTTCACCTTAACGCCAATCTTGGCCAGCATCGCGACCGCTGCCTGGCAGATCTTTTCGTCGTTGTTGTAGCGGTTGTTTGGGCAGTCCAGCTGAACCGTGAACCCGTCCGCATAGCCAGCTTCGGCCATCAAGCCCTTGGCTTTTTCAACGTCGAAGCCATAGGTGGCGTCGTTTTCGGGCGTGTTGCCCAGAACACCCGGAGGTGTGATCATGCCGGTCGGGAAGGACAGGCCTTCCATCACGACGCGCTGGATCGCGGCCTTGTCGATGGCCAGGTTCATGGCGGTACGTACGCGCACGTCCTTGAACGGGTTGCCGTCCACATCGGTGCTGCGCAGCTTGTCCACGCCCTGGTCCATGCCGAAGAAGATCGACCGGATTTGCGCCACGGTTTTTACACCCAGACCGTCAGCCGCTTCGATCCGCTTCAGATCCTGCAGCGGGGGGTCGAGCACGAAATCAACTTCGCCAGACAGCAGCGCGGCAACGCGGGTCGCGGCGTTTGTGATCGGACGATATTCGATCTTGTCGATATTGCCCGGAAACTGGCCTTCGCCCCACCAATCGGCGTTGCGGGCCAGAACGGTCATTTCATCCGGCGCACGACTGACCAGTGTGAAGGGACCGGTGCCGTTGGCATTACGCACGGCATAGGTTTCTTCCTTGGCCTTGAAGTCCTGCGGCGCCACAACGTTGTGCTCTTCGGCCCAGCCCTTGTCCATCATGTAGATGGAGGTCAGCTGATTCGGCAGGATCGGGTTCGGCCCATCGGTCATCAGCTTGACCGTGTAGTCGTCGATCACCTCAACCGAGACGACGTTCTTGGCCTGCTCCTTGAAGTCGGACGCTTCGTGCTTGGCGCGATCAAAGCTGAATACAACGTCTTCGGCGGTGAAATCTGCGCCGTTGTGGAATTTCACGCCCTGGCGCAGCTTGAACGTCCAGCCATCTTCGCCAGCTTCCCAGCTCTCGGCCAGTTCCGGTTCCAGGTTCAGCGCGGGATCACGTGTGACCAGAGATTCATAAATCTGGCCGTTCATCACGATGGTCGGGCCTTCGTTCTGCGAATGCGGGTCAATTGTCAGGGCATCACCCTGGCTGGTCCATCGCAAAACATTCTCTGCCAACGCAGGGCTGGCAACCGTCAGGGCCACAGCCGAAACGGACAGCAATTTTTTCAATTGCATGTTTTCCTCCATGAGTGTTGCGAGCATCTCGCCTGGATCGGCTTCGCGCTCTTGCCCATGACCATACTCGCTAAGAAAGAACGGTAAAGAGGGGAGGCTCCGGTTTTTGAAGAATGACTAAAAAAGCGACCACGATCGCCGCTTTCCCTCGCGGCAGGAAAAGATAAAGGATCGGAGGCTGGTCAAATACAGTCTGCACTGTTCAGGAATAGGGTCTGGAGGAGGGTTTTCACGAGTTTGGCCTGCGGCGTCGGGGCCTCGGATCGGACAAAATGTCTGACTTTTCGGGTGGACCGGCCTGAGATTAGGGACGGTTTGACCAAACCTGGAACGCTGTTGCCCTTTGCGCTGGCGTCACGTTCAAAATCCTGACAGGTACATTTGGAACCAAGGGGAGGAGGATCGGCGGGTGGTCGATCTTTGGCAGGGGCTGTCACAGGCGTTTTGGCTGGTTGTGACCGCGGATGCGGAATTGGCCGACATTGCGCTGCGGT
>JBFOMB010000123.1:0-6999 GCA_040830545.1 Paracoccaceae bacterium | reverse complement strand
GCCGATGCGTTGCAGTCGAACAAGGTGTTGATCCGGACGTAAATCCGACGGGGCCAAGGGTGGAACGTCTCGCAGGCTCGGCTTTTGCACCGCGCCCCTTACTCTTGGGGTGTCAAAGCCGCCATTTGCTGATCCAGCCACAGACGCGCGTTGTCGATGGCCGCAACATAGGCATTGAGCGCCGGGTCGACCTGCGGCACTGCCGCCGAGATTTGCGGCGCGTTGTTGTAGATCAGCAGGGCCAGCACAGCGATCACCAGGGCCAGCATGAAGCCACGGGAAAACCCGCTGGATTTGCGAGCGGGCGCAGCAGCGGGTGTTTCCCCGGATGCGGTTGTGGTTGCCACGGCGTTGTCGGTGGATTTCAGGCTCGAATTGATTTCCTCGATATCCGGCAGCAATCCCCGGCGGCTTTCGAGTTCCGGTTCCGGGTCTGCACCCGTGGGCGCGTCCGCAGCTTCCCCCCGCAATCGGGCCATACGTGCGCGCGCCTCTTCCGCCCGTCGCCGGGCGTCATCGGCCGGTGGCTCCAGGCCCAGATCGGGCTGGCTTTCCAAACCGCCGGCATCCTCTTCGGCACGCAGCCGCGCCTCGCGCTCGGCCTCTTCGCGCAGGACATCTGTGACAGATGGATCAGTTTCCCGGGGAGCGGGCCGATCTTCTTCGAGCGGGTCATCAACCTCCGGATCTGGTGGATCGCCGTAGGGATCATCCTCGAACGCGGCATCTGCACCTGCGTCCGCGTCATCTTCCCAACCCGCTTCGGCCCCACTGGCCTGCTCCGGTTGCGGATTGTCCGGGTGGTCCTGAAACCATGTGTTCCCACAGTTCGAGCATTGCACATCCCGCCCGTCAAACGGAATGACCTGGTCCGGCACTTCGTACTGTGCCCCACAATTCGGACATATCAGCCGCATACTGCCTCCACCAACCTCAAACACTCACCGCTCTTGCCATTGGTGGGCAGCATATGGTTTTGACTGTGCATAAGAAAGAGCCAAAGCACGAGAGCCCAAAGAGTGGGTAAATCGGGCAACGCCCTGTATTTGGCTTGGGACGATGATAACAACGGGTCAGATGCCCGAAAACGAAGGACAGAGCGGTGATCGAGCTGGATCAGGTGGCCTACAGCTATGGCGGGGGGGAGTTGCTGAGCGACGTGTCCATCCGTCTGACGCCGGGGTCCTTCCATTTTCTGACCGGGCCGTCGGGTGCCGGTAAAACGACGTTTCTGAAGCTGTGTTATGGTGAACTGCGGGCGACCTCCGGTCAGGTGCGCGCGTTTGAAACGGATATGCGGGATCTGGACCGTGATCAGATGGCAATGCTGCGGCGGCGCATGGGTGTGGTTCATCAGGATTGCCGGTTCCTGGATCACCTGCCACTGGCGGACAATGTTGCGTTGCCACTGACCGTGTCGGGCCGTGATCTGGCGCAGGAACAGGCCAACCTGACCGAGCTGTTGTCCTGGGTTGGTCTGTCGAACCGCGCAAGCGCCCTGCCACCGGAACTGTCCGGCGGGGAACGGCAGCGGGCAGCCTTGGCGCGTGCTGTGATCATGTCGCCGGATGTGGTGCTGGCGGATGAACCCACCGGTAATGTCGATTGGGAGATGTCGCAGCGCCTGATGCAATTGCTGATCGAACTGAACCGGATGGGGAAGGCGGTGCTGATCGCCACCCATGATCTGGGCCTGATCCGCGCGGCGAAAAGCCAGGTACAGGCACGTGTGCTGCGGATTTCGAACCGACGGCTGCAACTGGCGGGGGCGGACCTGTGAACGCTATTCTGCGCCTTGTGATGGGTGATGCCCAGGCCGACCGCGTGGTGCCTCCTACCGGGTTTACCGCGCGATTGACGTTGTTTGCCTCGGGTGCAATGGCGTTTCTGACCGTATTCGCTTTGGCCCTGTCGCTGGCTTCGGGCCGGTTGGCGGATCGCTGGGCCGAGGAATTGGCACGCAGTGCCACCCTGCGTATTTCCGCCCCCGCAGATCAGATGGCGGCCCAGACCGAGGCCGCGTTGACCGTATTGCGCCAGACGCCCGGTATCGCCACCGCGCGCGCCCTGTCGAACGAAGAACAGGCGGCGCTGCTGGCCCCTTGGTTTGGCCCCGACCTGCCACTGGACCAACTGCCAATCCCGCAATTGATCGAGATTATCGAGGATGAGAATGGGTTTGATGCCCAGGGCCTGCGCCACCGGCTGACGGCCGAGGTGCCGGGCGCAACACTGGACGACCACACCCGCTGGCGCAAACCGCTGGTCGATGCGGCGCACAGTCTGCGGCGGCTGGGCTGGATTTCTATCCTGCTGATCGGTGGGGCGATGGCCGCGATGATCACGCTGGCCGCGCAGGCCGCATTGGCCGCCAACCGGCAGGTGATCGAGGTGCTGCGCCTTGTTGGGGCACGCGACACTTATATCGCGCTGGCCTTTGTCCGTCGCTTCACGATCCGCGCCTTTCTGGGTGCAGCGGTCGGTGCGGGGTTGGGTGTTCTGGGTGTGGCCTTGCTGCCCGCTGCCTCGGACGAGGGCGGGTTCCTGACGGGCCTTGGTTTCCAGGGCGTCGGCTGGCTCTGGCCTGCGTTCATCCCGCCGCTGGGCGGGCTGGTGGCGCTGCTGGCGACCGGCGCAGCGGCACAACGCACGTTGCGGGGGCTCAGCTGATGCGATTGGTCTGGCAATATCTGGTTTCGCTGATCTTTGTGATCCAGTTGCCGGTTACCATGGCGATCCTTGGCATCCTGTTCACCCCCTACGCCGTGCTGGCCAAGCGCGGCGCGCTGGTGGCCTGCAAACTATATGCGCGCTGGACCATCTGGGTCGCAGGCTGGATGCTGGGCCTGAAAAGCGAAGTGCGCGGGCAGGTCCCGGCGGGTGAAGTCATGATCGGGGCCAAACATCAGTCCTTCTTTGACATCATGCTGATCTTTGACGCGCTGCCGCAGCCTAAGTTCATCATGAAGAAGGAACTGCTGTGGACCCCGTTTATCGGGCTTTATGCCAAGCGGTTGGGCTGTATCCCCGTGGATCGCGGCAAGCGCGGCGCGACCATCGCGAAGATGGTGCAAGACGTCGCAAAAGAATTCGAAGAACCCGGCCAGCTGGTGATCTACCCACAAGGCACCCGTGTCGCACCCGGCGCACAGAAACCCTACAAGGTGGGCAGCGCCGTTCTGTATCAGGGGCTGGGATCGGAGTGTTATCCGGTGGCTGTGAATGTTGGCGTGTTCTGGCCCAAACACGGGCTGTTGAAAAAACCGGGGCTGGCAGTGGTGGAGTTTCTGGACCCGATGCCGCCGGGGATGGAAAAAAACGCGTTTATGTCCGAACTGGAAGAGCGGGTTGAGGCGCGCTCCAACGAGTTGATGCGCGAAGCGGGGTTTGATCCGGATGGACTACGTTGAAGACATTGCCGCGCTGGAGTCGCTCTATGGCACACCCGGCGACGCCGCCACACGCAAGGTTGCAGATCGCCTGACGCCCACCTACCGGCGCTGGATCATGGCGTCGCGCCTGTGTGTGCTGACCACGGTGGGGCCGGAGGGCACGGATGGCAGCCCGCGCGGGGATGATGGGCCGGTGGTAACGGAACTGGACCCGCAGACGCTGGCGATGCCGGATTGGCGCGGGAACAACCGTCTGGACAGTTTGCGCAATATCGTGAGCGATGGGCGCGTGTCGCTGATGTTCTTCGTGCCCGGATCAAACAACGTGATCCGCCTGAACGGCACGGCACGCCTGTCCGCTGATGCGGACCTGCGCGCGCGGTTTGAACGCAAGGGCCGCCTGCCCGCAACCGTCATCGTGATCCAGATTGGCGAGATCTATTCGCAATGTGCCCGTGCCCTGATGCGCGCGCGGACATGGACCAGTGGCGACGAAAGCGCGGACCTGCCAACTGTAGGTGAAATCCTGGATGAAATGACCAGGGGCGAGATTGACGGGCCTGCTTATGACGCCGACTGGGCCCCGCGCGCGGCCAAGACCATGTGGTGATCAATCGGGTTCCGCCACGGCGGCAGGTGCTGTGACCGGTCGATCTGTGTAATCCGGCGGGTCCGGCATGGAAAAGATCGCATGTGCGATCAGGCCGCCGATGCCCAGCACGGTCGCCCCGGACAAAAAGATCGGGCCGCGCGCAGCCACACGGCTGGGGCCGGTTGCGGACCAACCCATGATCGCCAGCATCAGCGCGACCACCGCAGCAGCCACCTGCGCAGCCAGGAACCACATCACCTTGTTCCAGCCACGGCCGAACCCGTCCCCGGTGCTTTCCATCCCTAACAGTGCCCAAATCGACCAGCCCGCAGCGATCAGCCATAGGGCGAACAAACGCCAGATCATCCGGTTTTGGGTCATGTGGTCCTCCGCTGTGTTGGGGCAGTCTAACGTGCATCAACTGTCCCGGCACCAGATTTCGGGTTTGCGAGAATTGCGGGCGCTCCTTAACCTGTCAGACATTCTGTAACGATAGGATTTGATGATGAGGTATTTTGCGTTTCTACGGATTTGCTTGTTCGTATTTGCCCTTGGTGCCGGATCCGTCGCGGCCCAGGACGAAGCGCCGCCACCCGACCTTCTGTCCCTTGCCGGCGGTGCCGTGCTGGTGTCTGCCCCGGCGGATTTCAACAAGGCGCTGGCATTGACGGACGGTGACCCCGCCAGCAACTGGAACACCGCAACGAAAAAAACGCCGTTGCCGCATGTGTTCGTGTTTGAACTGCTGGCCCCGGCAACCCTGACGCAGGTCGGCATCCATGGCGCCGGGGATCGGCCCGGAGGTGTGCAAGGTGGGTCGGCCAAGATCGTGCGGATCGAAGGGGCCTCGGACAGTGCTGAGGGGCCCTATACCGCGCTCGCCACACTGATCGCCGAAGCAGATGGCCTGTCCATGACCGATGTCGCGCAACCCGGCCCCTATCGCTGGCTACGCTACACAGTTCAGGGCGCACATTCCGACACGGCTGCATGGATCTACCTTACGGAAGTTGTGGCCCATGGCACGCTGACCCCACCGGAGGAGGCGGACCGGTTCACCGGCGTGTTCCAGACGGGGCGCAAGGATTCACTGGAACTGCTCCAGGACGGCACGTCGATCACCGGCTGCTATGTGGAAAACAGCGGACAGAGCCACGGCCGGATCACCGGGGCGATTCAGGACGGCGTGGCCCTGGTCAGTTGGACGTCGGATCAGGGCATCACCGGCACGGCTTTCCTGACGCGTGACAGCACCGGTGCGCTGTCTGGTGTGCGGTATCGCCAGCGCAGCCGCTCGGTCTGGGGTGGGCCCCCTGCGCCAGAGGGGACAACAACGCCCTGTAGCCCGGTTGAGGTCGCCGCTGCCGCGGAGGAACCGCAAGACCCGATTGTGCAGGCTCTGGAAGAAGAGGGCGTGTTCCGCATCTATGGCATTTACTTTAACTACAACAAGGACACCCCCAAGGCATCCTCTGCCCCCGCGCTGAACCAGTTGCTGACCGCGCTGCAATCCGCGCCGGAATTGGTTGTCGACATAGAAGGGCACACAGATGCGGACGGGTCGGATGCGTTTAATCAGGACCTGTCCCAACGCCGTGCGGCCTCGGTTGTGGCGTGGCTGGTGGATCAGGGCATCGCAGCGGAGCGGTTAAGCCCGGTGGGCAAGGGCGAGGCGGAGCCTGTGGCGTCCAATGCCACGACAGATGGCAAGGCACTGAACCGGCGGGTCGAGGTGCGCAAGAAATAGGTTGGCGGCGGGCGAAACGAGGCCCCGGATCAAGTCCGGGGCTGCGTTGTGTTTGTGGCTGGCCTAGCTGTGAATTGCGCCGTCGCCGCAGGCGAGCGCGGCTTCGCGCACCGCTTCGGAATAGGTCGGGTGCGCGTGACAGGTCAGGGCCAGATCCTCGGCAGAGGCACCGAATTCCATGGCAACACAGATTTCGTGGATCAGGTCACCTGCGCCCGGGCCGATGATATGGCAGCCCAGGATGCGGTCGGTTTCCTTGTCCGCAATCAGCTTCACGAAACCGTCCCCGGCAAAATTCGCCTTGGCGCGGCCGTTGCCCATGAACATGAACTTGCCGACCTTGTAGGAGCGGCCACTTTCCTTCACCTGCTCTTCGGTCTGGCCGACATTGGCGACTTCGGGGTGGGTGTAGATGACGCCGGGAATGACGCCGTAGTTCACATGCCCATGTTTGCCAGCCACCTGTTCGGCTGCTGCCATGCCTTCGTCTTCGGCCTTGTGCGCCAGCATGGGGCCGTCGATGCAATCGCCGATGGCATAGATGCCTTTGACGTTGGTCTGCCAATCCGCGCCGACCTTGATCTGGCCGCGCGGGCTGGTTTCAACGCCAAGCGCCTCCAACCCCAGCCCGTCAGTGTAGGGACGTCGTCCCGTGGCGACCAGAACAACGTCCGCGTCGAGCACATGTTCGCTGTCATCCTTGCGCAGTTTGTAGGTGACCTTGGCCTTGGTTTTGGTCGCCTCGGTCTTTTGCACGGCGGCGCCCATGACGAATTTAAGGCCTTGTTTCTTCAGGATTCTCTGGAAGGTTTTCTGGACCTCGCCATCCATGCCCGGGGTCACGGCGTCGAGGAATTCGACCACGGTCACCTCCGCTCCCAGACGGCTATAGACGCTGCCCAGTTCCAGACCGATGACGCCAGCGCCGATCACGACCATCTTCTTAGGGATCTTGCCCAGTTCCAGCGCGCCGGTGGAGGTCACCACGACCTTTTCGTCGATCTCCACACCCGGGAGGGAGGAGGGCTCGGAGCCGGACGCGATGATGATGTTCTTGGCCGTGTGCACCTCGGCCCCGACCTGCACCTGACCGGCGGCGGGGATGGAGGCCCAGCCTTTGATCCAGTCTACCTTGTTCTTTTTGAACAGGAATTCGATGCCCTTCGTGTTCTGGCCAATCACGTCATCCTTGTAGGCCAGCATCTCTTTCCAGTCGACGGAAGGCGATTTGCCCTTGAGCCCCATCTTGGCAAAGTTATGCTCGGCCT
>JBFOMB010000122.1:0-26529 GCA_040830545.1 Paracoccaceae bacterium | reverse complement strand
TGTGCTTCGTCGTCGAAGTAGAGGCGGGTGTTCAGGCCGACATTGATGCCTCTTGCCACAAACCAGAGGTTGATATGCGGGGCCATGAGTTGCCCGCTGCGGCCCATCACCGGCCCGGGTTTGACAGTGTCAAACGCCCATTCGCCGGTGCCAAAATCGGTGATGACCCTGCCCCAGCCACGAAAGCCGTCCTCGACCTCGCCGGGGTGGTCGGGATGGGCGTAGATGCCGTGGGCGTTGGCCTGCCAGGCCTCCAGCAGCACGTCCTTGACCGGGCTGCCAGTGCCGTCGATCACCAGACCTTCGATGCGGATGCGTTCACCGGCGGCGTTTGGTCCGGCGATGTCGTGGCCCAGTTCCTGGCGGTAGATGTCAAACCCTGCCGCGCCCGGGGCCAGGCCGATATGAACATAAGGCCCGGCGGTCTGTGACGGGGTTTCCTTGAGATAGTGCAGGTCCTGCGGCATCAGTTCCCCTCCAGGCGGTTTTCAAACAGGGTCGAGCGCCGCCCGCGCAGCACGATGTCGAACTTGTAGGCAATCGTGTCCAGCGGGATGGTCGCGTTCATGTCCAGCGCGGCGATCAGTTGCTCCACCGCTGCCGGGTCCGGAATGGTTTTCACGATCGGGCATTTCGCGATCAGCGGGTCGCCCTCAAAATAGAGCTGCGTGATCAGGCGTTGGGCAAAAGCCGTGCCAAAAACCGAGACATGGACATGGGCAGGGCGCCAGCTGTTGACCCAGTTGCGCCAGGGATAGGCGCCGGGTTTGACAGTACGGAAATAGTAATACCCGTTTTCATCGGTCAACGTGCGCCCGCAGCCGCCAAAGTTCGGGTCAATGGGGGCAAGATAGGTGTCCTTTTTGTGCCGATACCGACCACCTGCATTGGCCTGCCAGATCTCGACCAGCGTGTTGGGCACGGGCCGGGCGTTTTCATCCAGCACCCGGCCATGCAGGATGATCCGCTCGCCGATGGGCATCTCACCCGGTTTGGCGTAGTTCAGGATCAGGTCGTTGTCGATTGGATCGATATCGTCATGCCCAAAGACCGGCCCGGTGATTTCAGAGGCAGAGTTTTGCAGGCTGATCAGGGCATTCTGCGGCGAGCGCGCAACCGAAGTCTTGTAGTCGCGGGTCAGGGCAGGGGGGTGCCATTCACGATCTCGTTGATAGAATTCACCGTCTTTTGGCATGGCTGTCTCCTCTTGGGCGCGGCGACGCGGGTCACGTCTGCGAATGGCTCGCTTGGGTTTCCATTTCTGCGTAGGTCTGTTTGGCTAGCTTCAGGGCGTGATTGGCGCGCGGCACACCGGCATGGATGGTCACATGATGCAACGCTTCAACCACGTTTGCCTTACTGGTATCGGTCCGGACCGGTTCATCGAAGGCGGGTTTACGTGCCGTGGTCTGGAACGACTCAGTATCGCTCAGCGTCGCACGGCCCGGAATCATGGCGATATGGTCTCTGTCTTGCATCGCTCAGCTCTTTCAAAACCCGGTTACCCTCGCGACAAACGCGCCTCCCGTTGCGGACACATGGTAACCATCCCACGCCCGTGATCAATTCGAACCCGGAACCGGAAATCAAATCGGCAGCGACCTATACAGATTCAGGCAAGTTGGAGAGGCCATCCGTATGCGACTCGGTCGCTAGCCCAAGGTCTGCCCTTGGCTGAAGTATCCGCCCTTTTGGGGCACTCTTCGATCCAGCAGACGATGAAGTACGCAAGATATGAAAAGAAGGAGTTGGTGAGTCGGGCGAGAATGGCGCTGGACAAATAAACCCTCACGCTATCCGTACGTGATAGTAACTACTATACCTCTAAGGGAGCCAAAAAGACCTATAAGTAGTTGATTTTTAAGGTTTCAGTGGTGAGCCGTGCAGGATTCGAACCTGCGACCCACTGATTAAAAGTCAGTTGCTCTACCAACTGAGCTAACGGCCCACTCTGTTCGCCCTGCCTTAACTTGCGGGGCTTGCGCCCACACCATGTCCGGCCTTGCGTCGCGCGTTCCTATGCGAGGTCATTTCAAGGGTCAAGAGGGTTTTCCAAGGTTTTCGTACTTCTGGTATTGATCGCGCGCCGGGTCTATATGGCGTGCATGACCATCGAGACCAACAGCGGCTTGCCCTTCATGAAGATGCACGGGCTGGGGAACGACTTTGTCGTGCTCGACAACAGGCGTACGGCTGTGTCCGTGTCGCCAGAGCTGGCGCAGCGTGTTGCGGATCGGCATTGTGGCGTGGGATTTGACCAGTTGGCCCTGATTGACGGTGGTCCGGACGACCTGCGGTTGACCTTCTGGAACGCGGATGGGTCTTTGTCGGCGGCGTGTGGGAATGCCACGCGGTGTATCGCTCGCCATATCATGGACGAGACAGGCCAAAACGAAGTCGCTTTGCGCACGGAGCGTGGGGTTCTAAACGCTGTGGATGCTGGAAATGGGCTGACTTCGGTGAACATGGGGCAACCGCTGCTGGAATGGCGGGACATACCGTTGGCCAGCGAAATGGACACGCTGGTCCTGCCAATTGACGGGCAGCCTGTTGGCACGGGCATGGGCAATCCGCATTGCACGTTTTTCGTGGACGATGCAGAGGCGGTGCCGCTGACGGAGTTTGGCGCGCGGATGGAACATCACCCGCTGTTTCCGGAACGTACAAATGTGCAGGTCGCGCAGATCACCGGGCCGAATCGGATTCGGATGCGGGTTTGGGAACGCGGGGCCGGGATCACCTTGGCATCCGGGTCGTCGTCCTGTGCAACGGCGGTGGCGGCGGCGCGACGGGGGTTGACGGGCCGTGCGGTGACCATCGACCTGGACGGTGGTACGTTGAAGGTGGATTGGCGCGACGACGGGGTCTGGATGACCGGGCCCACCATGCACGTGTTTTCCGGCACCTTCACGGCAGAGTTTTTGGCCACACTATGACCGTTCCGCGATTTTCCACGCTCGGGTGCAGGCTAAACGCCTACGAGACCGAGGCGATGAAGGCCATGGCCGAAGAGGCCGGGTTGGAAGACGCCGTTGTTGTGAACACATGCGCTGTAACGGCAGAGGCCGTGCGAAAGGCACGACAGGAAATCCGTCGGTTGCGGCGCGAACACCCGGACAGCAAGGTCATCGTTACAGGGTGCGCGGCACAGACCGAACCAGAGCTGTTTGCGGCGATGGATGAAGTTGATGTCGTCATCGGCAACGCAGAGAAAATGAAGCCGGACACGTGGTCCGCCCTGTCCGGTGATTTCGGGACCGAGCCGGTGCAGGTCGATGACATCATGTCAGTCACGGAAACCGCCGGTCATCTGATCGACGGGTTCGGCACGCGCAGCCGGGCCTATGTCCAGATCCAGAATGGCTGCGATCACCGCTGTACGTTCTGCATTATTCCTTATGGTCGTGGCAATTCCCGGTCAGTTCCCGCAGGCGTGGTTGTGGACCAGATCAAGCGGTTGGTGGATCGCGGTTACAACGAAGTCGTGCTGACCGGTGTGGACCTGACCAGTTGGGGCGCGGATCTACCTGCAACGCCAAAGCTCGGTGATCTGGTCATGCGCATTCTGAAACTGGTGCCCGGTCTGCCGCGACTGCGGATCAGTTCCATTGATTCCATCGAGGTCGATGAAAACCTGATGCAGGCCATCGCGACGGAATCCCGTCTGATGCCGCATCTGCATCTGTCCCTGCAACATGGTGACGACCTGATCCTGAAACGGATGAAGCGGCGGCATTTGCGCGACGATGCCATTCGGTTTTGTGAAGAAGCGCGGCAGGTGCGGCCTGATCTGACCTTTGGGGCGGACATCATCGCTGGCTTCCCGACCGAGAGTGACGCGCATTTTGAAAACTCCCTGCGTCTGGTTGAGGACTGCGATCTGACCTGGCTGCACGTGTTTCCCTATTCCAAACGGGAGGGAACGCCCGCCGCACGTATCCCGGCTCAAGTGGACGGCCCGACCATCCGCGCCCGCGCGGCACGGCTGCGCGATATCGGCGCAAAACAGCAGGCGGCGCACTTGGCGGCGCAAATTGGCAAGGTTCACAATGTCCTGATGGAACGTCCAGATATGGGGCGGACCGAGCAATTTGCCGAGGTGACGATGCTGATCCCGCAAGTGGAAGGGTCAATCGTGACGGCGCGGGTTTCGGGCGTGTCAGGCAATCGCTTGCTTGCGGAGCCCATTGAGATGGCGCTGGCCACCTGACACCGAATTGAACACCCTCCTGCCTTCGTTCCGCCCCACCCATCTGCTAGGTTTGCTGCAAAACTGATCGAGCAGACGGCATGAACCTCAACACCACATCACGGGTGGAACCGCCACAAACGGTACTGCTGCTTGGAAACTACCGACCTGCTCTGACAGTGGCGCGGTCCTTGCATGCGCAGGGCTACCGGGTGGTTGTGTCCAAAGATCGAGATGCCGGTGCGGCGAGTAAATCCAAAGCGGTGGCAGAGATTTGGGAGACACCCGAAACAGCAGAGCCAAAGCAATTGTATCAAGCCTTGGCAGGGTTCCTCGCCGACCGGCCCGACATCCAGATCGTGTTCCCGTTGATGGAATCCTATGTACGGGCCTTCTACGGTCACGCAGAATTGCTGCCCGAGGATCGTGTGTATGTCATGCCGAACCGCGACGCGGTGGAGGTGTGTCTGGACAAAGGGCGACTGATCGAAACCGTCGACAACGCGGGCCTGCCTTGTGCGCGGGCGATCACGGTCCACAACTTCGTGACGTTGATGCAGGCGGTTGAGGATCTCGGCTATCCCTTGGTCATCAAACCCTCCGACAGCACAGTCTGGCTCGGCAACCGCAAGGCGTTGATCCTGCATGGACCTGGCGACTTCGCGGCGGCCTTCAGCGAATGGCCGACCGAGCATCAAAGCCTGATCGTGCAACACTTCGTCGATGGCCCACGGATCAACCTCTATTTCGCGGCGTCGGGCGGGCAGGCGATCCGATACCTCGCCGTGCAGATCGGAGAGACGGACATCGCAGATGGCACCGGGTTGGCGACGACTGGCACGACGATAGAACTGGACGGCGAACTTCAACGCTTGGGCGACGCGCTGATTGCTCAGCTGGATTACCACGGCATCGGCTGCATCCAGTTTCTGCGCGACCGGCACAGCGGTCGATTGAGCTTTTTGGAGATCAATCCGCGCATTGGCGGCAATCATGCCATTACGGCCTTGTGCGGACTTGATCTGGACACCGTGGCGCTGCCCTTGGCCGCTGGCGAGCGGGTTGACACAAACCTCGTCATCGGGCCGGCCGGACATGTGTATGCATGGACAACAGGGGCGCTGCGTGGCTTTGGACTGGCGGTTCGTCAGAAAGAGATCGGGGTTGGCGCGGCGATCCGGCAAGCCTTGTCGGCAGTTTGGCTGGGCCTGAGAACGAGACATCACATCACGTTTCGCTGGAACGATCCGCTGCCCACACTCACCCTGCTGTTGCGGCTGATCCCAGGGGTGGGTCACAGAGGGTAGCGATTGAGCGGAGCGTCTGACGGAAATTTTCACGTCCCTCAGGGATGGCTTTCCTTCCAAAGCCGCTTAACATCCTCAGGAACAGCTCGAAATTCAGGAGTGCACCCCGGTGTTCACACCTTCCAAACGCAGCGCGATCAGCCCCTTTTTGGCCATGGATGTGTTGCGCGACGCCAATGCGGCGGAGCAACAAGGGCGCTCGGTCGTGCATCTGGAGGTCGGTCAGCCTGGCGCGCCTGCGCCAAAACCCGTGCTGGAAGCGGCGCGGCGCTGTCTGGAAACGGGGCGACTGGGGTATACCGACGCGCTGGGCATCCGGGACCTGCGAGAACGCATCGCTCAGCACTACGCCGAACAATACGGTGTCACGGTTCCAGCCGACTGGGTGGTGGTGACCACCGGGTCATCCGGCGGATTCAACCTGGCCTTCCTCGCGGCCTTTGATGTGGGGGACAAGGTTGGGTTGCCTACACCCGGCTACCCCGCCTACCGCAACATTCTGGCCGCCCTTGGCATCGAAGTTGTCGACATCGAAACCACAGCGGCAGATCGCTGGACCCTGACCGAGGACAACATCCGCGCCGCTCATGCTGAACATGGGCTGGCAGGTGTTCTGGTCGCCAGCCCCGCCAATCCCAGCGGCACGATGCTGACGCCTGATGCATTGCAGGCCGTGTGCCGAACCTGTGACGAACTTGGGATCGGCTTCATTTCGGACGAAATCTACCACGGGCTGACCTATGAAGGTGACGCCCATTCCGCGCTGCAATACTCGGATCATGTGATCGTCATCAATTCCTTCAGCAAATACTACTGCATGACCGGCTGGCGCATCGGCTGGATGATCCTGCCCGAGCACATGGTGCGCCCGGTTGAATGCCTGGCACAGAACCTGTTCATTTCGTCCCCGGAACTGTCCCAGCGCGCGGCCCTCGCCGCGTTCGATGCGCGCGATGAATTGGAAGAGATCAAGCGCGGCTATGCGCGGAACCGGGAAATCCTGACCAACGGGTTACGCGACATGGGTCTGGACGAATTCCTGCCCGTTGACGGTGCGTTCTATGTCTATGTGAACTGCCGCAAGTTCACCAACGACACCGTTGATTTCTGCCGCCGTATGCTGGCGGAAACCGGCGTCGCCACAACGCCCGGCGCAGATTTCGACCCAGAGCGGGGACATCAATACATGCGCTTGTCTTTTGCCGGTACGCAAAGTGACATGAAAGAGGCGCTCGCGCGGATGGCCGCGTGGCTGCCCACGCAGCAGAGCTAGAGGGGGAGACAGATATGGAATGTTGCGGACCGGGCTACGCGTCCCCGGCGGAGGCGATCAAGGCCCCGCGGGAAAAGCTTCTTTATACAATTGCGATCTACACCGGCACGGGCATTCAGAAACCCGATTATCTGGCCACCATCGACGCGGACCCGGACAGCGCGACCTATGGCGAGGTCATCCACCGGTTGGAAATGCCAGGGATCGGTGACGAATTGCACCACATGGGCTGGAACGCCTGTTCCTCCTGCCATGATGACAGCTCGATGAGCCGCAAGTATCTGCTGGTCCCCGGCGTTCGATCCAACAATATCCATGTGGTCGACACGGCCACCGACCCGCGCGCGCCGCGATTGCACAAGGTGATTGATGGCGCAGAGATCAAGTCAAAAACCAATCTCAGCGGCCCGCACACGGTGCATTGCCTTGGTTCGGAAATCATCATCTCGTTCCTGGGTGATGCAAAGGGAGAGGCCCCCGGTGGATACCTTCATCTGAATAAGGAGTTCGAGATTGTTGGCCGTTGGGAAGCGTCCATGGGTGACATCCCGTTTGGCTATGACTTCTGGTACCAGCCCCGCCACAATGTCATGGTCAGCAGCGAATGGGCTGCCCCGAACACCTTCATGCCAGGGTTCGATCTGGAAGAGGTCGGGCACCTGAAATACGGTCGCCGCCTTCACATCTGGGATTTCGAAAAACGCAAACCGGTCGAAACCATGTATCTGGGCGAGGATGGGTTGATCCCGCTGGAGGTCAAATTCCTGCATGACCCGGACTCCAGCCACGGGTTCTGCGGCGCGGCGTTGGCGTCCAACGTGATTCATTTCTGGAAGGACGACGCGGGCGCGTGGCAATGGGAAAAGGTCATCGACGTCGAAAACGAACCGCACCCCGAATGGCCGATTCCCGTGCCCGGGGTCATGTCGGCGATCCTGGTGTCGATGGATGATAGATACCTTTACCTGAACAATTGGCTGCACGGTGATATGCGCCAATACGACATTTCCGATCCGCATAACCCCAGGCTGACCGGTCAGGTCTACATGGGCGGTCTGCTGGGCAAAGCGCCCGTGGTGAACGGGGTGAAAATGGCGGGCGGACCGCAGATGTTCCAACTCAGCCTCGACGGTCGGCGGCTCTATGTCACGACTTCGTTGTTTTCGACATGGGACAACCAGTTTTACCCGGAGATCCGCGAACAGGGCGGTGTGATGGTCATGATTGACTGCGATCCAGAAAACGGCGGCATGTCGATCAACCCGGATTTCATGGTGGATTTTGGCAAGGAACCCAACGGTCCCTCGCGGTGTCACGAAACCCGCTATCCTGGTGGCGACTGCACATCGGACATCTGGCTGTGACGGGCACGTACGCGATTACATTGTCCAACCGCGAGGGCGTTACCTATGAGGTGGACGCCCGCCGTCCGCTGCTGGATACATTGCGAGAACAGGGTGTGGATCTGCCCTATGGCTGCAAGTACGGCGGATGCATCACCTGTGCGGCAAAACTGACAAAGGGCGCGGTGGATCAGCGCCGTCAGGTCGCACTCAATAACCGCCAGATCAATCAGGGCTACGTGGTGCTTTGTGTCGCACGACCGCTCAGCGATTGTACGTTAGAGATTGGCGTGGAAAGCCATGACAAGCTGTATCGCAACCCATTTCTGGACCCCTTGGAACCGCACGAATTGAAGGCGGACATCGCCACACCGAAGGAGCATTGACCCATGCCAGTCGAAGCGTTGGACGAACTCTATGACTATGCTCCGGACTATATTGCCGGGATCCTGAAGTCGGTCAAAACCATCGCCATGGTCGGGGCCAGCGCGGACAAGACAAAGTTCAGCTATGGCGTTTTGCGGGTGCTGCATGAAACCGGGTACGACATGATCCCGGTCAATCCGAACCCGAAGGTGACCGAAATTCGTGACCTGAAGGTCTATCGCTCATTGGCCGAGATCGACCGGCCCGTGGACATGGTCGAGGTGTTTCGCCCCAAAGAAGAGCTTTTTGGCATCGCCCAGCAGGCCATTGCAATTGGGGCCAAGGTGCTGTGGGGACAGATCGGGGTTTATGATGATGCCGCAGCGAAACTTGCCGAAGATGCGGGGCTGAAAGTGGTCATGAACCGCTGCCCCAAGATCGAACTGTTCCGCCCGTTCTGGAAGCCGAGGTTGGATTTGAAGATTTGACCGACCCGATCAAAGACCTCCATCGCCCCTGTGCGTGTGCCTGCGGCGGGGCCGGTCAGACGGTGGATTGGCCAGTGTCGGTTTTGTTGGAGAGGCTGCGGAGCATTCGTGGCATATCCCATGCCCCGGAACGCGATACGGCCCCAAAGCGCGCAACACCGCTGCAAACAGCTACGCCGCAGCCCCGGACTTGATCCGGGGCCTCTCGCTTCACCGCGCTATAACCAGCTTACCCTAACAGCCGCCGTGCAATCACCTGCGCCTGAATCTCGGCCGCGCCTTCAAAGATGTTCAGGATACGCGCATCACACAGCACGCGGCTGATCTTGTATTCCAGCGCAAAACCGTTGCCGCCGTGGATTTGCAACCCATTGTCCGCTGCCGCCCAGGCCACACGCGCACCCAGCAGCTTCGCCATGCCAGCCTCCAGGTCACAGCGCCGACCGTGGTCCTTTTCCCAGGCCGAGAAATAGGTCAGTTGCCGCGCAATCATGATCTCAACGGCCATCATGGCAAGCTTGCCCGCCACACGCGGGAAGGCGATCAGTGACTTGCCGAATTGCTTGCGGTCTTGTGCGTATTGCAGCGCAATGTCCAACGCCGATTGCGCCACACCCACAGCGCGCGCGGCGGTCTGGATGCGGGCGCTTTCAAAGGTCTCCATCAGCTGTTTGAAGCCTTTGCCCTCTTCGCCGCCCAACAGGTTCTCGCCCTTGACCTTGAAATTGTCAAAGCCCAGTTCGTATTCCTTCATGCCCCGATAGCCCAGCACTTCGATCTCACCGCCGGTCATACCTTCGGTCGGGAATGGTGCCTCGTCCGTGCCCGGCGTCTTCTCGGCCAGGAACATGCTGAGGCCACGGTAGTCTGTCGTCTCCGGATTGGTTCGCGCCAGCAAGGTCATCACGTGCGTCCGCGCGGCATGGGTGATCCAGGTCTTGTTGCCCGTGACCCGGTAGTCATCGCCGTCCTTCACGGCCCGCGTTCGCAGGCTGCCCAGATCGGACCCGGTGTTGGGTTCCGTAAACACCGCCGTCGGCAGGATTTCGGCGCTCGCGATCTTGGGCAGCCAATGGCCCTTCTGCGCGTCGGTCCCACCACACAGGATCAACTCCGCCGCAATCTCGGACCGCGTGCCCAGTGAACCAACGCCAATGTAGCCCCGGCTCAACTCCTCGGACACTACGACCATGGACGCTTTGGACAGGCCAAATCCGCCGTATTCTTCCGGGATCGTCAGGCCAAAAACACCCATTTCGGCCAATTCCTCGATGATCTCCATCGGGATCAATTCGTCATTCAGGTGCCAGTCATGGGCATGTGGCTCAACCTTCTCGACGGCAAACCGGCGGAACTGATCGCGGATCATTTCCAGCTCTTCGTCCAGCCCGGTTCGGCCAAAGGTCGCGTTCGCGACTTGATCCTGCATCAGCTCCACCAGACGCAGACGCGCGGCTTGCGAATTGGCTGATTGAGTCAGCGTCATCACTGCAGGTTCCATCAGCGCGCGCATGTCGTCCTGCGTCAGGCCCATATCCTGCAGGCGTACGATTTCTCCCTGGCTCATCGGGATGCCCCCGTAGATTTGCCACAGGTATTCGCCAAATGCGATCTGGTGGATCAACTGCTCCGCTTCGCCGAAGCCGCCATCGGCCTGCAACCGTTCCGCCCAGCCCTGCATCTGCCGCAGGCTTTGCGCATAGGTCGCCAGCCACGCCAACCCGTGCGCCGCTGTTTGATGCGCTTCCAACAGAGCACCCGACACCCGACCGTCGCTGGACACCATCTCGCGGACCCGGTCTGTGGCCACCGTCAGGACCGCGTCCACCGGGGCCAGTGCCGCGCCGGTCAGCGCCAACAAATCAGGCAGCAGTGCGGTTTCAGTTGCCAGTGCGTCTTGTCCATCATGAGCCATGAATCACATCCTTATCCGGGTCCGCCCGGTGGTAGCTATTTTGCAGGTGCAGCGCAACTTAAATGCGCAACGCAAGTCGTCAAGGATCAAATATTGCGCGACGGCAAATAGCGAAGAAGGCCATCAGGCCTGATGAGCGGCCTTCACCCTGTCTCCGCCAAAGCACTCCAGAATGCGATTCCATGGGGAATCGCCTCGTCGTTGAAATCATACTCTGCATTGTGCAGCGGCATTGCATGCGCCCCGTTCGTCCCATTGCCCATCAGGATGAACGCACCCGGTCGATGACGTAAAAACTCGGCAAAATCCTCGGACGTCCCGAACCGCCCGTGATGCGTTTCCACACGACCCACCTGTGCAGCGGCTTCTGCCAATCGCTCCGTATGGGCCGGGTCATTGTAAAGCGGATGGAACGAGGTGGAGTAATCCACCTCCACCGACGCCCCTTGTGCCTGCGCCACACCGGCCGCAATTTCTTTCATCCGAGTTTCGATCCGGTTTGAAATCTCGTCCGAATACCCCCGGCAGTCCCCGCGCAAGGTTACATGTGTGGGCAAAATGTTACGCGCACCATCCGTGACAAACTCGGTTACGGACACCACCGCATGATCCCGTCCCGCCACGGCACGGGACACAATCGTTTGCAACTGCAGAACCATCGCCGATCCGGTGACCAGCGGATCAACACCAATCTCCGGCACGGCGGCATGTCCGCCCTTGCCAGTGATCCGGATTTCAAAATTGTCCTCGAACGCGAAAAACGGCCCCGGACCGGTCAGGTACTCCCCCAACGGCGCGCCGGGCCAATTGTGCAGCCCATAGACCGCGCGCATCGGAAAACGGTCGAACAACCCGTCGTCAATCATCGCCCGCGCGCCAGTGCCGTTTTCCTCGTCAGGCTGAAAAATGAAATGGATCGTGCGGTCCAGCGTTTCATCCTGCGCCAGTTGAAGGGCTGTGCCCAGCAACATGGTTGTGTGTCCGTCATGGCCACACCCGTGGAACTTGCCCAGCACAGTCGAGGCATGGTCGAACGTATTCAACTCGGTGATTGGCAAGGCGTCCATATCCGCCCGAAACCCTATGGCGTCATTGTCCGAGCCACGCCGCAACGTGGCGACCACGCCGTGCCCGCCAACACCCCGCGTTACCTCCAACCCCGCCTCTGACAGAATCGCAGCGACCTTCTCAGCCGTTCGGGGCAACTCCAGCCCGGTTTCAGGATGCGCGTGCAGGTCCCGCCGAAATGCAACCAGATCAATCGTCATCGCCAGTTCCTTCGCTCAGAATAACCAGTGGCCTTGCGTCATCGTTTGACAAGGCCGCCGCCAGACCTGCCGCGCCGGATGGGGTGGTGCCGAAACCAGCCGCCCTCGCAGCCGACACGGCATCCGCCGCCTGTTCCTCCGAAACGGTCACAAAATCGTCGGCGGTCTCACGCAGGATGTCAAAGGCCAGCATCGAAGGCGTTTTGCAATCCAGCCGTCCCATTTCCGACACCGGGCCTTCGACGGTTACCATCTCTCCGGCCTCCATGCTCGCCTTGAGACACGGCGCGGCCTCCGGTTCGACAACGGTGATCTTCGGTTGCACGGGCCAGTTGCGACGCATCATTTCCGCCATGGCCCCGGCCAGCCCGCCGACGCCAGCCTGCAGGTAAACGTGATCGGGCCATTCATCCCGTTCCGTCAGTTGCTCCCGCATCTCCTCCGCAATCACGGTGTAGCCTTCCATCACCAACCGGGGCGGTTCGGTATACCCGGGCCAGGACCCGTCAGCCAGGTGAATGGCCCCCGTATCCGCCGCCATCTGGATCGCAGCCTCGATACTGTCCTCATAGGTCGCGCCAGCGCGGATGACCTCAGCCTCCCTTGTGCGCAGACGTTCGGCGAAACTCTCGGGCACGGTATCGGACAAAACAACCTGCGCCTTGGCTCCCAACAACCGCGCGCCCTCGGCCACTGCCATGCCGTGGTTCCCGGCGCTGGCGCAGATGAAGGTCAGCCCGCCCGCCGCCTCTCGAACGCTCGAATCCCGAAACGGTTCAGCGGGCAGAGGTGATCCCATCCCCGCCTCGATCAGCCGGGCAACGGCATAGATACCCCCTGCCGCCTTAAACGCGCCCAGTCCCATGCGGGCGGTCTCGTCCTTGATCAGCAGGCGCTTGCCACCAATCTCTGCCGACACCAGCGGGGTCGCCGCCCAGCCAGGGCAGGCCATCAAAACAGCAGAAGAACGGGCGGGGTCGAGTGACGGGCGAGCGATGTTCATAAACCAGCCATACTGCCGCATCCCCAAAACGAAAAGCCCCGCCGAAGCGGGGCCTTTGAATTCTTGACCGTATCAATCAGCCGATGGCGACCGCTTTCACGTCGTCGTCGATGTGCGGCACATACTGTTCGAAATTGTCCGCGAACATCTGCACCAGCTTTGCCGCCTGCGCGTCATAGCCCGCCGGGTCACCCCATGTGCGGCGCGGGTCCAGCAGGACCTCGGGCACACCCGGCACCGATACCGGCACGTCAAAGCCGAAATTGGCATCCTTGCGGAACTCGGCATTGGCCAGCGACCCGTCCAACGCGGCGGTCAACAGGGCGCGCGTGGCCTTGATCGGCATCCGGTTGCCCGTGCCATATGCGCCACCTGTCCAGCCGGTGTTTACCAGCCAGCAGGTCGCACCATGCTCAGCGATCTTTTCACGCAGCAAGTTGCCGTAAACCTCGGGGCGACGCGGCATGAACGGCGCGCCAAAGCAGGTGGAGAATGTCGGTTCTGGCTCGGTAATCCCGCGCTCGGTCCCAGCCACTTTGGACGTAAAGCCCGACAGGAAGTGATACATCGCCTGCGCCGGGGTCAGTCGCGCAATCGGCGGCAACACACCAAATGCATCACAGGTCAGCATGATGATGTTTTTCGGATGACCGCCCAGCCCGGTCGAGGACGCGTTCGAAATCGCCTCCAGCGGATAGGCGCAGCGCATGTTCGCGGTCAGGCTGTCGTCATTATAGTCCAGCTCGAAGGTTTCGGGATCGTACACCATGTTCTCGATCACGGTTCCAAACTGCGACGTCGTTGCGAAAATCTCGGGCTCTGCTTCAGGGTCCAGACCGATGGTCTTGGCGTAACACCCCCCTTCAAAGTTGAAGGTACCCCGGTTTGACCATCCATGTTCGTCATCGCCAATCAGTGTCCGGCCCGGGTCCGCACTCAGCGTGGTTTTTCCGGTGCCCGACAGGCCAAAAAACACCGCGGTATCCACCGGGTTGCCACGGGCGTGATTGGCCGAGCAGTGCATCGGCATGATGCCCTTCTCAGGCAGCAGATAGTTCAACAGCGAGAACACGGATTTCTTGTTCTCACCCGCATATTCCGTCCCGCCAATCAGGATCAGCTTGCGGTCAAAGTTCATGGCGATCACGGTTTCGGACCGGCAATAGTGCCGTTCCGGGTTCGCCTTGAAGCTGGGGCAGTTGATGACCGTGTACTCGGCCACGAAATCATCCAGATCTTCGCGATCCGGGCGGCGCAGAAGGTGGCGGATGAACAGCCCGTGCCAGGCCAGTTCGGTCACCATACGCACGTTGATCGAATGGGTCGGGTCAGCACCGCCTACCAGATCCTGCACCGAATAATCGCGGCCCTTCATGTGCGCCAGCATGTCGGTGTAAAGCGCGTCGAACCCCTCGGGGCTCATCGCAGCGTTGTTGTCCCACCAGATCGTGTCAGCCACGCTGTCGGTTTTCACGACATGTTTGTCCTTGGGCGAACGTCCGGTGAATTTCCCAGTGGTGACCAGCAGAGTGCCACCGCGACCCAGATGGCCTTCGCCGCGCTTGAGCGCCAGATCGACCAGCGCGGGCTCCATCAGGTTGTAATAGACGTTGCCGAGCCCTTCGATCCCTTGGTCCTCTAGACGGAAATTAGGGTTAACTCGTCCATTCGTCATGGTTTTTTCTCCTGTCGTGGCGTTTGCCGACATGTTGAAACTGCTCTGACGGCGGGGCAGCCAGAGCGATTGATCGGGGTCTTAACACGCATGTTCCGAGGATGAACAGGTCGCTATGCCGCAGTTAGCGCCACCAAGGCGGAGGTTAGCGCAATCAAGTTTTCGGACGGTGGATGACGTGCATTTAGACTGTGGGAATTCAGTCATTCCTAAGGATTTTTTGGCCAAATCTGCTGACGGAATATCAGTGATTCGCACTTAAGGATTGATTCGGAATGCGAAAACGGGGAATAAAGTAGGCAAAAAGCAGGCATTAACGAATAAGAACGAGCAGCACAAAGGCAGTACAGATGTCGAAAATTGCATTGGTAGACGACGACAGGAACATCCTGACGTCGGTCTCGATGACTCTCGAAGCTGAAGGGTTTGAGGTAGAAACGTACAACGACGGCCAGTCGGCCTTGGACGCTTTCAACAAGAAGCTTCCGGATATGGCCGTGCTCGACATCAAGATGCCGCGCATGGACGGAATGGACCTGTTGCAGCGCCTGCGGCAGAAAACCTCGATGCCGGTGATTTTCCTGACCTCTAAGGATGACGAGATCGACGAGGTTCTGGGCCTGCGCATGGGCGCGGACGACTATGTGAAGAAACCCTTCTCTCAGCGTCTGTTGGTGGAACGCATCCGCGCGCTGTTGCGCCGGCAAGAGGCCGTGGCAGGCGACGCCGTCGGCAGCGGGCCAGAGACCAAGGTGATGGTTCGTGGCCACCTGCGGATGGACCCGCTGCGCCATGCGGTTTCCTGGAAAGACACGGATGTGTCGCTGACGGTAACCGAATTCCTGCTCCTGCAGGCGCTGGCGCAGCGCCCCGGTTTTGTCAAAAGCCGCGATCAGCTGATGGACGTGGCCTATGACGATCAGGTCTACGTGGATGACCGGACCATCGACAGTCACATCAAACGCCTGCGCAAGAAGATGCGTGGCGCGGACGAGGAATTCTCGGCCATCGAAACGCTCTATGGCATCGGGTATCGGTACAACGAAGAATAGACAGCGTCATGAGTTTTGCTGATCGATCCTTCTCTCCGGATCCCACCACAACGGCGCAGGCCGGTGACGTCGTCCTGGGAGACGATTGGGTCGCCCCAGACAGCACCGTTGAAAAGGAAATGCGTGTGAAACGGGCGCGGCGTGGACTGTTGTCGCTCAAGACGTCGCCGCTGACGCGCAAGATCATCATGTTCAACCTGGTTGCGTTGAACCTGTTGGTTGGTGGCATCCTGTATTTGAACTATTCGCGCGACCGGATGGCGGTTCAGCGCGCCGGGGCATTGGCGAGCGAAGCGCTGCTGGTGTCCGACGTGTTCGAGGCTCAGTTGCCAGAAACCGGACCCGTCAATATGGCGGCCTCAGACGGGATTGATGTCGCGGGAACGCTCGATCACCTCAGCCTCTCGAACGGGACCGAGGTCCATATCTACGACCCGACCGCGGTTCTGACCGGACAGGCGACAGGCGACGTGGATACGGGGATCTCCAGCCCAGCCAGCCCCACCGTGATCGGCGACCTGCTGTCGGCGATCTGGGGCGGCGTTTCAGGCCTCATTTCTACGGGCAGCACTCAGGATCTGGGTGAGCCGCTGGAGGCACAGCTGCCGACCCTGGTGCCTTTGGCCATCGAAGGCGGCCAGATGGTGCAGGCCGGACTGCAAACCCCGGGTGGTCGCGTTTTTGCAGCCGTCGTACCGATAATGCGAAACGGGGCCGCCGTTGGCGCCGTGGCGCTGACCAGCCCGGCGGGTGAAATCGACGCGTTGATCCGCAGTGAACGGGAACGCGTGTTGCAGATGTTCCTGGTCGCCATTCTGGTGTCTATCGGTCTCAGCCTGGTATTGGCCTCGACCATCGCGAACCCACTATCCGATCTGGCAGAGGCGGCTGAACTGGGTCGCGACAGGAACGCACGCAAGATGAACCCGGGCCGTATTCGTATCCCGGACCTGACCGCGCGTCCTGACGAAATCGGTCGCCTGAGCGCCGCGCTGCGAGGTATGGTGTCCGCGCTCTACAACCGGATCGACGGGAACGAACAATTTGCTGCTGACGTCGCGCACGAGATCAAGAACCCGCTCGCCAGCCTGCGTTCCGCCGTCGGCACGCTGCGTATGGTCAAACGGGACGATCAGCGGGAAAAACTGCTAGATGTGATCGAACATGACGTACGCCGTCTGGACCGTCTGGTCAGCGACATTTCCAACGCCTCCCGTCTGGACAGCGAATTGGTGAAGGAAGAAGAAGAAGAGTTCAACCTTCTGGAAATGCTCGGCAACCTGAACCAGTATCTGGGTGAGGACGCAAAATCCAAGGGCATCGATTACATCACCGACATGCCGAAGGATCCGGTCGTGGTGCACGGTCTGGAACCGCGTCTGGCCCAAGTGTTCGTAAACCTGATCACCAACGCGATTTCCTTCTGCGAAGATGGCGACGCCATTCGCGTCTGGGCGCGAAAACGGGACAACCGTGTGTTGGTCGTGGTAGAGGATACTGGCCCCGGAATCCCGGACGAGGCACTGACCAAGATCTTCAAGCGTTTCTATTCGCAGCGGCCTGAAGAGCACTTTGGCAACAACTCGGGCCTGGGCCTCGCGATTTCGAAACAGATCATCGAAGCGCATGGCGGCGTTATCTGGGCCGAGAACATTCGCCCGACCGAGGCAGATGTGACCTCTGAAGCCCTGGGTGCACGGTTCGTCGTGGGCCTGCCCGTCTGAGGGCAGGTTGGTGGGCACGGACCCGGAGCCTCTTGGCGCGGACCGGGTGGTGCTGCACGCCAGCTGCGTCAGTGTAGAAGATCGAGCAGTTCTGATTACGGGCGCATCTGGGACCGGGAAGTCCGCGCTGGCGTTGACACTGATGGCCTTTGGTGCGCGTTTGGTTTCGGATGATGGCACCATCCTGTCTCCATCAGGCGAAGCCGTCACCGTTGCGCCGGTCCCCGAGATTTCCGGACTGATCGAGGCGCGGGGCGTTGGATTGCTAAAGTGTCCTCCGCCAAACCCTGCGCAGCTACAGCTTGTGGTTGATATGAACCAGGTTGAAACGGCACGCATGCCCGAAACACGAGAAATCTCGTTCTTTGGACGCGCCTTTCGCTTGCTTCACAAAGTTGAAAGCCCCCATTTTGCACCAGCGATTCTGCACTATCTCAAGGAAAAACAAGGGCGTGTTGTATGAGTGCAAGTGATCTTCCGCAGAACCGCCTGGTTCTGGTCACGGGTCCGTCGGGCGCAGGGCGCACGACGGCCATCAAGGTGTTGGAAGATCTGGATTTCGAGGCCATCGACAACCTGCCTCTGGGGTTCTGGTCGCGCCTGCTGGACGGGCCGATGCCCAACCGGCCGCTGGCACTGGGGGTCGATACGCGAAACCGCGATTTTTCGGTGACCAGCCTGCTGGAACATGTCGACGCGCTGAGCAAACGGCCGACGTTGGACGTGAACCTTCTGTATCTGGACTGCCGCCGCGACATTCTGTTGCGCCGGTTTTCAGAAACACGTCGACGCCATCCTCTCGCCCCTGCGGAGAGCACTGAAAAGGGTGTGCAACGCGAACTGGACCTGCTGTGGCCCATCCGCGATCACGCGGACACCCTGATCGACACGTCCGATCTGAACGTGCATCAACTGCGCGCCGAGATTGAGCGCTGGTTCGCGCCGGACGGTGCACGGCCCCTGGCCGTTTCCATGGTCTCCTTTGCCTTCAAACGTGGTGTGCCCCGTGCGACGGACATGTTGTTTGATTGCCGCTTCCTGACCAATCCGTACTGGGATGCGGACCTGCGGGACAAGGATGGGCGCAGCGAAGACGTTCAGAATTACGTTCGAAGTGATACCAGGTTTCAGCCCTTCTTTGACCGGGTGCTGGACATGACGCGGTTGCTTCTGCCTGCATATGTGGAAGAGGGTAAATCCCATTTCTCCATTGCATTCGGCTGTACGGGCGGGCGTCACCGTTCCGTTACTCTGGCCGAGTCATTGGCCAAGGCTCTTGCAGAGGATGGATTGCAGGTGTCTATAAGGCACCGTGAATTGGAGCAATCGCAATACGGATGAGGGGCGGTTGATCGGGATAGTCATAGTTGCGCATGGAGGGCTGGCTCGCGAATATCTCGCAGCCATTCAGCACGTTATTGGTGAACAGCCCGACATTGTCGCGATCTCCATCGGCCCCGAAGACAACCGCGCTGACAAGCAAAGCGAAATCTGCGCCGCAGCGGACAAGGTCGATCATGGCGACGGCGTCGTTGTGGTGACGGATCTGTTCGGCGGTTCGCCCTCAAACCTGTCGCTGCGGGCCTGCGCGCCCGAGAACCGGCGTATTCTCTATGGTGCAAACCTGCCGGCACTGATAAAACTGGCCAAATCGCGCCGGCTTCCGGTGGCGGACGCAGTGCGCGGAGCCATGGAAGCGGGTAGAAAGTACATCAATACGCAGAACGTCAGTCTGGATTGAGTGCCAGGCCAGGCGCAAGACCGACGAGAATGATCCGACGCTCCCACCAAATCGTAAACGAAAAAGGGCTGCACGCGCGGGCGTCAGCCAAGCTGGTTGAGCTGATCGAAGGCTTTGACGCGGCGGCAGAGGTGTCAAAGGATGGCTTGTGCGCCTCGGGCGACAGTATTATGGGGCTCTTGATGTTGGCTGCCTCCAGGGGCACGATGATCGAAGTTGAAACAACCGGGTCTGACGCAGAAGCATTGGCGGAGGCCATCGAAGCGTTGATCGCTGACAAGTTCGGCGAAGAGTTTTAAGGAACGGTCCGGCGACGCAACGACGGGAAGGGCAATTTGGTAGATACGGCTCAGAACAGCAATGTGCAGCGCTCGCGCCAGGCAGAGCCAGAGACGGTCGAAATCTACGACCGCCGTACCTTGACCTATGCCAATTCCTTTGACGACCCTTGGACAGGTTTCGCCATTCGCGCAATCGAATGGATGACCGGCAAGCTCCGCGTTTTGCGGATGGTGAACAAGTTCGAAAAGAGCAACGCCAACTATCGCGGTCAGAACTTCTGGCGCGGTGCGTTGGATACGATGGGGATCGATCTGCTGACGCCCGAAGAGCAGTTGCAGAACATTCCCAAGGACGGCCCGGTCGTGGTTGTGGCAAATCATCCGCATGGCATGGTGGACGGCATGATCTTTGCCGACCTCATAGGTCGCGTGCGGCAGGACTATCGTATCCTGACACGTTCGGTCTTGACCGGACTGGACGAGGCCGCGACGTCTTTCATGATCCCGGTGCCGTTTCCTCATGACCCCGAAGCGCAACGCAAGATGATCGAAATGCGCGCGAATGCCATGGATTGGTTGGCCAAAGGCGGTGTGGTGTGTCTTTTCCCGTCGGGCGTGGTCATGTCATCAGACAGCTGGTGGGGACCGCCCATTGAGCGGGAATGGAACGTGTTCACGGCCAAGATGATCCGCAAGTCGGGCGCGCGTGTGGTGCCGATGTACTATCCGGGTCGCAATTCCCGAGCCTACCAGATCGCCTGCCAGGTCTCGCCAATCCTGCGCCAGGGGTTGCTGCTGCATGAGATCGTGCGTAGCTGCAACAAGCCGCAGGCGCCGGTCGTGGGCAAACCGCTGACAGACGAACAAATGGCCCAGCTGGAAACCGACCCGCGCGGGTTCATGGCCTGGCTGCGTCAGCACACGCTGGACCTGGGCAAACAGGCAAGCTGATTCCAGATTTTTGAGGTGGAGGCCCCGGATCAGGTCCGGGGCTGCGTTGCGTGTGCGGGTATGTCAGCGAGTGGGAACCGGAACCTCGCCGCGGTAGTCATAGAATCCGCGCTGTGATTTTCGGCCCAGCCAGCCGGCCTCAACATATTTGGTTAGTAGCGGGCAAGGGCGGTACTTCGTGTCCGCCAGCCCGTCATGCAACACGTTCATGATAGCCAGGCAGGTGTCCAGCCCAATGAAGTCCGCCAGCTCCAGCGGGCCCATCGGATGATTCGCGCCCAGTTTCAGGGATTGGTCGATGGATTGGACGGACCCGACGCCCTCGTACAGGGTATAAACCGCCTCGTTGATCATCGGCATCAGGATGCGGTTGACGATGAAGGCCGGGAAATCCTCGGCACTGGCGGCGGTTTTGCCCAGGCGATCCACGACCGCCTTGCACGCATTGAAGGTTTCCGCGTCCGTCGCGATGCCACGGATCAGTTCAACCAGCTGCATCACCGGCACGGGGTTCATGAAGTGGAAGCCCATGAAACGCTCTGGACGGTCGGTGCGGCTGGCCAGACGTGTGATCGAGATCGAAGAGGTGTTCGAGGTCAGAATCGTATGCGGCTTCAGGTGGGGCCCCAGATCCTCGAAAATCGCCTGTTTGATCGTTTCGCGTTCCGTTGCGGCTTCGATCACCAGATCGGTTGCGCCAATATCAGCCAGTTGCAGCGTGGTGCGGATGCGAGGAACCGCAGCGCTTTTCTCCTCTTCGGTGATCAGGCCGCGGCTGACCTGACGGACCAGGTTTTTTTCGATCAGTCCAACCGCCCGGTCCAGAGCCTCCTGCGAGACGTCGTTCATCACGACATCATATCCGGCC
Organism: Paracoccaceae bacterium; assembly: GCA_040830545.1. GTDB lineage: Bacteria > Pseudomonadota > Alphaproteobacteria > Rhodobacterales > Rhodobacteraceae > HXMU1420-2. The sequence continues at coordinate 5,085 of JBFOMB010000122.1, read as the reverse complement.
AGCGCCATGACATGAGCAATCCCGTTGCCCATCTGCCCCGCGCCGATCACCCCAACGGATTGGATTTCCATGCCCGACCTCTCTTTGTTTGCGCTCTCACCTTACTGGGGTGGCCAGAGGGGCCGCAAGTAGGGCAGGGGGCAAATCCGCCGACAAAGAAACGTGAAAATTGAAGCTTTAGCGAAATCGCAAGGTTTTGCAGCGACTCTCGGTTCCGGGTGAAAAATAGTGGTGGTGTGATGAGCATTGAGCGGACCAGCGCGTCGGCGCTGGATTATCTTCCATGCAGGTACGGCAATTCACGGCTTCTGTTCCGGGGACCTCGGCGGGCGCTGGACGGACCTTACACGCTGTTTCTGGGCGACAGCTTAACATACGGGAAATTTGTGGTGCAGCCGTTCCCGTCATTGGTCGAGCAGGCGCTGGGGCGTGAGTGTATCAACTTCGGCAGCCTGAATGCCGGGATCGACAGTTTCGTGCATGATGCGGATGTGATGAATGCGGCCAATGGGGCCGAGGTGACGGTGTTGCAGATCCTTGGCGCACAGAACCTGTCCAACAGGTTCTACCGCGTGCATCCGCGTCGCAATGATCGGTTCCTGTCCCCGTCACCAATGTTGCAGGCGGCATTCCGGGGAGTGGATTTTACCGAGATCAATTTCAACAAGCACTTGTTGAGCAAGCTTCAGACCGTGTCGCCAGACCGGTTCGACATCGTGCGGACCGAACTACAGCAGGCGTGGATTGCGCGCATGAAGCTGTTGCTGTCCAACATCCAAAGCAGCGTGGTGCTGTTGTGGCTGCGGTCCTCGCAAGCGGGCAGTGAATTGGGAGACGAGCCGCTGTTGGTGGATCGGGGCATGATCGACGCCGTCCGGGACAAGGTATTGGATGTGGTCGAGCTGGATTTGGGGGCGCTCAACAATCCAGAGGACATGGAAGGCATGCATTTTGATCCGATGGACCTGCCTGCCGCGATGCATTTGCCGGGGCCGATGAACCATGCTCGGATTGCGTCCCATGTTGCGACCGCGCTGCGGGCTATTTCGTAAAACGCAAAACGGCCCGCCGGTGGGGCGGGCCGTTCATCATTTCTTAGGTCTGATCCGGTTCAGAATCAGCCGAGCTTCTCGGTCAGTTCCGGCACGGCCTGGAACAGGTCAGCGACGAGGCCGAAGTCTGCGACCTGGAAGATCGGTGCTTCTTCGTCCTTGTTGATCGCGACGATGACCTTGGAGTCCTTCATACCGGCCAGGTGCTGAATCGCGCCCGAGATGCCGACAGCGACATACAAGTCCGGTGCAACAACCTTGCCGGTCTGACCCACCTGCCAGTCGTTCGGGGCGTAGCCCGAGTCGACCGCCGCGCGGGACGCGCCAACAGCCGCGCCCAGCTTGTCCGCCAGCGCTTCGATCAGTTTGAAATCGTCTTCGGAGCCGACGCCACGGCCGCCCGATACAACGATTCCTGCCGAGGTCAGTTCCGGACGGTCGCTGGCGGCGACCTTGTCCTCGACCCATTCGCTGAGGCCCGGGTTGTCGCCCACGGACACGGATTCAACAGAGGCAGAACCGCCCTCGCCCGCCGCGTCAAAGCTTGCGGTCCGGAAGGTCACAACCTTGGTCGCGTCCGAGGACTTGACGGTCTGGATCGCGTTGCCTGCGTAGATCGGACGTTCGAACGTGTCCGCATCAACAACACCGGACGCGTCCGAGATGACCATCACGTCCAGCAGAGCAGCAACGCGCGGCATCACGTTCTTGGCGTCGGTCGTTGCAGGTGCAACGATGTGGGAATAGTCCCCGGCCAGCGACACGATCAGTGCTGCGGTGCTTTCCGCCAGGCGGTGGCCCAGCGATGCATCTTCAGCGACCAGAACCTTGGCCACGCCGTCGATCTTCGCGGCCTCTTCACCGGCGGCAGCGGCAGAGCCGCCCGCGCACAGGACGGTCACATCGCCCAGAGCCTTTGCCGCGCTCACTGCCTTGGCGGTGGCGTCCATTGCCAGTGCGCCATCGGTCACTTCTGCAAGAAGAAGTACAGCCATTATACAGCCCCCGCTTCCTTGAGTTTCTCAACCAGCTCGTCGACCGAGCCCACGACGATCCCCGCGGCCCGTGCCGGCGGTTCCTCGGTCTTCACGATTTCCAGACGCGGCGTGACGTCGACGCCGAAGTCGGCAGCGGTTTTCTCGTCCAGCGGCTTTTTCTTCGCTTTCATGATGTTCGGCAGCGAGGCATAGCGCGGCTCGTTCAGACGCAGGTCAACGGTCCCGATGGTCGGCATCTTGACGCTGATCGTCTGCAGACCGCCGTCCACTTCGCGGGTGACCTTGGCGCTGTCGCCTTCGATCTCCAGCTCGGACGCAAAGGTGCCCTGGGACCAGCCCAGCAGCGCCGACAGCATCTGGCCGGTGGCGTTCATGTCGTTGTCGATCGCCTGCTTGCCCGCCAGAACGATGCCCGGCTGCTCTTCCTCGACGACTTTGGCCAGGATCTTGGCCACGGCCAGAGGCTCGATGTCGGTGTGGACGTCATCCGCCGCCACAACCAGGATCGCACGGTCAGCACCCATGGCCAGCGCGGTCCGCAGGGTTTCCTGCGCCTGCTTCACACCGATGGAAACCGCGACAACCTCGTCGGCCTGACCGGCTTCTTTCAGCCGGATCGCCTGTTCGACGGCAATCTCGTCAAACGGGTTCATCGACATCTTCACGTTGGCAAGATCGACGCCGCTACCGTCCGCTTTGACGCGGACCTTCACATTGTAGTCGATCACGCGTTTGACAGGCACCAGTACCTTCATCACGGTCTCTCCTCATCGAAAAATTCAGCCGCTGGTGGCGACTCAAATCAGGTATCCCGGCAGTAGATAGCCGCGCTGCGGTGCAGGAAACAGGGTAAAATCGTCACGTCATGGCCTAGAGACGTCGCGTTTGGTTCCCCGCGGGGAACTTTGTTTCCTGCTGGACGCATTACCGGTTCGCGCCGGGCACCCACAAAACGTCGGCCCGGCCGCTGTCATTGGCCATGCGTGCGGCGACGAAGAACCAGTCACTCAGCCGGTTCAGGAACTTGATCGCAGCCGGGTTCACGTCCTCGTCCATCGACAATTCGATGGCGCAGCGTTCCGCGCGGCGTGCGACCGTGCGACAGACGTGCAGATGTGCGGCCAGAGGGGTACCGCCCGGCAGGATGAAGCTGCGCAGGGGTTCCAGTTCGGCGTTCATCACGTCGATTTCGTTTTCCAGACGTGTCACTTGCGCGTCTGCGACCCGCAGCGGCGGATACTCCGCCTCTGCATCGCTGGCCATATCGGGGCGGCACAGGTCCGCACCGAGGTCGAACAGGTCATTCTGGATCGCGGTCAGTTGCGCGTCCACGTCGCCGTCAGCCGACAGCCGCGCGACACCGACACAGGAGTTCAGCTCATCCACGGTGCCATAAGCCGTAACGCGGGCGGCATGTTTTACAACGCGCGACCCATCGCCCAGAGCAGTTTCGCCAGCATCGCCGGTCTTTGTGTAAATCTTGTTCAGGACAACCATCAGGACCCTCCCTGCGAGCGCAGCCAGATGAACAGCAGGATCAGCACAATCGCCACGAACTGTGCAGCAATGCGCAACTGCATCATCTTGTTGCTGTATTTCTTGTTGAACGCACCGCCGCGGGCAAACCCGCCAATGCCGATCATCAGGATGATGACCACTGCCGCCATCGCGATGATGATGACCGTGAACAGGAAATCTCCGCCCATTTGCGTTGCCTCCGATAGGTATGGGCGAGACATAGTTGTGCGGCGCGGAAAAGCGAACAGGAATATTGTCGCGCTGGAGCGTTCAGATCTTGCGCAGGATGCGGTCCACACCGCGCGTGGTCAGGATGCGGCGCAGGAATGCGGTGAGGTAAGTGGGGAAGGTCACGTAGTAGCGCGCGGCGGGGCGCGGGGCCTCCAGCGCGCGGATCAGCTTGGCCGTGACGGCAGAAGCAGGCAGTTCGAATTTGTCCGGCCCGCTGTCAGTGTAAAGGCGGCGCACAAGGCCGGCCTCATACTCCGCGCGGCGGGGTGAGTTTTTACAGTCGATGTATTTCTCAAACGGCGCGATGCCGTTTTCGCGGAACTTGGTGGTGATGGGGCCGGGTTCGATCAGGATGACGTCGATACCGGTGCCTTCCATCTCCAGCCGCATCGTGTCGCTGAGCGCTTCCAACGCGTGTTTGGTCGCGGTGTAGGCCCCGCGCCACCGCATGTAGACCAGCCCGAGGGTTGATGAACACTGAACGATCCGCCCGTTGCCCTGCGCCCGCATGACCGGGATCACCTGCCGGGTCAGGTCGTGCCAGCCGAAAAAGTTGGCCTCGAATATCGCGCGCAGGCCCTCAACCGGCAGGTCCTCGACCGCGCCGGACAGGGCATGTGCGCCGTTGTTGAACAATGCATCCAGCGTGCCGCCGGTCGCATCCAACACATCTGCCAGACCCGATTTGATTGTGGCGGGGTCGGTGTAGTCGATGCGCGGGCTGTCAAACCCCTCGGCCTGCAGGCGGTCGCAATCGGCCTGCTTGCGGCAGCTGGCGAACACCCGCCATCCCCGGTCGCGCAGGGTGACGGCCGCGTCATATCCGATGCCCGAGGAACAACCGGTGATAAGGATGGATTTCATGGCGACCCGTGTGAAAGGTGGGAAAATCACGCTTTGTCACCCGAAAACGCCCGTGGTGCAATCCGGCCGCGGGTTACTGGGTGACCTTCTTGACGAAGCGGGCGGCCATCCAGCCGACCTCGTTTGTGCCCATCTTGCGCAGCTGAATCCAGCCGTTGCCCAGGTCTTCCAGCACCTCAACCTCGTCATCATAGAACAGGGTACCGATCACTGCGTAGGTCGTGCCGGGGCCCTGACGCATGTTCACGCGGCTGCCGGTGACTTCGCGAATGTCCAGTTGCGGTTCCGGTTCGACCGCCTGCGGGGCCTCTTCGGTTTCGGTCTGGAGAGACGCGGCCACAGGATCGAGGAACGCAGGTTGCGGGAATGCGGCATCGCCATTAGCCAGCGAGGCAAGTTGGATGTTGCTGTTTTCGCCGCCG
>JBFOMB010000121.1:0-8280 GCA_040830545.1 Paracoccaceae bacterium | reverse complement strand
CTTCAGGTCGAACCCGGCGCAGAAGGCCCCATCGGTGCCGGTCAGGATGGCGACCTGTTGGCTGTCGTCGGCCTCGAATGCAAGGAATGCGGCGTAAAGCGCGCGGGCGGTTGGCGGGTCGACAGCGTTTCGGGCCTCAGGCCGATTGATGGAGACGGTTGTGACGCCGTTATCGGTCTGGATGTCTACGGTCATGGCTGGCTCCTCCCTTGTCTTGGCGGTAGGGTGCGGTGCGTGCGGGAGGCGCGGCAAGCAGGACGTTGCGGTCGGAAGGTGGATCATGCGTGAGTTGGAAGAAAAAATGGCCTATCTGATCCGGATGGTGGACGAGCTGAACGAGGTTGTTGTCGCGCAGCAAGGCGAGATCGACACCCTGACCCGCCGCGTGACGATGCTGATGCAGCGCGAGGCGGAGCGGGAACAGAGCCAGCCCGGTGGCGTTGTTCTGGGAGACGAACGTCCGCCGCATTACTGAGGCGAGGCTTACATGTCCTCGACCGAAACCACACCTTCGAGGGATTTGATGGCGCCGCGGATTTGAGGATTCAGGGCAAAGCCGCTGCCAAGGTCGATTTCCACCTCGCCAGGCAGATCATCGCCCAGCAGGCAGAGTTGCACCGGACCTTTGCTGGCGGATTTTGCGGCCTCGGCGGCACTGTCGAGGATGCTGGCGACGGTTTCGACGGCGTCGATCTGTTCCACGAAGATTCTCAAGCCCATTGTGCCCGCGCCCGCGACGGCGGTGTCAATTGGGGCAACCGAACGCGCGAGCAGTTTGAGTTGATCGGCCTCTAGCGTGGCTTCGGCCGTGACAACGACCTTTGAACCGGTGTCCAGGTGATCCCGTGCCTTTTCGAGCGCTTCGGAGAAGAGTGTGATCTCGTACGCCCCGGACGTGTCGCTGAGCTGGGCAAAGGCAAACCGGTTGCCGCGCGCTGATTTGCGTTCCTGGCGACCAGCGACGACGCCTGCGAGTTTGGCCAGGAAGGGACCGCCGTGGGCGCGATCCAGCACTTCGTCCAGCGTCATGATGCGTTGGCGTTTGAGCGCGCCCATATAGTCGTCGAGAGGGTGGCCGGAGAGGTAGAAACCGACGGCGATGAATTCCTCGGCCAGCCGTTCGGCGGGCAGCCAATCGGGGACTTTGGAAAGACGTGGCTCAGGCAGGTCCTCACCTGCTTCGCCGAAGAGCGAGACCTGGTTGGAGGCGCGTTGTTCGTGGACGGCGGCGGAATAACTGACCAGCGCGTCAAGGCTGTCAAACACGCGGCGGCGGTTCGGGTCCAATTGGTCAAACGCACCGGCGCGGGCGAGCATTTCCAGCGGGCGCTTGCCCACGCGCTTAAGGTCCACGCGACGCGCGAAGTCGTAGAGCGTCGAAAACGGCTTTCCGGGCCGCTCATTAAGCTTTGCAGCTTTCTTCGCTGTGCCCTCTGGCGATGGTGCGTCCCGTCGCGCGTCGGTGATGAGGCGCATGGCCTCAACGCCTACATTCTTGAGCGCGCCGAGGGCATAGACCAGCTTGCCGTCCGTTACATCGAACGTGGCCTCGGATCGGTTGACGCAAGGCGGAATGAAATCGAGCTGCAGCCCCTTGCGGGTTTCCTCGAAATAGACCGCCAGCTTGTCCGTCAGGTGCAGGTCGCAATTCATGACACCTGCCATGAACTCCACCGGGTGGTTGGTTTTGAGCCATGCGGTCTGGTAGCTGACCACCGCGTAGGCTGCGGCATGAGACTTGTTGAACCCGTAGTTGGCGAACTTGTCCAGCAGGTTCCAGACCTCGGTCGCCTTGGCCTCGTCCACATCGTTTTCCGCGGAGCCTTTCAGGAATTTTGGGCGTTCGGCGTCCATCGCCTCCTGAATCTTTTTCCCCATCGCGCGGCGGAGCAGGTCGGCGCCACCCAGTGAATAGCCCGCCATTTCCTGCGCGATCTGCATCACCTGTTCCTGATAGACGATGATGCCCTGCGTTTCGTCGAGGATGTGGTCGATTGTAGGGTGCAGCAATTCCCGTTCGCTGAGGCCGTTTTTGACCTCGCAGAACTTTGGAATGTTCTCCATCGGGCCGGGGCGGTAGAGTGCCACAAGCGCGATGATGTCCTCGATACAGTCAGGTTTCATGCGCTTCAGCGCGTCCATCATGCCCGAGCTTTCCACCTGGAACACCGCGACCGTTTTGGCGGCGGCGTAAAGCTTGTACGTGGCCTCGTCGTCGAGCGGGATGGCGTTGATCTGGTTTTCCGCCCCCGGTGCCGGTTCATAGAGCTGCGTGCCATCCTCTGCGATATGCAGATCCCGGCCTGAGGCATGGATCAGGTCCATCGCGTTCTGGATGACTGTGAGTGTCTTAAGCCCGAGGAAGTCGAATTTCACCAACCCTGCCTGTTCCACCCATTTCATGTTGAACTGCGTGGCGGGCATGTCCGAGCGCGGGTCCTGATAGAGCGGCACCAGTGCGTCCAGAGGACGGTCGCCAATCACCACCCCCGCGGCGTGGGTGGACGCGTTGCGCAACAGTCCTTCGACCTGCTGGCCATAGGTTAGCAGGCGGTCGACCACTTCTTCCTCGCGGGCGAGTTCCGCGAGGCGCGGTTCTTCCTTCAACGCCTTTTCGATGCTGACGGGTTTCACGCCTTCGACCGGGATCATCTTGCTCAGGCGATCCACCTGCCCGTAAGGCATCTGCAACACGCGCCCGATGTCACGCACAGCGGCCTTGGACAGCAGGGCACCAAAGGTGATGATCTGCCCCACCTTGTCGCGCCCGTATTTCTCCTGCACGTACTGGATCACGGCCTCGCGCCGATCCATGCAGAAGTCGATGTCGAAATCCGGCATGCTGACCCGTTCGGGGTTCAGGAAGCGTTCGAACAGAAGGGAATAGCGCAGGGGGTCGAGGTCGGTGATGGTCAGCGCATAGGCCACCAGCGATCCGGCACCGGACCCACGGCCCGGACCGACAGGGATGTCGTGGTCCTTCGCCCATTTGATGAAGTCGGCAACGATAAGGAAATAGCCGGGGAAGCCCATGCCTTCGATGATGCCGAGTTCGAATTCCAGCCGTTTCTCGTATTCCTCGACCGATGTGGCATGCGGGATCACGGCCAACCGCGCCTTTAGGCCTTCCTGTGCCTGACGTCGCAGTTCCTCAACCTCGTCATCCGCGAACTTGGGTAGGATCGGGTCACGGCGATAGGCCATGAAGGCGCAGCGTCTGGCGATTTCGACTGTGTTTTCGATGGCCTCAGGCAGGTCGGCAAACAGCGCGACCATTTCCTGTGGGGTTTTGAAATAGTGCTGCGACGTCAGGCGGCGACGCGGTTCCTGTTGGTCGACATAGGCGCCTTCGGCGATGCAGATCAGGGCGTCGTGGGCCTCGTACATTTTGGACGATGGGAAATACACGTCATTGGTGGCGACCAGCGGCAGGCCCTTGGCATAGGCCATTTCCACATGGCCACGTTCGGTCAGACGCTCCGCCTCGGGTTGGCCGTTTTCGCCAGGATGACGTTGCAATTCGATGTAGAGCCGGTCGGGGAACCACTTGGCCAGCCGGTCTACAAGGTCCTCGGCAACGGCACGTTGGTTGACTTGCAACAACCGCCCGACTGGGCCGTCCGGGCCACCGGTCAGGCAGATCAGCCCCTCGCTGCGCTCGGCCAGTTGCTCTGGCGTGACTTGAGGCAGGTCGCCGCCCTTGTCCACGTAAAGGCATGTGTTGAGCCGCATCAGGTTTTCATAGCCAGCCTCGGACTGGGCCAGAAGGACAATGGGCGCGGGTGGCACCGGTTTTTCGCCGGGTTGTGCTGTGATGTAGGCCAGATCGACCTGACACCCGATGATAGGTTGGATGCCCGCCCCGGACAGGGTGACCGAAAACTCCAGCGCGGCGAACATGTTGTTCGTATCCGTCAGCGCCAGCGCGGGCATGCCGGTATCTTGGCAGAGGCCGGGCAGTTTTTTCAACCGAAGCGCCCCTTCCAGCAGGGAGTATTCGGTGTGCGTGCGGAGGTGGATGAATCGGGGGGAACTGCTCATATGACGACAGTATGAAGACCGTTGCGCGGCGGAAAGCGAAAACTGTGGTTGACGCTGGGGTCTGCGGCGAAGGGCGCAAATGCCCGGATTTTCAGCGCCGCGATTATCCGGTCAGATTTGAAGCTGCTTCAATCGTATGCAGTTGTGTGCCGAGATATGCGGTTGAAAAACCGTTGTTTTCTGTCGGTTTGCCGGATTTTGCGCCGTTAGCGCCAGATTCCGCCCCTCGCCCTCGCGGCTTTTCCCTTGCCAGCGCGCCATGCGCTTTTCTAACCTTTCCAGAACCAAAGACACAGCCCGCCCCGATCTACGTCGCATCGATTGAGGGCAACCGGGTTCAACAGGGTAACGCGACGGGTTTCGGCCATGGATGTCAGGTTTCTTCTGAACGGAGAGACTGTGGAGCTTCGCGGGGTGTCGCCGACGACAACCCTGTTGGACTGGCTGCGCGAGGGTCACGGGCTGTGTGGCACCAAGGAAGGGTGCAACGAAGGGGATTGCGGAGCGTGCACCGTGGTCGTTCAGGACAAGAGTGGATTGCGCGCGTTGAATGCCTGCATCCTGTTTCTGCCACAGCTGGACGGGAAGGCTGTACGCACGGTCGAAGGAATCAGCGGCCCGGACGGGCAGTTGCATCCGGTGCAACTGGCCATGATCGAACATCACGGCAGTCAGTGCGGCTTCTGCACGCCGGGGTTCATCGCCTCGATGGCCTGCGCGCATGCAAATGGTCAAACTGATCATGACGACCGGCTGGCCGGGAACTTGTGCCGGTGCACGGGCTATGCGCCGATCATCCGCGCGGCAGAGGCGGCTGCGCCAGCGCCGGTGCCGGACTGGATGGTGGCTGACGAATTGCCCGCGGCGGTCGGATCGGTGCATGCGCCGACCTCGGCGGATGAACTAGCTCGCCTGTTGGAGGTTTACCCAGAGGCGACGTTAATCGCAGGTGCGACAGATGTGGGTTTGTGGGTGACCAAAGCGTTGCGCGCGCTGGAGCAGGTTGTGTTTCTTGGGCAATGCGACGACTTGAAAGGGGTCGAGGATACCGGCGAACACCTGTGGATCGGGGCCATGACCGACATGAACGTTGTCTGGCAAGCGATGGCGGGCCGACATCCCTCATACGCGGAAATGATCCGTCGCTATGGGTCGGTCCAGGTGCGCAATGCGGCGACGATCGGCGGAAATATCGCAAATGGCTCGCCTATCGGGGATAACCCGCCTGCGTTGATCGCGCTGGGTGCGCGGTTGCACCTGCGCAAGGGGGCAGAGCGGAGGGTGATTCCGATGGAGGATTTCTTCCTCGACTACGGCAAACAGGACCGGCAAGCGGGAGAATTCGTCGAAGGTGTTTCCATCCCGGTGCAGCCAGATCGGTTGCGCTGTTACAAGCTGTCCAAGCGGTTTGATCAAGACATTTCTGCTGTGTGCGGGTGTTTCAATATCACTTTGGACGAGGGTCAAGTTGTGTCTGCACGGATCGCATTTGGCGGCATGGCGGGCGTGCCGAAACGGGCTGCTGCGGTCGAGGCGGCATTGGTCGGGCAGGCATGGAATGCAGCCACTGTCGCGCAGTCTCAGGCCGCGTTTGAAGCGGATTTCACGCCAATGGACGACATGCGTGCGTCTGCGCGATACCGGCTGGAGGCGGCGAAGGCCATGCTGGCGCGGTGTTTTGCGGAAAGCCAGGGGCAGGTCGCGTCGGTGTTGGAGGTGACGCCATGAGCGTCGCGAAACCTCTGCCCCATGACGCAGCACCGCTGCATGTAACAGGAGCCGCGCGCTATGTGGATGACATCCCGCTGCCTGCGGGGTCGCTGTCGCTGGCCTTTGGGCTTAGCACCATAGCACGCGGGCAAGTCACGGCGATGAATCTGGATGCGGTGCGGTCCGCGCCCGATGTTGTCGCTGTGTTGACGGCAGGGGATCTGCCATTTGCCAATGACGTCTCCCCCTCGGCCCATGACGAGCCGCTGCTGTCGGACGGCGCGGTGCATTATGTCGGGCAGCCGCTGTTTGTGGTTGCGGCCAAGTCGCATCTGGCCGCGCGCAAGGCAGCGCGATTGGCGGATGTGTCCTATGCCGAAGAAACACCGATCCTGACGGTTGATGAGGCATTGGCGGCAGACAGCCGGTTTGAAGAAGGCCCGCGCATCTACGAAAAAGGCGACGCCCGTGCCGCTATTGCCGCCGCTCCCAGGCAGGTCGAGGGCGTGCTAGAGCTGGGCGGGCAGGAGCACTTTTACCTCGAAGGGCAGGCCGCGCTGGCATTGCCGCAGGAAGGCGGGGACATGATCGTCCATGCCTCCACCCAGCACCCGACCGAGATCCAGCACAAGGTGGCCGATGCGCTGGGCGTGCCGATGCATGCCGTGCGCGTAGAAACCCGGCGCATGGGCGGCGGGTTTGGTGGGAAGGAAAGCCAGGGCAATGCGCTGGCCGTGGCTTGCGCTGTTGTGGCGCGGGCGACAGGGCGGGCGTGTTCCATGCGGTATGACCGGGACGACGACATGGTCATCACTGGCAAGCGCCACGATTTCCGGATCGTGTACCGTGCGGGTTTTGACGAGGACGGGCGCGTTCTGGGCGTGGATTTCGTGCACTACGCACGGTGCGGCTGGGCGCAGGACCTGTCCTTGCCCGTGGCGGATCGGGCCATGCTGCATGCAGACAATGCCTATCAGCTGCCCCATGCTCGGATTGAAAGCCACCGGTTGAAGACCAACACACAATCCGCCACCGCCTATCGCGGCTTTGGTGGTCCGCAGGGCATGGTCGGGATCGAGCGTGTGATGGACCACATTGCGCATGATCTGGGGCTGGATGGCGCAGAACTGCGGCGGCGGAACTACTATGCGAGCGCGGAAGCCTCCGGCGGGAGTATTGTCGGAACAATGAAGGACAACACCACGCCTTATGGGATGGTGGTGGAGGATTTTGAACTGCACGGGATGACCGAGGCTTTGCTGGCCTCGTCGGACTATGCGGCACGTCGGGAGGCGATTTCTGCGTGGAACGCCGAGCAGCCGATTGTAAAGCGAGGGATTGCGTTTTCGCCGGTGAAGTTCGGGATATCCTTTACGCTGACGCATTTGAACCAGGCGGGTGCGCTGGTGCATGTGTATCAGGATGGCTCGATCCATCTGAACCATGGCGGGACCGAGATGGGTCAGGGGCTAAACCAGAAGGTCGCGCAGGTTGCCGCCACCCGGTTTGGGGTGGCCTTGGACAGGGTGAAGATCACGGCGACGGATACAGGCAAGGTGCCCAATACGTCGGCCACGGCGGCGTCCTCGGGCAGCGATCTGAACGGGATGGCGGTGAAAGCGGCGTGCGACACGATCCGCGACCGCATGGCGGATCATCTGGCCGCGTATCACCAGCAGCCGCGCGGCTCGGCCCGGTTTGAGCAGGATCAGGTGCATGTAGGCGGTGAAACGATGAGTTTTGCCGAGGCCGCGCAACTGGCCTATCAGGGCCGTGTCAGTCTGAGCGCAACCGGGTTTTACAAGACACCCAAGATTGAATGGGACCGGATCAAGGGGCAGGGACGTCCGTTTTTCTATTTCGCTTATGGCTGCGCCGTGACCGAGGTTGCCGTGGACACGTTGACTGGTGAGAACCGTATCTTGCGGGCGGATGTGTTGCATGATGCAGGCGCGTCGCTGAACCCTGCCCTGGATATCGGGCAGGTCGAGGGTGCCTATGTGCAGGGTGCGGGCTGGCTGACGACCGAAGAACTGGTGTGGGACGACAAGGGGCGTTTGCGGACGCATGCGCCGTCGACTTACAAGATCCCGGCCTGTTCAGATCGGCCAGACGTGTTCAACGTGGCGCTCTGGGGCGCGGAGAACCGGGAAGACACAATTTACCGGTCCAAGGCCGTGGGCGAGCCGCCCTTCATGCTGGGGATTTCGGCTTGGCTGGCGCTGTCGAACGCGGTGGCGGCCTGTGGCAACGCTTATCCGGCGTTGGGCGCGCCTGCGACGGCAGAGGCGGTTTGGGCAGCGGTGCAGCGGGCAAGGGGCACGTCATGATCGACCTGTCCGAACTTTCCGATCATATCGAGATGTACGGCACCGTGGCGCGGGTGGTGATCGCCCGGCATGCAGGGTCTGCTCCGCGCGAGGCGGGGACGTCGATGTTGGTCTGGCGGGACGGGCAGGCGGGTACGATTGGCGGCGGCAGGTTGGAACTGGACGCCGTGGCGCGGGCGCGGGTGTTGTTGGAACAGGG
>JBFOMB010000120.1:0-46850 GCA_040830545.1 Paracoccaceae bacterium | reverse complement strand
CCGAGACCGATGTTGTTGAAGGCATGCAGTTCGACCGCGGCTACCTGTCGCCGTACTTCGTGACCAACGCCGACAAGATGACCGCAGAACTGGAAGACTGCATGATCCTGCTGCACGAGAAGAAACTCTCGTCGCTGCAGCCGATGGTTCCGCTGCTGGAATCCGTGATCCAGTCGCAGAAGCCGCTGCTGATCATCGCAGAAGACGTCGAAGGCGAAGCGCTGGCAACTCTGGTTGTCAACAAGCTGCGCGGCGGTCTGAAAATCGCAGCCGTCAAGGCACCGGGCTTCGGCGATCGCCGCAAGGCCATGCTGCAGGACATCGCGATCCTGACCGGCGGTCAGGTCATCTCCGAAGACCTGGGCATGAAGCTCGAAAACGTGACCATGGACATGCTGGGCACCGCCAAGCGCGTCAACATCACCAAAGACGAAACCACTGTTGTGGACGGCGCTGGTGAGAAGGCCGAAATCGAAGCCCGCGTTTCCCAGATCCGTCAGCAGATCGAAGAAACCACTTCGGACTACGACCGTGAAAAGCTGCAGGAACGTGTTGCCAAGCTGGCAGGCGGTGTGGCTGTCATCCGCGTTGGCGGCATGACCGAAGTCGAAGTGAAAGAGCGCAAGGACCGCGTGGACGATGCTCTGAACGCAACCCGCGCTGCTGTGCAGGAAGGCGTGATCGTCGGTGGCGGTGTTGCTCTGGTTCAGGCAGCGAAGTCGCTGGAAGGCCTGGAAGGTGCAAACTCCGACCAGAACGCCGGTATCCAGATCGTGCGTCGCGCGCTGGAAGCGCCGCTGCGTCAGATCGCGGAAAACGCAGGTGTTGACGGCGCGGTTGTTGCTGGCAAGATCCGCGAAAGCGCAGACGCTTCGTTCGGCTTCAACGCACAGACCGAAGAATATGGCGACATGTTCTCGTTCGGCGTGATCGACCCGGCCAAGGTGACCCGCACCGCTCTGGAAGACGCTGCTTCCATCGCTGGCCTGCTGATCACCACCGAAGCCATGGTTGCTGACAAGCCCGCCAAAGAAGGCGCAGGCGCCGGCGCAGGCATGCCTGACATGGGCGGCATGGGCGGCATGATGTAAGGCGAAATCGCAACGCGATTTCTGCCGCCAAGCGGTAGTGCAAAGGCGCCTCCGGGCGCCTTTGTCACGTAAGCGGCTTCGCTTCGCGAACGCTGCGGAGTGGCGGCAGTGCATTGGCCCCTTGGGCCAATGTCACGAGAGCCACACCGTCGAATATCAATAACAAAGGCGCCTCCGGGCGCCTTTGTCACGTTTTTGGCACCGCTGCTCTTTCAACCGCGCGGAATTGTGTAACGGCGACCCGGCTAACCCAAATCGTCGTCTTTCAAATACTCCAGCAGCCACCCCCGAAACGCCCGCGCTGCCGGGCGCAACGATGCCTTTGACGGATAGACCAGGTGATAACTCTCCTGTCCCGGCACCGAAAACCCGTCCAGGCACGGCACCAGTCCCGCCTGTCCCAGGGCCACGTCGCTTGCAGGTGACCGGGCCAGCATGATGCCCGGCCCCGCACCTGCCATCACCGCCGCCACCAGAGAATTGTCCGCAAACTCATACCGCGCCCCCGCCGCTGACAGGTGCAACATGTCCAGCACATAGGGCCAGCCCGCGCGGTGCGACGCCACCTCGATCAACGGGAAACGCAACAGGTCTGCCGGTCCCGTTATCTGATCCGCAATCTCGGGTGTCGCCACCGGATACAACGTCTCGCCCACCAACAGGTCGTTTTCGCTGCCATGCAGGCCAGCCGCCCCAAACACGATCTGCATATCCGAAAACCGATGCGCGAACTCTGCTTCAATATTCGCCGTGTTCAACATCAGGTTCACCCCCGGATGTGCCGCGCGCAACGCGGGCAGGGCAGGGGCCAGCACCCCATGGGCAAACAGCAGGATGGACTGCACGTAAACCTGCTGCTCGCGCACCTCGCCAAACAGCCCCGACGTCGCCGTATCCAGCATCAGCAGCGATTGCTGCACCACCGGGTAATAGGCCCGCCCCGCATCCGTCAGCGTCACCGCATGGGCATGGCGGCGAAACAATGGCGTGCCCAACTGCCCCTCCAGCGCCTTGATCTGCTGGCTGACCGCTGCGGCCGACATGTTCAACTGCGCCGCCGCCCGCGCAAAACTCTCGCTTCGCGCGGCGGCTTCAAACACACGCAGCCAGTTCAGCGATGGGGTCCGGGTCGCCATGCCATCAAGGCTAAGCAAAACTTATCCTCAGGCGCAATCGAAACCGTGCTGGATCCCGCAGAACCCGGCCTATGTTGACCAGACCGCTCGCATCAGCCAGCACAGGAGGATCAGCATGCTCGACGCGCAAAACCTGGATCAGGGCCGCCTGACCCCCGATCAGACCGCTCAATACTGGCAGGACGGGTTCCTGTTCCCCTTGGATGTCTTGACCCCGGATCAGGCCACCGCCGCCCGGGCTGAATTCGAGACCATGGAACGGGATTGGCTGGACAACGGGCTGCCCCAACCGCTCAACACCTACAAACGGATCAACGCCCATTGCGTGATGCCGCTGGTATATCACATGGCCATGAACCCCCGCGTGCTGGACGTGGTTGAGGGCATCCTTGGCCCCAACATCCTGATTTACTCGGGCGAGTTTTTTATCAAGGAAGCACACACCAAACACATCGTGTCCATGCATCAGGACCTGACCTATTGGGGCCTTGGCGCGACCGAAGGTCTGGTGACCGCATGGATCGCCCTGTCACCGGCAACCCGTGCCAGCGGTTGCATGGATTTTGTCGCCGGAACGCACAAAAACGAAATCCTGCCGCATATGGATACATTCGATGAAAACAACCTGCTCAGCCGGGGGCAGGAGGTCGAGGTTGACGTCGCTGAAGACGACAAAACCTCCATTGAGCTCCAACCCGGACAGATGTCTTTGCACCACGGTCTGACCGTGCACGGGTCCGGCCCCAATACCAGCGACGACCGGCGCATCGGTTGCGTGATCCGGTTCTGTCGCCCGGACGTGCTGCAACAGGTGGGCGACCGTGACTATGCCATGGTCGCGCGCGGCGTGGATCATGTCGGGAACTTTATCCAGGTCGCCCCGCCCATGGACTATTTTCAGCCCAGCTCACTGGCGGTCTGGGACGAAATCCGGCAGGCTCAGGCCCAGGTGATGATGAAAGACGCCAAAGGCAGCTCGGCCAGCGGCATCTACGGAGACACATAATGGAACGCGTCAACTTTACCCAGATGAAGGACGGCACGAAGGAAGAGTATGAATTCCTCACCGCCCATGAAAGCGAATACACCAAGGGCACGGCGGACCGGTTGCTGAAGGCGCTGGTCGATCTGGATGAAAGCCTGTCGGGCTATCAGGTCACGCGTTTGGGCCATTCGGTGCAATCGGCCACGCGTGCATGGCGCGACGGGGCCGACATTGACTGGGTTGTGTCCGCCCTGCTGCATGACATCGGCGACATCTACGCACCCTACAATCACGACGAATACGCGGCCACGATCCTGAAACCATTTGTGCGCGAACAATGCGCCTGGGTCGTGCAAACCCATGGTGATTTCCAGATGCTCTACTACGGCCACCATCTGGACGGGTTCGACCAGAACAAACGCGACCGCCACAAGGGCCACGCGTATTTCGACGACAACGTGACCTTCTGCGAACGCTGGGATCAGGCCTCGTTCGATCCGGATTATGACGACCTTCCGCTGGAATTTTTCGCGCCAATGGTGCATGAAGTCTTTGCACGGAAGGCGTATGATCCCGAGGTGATGCGCCCGGGGGCGCGCGAGCCTCTGGTCAATCCCGCCGTCGCAACGGAGAGGCATGGCTGAGTTTTTTCCCAACGCAACCTTCACTTTCACAGCGCGCATGTCCAATGGGCGCGACGCCGCGCACGAGGTCTATGTCAAAGGGGACGGCCCGCCGATCCTCTTGATGCAGGAATTGCCGGGGATCGGGCCGGAAACGCTCGCCCTGGTGGACCGGCTGGTGGCGGCAGGGTTCCGGGTCTACCTGCCGCATTTCCTGGGTACCTTCGGCAAGGTCACCATGATGCGCAACACGATCCGGGTTCTGTGCGTCCGGCGGGAAATTAACGTGTTCCTGAAAGGACGGCAAAGCCCCTTTGCCGACTGGTTCCGCGCGCTCGCTCGTCACATCCGCGAACGGGACGCGGCCAAGGGCGTCGGCGTGATTGGCATGTGCCTGACCGGCAGTTTTGCCCTGACCCTCATGGCCGATGACGCGGTTCTGGGCGGTGTTGCCAGCCAGCCCGCCCTGCCCATCATGTCCCGCGGCCGCCTGCACATGTCCGATCAGGATATCGCAGCCGCCCGTGCCGGCATGGCTGAAAAGGGCCCCGGCCTCGCCATGCGCTTCAAAGGGGACAAACTGGTCAAAGACGACCTTTGGGCCGCCATCGAACGCGCCTTTGGCGAAGACCTTGAAACCGTTCAGTTTGACGGGGACGACCACTCGCTCCTGACGATCGACTTTCACCAGCCCGCCTACGACCGGGTCGAAGCCTATTTCCGCGAACGCTTCGCCCTCACAGGCTAAATCCGCCCCTTCATTGTTCCCAAAATACTCCGGGGAGCGCGAGGGGCAGCGCCCCTCGCCACCTCAACGGATCAGCGTTCACTCCGCCCGGTTGCCCACATCCCCGGCCCACCAGTCGCCGCGCAGACCGCGATAAACTGTGAGCACCGCCCCCTCATCCTCGGCCCCGTTGAACCCGTTTTTCTTGCGCATCAGGCTCTGGCCAGAGGACCCGCCCGGCACATCCCACCGCACGCGGTACCGTGGCCGGTTGTTCACCCGCACACTGGTCCGTACCAGCCCCAGGCTCTCCACCTCCACCCGCTCGCCATACATCCGCGCCCGTAGCCCCGCGACCGTCTTGCGACCGACCCACCAGAAAAACACCAGCCAGATGCCCCCGGTCACCAGCCCGAATGTCTGTGCAATCCGAGACGACCGCGCATATTCCCCATCATACAATTGCACCCGATGCGGTTCGTCCCGCAGATAGCTGATGTCATACGTCCCGCCCTTCTCGGTCTCGTCATAAACCCAGCGCGGCACGCTTTTCTGGCGCAGATAGGTCTCCCCACTCTCCAGCTCGAACTCCAGATCCAGCCAGTAGGTTGTCGTCTCATCCCCATCACTGTCCCGCGACACGGTGAAGTAATGTTCAATGATCCGCGCCGTCACCGGCACGCCATTGGCCTCGAACCGCTTGGCAATGGCATCCTGATTGATCGCCACCCAGGACATGATCGCCACCGGCAAAAACGTCACCAGCAACACCCAGCCCCCCAGACGCAAAAACAGGCTCAGAAAGCTACGGGGCGGGATGTCGGAATCAATGGCCATGCCTCACCATCCCCACACCACCCCCACAGCGCAAGGGGAGCGTGCCGCGCTCTTTCCCTTCCCCCAGCGGTTCGGTAAAGGAAGCGCGGACCAAGAAGGGATCACCGCTATGGCGATGGACAAGACATTTAATGCCGCCGAAGCCGAAGGCCGGATTTACCGCGCCTGGGAAGAGGCAGGCGCCTTCCGCGCCGGGGCCAATGCCTCGCGCGACGACAGTTTCTGCATCATGATCCCGCCGCCCAACGTCACCGGGGCCCTGCATGTGGGCCACGCTTTCAACAACACGCTGCAGGACATCCTGGTCCGCTGGCACCGCATGCGCGGCTTTCACACGCTGTGGCAGCCCGGGCAGGATCACGCGGGCATCGCCACCCAGCTTCAGGTCGAAAAGAAGCTGAAGGCGGAATCGAACATGCGCCGCACGGACCTGTCGCGCGAGGATTTCCTAGACAAGGTCTGGGACTGGAAAACCGAATACGCTTTTACCATCATCGACCAGCTCAAGCGTCTGGGCTGCTCGCTCGACTGGGGCCGCAACGCGTTTACCATGGCGGGTGCGCCGGGCGACCAGCGCGTCGGCCACGAAAACTCCGCCAACTTCCATGACGCGGTGATCAAGGTCTTTGTCGAGATGTACAATCAGGGCCTCATCTACCGTGGCAAGCGGCTGGTGAACTGGGACCCGCATTTCGAAACCGCCATCTCCGATCTCGAAGTCGAAAACATCGAAACCCCCGGCCACATGTGGCACTTCAAATATCCACTGGCGGGCGGAGAAACCTATGTTTACCGCGAGAAAGACGAAGACGGTAACATAATACTTGAAGAAACCCGCGACTATATCTCCATCGCCACCACCCGTCCCGAGACGATGTTGGGCGATGGCGCGGTTGCCGTTCATCCACAGGATGAACGTTACGCGCCGATTGTCGGGAAACTTTGCGAGATTCCGGTTGGTCCACAGGCCTCACGGCGACTTATCCCCATCATTGTGGATGAATACCCCGATCCGGACTTCGGCTCGGGCGCGGTAAAGATCACCGGCGCGCATGACTTCAACGATTACCAGGTGGCCAAGCGCGGCGACATCCCGATGTACCGCCTGATGGACACCAAAGGCGCCATGCGCGACGATGGCGCGCCATATGAGGAAGCGGCCGAGATCGCGCAGGCCGTGTCACGCGGCGACCGCACGCTGAGCGAGGCAGAGGCCGACGCGCTGAACCTTGTCCCCGACCACCTGCGCGGGCTCGACCGGTTCGAAGCACGCGAGAAGGTGATCGCGGAAATCACCGCCGAGGGCCTCGCCGTGATGACCCGCGCGGACAACCCGATCCTTGGGTCCGGCGCGAAAAAGCCGGATGCCGAAGGCGCGGACGAGATCGTCCCGCTGGTCGAATCCAAACCCATCATGCAGCCCTTTGGTGACCGCTCCAAAGTGGTCGTGGAACCCATGCTGACCGACCAGTGGTTTGTTGACGCCGAAAAGGTTGTCGGCCCCGCGCTGGAGGCGGTCCGCAAAGGTGACACCAGGATCATCCCCGAAAGCGGTGAAAAGACCTATTACCACTGGCTCGAAAACATCGAGCCGTGGTGTATATCGCGCCAGCTTTGGTGGGGTCATCAGATCCCGGTTTGGTATGGGCCAAAGGTGAGTTCTGACGGCGAAATAGCCGAAAACGAGTCTGAAGCGTTCTGCGGTGAGGATTTTGAGAGCGTATTCTCACAAGCCCAAGAATATTATGGTCGCCGGTTTCCGCATGCGGAAGTCTGGATTCGGAGGGTTTTCAGGCACAATGGCGAGCTCCAAACCTACCCGTTGACTGAAACGGACTACGAGAAATTTAGGCTAACCGCTCAAGGTACACCTTCAGAAAACCTCAAAACTTGGCGAGAGAATGTTGCGTCAAGCAATTGGGTAGTGAAATTCGAATGTCAATCGGACGATGAAAAACAAGTCAAAGTTTCCCTTGGGCAAGACCCCGACGTGCTGGACACGTGGTTCTCCTCCGGTCTCTGGCCGATCGGCACGCTCGGCTGGCCCGAACAGACCGAGGAGTTGGAGCGTTACTTCCCCACCGACGTCCTGATCACGGGCTTTGACATTCTCTTCTTCTGGGTCGCCCGGATGATGATGATGCAGCTTGCTGTCACCGACAAAATCCCGTTCCACACGGTCTACCTGCACCAGCTCGTCCGCGACGAGAAGGGCAAGAAGATGTCAAAGACCACCGGCAACGTGATCGACCCGCTGGAGATTGTGGACGAATTCGGCGCGGACGCGCTGCGGTTCACCAACACCTCGATGGCGGCCATTGGCGGCGTTTTGAAACTGTCCAAGGACCGGATCACCGGCTACCGGAACTTCACGACGAAGCTCTGGAACTTCGCCCGCTTTGCGGAAATGAACGGCGTGTTTGATGCCAAATCGGTGTACGGGTTGTGTACGGATAGTGTACAGGTTGTGCATCCCTCTGAAACGCTGAACCGATGGATCATCGGTGAGACCGCAAAAGTGCGGGTCGCGGTCGATGACGCGCTGGAAAACTACCGCTTCAACGACGCCGCAAATGCGCTTTATGCCTTTGTCTGGGGCAAGGTCTGCGACTGGTATCTGGAGTTCTCCAAACCCCTGTTCCAGCAGGAAGGCGACGTCGCACAGGAAACCCGCGAGACGATGAAATGGGTTTTGGATCAGTGCCTTATCCTGCTACATCCGATCATGCCCTTCATCACTGAAGAGCTTTGGGGCCTTTCTGGTGACCGCGCCAAAATGCTGGTCCATGGCGACTGGCCGGACTACGGTCTGGACCTTGTGGACGCCGATGCGGACCGGGAAATGAACTGGGTGATTTCCCTGATCGAAAACGCCCGTTCCGCCCGCGCCCAGATGCACGTCCCCGCCGGGGCCTATGTCCCCATGGTCACCACCGCAATCGACGCCCACGGGCAAGGCGCATGGGACCGGAACGAGGCGTTGATCAAACGGCTCGCCCGCATCGAAAGCCTTGAAAAGGTTGACACAATGCCCAAAGGCTGCGTGACAATCCCGGCCGAAGGTGCGAGTTTTGGCATGCCGCTGGCTGACATCATCGACGTGGCCGAAGAACAGGCGCGGCTGGAAAAATCCCTGCAAAAACTCGCCAAAGAACTCGGCGGTTTGCGCGGTCGATTGAAGAACCCGAAATTCATCGACAGCGCCCCAGAGGAAGTCGTCGAAGAAACCCGCGCCAACCTCGCCGCTCGGGAAGAGGAAGAAGATCAATTGAAACAGGCCCTTGCCCGCCTCGCGGAAATCGCCTGACCTTCATTGTTCTTCAAATACTCAAATGCGCGACCGGGCCAAATCGCACCCGGTCGCGACCGCGCACCCGGGTGACCAGGGATTTTCGAAAATCCTTAGCTGGTTAGAACTTACAGGTTCCGGGTCCCTGCGCAGGCACCCCCAGATGCGCGGCAATGCTGGCCGCAACATCTGCAAACCCCATATGCCCCAGTGCACCATCCCCCTTGCCCGCAACCAAAACCGGCACACGCTCGCGCGTGTGATCCGTCCCGGTCCAGGTCGGGTCATTGCCATGATCCGCCGTGATCACCAGACAATCCTCGGGCCGCAGTTGCTCCAGTACCCGACCAATCCCCGCATCGAACCATTCCAGATGCGCGGCGTAACCCTCCGGGTCGCGCCGGTGGCCGTAGAGACTGTCGAATTCTACGAAATTCGCGAAGGTCAGGCTGCCATCCTCTGCCCCTGACACCGCGTCCAGCAGGTGGTCCATCAACACAACGTCCTCACCTTTCACCACGTCATCGATGCCTTCCATGGTGAAAATATCACCAATCTTTCCAATCGCATGCACCGCGCGCCCCGCATTCTGCACCCAGTTCGTCAACACCGGCTGCGGTGGGCGAATGGCGAAATCTCGGCGGTTGGTGGTGGGCGTGAACCCGTTTTCGATTGTCCCAACGAAGGGTCGGGCAATCACACGCCCCACTTTCATCTCATGCAGCATCGGAGCAACCCGCGTGCACAGGTCCAGCAGGCGATCCAGCCCGAACTGTTCCTCATGCGCAGCAATCTGGAACACGCTATCCGCCGAAGTATAGCAAATCGGCCAACCCGTCTGCAGATGTTCTGCGCCCAGCCGCGCGATGATTTCGGTCCCCGAGGCGTGGCAATCGCCCAGGATGCCGTCCGTTCCTGCAACTTCCGCCACATGGCGCGAAACGTCCAAGGGGAAGGCCGGATGTGTACTAGGGAAATAGTGCCAATCCCACGGCACCGGCAAGCCGGCCAGTTCCCAATGGCCCGATGGCGTGTCTTTCCCCGGAGAGCTTTCGGTTGCCGCCCCCCACATGCCTGAAGCCAAAGGGTTCAACCCCGGAGCCGCTTCACCACAGGCCAGATGCAGCGCGGACCCCACCCCCAACCCGTTCAGAACCGGCAGGCGCAAGGGTCCATCTGGTCGATGCTCCGCGCAGTGTTGGGCGATGTGCAGCAGGGTATTCGCGCCCGTGTCAGGCACCGTTCTGTTGAAAAATGCTCCGGCATCGGGCGCACCACCGATGCCCACGGAATCCATCACAATCAGAACCGCGCGGGGCATCAGCCGATCCGGTCCTGGATCAAATCGGGCGCGGCCACGGGGGTACCCGCAATCGAAATCGCCCCGATCACAGCCTTCACCGCTGCATTGGCGGCATCTTCACGCACCGCATGCACAAAGCCCAGTGGTTGTCCTGCTGAGACCTGATCCCCGATCCGCACCAGACCAGAAAGCCCGACCGACGGATCGACCGTGTCGCTTTCCACCTGCCGCCCGCCACCCAATGCGACGACGGTCAAGCCCAACGCCTCCCCATCCATTGCGGTGACATAGCCGTCGCGCGGGGCCTTGATTTCGCGGATCACATTGGCCTCGGGCAGGAAGCGCGCCCAGTTGTCGACGAACCCCAAGGGTCCGCCCTGTGCGGCGATCATGCGGCCAAAACGCTCCGCCGCGCGCCCATCGCGGATGGCGGAGTACACGCGGTTTGCGCCATCCTGCACGCCCTCGGACGCCTTGGCATCGGCTAGCACCACGCCGCCCAAGGCCGCCGCCAGTTCCACCAGCGGCCCGGACCGGTCGCCGGTCAGCACACGCATGGTTTCCGCAACCTCCAGCGCGTTGCCCAAGGAAGGTGCAAGCGGTTGGCTCATATCAGTGATCACCGCCGTTGTGGGGCAACCAGCGGCGTTTGCCGTGTCGGTTAGGGCGGTCGCCAGCGCGCGCGCGTCATCAGCGGATTTCATGAACGCGCCACTGCCGACCTTCACGTCCAGAACCAGCGCGTCTGGCGCTGCTGCCAGCTTCTTTGACAGGATCGAGGCTGTGATCAGGTCCAGGCTTTCCACCGTCGCGGTCACGTCCCGGATCGCATATAGCCGCCGGTCGGCTGGCGCGATGTCTGCGCTGGCCCCGACTATCGCGCAGCCTGCGTCGCGGGTAACGTGCAACAACCGACCCTCAGCAGCCGAGGTCGACACGCCGGGGATCGATTCCAGCTTGTCTAGCGTCCCGCCCGTGTGCCCCAATCCCCGGCCCGAGATCATGGGGACGTAGACCCCGCATTCGGCCAAGGCAGGGGCCAGCACCAGCGACAGGCAATCGCCGACGCCTCCGGTCGAATGCTTGTCCACGACCGGCCCGTCCAGATCCCAGTCCAGCACCGTGCCCGTGTCCCGCATGGCAAGCGTCAGATCGGCCCGACCCCGCGCGTCCAGCCCGGACATGCAGACGGCCATGGCGAACGCCCCCGCCTGCGCATCACTGACACCCTGATCGGCCAAGCCTCGGGCAAACCAGCGCAAATCCTCGGTCCCGGGCGTTTTGCCCTGGCGCAGCTGCGATATGATCCGGCGCGCATCCACGGGATCAGCTGCCTTCCATATGGCCGCTGTCGAATGCGCCGGGCAGCAGGGCACCGATGGTTGTTGCCTCTTCCGCGCCTGCCGTGGTGGCGAGCGTCACGGGCACGTCACCCGCCCCGAATTCTGCCAGTTTCTGCCGGCATCCGCCGCAAGGGGGCACAGGTGTGGGCGATCCGGCGACCACATAGACCTCGGTCAGCACGGTATCACCGGCGGCGACCATGGCAGCAATCGCCCCGGCCTCGGCGCAGGTGCCTTCGGGATAGGCCACGTTTTCTACGTTGCAACCCACATAGACCGTTCCAGAAGCCGCGCGGATGGCTGCCCCAACCTTGAAGTTCGAATAGGGCGCGTGGGCGTTTTCGCGCACGGCGATGGCCTGGTCGCGAAGCGTCATTGATCCTCCACCGTGGTTGCGAAGGCACCGGGCAGGGACACCTCCAGCAGTTCGATGTCGTCTGACGGATTGCTCAGACGGGTGCGCATGCCGGGCGGGATGACAAAGGCGTCGCCGGTTTCCAGTGTGAAGGGGTCACGTCCCTCGCCTTCGAGCGTGACCGTGCCGCCCATGACAAAGGCAAACAGGATGTCGCAATCATGCGTGGTCCATACCGGGTCCCCATCGCCACGCCGGAACACCTGCACGCCTGCCACGTCCTTTGTGTTCGTGGCAATCGTGGTGTCGCGTGCGACATAGCCGGGCAGGCGGGATGGCGTCCATTCCGCGCCGTCGGCCAGATTGTGCACAAACCGCTGCCCCTGCCATTCGCGGTCGGGGCGGTAATGCGGCGTGGGCAGGTCCAGATCGTGATCAATCTCGGTCACATGTTCGGCGGGAACGCCGATTTCGATGACCTGAACGTTGTCGCTGGCCTCCATCACACGGTGACGGATTTCGGGCGGCTGAATGAAGCAGTCACCGGGGGTTAGGCGCAGGCGGTCGCCCTGATCCTCGTACAGCACATCGACCCAGCCATGGATGCAGAAAATCAGCTGAAACCCGACCCGGTGGTAATGCACCATGTCTGGCACGGGGCCACCGTCCGGGATGCGGATATGGCTGGCGATCATTGCACCGCCCAACCGGTCGGGCACCAGATCGCGATAATTCATTCCCGCGCGCCCAATGATCCACGGGGCCTGATCCGCCAAACGCCGCACGACAAAGGAATGGCGTGTCTCCGGCATGACGAGCGGAGGGTTGCGGTCCTCGATCTCGATCTTTGTGCCATTCGGGGCGGTCAACGACCGCGCGCCGTCGGCAAAACCGTCGGGATCTTCGGTCAGGATGCGGATCGTGCCCGGCGGTTCCGGCGCGTCCTTTTCCACCCGCACCCGCAGCCCATGGCCCGAGAACACTGCAATTGACGGGTCATCTGCCGGATAGATCATATCCAGCCGCATCCCCAGAGTTTTCGTGAAAAATGGCAGGTCGTCGCGCAATTCACGTGTCGGCAACCTGACTTCTGCTATCGTGTCGGACATGACTCTCCTCGTATCGGGGGAAGAGTGGCCTTGCCGTGCCCGATTTGCAAGCCATGCCAGCAACGGGGTGCGGCAATTGATGAATGTACGTGTGCGGCAAAGTAGTTTAACGCTAAATCATATTTTCTGGGAGGGGTCAGATGTCCGAAAATCAATCCTTGCGCCAGGCATCGCTGGACTATCACGAGTATCCGAAGCCCGGAAAACTGGAGATCAGGGCGACCAAGCCGATGGCAAACGGGCGCGATCTGTCGCGGGCCTATTCGCCGGGCGTTGCCGAGGCCTGTATCGAAATCAAGGGCAACCCGGCAGATGCTGCGCGGTATACGGCGCGGGGCAATCTGGTGGCGGTGATTTCGAACGGGACGGCGGTGCTGGGGCTGGGGAACATTGGCGCGCTGGCCTCTAAACCGGTGATGGAGGGCAAGGCGGTCCTGTTCAAGAAATTCGCCAATATCGACTGTTTCGATATTGAGGTGGACGAATCCGACCCGGAAAAACTGGCCGATATTGTCTGTGCGTTGGGCCCGACCTTTGGGGCGATCAATCTGGAGGACATCAAGGCACCGGATTGTTTTGTGGTCGAACAGCTGTGCCGTGAACGCATGAACATCCCCGTGTTTCATGACGACCAGCACGGCACGGCAATTGTTGTGGGCGCGGCGGCGAAGAATGCGCTGCACGTGGCGGGCAAGGCGTTTGAGGACATAAAGATCGTGTCGACCGGCGGTGGGGCTGCGGGGATCGCTTGTCTCAACATGTTGCTGAAGCTGGGGGTGAAGCGGGAAAACGTCTGGCTCTGTGATCTGCATGGGTTAGTCTACGAGGGGCGCGAGGTTGACATGAACCCGACCAAGGCCGCGTTTGCGCAGCCCTCGGACCTGCGCACTCTGGACGATGTGATCGAAGGCGCGGACCTGTTTCTGGGCCTGTCCGGGCCGAATGTGTTGAAGCCCGAGCATGTGAAGCAGATGGCGAAACAGCCGATCATCTTTGCCCTTGCCAACCCGACGCCGGAAATCATGCCGGAAGAGGCTCGCGCCGTCGCCCCGGACGCGATCATCGCCACAGGGCGCAGCGATTTTCCGAACCAGGTGAACAACGTCCTGTGTTTCCCGTTCATCTTCCGCGGCGCGCTGGATGTCGGCGCGACGGAAATCAACGACGCCATGCAACTGGCCTGTATCGACGGCATTGCAGAACTGGCCCGTGCCACAACCAGTGCGGAGGCGGCGGCGGCCTATCGCGGTGAGCAACTGAATTTCGGGGCGGACTACCTGATCCCCAAACCGTTTGATCCGCGTCTGGTCGGTGTGGTGTCCGCCGCCGTGGCCAAGGCCGCGATGGAAAGTGGCGTTGCAACCCGACCCCTCGACGATATCGAGGGCTATGCAGAAAAATTGAAGCAGACGGTGTTTAAATCAGCGTTGATGATGCGGCCCGTGTTTGAAACAGCGGCGCAGGCGTCCCGCCGCATTGTCTTTGCCGAGGGTGAGGATGAACGTGTGTTGCGTGCAGCACAGGCCATTCTTGAGGAAACCACCGAAACGCCGATCCTGATTGGCCGTCCCGAGGTGATCAATGCCCGCTGTGACCGGTTCGGGCTGGAAATTCGGCCAGAACGTGATTTCCAGATCGTGAACCCGGAAAACGACCCGCGCTATTTCGACTATTGGAACACGTATCACGAGGTCATGCAGCGCCGGGGTGTGACGCCCGACCTGGCCAAGGCGATCATGCGCACGAACTCCACCGCGATTGGCGCGGTCATGGTGCACCGTGGCGAGGCTGACAGCCTGATCTGCGGCACGTTCGGGGAATTCCGCTGGCATCTGAACTATGTCCAGCAGGTGCTGGCCACCGATGATCTGCACCCGCAGGGCGCTCTGTCTCTCATGATCCTGGAAGACGGGCCTTTGTTCATTGCGGACACCCACGTGCACCAGTTGCCCCAGCCCGAAAACCTGGCTGAAATCGCCGAAGGGGCCGCGCGTCATGTGCGTCGCTTTGGGGTGGAACCGGCCATCGCGCTGTGCTCGCAATCGCAGTTCGGCAACCAGAACCATGGCAGCGGTCCCCGCCTGCGCGAGGCGATCCGCCTGCTGGACGAACGCGACTGCAATTTCGTCTACGAGGGTGAGATGAACGTGGACACCGCGCTGGACCCCGAGTTGCGGCAGCGCATTTTCCCGAGCTCGCGGCTGAAAGGCCCGGCGAATGTGCTGATATTTGCCCATGCAGATGCGGCCAGCGGCGTGCGCAACATCCTGAAGTCCAAGGCGGGCGGGCTGGAGGTTGGTCCGATCCTGATGGGGATGGGCAACAAGGCGCATATTGTGTCGCCGTCAATCACCGCGCGGGGCCTGTTGAACATGGCCGCCATCGCCGGAACACCGGTTGCACAATATGGCTAGTTCCATAGAAGGACTCGTGGATGAGTTTGCAAATTTTGTGGGGATCGGGGCGGAGAGCTATAAATTCCCAACAGTTTGCAAATTTTTCACCTGAATTGCAGGGGAATTTGCAAATTCCCTGCGATAAACTGACATAGGGGAAGGTGCGGCGCTTGCCAGTGCCCGGTATCGCTCCGTAACACATCCCCATGACCGGCTGAGGAGAACGGAATGTCGTATCGCGCTGTTTATGAAGGGTGGAAATCGGACCCCGAAGGGTTCTGGATGGAGGCCGCGCAGGCCATCGACTGGAACCGGGCGCCAACCCGTGCGCTGTCGGACGAAAACGCACCGCTCTATGAATGGTTCGCAGATGGCATGGTCAACACATGCTGGAACGCCATTGACCGTCATGTCGTGGCCGGGCGGGGGGATCAAACCGCGATCATCTACGACAGTCCGATCACCGGGGTCAAAGATCAGATCAGCTATGCCGAATTGCAAACGCGTGTGGCCTCGCTGGCTGGTGCGCTGGCGGCGCAAGGCATCGAAAAAGGCGACCGCGTCATCATCTATATGCCGATGATACCGCAGGCGTTGGAGGCGATGTTGGCCTGTGCGCGGTTGGGAGCGATTCATTCTGTGGTCTTTGGCGGGTTTGCGGCACATGAACTGGCGGTGCGGATCGACGACTGTGCGCCCAAGGCGATCATCGCCGCGTCCTGCGGGTTGGAGCCGGGAAGGACGGTACACTACAAACCGCTCTATGACGGGGCAATTGAACAAGCCCAGCACAAGCCCGAATTCTGCGTGATCTATCAGCGCGAGGAAGAGGTCGTGGACTTGGTTGAAGGTCGCGATCACGATTGGCACGCGTTTCAGGAAGGTGTTGCGCCCGCCGATTGCGTCCCGGTTGAGGGCACGCATCCGGCCTATATCCTCTACACCTCTGGCACGACCGGCGCGCCCAAGGGAGTTGTGCGTCCGACCGGCGGTCATCTGGTCGCGCTGAACTGGACGATGAAGAACATTTACAACGTTGACTCGGGGGATGTGTTCTGGGCGGCGTCTGATGTGGGCTGGGTCGTGGGGCACAGCTATATCTGTTACGGCCCGCTGATCCACGGCAACACCACCGTGGTGTTCGAGGGCAAGCCGGTGGGCACGCCGGATGCGGGCACGTTCTGGCGGGTGATTTCAGAACATAACGTGCGCAGCTTCTTCACCGCGCCAACCGCCTTCCGTGCGATCAAACGCGAGGATCCCAAGGGCGAGTTCCGCAAGGACTACGACCTGAGCTGCCTGCGGGCGCTGTATCTGGCGGGTGAACGGGCCGACCCTGATACGATCCATTGGGCCGCCGATCTGCTGGGCGTTCCGGTCTATGACCACTGGTGGCAGACGGAAACTGGCTGGACCATTGCCGGGAACCCGGCGGGGATCGAGGCGATGCCGGTTAAGATCGGCTCGCCCACTGTGGCCATGCCGGGGTACGACGTGCAGATCCTGGACGAAGGCGGGCATCCAATGCCTGCGGGCGAACTGGGCGCTATCGCGATCAAACTGCCGCTTCCGCCGGGCACCTTGCCGACGCTTTGGAACGCCGAAGAACGGTATCGCAGCAGCTATCTGTCGACCTTCCCCGGCTACTACGAAACCGGTGATGCCGGGATGATGGACGAGGACGGGTATCTCTACATTATGGCGCGCACCGATGACGTGATCAACGTGGCTGGGCACCGCCTGTCCACCGGCGCGATGGAGGAGGTGCTGGCCGCTCATCCGGACGTGGCCGAATGCGCGGTGATCGGCGTGGCTGATCAGCTGAAAGGGCAGTTGCCCATGGGCTTCCTCTGCCTGACCAAGGGTGTGAACCGTCCGCATGAAGAGGTTGTGGCCGAATGCGTCAAGCTGGTGCGCGAGCAGATCGGCCCGGTGGCGGCATTCAAACTGGCCACCGTGGTCGATCGCCTGCCCAAGACGCGGTCAGGCAAAATCCTGCGCGCCATCATGGCGAAGATCGCGGATGGGCAAGAGTATAAGATGCCCGCGACCATCGACGATCCGGCCATTCTGGACGAGATCACCGAAGCCCTGTCCGCAATCGGCTATCCGGCGGCGTAAATCAAAGACCATCGCAGCCCCGGACTCGATCCGGGGCCTCGGATGGCCAAGAGGCCCCAGATCAAGTCTGGCGCTATGGATCACTGGGTTTCAGCGGCGCGTTCCAGCAGCAAATGGATATGCGCGGCAGGAACGCCCAGATTGGATCCGCCGAACTCGGGGATGATGGCGGTGTTTACGGCCACAACCTCTCCGGCCATATTCAGGACCGGCCCGCCGCTGCCGCCGCTGGTGGTTTCCGCGTCATAGACCATGGTCGGCTCGCTCACCCGTCCGATGATGCCACGAGTGGACAGGGGCGCGATCAGGTTGGCGCGGGCCAGCCGCGCGGCGACCTCCCAGAACCCGGTTTCTTCATCTGCCTGCAACGCGGCGACAAAGGCGTCGCCAGACTGGGCCAACAGCGACCGCAGACCCGTGGGATAGCCCATCACGATGATGGCCTCACCGGGCGAGGATGCGTCCCGAGCAATACGCAGTCCGCGCACGCTTTCGGGTCGGGTTTCCATCCTCAAGACCGCCAGATCGGCGGTATCCGACACGGCCACGGTCACCACGGGCACGGGGTCTGATTGGCTCGGGAACCACGCCTGGAACCGGACCATCACCGGCTCCATTTCCTGCGGGGCGTCCTCTTCATCCTCTTCCCAGGGCAGGGCGACGTGGCGGTTGGTGACCAGTTTTCCCATGCCGTCGACCAGGAATCCGGTGCCGGTGATCTGCGCCTCGGCCACTGGCCCGTTGCCGTCCAGCGTGAACAGGGGCCGCCCACTTGGGGACACGCGGGGCATCCCACCCGCGTCAACCTGATGGCGCAGCATCCGGCCGGATGCCTTGTGCCGCAGCCCATAGGCGGCCTGCAGAAACACCACTGACTCTTGCGCCCCTGCAATAACGCGCTGCGCAGCTTCCCTTTGTGCCTCCAGCGTGTCGAGTCGCCCGCCGACGTCTTCGCGCAGCGCGGCGAGGTCAGAGGGACTGAGCGCCTCGGCTCGCGTGCGCTCCACATCCGAAGCCAGCGCGCTGACCTGCCGGTCGACGCTTGCGATCAGCGTCTGATCGGTGCGCCATTGCCAGAACAGCAGCCCCAGGATTGCCCCCAGCAGCAGCAACACCATCACTCGGAACAGCACCGTAGTCTGGAACAACACCCGGCGCGTCGCCCCGGTCACACCGCGCAGCAGTTTGACGGGCAGAGGCCGACGGCTGGATCGGATGTAGGATGTGGTGTCACTCAGAATGTCGGACACAGTCGGGTCCGGGCGATGCCGGTCGCTGTAGATCCGAATGCGCGACAGGGGCCCGCTGTCGCCGAATTCGATCATGTCGCCATGAGACAGGTCCGTGCGTTCGACCGGTTGGCGGTTCACCCAGATGGGGCAGGCGCCGGTGGCCTCCACCTCGAACCCGTCGCCCTTGCGGCGGAAGATGGCGACGCATTTCGACCCGTCCACCACGCGCCCCATGCGGGTGACACGAAACGGAATGCCCGGTTCGAACCACGCTTCGTTTTCGTCATGCGTGATCCAGGAAAACTGCCCACGGCAGTCACCGGTCAGGTGTTCCAGCGCCGCAGCGACCGGGTTGAGGTCAGCGTCGTTCATATCCTTATGGCACTCTCAATCCGTGCTCCGGTCAACTCCCATTGTTGCGATCACGCGGCAAGCCCGCGCCCCTTTAGCAGTGCCTCGACCCCCGGCAGGCGTCCGCGGAATTCGGTGTAAAGCGCCTCGGGTGCTTCGGATCCGCCGCTGGAAAGCACTGTCTTTTCCAACAGTTGCGCGGTGTCAGGGTCAAACGGATCGCCCTTTTCCTCGAACGCCTGGAATGCGTCTGCGTCCATCACTTCGGACCACATGTAGCTGTAGTAGCGGCTGGAGTACCCGTCACCTGCAAACACATGGGCAAAGTGCGGTGAGGCATGGCGCATCCCAATCGCGTGAGGCATGCCGAGCCGTTTCAGAATCTCGCCCTGTGCGGTCATCAGGTCACCCGGAGCCGTGCCGTTGTGCAGTTCCAGATCGACAAGGGCCGAGGCGACGTATTCCACCGTCTGGAACCCCATGTCATAGGTCGCAGCCGCCAGAACCTTGTCCAGCATGGCCTGAGGCATCGGTTCCCCCGTTTCCGCATGGGTGGCAAATTCGGCAAGCACGCTGGGCACCTCCAGCCAGTGTTCATAAAGCTGACTGGGCAGTTCCACGAAATCGCGCGCGACCGAGGTGCCCGAGACGCTTTCATAGGTCACATCGCTGAGCATCTGGTGCAGGGCGTGACCGAATTCGTGGAACACGGTGCGCGCGTCGTCATAGCTGAGCAATGCTGGATCGCCCTTGGTGAAGTTGCAGACGTTGATCACGATAGGGGTTTGCGGTTTGGGGAACTTCGCCTGCGCCCGCATCGCGCTGCACCATGCGCCGGAGCGTTTGGAGGGTCGCGCGAAATAGTCGCCGATGAACAGTGCCACATGTTCGCCGCCGCGGGTGACTTCCCACGCCTGACAGTCTTCGTGGTAGAGAGGCACCTCCACTGGCTTGAATTCCAACCCGAACAGGCGGGTTGCGCAAGCAAATGCAGCCTCGATCATGCGGTCAAGTTGCAGGTAGGGTTTCAGCTCTGCCTCATCCAGATCATGTTCAGCGACGCGCCGTTTTTCCGCGTAGTGCCGCCAGTCCCATGCTTCCAGCGGGCCGTTGACGCCGTCTTCCTGCATCATCTCGGTCAGCTTGGCCTGATCCTCCAGCGCGCGTGCCTGCGCCGGGGTCCAGACGTCCATCAGCAACGTGCGCACCGCTTCGGGGGTGCCTGCCATTTCCGGTTCGAGTTTGAAGGTGGCGAAATCGTCATAACCCAGCAGCGCCGCCTGTTCCTGCCGCAGTTCCAGCGTTTCCAAGGCAATGGCGCGATTGTCTGTGTCGCCGCCGTTTGCACCGCGCGCGGCCCAGGCCTTGTGTGCGGTTTCGCGCAGATCGCGGCGGGTCGAAAACTGCAGGAACGGCACGATCAGGGACCGGGACAACGTGATGACAGGGCCTTCGACGCCTTTGTCCTGACCCGCCGCGCGTGCAGCATCCAGAACGAAATCTGGCAGGCTGTCCAGATCATCCGCGCCCAGTTCCATGAACCAGTCGCGCTCATCCGCCAGCAGGTTCTGACCGAATGCCGTGCCCAGTTCGGCCAGACGTCCCTTGATTTCCTTCATCCGAGTTTCGGCCGCACCCTCCAGCGCAGCCCCCGCGCGTACAAATCCCCGACGGCTCAGCATCAGCACACGGGCCTGTTCGTCGGTCAGGTCCAGATCGTCACGCTGGTCCCACAGGGCATCAACACGGGCAAACAGCGCCTTGTTCGCCGTAATCTCGGCAAAGTGTGCGGCGAGTTTGGGGGAGAAGGCGCGCTGCAACTCCTCCCGCTCTGGATTGCTGTCAGCACCCGATACGGTGAAAAACACACTCAGCACCTTGTTCAGGTCCTCGCCCGCGGCTTCCAGCGCCTCGATCGTGTTGGCAAAGCTCGGGGCGTCCGTATTGGTCGCAATCGCGTCGATGTCCGCCTGGTGCGCGCCCAGCGCGGCCTCCAACGCCGGGGCGAAATCGCTGTCCGAAATGGCGTCAAACGGCGCGAGGCCAAATGGTGTGGTCCAGTCCTGCAGGATCGGGTTTGTCATGCGCGGGTCTCCTTTGCTCTATAGCTATGCGCGCGGGTCGGAAGCGTCCAGCGCAGATGCCGTTTTCGTGCTTGCAGAGCGGCAGGGTCTGGCCCACGGTCGCCGAAACAGCGGCAGGAGGAGGCCCCGCCATGGACAGACGCAACACGGCCCACGGCCCGATGACCACCGCCATTCATGCGGGCGAAGCGCCGGACCCCACCACCGGGGCGTCCGCGCCGCCGATCCACATGTCTTCGACCTATGTGTCTCACGACATCTCTGGCTTCTCCGCGCACGACATCACACCGGACAGCGACTATTGCTATTCGCGCTGGGCCAATCCGACGGTGGATATGCTGGAGGCCAAGATTGCCGCGATGCAGGGCACAGAGGCGTGTTTGTGCACCGCGTCGGGCATGGCGGCAGCAACCGCGATTTTCCTGACGTTCCTCAGCGCGGGTGATCATGTGCTGGTGTCGGATGTGTCTTATGCCGGGGTTGCGGAACTGGCGCGCGATACGCTGCCCCGTCTGGGGATTGAGGCGAGTTTCGTAAACATGTCCGATCTGGAGGCCGTGGCGGCGGCGATCCGACCCAATACGAAACTGGTGCATACGGAAACGCCGGTGAACCCGATCTGTCGGTTGACCGATCTGGCGGCGGTGTCCCGGCTGGCGCATCAGGTTGGGGCTTTGGTCAGTTGCGACGCGACCTTCATTTCGCCATTGGGGATGGACACCACGGCGTTGGGAATCGATCTGGTGATGCATTCGATCACAAAATACATCGGCGGACATGGCGACGCAGTTGGTGGGGCCGTGGCGGGACGGGCCGATCTGATCCGGCAGATGCGGATTGAGGCGGGCATTCATCATGGCGGCGGTCTGTCGCCCTTCAACGCCTGGCTGATCGCGCGCGGGGCAGCGACGCTGCCCTTGCGGATGCGGGCGCATCAATCCGGTGCGATGGAGGTTGCGACCTGGCTTGAGGCCCATCCAAATGTGACGCGGGTGATCTATCCCGGTCTTGCCTCGCACCCGCAATACGATCTGGCGCAAGCGCAGATGAACAACACTGCCGGGATGCTGAGTTTTCAGGTAGGGGATGTGGCGACGGGTGAGCGGATTGCCCACCAGATGATCGAGAAGCTGGAGATCATCCATTACGCCGTGTCGCTGGGCCATCACCGCAGCCTGATTTTCTGGATGGAGACCGAGGGGCTGATGACCACCTCTTTCCGCCTCAGTGGGGCCGCGGCAAAGGACTATCGCGCCTATGGCGGAGACGGGATTTTCCGCCTGTCGGTGGGGTTGGAGGACACAGTGGACCTGATCGCCGATCTGGATCGCGTGCTGTGAACGGCTCTGAAAATCAGAGCCGTTACGCTTATCCGCCGCAGGTCTCGCAATCGGCGCGGCGCTCCAGCGTGATCTTACGCGTTTCACCGTAAAGCGCGTCGTAGATCAGCATCTGACCGCGCAGCGCCTGACCGGCTCCGGTGATCAGCTTGATCGTCTCGACCGCCATCATCGCCCCAATCACGCCGGGCAGGGGGCCCACCACGCCCGCTTCGGCGCAGGACGGGGCGAGCCCCGGCGCGGGGGCCTCGGGAAACACGCAGCGATAGCAGGGCGCATCATGGCCTGGATCAAACACGCTGATCTGACCCTCCCATTGCGCCAGCGCGCCGGACACCAGCGGTTTGCCCGCCTTCACAGCCGCAGCGTTGGCCAGATAGCGCGTGGCGAAGTTATCCGTTCCGTCCAGCACGATGTCGTATTCGGCAAACAGCTCTTCCGCGATCTCTTCGGTCAGGCGGCGGTGATAAGGGCGCACCTCGATATGCGGGTTCTGTTCACGCATGGCTGTTTCGGCGGAAAACACCTTGGGCATGCCTATGCGGGCGTCGGTGTGGATCACCTGCCGCTGCAGGTTTGCATTGTCGACCTCGTCATGGTCGATCACCCCGATGGTCCCCACGCCCGCTGCTGCCAGGTATTGCAACGCCGGTGCACCCAGCCCGCCCGCGCCGATGACCAGCACGCGCGCCTCTTTCATCGCCTTCTGTCCAGGCCCGCCCAGTTCCCGCAGCACGATGTGGCGCGCGTACCGGTCCAGTTCGGTTTCCGAGAAGGTGGGTTTGGGCTGGGTCATGTCGGGTTCCTCGCGGCTGTCGGCCTTGCGCCGGAGCCACACCAAACCCTGTCGATAGACCAATGCCAAG
Organism: Paracoccaceae bacterium; assembly: GCA_040830545.1. Lineage (GTDB taxonomy): Bacteria > Pseudomonadota > Alphaproteobacteria > Rhodobacterales > Rhodobacteraceae > HXMU1420-2. The sequence continues at coordinate 23,662 of JBFOMB010000120.1, read as the reverse complement.
ACCCCGAAGCCCGCCAGCATCAGCCAAGGTGCCGCGGAGCCGCCGGTTTGCTGTCGTAGCGGGTGCCCGTCCGGCAGCACCAGATGGGACAGGATCACGCCCGCCAGCAGCACCGCGATCAGCGCCCAGCGTTGCTGACGGGGAATGCGAAACGCGATGCCAAGGCCCCAGAACGCGGCGGCCAAAAACAGAACCAGACCCATCAGCTGCGCCCGGTCGACCCGAAACCACCCGCGCCGCGTTCGGTGTCAGACAGCGATCCGGTTTCGAACACGGCCTGCAACACCGGCGCGACGATCAACTGCGCAATCCGGTCGCCATGGTTGATCTGAAACTCCTCTTGCCCCGCGTTCATCACAATCACTCCCAGCGGCCCGCGATAGTCGCTGTCGATGGTGCCGGGCGTGTTGGGCAGGGTGATGCCGTGTTTGAGCGCCAGACCCGAACGCGGCCTGACCTGCGCTTCAAACCCCGTCGGGATTTCAATGCGCAGGCCGGTCGGGATCAATGCTCGCTGGCCCGGAGCCAACGTCACCGTCCCGCGATCCGCGAAATTCGCGCGCAAATCCGCGCCCGCCGCCCCCGCCGTTTCATATTGCGGCAGGCCCAGCGATTGATCGGCCTCGTCCAGCCAGTCCACCCGGATCGTAACCATCTCAGCCCTCCAAGGCGTCGGCAATGCGCGCGGCCAGCTTGCGCGCGACCTCGTCCTTGCCCATGCGCGGCCAACTTTCGGCTTCATCTGCGGAAATCAGCGTCACCGCATTTTCGCTGCCGCCCATGATGCCGGTGGCGGGGCTGACATCGTTGGCGACGATCCAGTCGCAGCCCTTGCGCGCGCGTTTGGCCGTGGCGTTGTCGATCACGTCGTTGGTTTCCGCGGCAAATCCGACGACCAGACCGGGGCGACCTTCACCCATTTGGCTGATCGTGGCCAGAATGTCGGGGTTTTCGGCAAATTCCAGCATTGGCAACCCGCCTTCGGTTTTCTTCAGCTTCCGGTCCGAGGCTGACGCGACGCGCCAATCCGCAACTGCCGCGGCGAATATGCCTGCATCTGCGGGCAGTGCGGCCTGCACCGCCTGCAACATGTCCCGTGCGGATTGGACAGGCACCACGCGTACGCCTTCGGGTGGCGCAACGTCCGCCGGGCCGGTGACAAAGGTGACATCTGCCCCCAGTGCCGCCAATGCGTTTGCAATGGCCGTGCCTTGCGCGCCGGAGGACCGGTTGGCGATGTAGCGCACCGGGTCTATGGGTTCATGCGTGGGGCCGGATGTGACCAGAATGTGCCGACCGGCCAATGGTCCCGCCTGCAACGCGGCCTCTACCGCAGCGACGATTTCCAGCGGCTCGGACATGCGGCCCGGCCCGTATTCACCACAGGCCATGTCGCCGTCATTGGGCCCGACAAACCGCACGCCATCCGCTTTGAGCGTTGCGATATTGCGCTGCACGGCAGGGTGCTGCCACATCCGCACATTCATGGCAGGCGCGATCAGCACGGGCGTGTCGGTCGCCATCAACAGGGTGGAGGCCATGTCATCCGCCAGCCCGTTCGCCATCTTCCCCATCAGATCCGCCGTGGCTGGCGCGACGACCAGCAAATCCGCGCTGCGGGACAGTTGGATATGGCCCATATTCGCCTCGTCCGTCAGGTCGAACAGGTCTTGGTATACCTTTTCCCCGGCCAACGCGGATACGGACAGCGGGGTCACAAACTCACCCGCTGCCCGCGTCATGACCGGTGTCACGGACGCGCCGCGTTCCCGCAGCCGTCGGATCAGGTCCAGCGACTTGTAGGCTGCGATGCCGCCCGCGATGATGAGGAGTATGCGTTTTCCGCTGAGCATGGGCTGGTCCCGGCCTGCTGATCTATTTGGTCAGAGAATAGGGTGGCAGGTACGGTTCCGCCAGTGGCGGTTATGCCGCGTTGGGGTGGGGCTATTTGAACGCCGCACAGGGGTCGCCGCGCTCAATGCCGGGTGCATCCAGCGTGTGATCGAGTGGGCCGTCAGGAGCGTGGTTGTCTTCGCCTTGACCCAACGCAAACACCATTACCTCAGGTGCGGCCTGCCGCAGCGCTGCAGGCGCACCCCAATCCAGCCGCGCGTGTCCGTTTCCGGTGATTACGGCCACCGGCCCGCCGGTTTCCTGCAACGCCTGCAAAGCCGCCCGCGCCAAGGCTGCATCGCGCACGCGTTGGATGGTTACCATTCCAGACAGAAGGTCTTCGGGCAAAGCGTCACAATGTGCCGCCATCTGCAAGGCTTCGCGTTTTGTTTGCTGATCCTCGGGCAGCGGCTGATTCAACTCGAACCGCGCCACATCATTGTCCGCAAACATCGCACCGGGTCCTTCTGCCATGACTTCCCGCCCGGTGGCGCGCGGGACAGCAGCCCCGTAGATGCGGGCATCAGCGGCGGCAAAGATCGGATAGTACATTGCGAAATCAGGCCAGCCCGAATCGGCCCAGCCCAACGCTGCCTCCAAACGTGCCATGTCTGCAAAGTCGTCTTTGCTCAACCCCGCCGCCATAGCGGGCGGGACCATTTCGAACACCAAGGCAGTCGGCTGCAATTCCGCGACCCACTCGGCCTGAGCAGTGTGATGGGCGGGGTTGTCATGCACCTCGCCCAGAAACACCACATCAGCCTGACGAGCATCCGGTGGCACATCGGCCCACGCCGCCGCGCCTAGAATACACACCCAAACAACAACAAACCGACAAAGTTTCATGCCAGCATCAAGTGCACCTCTTGGGACTGACCTTCAAGGCTCTTGCGCATCTTCTTGAAGGCCGCTGCCTCCAACTGGCGCACGCGTTCCTTGGACAGCGACAGTTCCTGCCCCAGGCTTTCCAGCGTCCGGGGTTGATCGCGCAGCTTGCGTTCGCGCACGATGAACTGTTCGCGATCCGTCAGCGCACCCATGGCCGTCATCAGCCAGTCGCGCAATTGTGCCTGATCATGTTCGGCCTCAAACAGTTCGGATGCCTGATCGCCCTCATCCTCCAGCACGTCGATCCATTCGCGACCGTCCTCGTCGGTGGATTGCGTGGCGTTCAGCGACATATCCGACCCGCTGAGCCGACCTTCCATCATCTCAACATCATGCAGGGGCACGCCGATTTCGGTCGAAATCATCTGGCGCAGCTGATGCCCGTCCAGATTTTCGCCGGAAGACGCTGCCTCACGCTCCAACCGCGCCTGAACGCGCTTGAGGTTGAAGAACAGCGATTTCTGGGACGAGGTCGAGCCGGTCCGGACCATGGACCAGTTGCGCATGACATAATCCTGAATCGACGCCTTGATCCACCACACCGCGTAGGTCGAAAATCGCACACCGCGATCCGGGTCAAACTTGTCTGCCGCCTTCATCAGGCCCAGCCCCGCCTCCTGGATCAGGTCGTTCATAGGTGCGCCATACCGGCGGAACTTGGACGCCATGGAGATTGCCAGCCGCATGTAGGCGGTGATCAGGCGATGCAGCGCGGCCTCGTCCCGTTCATCCCGCCATGCGCGTGCCAATTGCAGCTCGGTCTCGGCATCCAGCAGTTCCGCTTTCATGGCCTGCCGCGACAGTGTCTTGGATTCCATTCCGTCGTACATAGCGGCCCTCCATGCCGTTCAGGGCGGCCACCGGGTGTCCGGCAGGGCCGCACGCTCTTGCGCTTTGATTTGGTTACGGACAAAGGTGATGGGCGGATCACACAAAAATCGAAAATGTCGCAAAAACGGATCACATTGGTATTGGGCGGGGCCGCCTCGGGCAAAAGCGCGTTTGCTGAAAGGCTGGTTGTGGCAACGGCCAAACCGCGCGTGTATCTGGCAACCTCGCAGGCGTTCGACGATGAAATGCGGGCCAAGGTTCAGGCACATCTGGATCAGCGCGGGCCGGATTGGCTAACGGTCGAGGTGCCGATGCAGGCGGCACAGCACCTGACCGGGCTGGGGCCTGAACAGGTCTGCCTGTTTGATTGCGCGACCATGTGGCTCACCAATCAGATGTTGGCGGAAAGTGACCTTGGCGCTGCGCAGGCGGCGTTGTTGCAGGCCCTGCGCGACTGCCCGGCCGAACTGGTGATTGTGTCAAACGAAGTCGGCCATGGCATCGTCCCCGAAAACGCGCTGGCCCGCCGGTTTCGCGAGGCGCAGGGGCGGCTGAATATCGAATTGGCACAGATCGCGGATACCGTCATTCTGGTCACCGCTGGCCTGCCGCAATACCTGAAAGGAACACCATGACCCGGCTGCATCTGGTGCGCCACGGCCCGACCCATGCGAAATCCATGGTGGGCTGGTCCGATCTGCCTGCGGACCTGAGCGACACAGGGCTGGTGTCGCGGGTGTCTTCGTTCCTGCCTGCGGAGGCGATTGTTATCTCCTCTGACCTTAGCCGGGCGGCGGACACGGCCACGGCCATTGGCGGAGACCGCATGCGGTTGCCCCACGACCCCGACCTGCGAGAAATCAATTTCGGCGATTGGGAGCTGCGCCGGTTTAACGAAGTCGAGGCAGAGGACCCCCACACCATCCGCGCTTTTTGGGAAACCCCTGGTGAGACGCGACCGCCCAATGGCGAAAGCTGGGACGAGGTGTTGGCCCGTGTTAGCCGCGCCGTGGATCGTTTGATCGCCGCACACACTGGGCGTGACATTGTTGTCGTGGCGCATTTCGGGGCGATCCTGACGCAGGTGCAACGTGCCCACCAAATGACCGCTGATCAGGTCTTTGCCCACAAGATCGACAATTTCTCGATCACCGAAATCCACCATGCTGACGCAGGTTGGGATGTGCGTCGGATCAATCACCTCCCGTGATGGGAGTGCGCACAAATCAGCGATTTACCGGGGTGCGGTGTCGGACATAGCCTGCGTGTCATGACATATGACCTATTTATCGGGGACCGCCTGTTTTCCAGCTGGTCGCTGCGAGGCTGGCTGATGCTGGAAAAGTTCGGCCTGCCCAAACGAACTCACATGGTCGGGCTGTACTCCGGCACGATGGCGGAGGACATGGCTGCACTGGCCCCTGCGCGGCTGGTCCCGGCGCTGCGCACACCCGAAGGCACGGTTGTGGGCGAAAGCCTCGCCATGGCGGAAACGCTGGCCGAATGTCACCCGGAGACCAGGCTGTGGCCCGCGGACCCGGCAGCCCGCGCAACGGCCCGCTGGCTATGTGCCGAGATGGTGGCAGGGTTTGGTGCGTTGCGGGGGGAATGCCCGATGCAGCTGTCCCATGTCTGGTCAGGCTTTGCTGCGTCCGACCCGGTTCTGGCCGATCTCGCGCGGATCGAAACCCTTTGGGCCCATGCGCGCGCGGTTTCGGGCGCCGCCGAGGGGCCGTTGTTCGGGGCCTATTCGCTCGCGGATGTGTTTTACACGCCCGTCGCTGCGCGGATCATTGGCTATGACCTGCCCGTGTCTGACGCAAACCGAGCCTATTGTCTGGACCTGTTGCGCGACACTCCTGTCCGGCAGTGGCGGGCGATGGGGTTGACGGTAGACTACACGCCATTCCCCTACCCGCAGAACGCGGCACGTGCAGATTGGCCTGCGGCTGATGTCTCCACTGCGCGGGCGGTCGAAGGGGCCGAAGCAAACAACACAAATTGCCCCTATTCCGGCAAGCCGGTCACCCACGTACTGGAACTGGACGGGCAACGCTGGGGCTTCTGCAACGCCTTCTGCCGGGACAAAACCGTGGCGGACCCGGGGGCCTGGCCGAAATTTTCAGCAATGGTTAACTCAGGTTAACCATTCGTAAACCGACACGCGGTTAGCTGGTCCTGATGTTAACCATTCGGGACAGCGCACATGGTGGCACGGGCCTATACAGTGGCCTTTCAGGGGGTGGATGCCCGCATTGTCGAGGTGCAGTGCGCCGTGACTGCAGGCCTGCCCGCGTTTTCCATCGTCGGCCTGCCGGACAAGGCCGTCAGCGAGGCGCGTGACCGCATTCGCAGCGCGTTGACGGCGATGTCCATCGCGTTGCCGTCCAAACGCATCACCGTGAACCTGTCCCCCGCAGATCTGCCCAAGGAAGGCAGCCATTTCGACCTGCCCATCGCGCTGGCCCTGCTCGCCGCGCTGGAAATCGTGCCGCGAGATGCGTCCGAGGGCACGGTGGCCTTGGGTGAACTTTCCCTCGACGGGTCTCTGATGCCCGTACTGGGCGCGCTGCCTGCTGCCATGGCCGCGGCGGAAAACGACCAATCGCTGTTGTGTCCTGCTGCTTCAGGGAGGGAGGCGGCCTGGGTCGACGCCACCCAGGTCATCGGCGCTGCCACTTTGGCCGAGGCCGTGCGGCATTTCACCGGCCAGATGCCGCTGACACCGGCAACACCGGGCGAGGTCAACACGGCTCTGCCCACCCGCGACCTGCGCGATGTGAACGGTCAGGAACGCGCCAAACGCGCGATGGAGATCGCGGCTGCCGGGCGACACCACATGATCCTGATCGGCGCGCCCGGGGCAGGGAAATCCATGCTGGCTGCCCGCATGCCTGGGCTATTGCCGCCGCTCAGCCCGATGGAGGCGCTCCAAACCTCTATGATCCACTCGCTTTGCGGTCTGCTGGACGAGGGCGGCATTTCCCGGACACGCCCGTTTCGCCAGCCGCATCACACGGCGTCCATGGCGGCGATTGTCGGGGGAGGGCGCGGGGCGAAACCGGGGGAGATTTCGCTGGCTCACAACGGCGTCCTGTTCATGGATGAATTCCCGGAATTTTCCCGTTCTGTCCTGGAAACGCTGCGCCAGCCGGTCGAAACCGGCGAGGTCATGGTGGCGCGGGCCAATGCGCACGTGAAATACCCCTGCCGGTTCATGCTGTTGGCGGCTGCGAATCCATGCCGGTGTGGACACCTGTCGGACCCTTCCCGTGCCTGCGCGCGCGTACCTGCCTGCGGCGAGGATTACCTGGGCCGCATCTCGGGCCCGCTGATGGACCGGTTCGATTTGCGGCTGGAGGTTCCGCCTGTGGCATTCTCAGACCTCGACCTGCCCGCCAGCGGCGATACCACGCAAACCGTTGCCGCCCGCGTGGCGACGGCCCGCGCCGTGCAGGATGCGCGCTTTGTCGATTATGCAGAGATGCATCAGAATGCCGACGCGGAGGGCGAGCAGTTGGAGGAGATTGCCGCACCTGATGCCGAGGGCCGGGCGCTGGTCAGTCAGGCCGCTGAACGGTTCGGACTGTCGGCCCGCGGCTATCACCGTGTGCTGCGTGTGGCTCGCACGATTGCCGATCTCGACGGGTCGGACACAGTGCGCCGCCCGCACGTGGCCGAAGCGCTGGGTTTCCGTCTGTCGACCCCGGTGATGGCCTAGGCCAGTTTCGCCTCGATGGCCTGCCAGATTTTCTCGGCCACGTTGATCCCGTCGAACCGTTCCAATTCCTGAATACCGGTGGGGGAGGTCACGTTGATTTCGGTCAGGTAGTCACCAATCACGTCGATCCCGACGAAGATCTGGCCCTTCTCTCGCAAAAGCGGACCAATCGCAGCACAGATTTCCAGGTCGCGATCCGTCAGGCCAACCTTCTCCGGGCGACCGCCCACATGCATGTTCGACCGCGTTTCACCTTTGGCGGGCACCCGATTGATTGCCCCAACCGGTTCCCCATCAACGAGGATCACCCGTTTGTCGCCATTGCTGACATCGGGGAGGAATTTCTGCACGATCAGCGGTTCGCGGGAAAACCCGGTGAACAGCTCGTGGAGCGAATTCAGGTTGCGATCCTGCGCGTCCAGCCGGAACACGCCCGCGCCGCCATTGCCATAAAGCGGTTTCAGGATGATGTCGCCATGCTCGGCCTTGAACGCCTTGAGCGTGTCGATGTTGCGGGCGATGGTTGTGGGCGGGGTGAGGTCCGGAAAATCGAGAACCAGCAGCTTTTCAGGGTAGTTCCGCACCCAGAACGGATCGTTCACCACCAGGGTAGATGGTTTCAGCCGGTCCAGCAGGTGCGTGGAGGTGATGTAGTTCATGTCAAAGGGCGGGTCCTGCCGCAGCCAGACCACATCCCATTCCGCCAGGTCGACCTCGCGCATGTCACCCAGGATCGCCGGATCGCCCGCGACCCGCTGCACCTTCATATCCTGCCCGCGCGCGGTGATACGCCCCTGCTGATAGGCCAGGTTATCCGGCAGGTAGAAGAACAGTTCGTGTCCACGCGCCTGCGCCTCTTCGGCCAGACGGAAAGAGCTGTCTGCGTTGATGTCCACCGACCCGATCGGGTCCATCTGAAAGGCGATCTTCATGTTTCATCCCCATGCTGATCCCGCCTTCATGGCCCAGCCCATCCGGGGGTTCAATGGAGATCAACAACCACCAAAGGCGTTTTCGAGGATTTCTACCTGTCCCTGACTGTCAACCAACGCCACATCAAATCTGATTTCGGTGTCCATCGAAGCACCGGTTTCGGACAGGTAACGCGCCCCTGCATCATAGAGCCGCGCCATCTGACGTTGAGATACCCGTGCCGCCGCCGCCGCATGAGTACGGCTTTTCTTCACTTCGACAAAGACCAAAGCGTCGCCATTCTGCATGATCAGGTCAATTTCACCCGAGGCGCTGCGCCAGCGTTCCCGCGCGACGGTAAATCCACGCCGCTGATAGTTGCGCGCGATACACCCTTCGGCGGCGACACCGGCCAGATGGTTGCGATGCGACCGGTCGCCGGCCACAACAGAACGTGTCATTCCTGATCCTTCCCCAGTTCCAGCGCCATTTGGTAGGCCCTTCGTTTTGGTATCCCATAGGCATTTGCCACCAGTTCCGCCGTATCTTTCACGGAATGAGATAACAGGCCGTTAACAACCGCGGTTCGTATGTCATCTTCCGACGCTGTTTTGGGCGCGGGCCGGTCGATGACGATCACCACTTCGCCCTTGACTGGAGATTGCGACAATTCCTCAGCTAGATCGCCCAACGTACCACGGCGGATTTCTTCGAACTTCTTGGTCAACTCCCGGCACACGGCGGCCTGCCGGTCGCAGCCCAGAACCTCGGCCATGTCCTTTAACGCATCTGCCAACCGCTTGGGCGATTCGTATGTGACCAGCGTTCCGGGCGTGTCGCGCAGTTCCTCCAGCCGGGCGCGGCGGGCTTTGGTTGCGTTGGGCAAGAATCCGCAGAACAAAAACGTGTCTGTCGGCAAACCTGCCAGTGTCAAAGCAGCAAGGATCGCGCTGGGTCCCGGCGCGGATGTGACCATATGGCCGGCCTCTGCTGCCGCACGGCTCAGGTCGTAACCCGGGTCCGCGATCAGGGGCGTTCCGGCCTCGGAGGCATAGGCAACAGACTTGCCCCCGGCCAGCGCCGCCAACAGCTTTTCCCGCGTCTTTGCACCGCTGTGATCATGATAAGCCAACACCGAACGCCCCTCCATTGGCACGCCGTGGATCTCCATCAGTTTGCGCAGGCTGCGGGTGTCTTCGGCGGCCAGCACGTCGGCTGACGCCAGGATGTCCAGCGTACGCAGGGTGATGTCCCGGGCGGTTCCGATTGGGGTCGATACGAAGTATAGACCGGGCGTGAGTTTCACGATGCGGTGATTCAATTCTGGACCCGCTTCTCAGGACGTTTATGATCGTTCCACGGTTCGGCCAGGCCGCACCAAGCGGAACAGGGAGAATAAGAGATATGTTTGCCGTTTTCACCTATGTCCGCAAGGCGGTAGCGCGGGTTATTGCACCTGCCGCGCTGTTGGCGCTGGCCGCGTGTGACACTGCCGGGATCACCACGGGCGGTCCCAGCGTCGATACGTCCAAACCGATTCCCGTCGCGCTTTTGGTGCCTAAGGGGTCCGGTCAGTCGGGTGACGCGATTCTGGCGCAGAGCCTTGAGAATGCCGCGCGTCTGGCGATTGGTGACCTTCAGGGCGTTCAGATCGACCTGCGCGTCTATGACACAGCCGGGCAGGCCAGCGTCGCCTCGGCCAAGGCGACCGAGGCCGTGGCTGCAGGGGCCAAGATCATCCTGGGTCCGGTTTACGCCGAGGCGGCAAATGCCGCCGGTCTGGCCGTGCGTGGGAAAAACGTGAATGTGCTGGCGTTTTCCAACAACCCGGCCATTGCGGGCGGTAACGTGTTTATCCTTGGCCCCACGTTTGCCAACACGGCCAACCGCCTGACCCGTTATGCGGCTGCGCAGGGCAAGGGCAGTATCGCGGTGGTTCACGGGACGGATTCCGCAGGCAGCGCAGGCCGCGCGGCTATTGAAAGCGCGATCAGCCGGTCACCTGCGCAACTAGCCGGGTCCATCGGTTACGAGTTGTCCCAACAGGGTGTGATCGCCGCTGTGCCCCGTGTGCGCGACGCGGTCAACACAGGCGGAGCGAACGCGATTTTCTTGACCGCGACGACTGCCGGGGCGCTGCCGTTGTTCACGCAACTGTTGCCCGAGGCAGGCGTGTCCAAGGAAACGACCCAGTTCATCGGCCTGACCCGCTGGGATATCCCCAGCCAAACGCTGGAATTGCCAGGCGTGCAGGGCGGATGGTTCGCACTGCCTGATCCGGCGGCCACGTCTCAATTCCAAAGCCGCTATGGCGGTGCTTATGGCGGCCCCCCGCACCCCATCGGAGGCCTTGCTTACGACGGGATTGCGGCCATCGGGGCGCTGGTCAGCGCTGGTCGTTCTGACGCGCTCAGCGGTGCAGCACTGACGCAAGGGGCTGGTTTTCAGGGCGTCGGTGGCATTTTCCGCTTGTTGTCGGACGGAACCAATGAACGCGGCCTGGCCGTTGCAACGATCCAGAATAACCGTGTGGTCGTGATTGATGCCGCGCCCAGAAGCTTCTCCGGTGCCGGATCCTGATCTGGCGCAGGTCGCCACGGCTGGGGTTGGTGACGACCCCACTCTGATCTGCCCACCCAAGGACATTTTTGACGCGGTTGCCGTCCGCGCAGAGCTTGACGCGTTGATGGCGGATATGGCTGACCCTGCACAGGGTCGGTCTGCCATCGTTGCTGTCCTGCGCAAGGCCAACAAGGAGGGTCGCGCCGCAATCGCGGCCGCCTTTGCGGACGCGCCTTTTGCCGCTGGCCCGCTGACGCGGTCATACACCTTCCTGACAGATGGGCTGGTGCGTATGGCGGTGAACGTTGCGCGTGATCATTTGCATCCGTTGGCCACCCCAACCGCGTCGGAACGGATCGCCGTGCTGGCCGTGGGTGGCTATGGCCGAGGGGAAATGGCGCCGTTTTCGGATGTCGACCTGCTGTTTCTGACGCCGTACAAGATCACGCCCTGGGCGGAGAGCCTGATCGAAACCGTGCTCTACATCCTGTGGGATCTGCGGCTTAAGGTCGGTCACGCCAGCCGCACCATTCAGGACTGTGTGCGTCTGGGCACGGCGGACTACACGATCCGAACTGCGCTGCTGGAACAACGGTTCATCGACGGCGACCGCCCCCTGTGGGACGAGCTGAACACCGCGCTGGACCGTGACGTGTTTTCCCGAAACCCGACAGAGTTCATCGAGGCAAAACTGGAAGAACGCGAAAAGCGGCATGGCAAGTTCGGCCAACGTTATATGGTCGAACCCAACGTGAAAGAGGGCAAGGGGGGCTTGCGCGACCTGCAATCCCTATTCTGGATCGCCAAATACGCGCACCGTGTGGACGACCCGGAAGAGCTGGTCACGCGTGGTATGTTCCTGCCGGAGGAGTACACCCTGTTCGAACAGGCGCAGTCCTTCCTGTGGGCTGTGCGCGCACATCTACATCTGCTGACCAATCGGGCGACGGAACAACTGTCCTTCGACCTGCAGGTCGAGGTCGCGGATCGCATGGGGTACACCGACCGCTCGGGCCGGCGGGCGGTGGAAATCTTCATGCAGGACTACTTCCGCCACGCGACTTCGGTTGGTGAACTGACGCGTATCCTGCTGACCAAGCTGGAGGCGATGCATGTCAAACGCGCGCCTTTGTTTCAGCGGCTGTTGCGCAAGCGATTGCGCGTGGCAGCGGGCTATCGCGTGGAACACAACCGTCTGGATGTGGACGACCCGGACGTCTTCCTGTCGGACAAGCTGAACTTGTTGCGCATCTTCGAGGAAGGCCTGCGCACAGGCATGTTGATCCACCCGGATGCGATGCGGCTGGTCACGGCCAACCTGCACCTGATCGATGACGACATGCGCAACGATCCCAAGGCGCGGAAACTGTTTCTGGACCTGCTGTTGAAACACGGCAATCCGGAACGTGCCTTGCGCCGGATGAACGAATTGGGTGTGCTGTCAGCCTTCATCCCGGAATTCGAACCCATCGTCGCGATGATGCAATTCAACATGTATCATTCCTACACGGTGGACGAGCATACGATCCAATGCATCGCGCAACTTGCCATGATTGAAAAGGGTGACCTGGTCGAGGATCTGCCGGTGGCCTCGGGTATCCTCTCAGAAGGGGTGGATCGGCGGGGGGTGTATATCGGCCCGCGGGTGCATGACATTGGTAAGGGCCGCGCCGAGGATCATTCGATCCTTGGCGCGCGGATTTCGCGCAAGGTCGCGCCGCGTCTGGGTCTGAACGAAGACGATTGTGAAACCGTGGAGTGGCTGATCCGGTATCACCTGTTGATGTCGGACACAGCGCAGAAACGGGACATTGCCGACCCCCGGACCGTGCGCGATTTCGCCAAGGCGGTGCAGACGGTCAGGCGGCTGGACCTTCTGACCGTGCTGACGGTCTGTGACATTCGCGGCGTTGGGCCGGACACCTGGAACAATTGGAAGGCCGTACTGATCCGCGCGCTCTACCGCCAGACCCGTCGCGCGCTGGAAGACGGGATGGAGGCGTTGACGCGGTCCAATCGGGGTGACGAGGCACAGAAAGCTCTGCGTGAAAAGCTGCCGGACTGGTCGAATACCGAGTTGGTGGCTGAACTGGAACGCCACTACCCGCCCTATTGGCAGGGTCTGCATGTGACGGCCCATGTGGTGTTTGCCAACCTGCTACGCGACATTTCCGACAGCGAAATTCGCACTGACCTGTACCCAGACACCGACCGCGACGCGACACGTGTGTGTTTCGCAATGGCGGACCATCCGGGGATTTTCGCGCGCCTGACCGGGGCTCTGGCGCTGGTCGGGGCGAATGTGGTGGATGCGCGCAGCTTCACAACGCGGGACGGCTTTGTCACGGACGCGTTCTGGATACAGGATGCGGAGGGTCACCCGTACGAGGCGAGCCGCTTGCCGCGCTTGCAGAAGATGATCGAACGGACGCTGTCCGGTGACGTGGTGGCGCGCGATGCGTTGAAAGATCGCGACAAGGTCAAGAAGCGGGAAAAGGCGTTCCGCGTGCCCACCCACATCACTTTCGACAATGACGGGTCGGACATCTACACGATCATCGAGGTGGATACGCGCGACCGGCCCGGCCTGCTCTATGATCTGGCGCGGACGCTGTCAGACGCTCACGTGAACGTCGCCAACGCGGTGATCGCGACATATGGCGAGCAGGTGGTCGACACGTTCTATGTAAAGGACATGTTCGGTCTGAAATACTACTCCGAAAGCAAGCAACGCGGGCTGGAAAAGAAGCTGCGCAAGGCGATTGCGGCCGGGGCAGAGAGGGCAGGGGCCTAAGCGCCGTTTGCCGTTGATGTAGGGTGGGTGTGAACCCACCAACGGGTGCACGGCCGAGGGCTAAAGGCGCGGAATCAAGCCTGTAGGGCGCCGCGCCATCGCAGGGCCGATCCCACGGCTTGGCGATACCGCTGCCACAATGCCTCCGCTCGCTGGCCCGGCACTGACACTTGGACAGATCAAGCATTAGCCACTGCTCTTGGATCGCCCGGCCTCGGCCCGACGATGCCGCGGCTTTTCGATTTTGCCGATCAAGTCGCCTGAGGGCAGCTTCTAGGGTTTTGACAACAACCCTAGTGCAACCGTTTTGGCACCCGCTTCGCAAGCGTGGCCTCTACACCCTCCCCCGGATCGAAAATCGGATCCAGCACCAGCACCAGCCGCGTTTCCCCTGTTCCCTCAATTGGCGGAGAGCGGTGCAGCAGCCCGGACGCAGGCTGTGTCGGCCAGAGCGTTCCGCGCAAAAGGATCGGCGATCCCGTTGGCACGGTAAACACGTGCGCGGGATCGGCCCCATCGCGCGAGACGCCATATTGCGTGCCAGTGCCGCGATATGTGCAGACCAGCCGCGCGTTCACTGCGTCTATGTGGAACTTGCGGCACGCATTTGTTGTCACCACATCCAACCGCAGGCGCAGCATCTTGACTGGCAGAAGCGTTGTGAACATGTCGACCATGTCAACGATGTCAGATTGCAACCACGTCCGTTCGGGCCCCTCCGGCATCCGCGCGATGTCGCACAGTTGCGCGACCGTCGCTGCAGCAGAGTCCGGCGGCAACAGGATGCGACCACGGGGCAGGCGATCCGGGTCGAGCTTGCCCAGCCAGCGTTCCACGTCCGACGGCATCTCCTTTCGCCAGATCGCTGCCGCACATCCCGGCCTCAGGAACGCGTTCAACCCCTCAGCCGTGTCTGCGACGCCAACACCCACCGCTGCATTCGCCACAGTTTCGCGGACCAGCGTCACGCTGCATCCTCCACACGTCGCCAGATCGGGAACGGGTCGGGGTAATCCGGCAGCGACTCCAGTCCATTGGCCGCGACCGCAGGCACCAGGCATTTGTCCAACCGTGCCCGCAACGCGGGCCAATCGATCCCAGACCCGATGAACACAATCTCCTGCCGCCGGTCTCCCCAGGGTTCCTGCCAATGCGCCTCCATATAGGCCCGCGCGCTGTCATGGGTCGGACGACGATTCTCAGGGACTGACGCCCACCACGTGCCCAGCGGTTTGACGCTGGAGAGCGCCCCGGCCAGCGAAAACTCGGCCACCCAATCCGGGCGGGTTGTTATCCAGAAATGCCCCTTGGCGCGGATCACGCCCGGCAATTCACCGTTCAGAACCTCCAGAACCCGTTCAGGCACAAAGGGCAGGCGCGCGCGATAGACATAGGATGTGACGCCATATTCCTCGGTCTCGGGCACATGGTCGGCAAAGCCATAGAGCTCCTTGGCCCACATCGGGTGTTCATGCGCCTGCTCAAACTCGAACAGGCCGGTGTCCAGAATCTTTTCCGCCGCAACAGCCGAATGATCGGTCTCAATGATCTCTGCATCCGCGTTCAATGCACGAATGATCTTGCGCGCCGCATCGACCTTTTGCGCGCCCGCGTCACCGACCTTGTTCAGGATCACCACATCCGCAAACTCGATCTGATCCGTCAGCAGATGCACCAGCGTACGCTCGTCTCCTTCGCCCAGCGTTTCGCCTCGGTCGCTGAGAAAATCGTGGGAGGAGAAGTCGTTCAGCAAATTCACTGCATCCACCACCGTCACCATGGTGTCGAGCCGCGCAACATCCGACAGGCTTTGACCATACTCATCACGGAAATCAAACGTCGCAGCGACGGGCAGGGGTTCCGAAATGCCGGTGGATTCGATCAGCAGGTAGTCAAACCGTCCCTCACCGGCCAGGCGCCGCACCTCGTCCAGCAGGTCATCACGCAGGGTGCAGCAAATGCAGCCATTCGACATTTCGACCAGCGTTTCATCCGTCCGGCTCAGTTCGGTGTTCTCGCGCACAAGGTCGGCGTCGATGTTCACCTCGGACATGTCGTTCACGATGACCGCGACCCGGCGGCCTTCGCGGTTGTTCAAGACACGGTTCAGCAGGGTCGTTTTCCCGGCCCCTAGGAAGCCCGAAAGCACGGTTACCGGCAGGCGGCTATCTGTCATGGATTGCTACTCCTCAATCGGTGATGTGGTGCGCCAGTGATCTGGCCATGCAGGGAAACCTGCACGTGATCAGGCGCTGCATTCGAAGCATGAAGATATGTTATAACATAACATTAGTCAAAGTCCGAAATGCACGGTCCCGGGTGGAGAGGTGTCCGGCCTTTCGCGTGCGGCAAAAAGCCGGTAGCCTTGCGGGGTAACTCGGCCCATGCACTGTCCGAAGAAAAACCAGACCGGGCCCCGCAGGCAGCAATATGAAACCCATCCGCCTTCTTTCCGGATTCCTGACCGTTGGCATGTGGACCCTGCTCAGCCGAGTGTTGGGATTCGCGCGCGACATCCTGATCGCCGGGTTCCTGGGCGCGGGTCCAGTGGCCGAGGCATTTCTGATCGCCTTTTCCCTGCCCAACATGTTCCGCCGCTTTTTTGCCGAAGGGGCGTTCAACACGGCCTTTGTGCCGCTGTTCTCGAAAAAGCTGGAAAGCGGCGATGATCCTCAGGGCTTCGCCCGCGATGCCTTTGCCGGTCTGGCAAGCCTGCTGATTCTGTTCACACTGTTGGCCCAACTGATCATGCCCTGGCTGGTGCTGGCCATGGCGGGCGGGTTTGCGGCAGATGACCGGTTTGGACTGGCCGTGGACTATGGGCGAATTGCCTTTCCCTATATCCTGTTCATTTCGCTCGCCGCGCTGTTTTCCGGTGTCCTGAATGCGGCTGGACGGTTCGCCGCCGCCGCCGCTGCGCCGGTGTTGCTGAACATCATTCTGGTCTCTGCCCTGCTGATTGGTGCGCGTGTGGCTGGACCCGACGCGGCAGAGCTTCAAGGGAAGATTCTAGTCTGGGGTGTGCCTGTGGCGGGGATCGCGCAACTGGCGCTGGTCTGGATCGCAGCGGAAAAGGCCGGGTTTATCATTCGGCCAAAACGGCCCCGCCTGACACCGGACATGCGCAAGTTGTTGGCAATTGCGTTCCCAGCGATGCTGGCCGGTGGCGTGGTGCAGATCAACCTGCTGGTCGGGCGTCAGGTGGCCAGCTTCTTCGACGGCGCGATTGCGTGGCTCAGCTATGCGGACCGTCTGTATCAACTGCCGCTGGGTGTGGTGGGCATTGCTATCGGCATCGTGTTGCTGCCCGACCTGTCGCGGCGGTTGAGCGCCAGGGACGAGACCGGCGCGCGCAACGCGTTCAGCCGCGCGGGGGAGGTGTCACTGGCGTTGACCATTCCGGCAGCTGTGGCATTGGTCGTGATCCCTTTGCCGTTGATCTCCGTCCTGTTTGAACGTGGCGCGTTTGGACCGGACGACGCTGCGGCCACCGCTGTGGCGCTGTCGATCTACGGGCTGGGCCTGCCTGCCTTTGTTTTGCAGAAAGTCCTGCAACCACTCTACTTTGCGCGCTCGGACACACGCACACCGTTCCGTTTCGCGCTGGTCGCCATGGTGGTGAACGCCGTCGCGGCAGTGGGGCTGGCAGTGGTCATAGGCTTTGCCGGAGCGGCCATCGGGACCAGTCTGGCGGCCTGGGTCATGGTCTGGCTGTTGGCACGCGGCAGCCGCCCGATGGGAGAGGTCGCACGGTTTGATGACCGGTTCCGCACGCGCATTTGGCGTATCTGTCTGGCGGCAGCGGTAATGGGGGGCGTGTTGTGGTTATGTGCCCTGGCCTTGGGGCCGCTTCTGAACACCGGTGGTTGGCGTTATGTGGCTCTGGCGGTGTTGGTCGGCATCGGCATCGTCACCTATTTCGGTGCAGGTCAGGTTCTAGGCGCATTCCGCCTGTCCGAATTCCGGCAGGCCACGCGGCGTTCTTCTAATACGTAACGGGCCCAAGCCGTTACGAAACGGCTTGATCAAGCGCCTTCCAAGGCGCTTGTCGTGCGATTTGGAAATCGCGTTCCTAAGGCCTTTCGAAAGGCCTTGTCACCGTCTGCGGATACGCCCCATCAGGTCTGCCCAGCCTCCCGGTGCCAGTACAAGGCTCAACGCGAATCCGGTGGCAAACCCGCTGAGGTCCGCAACCCATGTGTTGTCCGTACCAAACAGCAGCCCGAACAACAGTTGGAACCCCATCAAAAAGGTGATCAGCGTGAACGCCCGCGCCTGGTTTTCCCCGACCGCCGACAGGCGACGCCACAGAATATAGGTGAACCCGCCAATCAACCCGTAAACCGGCGGAAACGCCCCGGTCAGCCAGATCGGATCATTGAGCAGCAGGCCGTAGACAAACGCCCCAACCGCGCCCGACACCACAAAGATCACGACAAACGCCACCTGCCCGAAAAGCTCCGCCACCATCTTTCCCATGGCTAGCAGGATCACCCCGGCAAACAGCGCATGGGTAAACGTCGCGTGAATGAACGGGTAAGAGAAAAAGCGGATCACATGCTCCATCGGCCAACGCCCGGTCTCCAGCATCCAGTCGAACACGCTGCCTGAAAACGAATAGGTCTGGATCGCCGCATTGCGCCAGCCAATCCCCTCCGGCCCGCCAATCATCCCGCGACTGGCCAGCAGAAACACGATTTCCACCCCAAGCAGGACCAGAAACAGCGCTGCGACCGCAGGCGGCAGCGGGTTCACCGCAGGTGGATTG
Source organism: Paracoccaceae bacterium (assembly GCA_040830545.1). Taxonomy (GTDB): domain Bacteria; phylum Pseudomonadota; class Alphaproteobacteria; order Rhodobacterales; family Rhodobacteraceae; genus HXMU1420-2. The sequence goes on along the minus strand of JBFOMB010000120.1, from coordinate 5,293 downwards.
TGATCGTCGCTCATCTCTGGGTCCTCCGGGGCTTCTTGACGGCGTTTCCCCCCGTGGGTAAGCGACGCACGCGAGTTTTGCCAGCCGGGAGTGCACATATGTCCGAGACCCAATTCACGCCGCGCGTGTTTTCCGGCATTCAGCCGTCCGGAGGGCTGACGCTGGGCAACTATCTGGGCGCGATCAAACGCTTTGTCGACATGCAGGGTGAAGAGTTCGAAACCGTCTACTGCATGGTTGACCTGCATGCGATCACGGCCAAGCTGATCGAGCCCGACACGCTGGTCAAAAACACCCGCGAGCTGTGCGCTGGGTTCATCGCCTCGGGCATCGATCCGCAGCAGTCGATCCTGTTCAATCAAAGCCAAGTGCCGGAACATGCGCAGCTGGCGTGGATCTTCAACTGTGTGGCGCGCATGGGTTGGATGCAGCGCATGACGCAGTTCAAGGACAAGGCGGGTAAAAACACCCAGAACGTGTCGCTGGGGCTGTTTGCGTACCCAGCGCTGATGGCGGCGGACATTCTGATCTATCACGCGACCCACGTGCCTGTTGGGGAGGACCAGAAACAGCATCTGGAACTGACCCGCGACATCGCGATCAAGTTCAACCATGATTACGGCGTCGATTTCTTCCCACTGACTGAACCGGTGATCGAAGGCGCGGCAACCCGCGTCATGTCCTTGCGCGACGGGTCCAAGAAAATGTCGAAATCCGACCCCTCGGATATGAGCCGGATCAACATGACCGATGATGCGGACGCCATTGCCGCCAAAATCCGCAAGGCGCGGACCGATCCCGAACCGCTGCCGTCGGAACTGGACGGTCTGGCCGAACGGCCCGAGGCGCGCAATCTGGTGAACATCTATGCCGCGCTCGCTGACATGACGCCGGACGCGGTGGTGGCCGAGTTTGGCGGGCAGCAGTTTTCGGCCTTCAAACCGGCGCTCGCTGAGTTGGCGGTTGAGCGGATGGCGCCGATCTCCTCGGAAATGTCCCGCCTGATGGCCGACCCGGCCGAGATAGACCGCATCCTTGCGCATGGCGCGGAGCAGGCGCGCGCGATCACTGCGCCGATCCTGAAGAAAACTTACGAGATCGTCGGGATGGTCGGGGCCTAAATGTAGGTCCGAGGCCCCGGATCAAGTCCGGGGCTGGGGTGGCGTTTGAGGTGATGCGCCGTGTTTGTTGCAACGGTTGTCTGGCAAAACGCCAAATACCCGCCCTCACACCTCCTGCGCCAACCGCGCCGCACAGCCGCGTAAGGCGGCGGCGTCGTCGGTGATCAGACGGATGCTGGGAGCGTCAATGATCTCGCTTAGCATGTGTGGGGCCGCCAGGGCCTCCAGAAACGGGGTTTTGCCTGCGGACAACACCCCCCGGAATACGCCGCCGTTCAGGTAAATCCCATCCAGAGGCAGGTAGAGCAGGATCAGATCGCGCAGCATGTCCCCCGCCAGCGAGGCAAACAGCGACACCGCCCGTTGTGATGTTTCATCCTTACCGTCGATAATGTCGCGGCCGGGCACAACAGGACCTCCGGTCAGAGAGGCATGGAGCGCCGATAACCCGCGACCGGCAAACAATTCCTCGACCGAGGGGAACTGCGTCGCAGCTTGCGCCCCAATCGCGTCGATCAGCCTGTCCATGATGCCCGCAGGCAGACCGGCGTGACCCGCCTCGGCCTCCAGCACGCGGTAGGTGCCCTTCCCAATGGACATGGAAACTGCCAGGTTCACGCCCGTCCCCAGCCCCAGAACAAAGCTCTGCCCGTTCCGGCGCGCGCCGGGTTGGGCGTCCCGCAAGGTTTCGACCTGATCATTGCCCAAATGCGGGATCGCATAACCCAATGCGGCCAGGTCGTTCATCAAAACGGCCGTACCCGCGCCGGACAAGTGTCGCAGCTGGCCGGTGTGGACGCCCCAATCGCGGTTGGTCAGCGTGCCATGTTCGCCCTGAACTGGCCCGGCAATGGCGACGCAGATCGCTGTGACATCCGGGTGATCCATCTCGGACAGAAACGCGCTCAGCGCCCCGTCAAACCCGTCAAAGTCATCGTTCAGGTAGCTGCGGATCGTGTCCGGCAATGGCGCGGTGCCGTCGGCCAAAGCCAGTCGCGTGTTGGTTCCGCCAATGTCTGCCACCAGAAACACGTTGTTCGCTCCGTTGTTTTGTGCGGGTATCCTTGTCCCGGTTCCGGGGATCAAGCCCCGTTGCGCGAAAACACCCGGATCGTGGTTTTTTGCTGGTAAGGTTGGTCTGGTGTGGCAATGATCGACGGAAAGCCGGGGGTGTTCAGGGCATTCGGATAGCCCTGCGGTTCCAGACACAGCGCATGGAACGGTGCGTGCGTTTGCCCGGGCAGGGGCGTGGCGTGGTCCGGCAGATGCGTGGCGGAATAGACCTGTAGCCCCGGTTGGTCGGTTTGCACCTCCAGCGACAGGCCTGCATCCAGCGTGGCAACCGGCCCATCCGTCGGGGCAAGGACATAGTTGTGATCCAGCCCACCGCGGGTGATCGAATCGCGCAGCGCTCGGGACGTGCGGAAATCCATCGCGGTGCCCTCGACCCCGGCAACCTCACCGCTCGGGATCATATCTGGACCGGTTGGCGTGTAGGTTGCTGCGGACAGTCGTAAGTGTTGGTCATGGATCGGCCCGCCGGTCAGCGCATAGTAGTTGTGTTGCGCCAGATTGATTGGCGTCGGGCGGTCGGGTGTGGCGCGCATGTCATAGGTCAGGCTGTTCCCGCTCAGGCTGATGGTGACCGCGAAATCCACCGCACCCGGATAGCCACCATCGCCATGAGTAGAATGCAAAGTGAACCGAGCAGCGCGCGACCCATCGCGCTCCACCTGCCAGAACCGATGGCTCAACGCCCCCGGCCCGCCGTGCAAGTGATGTGGGCCTTCATTGGCGTCCAACTGATAGACCTGCCCGTCCAACTCGAACCGCGCGTTTGCGATCCGGTTCGCCACGCGACCCACGATGGCCCCCAGATAGGCCGGATTGGCCCGGTAGGATTCGGGATCGTCATAGCCCAGCACAGCGGGCACAAATGCGCCTTCATGCGGCACCTGCCAGTCCTGCGTCACGCAGCCAATCGACAGCAGACGGACCGAGCTTTCACCATCGCTCAGCTCGACCCGCTCGATTTGTCCGCTCATCAATGGCGAACGATGGGATCAATCGGCGCGGCAGACAGCCCCAATGCTCTTTCGATGAACAGCGCGGCTTGCAGCAACGTGGCCTCACCACGCGGTGGGCCGATCAGTTGCAGGCCAACGGGCAGACCCGCAGGCGTGAAGCCTGCAGGGATCGACATGGACGGCAACAGGGTCACCACCGACAGGAACGAAAACCGCAGCCAGGTTTCATAGGTGCCGATTTCGACCCCGTCGACCGTGGTGGGGTATTCCTGTTCGACCGGGGCTGGGGCGATGCCAACCACGGGCAGCGCCAGCACGTCATAACCCTGCAGGAATTTACGCATGATTTCGTACAGAACCGTGCGTTGGCGCATGGCGACGTAGAGCGCGTCGAGGCTTTGTGTCTGTCCATACTCCAGGTTGGATTTCAGTCGCTCGCCAAAGGTTGCCTGCACCTCGGCAGGCAATCCACCCACAACTGCACCGTAGTGCAGGCCGCGTAAGGCCAAATAGGTTTCATTCACACCCGGCAGGTCGGGGCAGACATCCTCGACCTCAGCCCCGGCCAGTGCGGTGGCATGCATGGCTGTGCGCAAAGTCGCCCGAACATCGGCCTCCACTGGGGAAAACCCGTTCTGATCTTCGGTAAACGCAATACGCGGGGCGCGGGGCGCTCGGGTGGCGAGGTCCTGAAATGGCTCTGCCGGTTCGTCCATCGACAACGGCATGCGCGGGTCATAGCCGCACATCGCATCCAGAAACAGCGCACAGTCCAGAACGTCGCGCGCCATCGGACCTTGCACCGCCTCCGGCAAAAACGCCGTGCTGGCAGGGCCGCCCCCGGCCCGACCGGGCGAAGGGCGCAGGCTGACCACGCTGCAATGGGCCGCAGGCGTGCGCAAAGACCCCATTAGGTCCGACCCCTGTGCCAACCACACCTCACCTGCCGCCAGCGACGCCGCCGCCCCGCCCGACGAGCCGCCTGCGTTCATCCGCGTGTCCCACGGGTTGCACGTGGCCCCCAGCACCGGGTTGGTGGAGTTCCCGCCTGCGCCAAATTCCGGCGTGTTCGTTTTCCCGACCACCAGCGCGCCGCGTTCTTCCAGCCGTTCGATCAGCGGGTCGGTTTCCGTCGGAACGAAGTTTGCCAAAGCCGGGTTGCCAAAGGTTGTGCGCACACCTTCGACCAGGTTCAGGTCCTTGATCGCAATCGGCAGGCCCGCCATCCAGCCTGGATGCGTTTCGCCCGTCGCGGCGAGGTGTGGCAACCCCTCCATCCGTTCCCGCGCCCGGCCAAAACAGGTGGTTGGCATCGCATTGATCTGCGCCCCGACTTGCCCCGACCGTGCCTCTGCCGCGTCAATCAGCGCGGCGGGCGAAACCTCGCCCCGGCGCAACTGCCCGATCACCTCGCGCGCGGTCAGCGCGCACAGGTCCGGGCCGGTGAACTGAGTATCGGGGCGCCGTGGTGTATCACCGGCGCTGGGGCCATCATGCATGAAATTGTCTCCCGGGAATCTTTTAGCGCTATCATGGCGATTGTGCCGGGGGGTGTCACGCATTGGTTGTGGGGAGGTGAATCTTTTGGCTAGTAATCGGCGGGTCGCCCGACCACCTCGGCAGCTTGGCAACAGGATGGGTCGTCGACTGAGTAAGCACCGCGAAGTTTCTTCATTTTGCGCGGAATCAAGGGGCGAACGCCCCGCCGCGCATCGCTGTGCCGCCCCCCGGCACGGCGATTTGGCCAACCGATTTGCCGGTCAGTGAAGTTGTACGGACTTTGCAGGCATTAAGTGGCCAAAACAAAAGTTGGATCGCCGCGCCGCGGCCCAGCGACGCGCGGCGATCCATTATCTCAGCGCGAAAACTTCTTGTACTTCAATCGCTTCGGCTCCAGCGCATCCGGTCCCAAGCGCCGCTTCTTGTCTTCTTCGTAGTCCTCGAAGTTGCCTTCGAACCACTCCACATGCGCGTCTCCTTCCAAGGCCAGGATATGCGTGCAGATCCGGTCGAGGAAGAAACGGTCGTGGCTTATCACCACCGCGCAGCCCGCAAAGTCCACCAAGGCGTCTTCCAGTGCGCGCAGGTTTTCCACGTCCAGATCGTTGGTCGGTTCGTCGAGCAGGATGACGTTCCCGCCCTCTT
>JBFOMB010000119.1:0-37970 GCA_040830545.1 Paracoccaceae bacterium | reverse complement strand
GGCGCCCCCCGCCCGCTGTCCCGCCTGCGTGCTGGTCGGACCGACGTGTTTGAAAGCCCGTTCTACGGCGGGCTGTTGGCCGAGGTTGCCGTTTTGGGTGACGGCGATGCGGATCTGGACGTGCTGATCACGGATGCCAATGGCAATACGATCTGCATCGACCGCAGCTATTCGGACAAGATCTATTGTTCGTTCACACCGGCCTGGGATGGCTATTTCTACGTGGCCGTGGTCAATCAGGGCCGCATCCGCAACAGCTATTACTTGCTGACGAACTGATCTCTGCCGAGCCAATTCAAAACAGCGCCCCGGGGTTATGCCTGGGGTGTTTTTGTTGGCTATCAGGGCTTTACTACCGTGCACCCCACAAACGCGCGTGGATCGGGGCAGTCGGATACGATCAGCCGTTCATCCGATTGCTGTGATGCAGCCAGGTGTGCAGCCTGCAAAAACAACTCGACCTGCGACCGGGCGTCCCTACGGGCCTGCGTCTTGCCAAATCCGCTGTCCTGCCGGGTTTCGATCCGTGCCTGCAGGGTTTTGAGCGCGCGGCGGGCATAGTCCAAGGCCGTCGATGTATCCTCGGACCTCACCAACAACGTGGCGGCGCTGGTGTAGATGAAGTCCTCCTCCGCGATCAGGTTGGTGCGGTACGCGGCCAGCGCGGCCTCTGCCGTTTCGATGATGGCGGTGGGGGGGATTGTGCCGGTGTCGGTTTCGGCCTGACGGGCCTCGGTCAAGGCGATGTAGAATTCGGCCACGCGTCGGTCCAGATCATTGCCAGCTTCAATCGCGGTATCGCGGGATTCACGCAGCAGGGCCAAACCTGCCGCCGGGTCCTTGTCCGCCAGCGCCAACCGCGCACGACGCAGCAGAACGGAATAGCGCGCACGCGGTGTCGCGGCCAGCTCTGCCGCCTGGGCCAAGGCGGCGCGTTCGATGTCCGCCAGCCCCATGATCCCGGCGGTGCCGGCCAGCCCTTCGAAGATGTCAAAGGCGGTTTGGCGCAGGTCCTCACTGCCCAGCCCCTGCCCCCACCACACGGGTGGATCGGTCAGGGTCCAAGGCGTTTCGGTCATGTATCCCAGCGCGCGCAACCAGGCGTTTCCGGCCTGACCATGACGGCCCAAGGCCCCCAACGCGCGGGCGATCATCATCTCTGCCGTGGCATTCACGCCGCGCACGTCACCTTCGGGCAGTTGGGCGGTCATTGGAACCAGCGCCGCGCTGGCCAGCGTCAGAGCACGGCCAAACGCGCGCGCCTCCATCTGGTCATTTGCGCGCGCCAGCGTTTTGCGGGCCAGATCGGTGACTGACGTGTTGAAGTCCGAAAGCTGCCCTTCGCCCCAGCGCGCAGCGTCCTTGGCATAGTCGTCAACCGTGGCCTGATCGAAATACTGCGCGTAGGCAGGCAGGATCAGTTGCGCCTGTGCGAATGCCTCGTCCAATCGCCCCATATCGGCCAAAGCGTAGGATCGGCTTACCTTCAGGATTGTCGCAAAATCAGCCTGGTTCGGGTCACCGGCAATCAGCTCCAGCCCCTCTTCGGCGATTTGGAGGGCATAGACAGGATTGTTTTGCCGATTGCGGATGTCATCGGCCAGCATGGCGTAGAAAATCGCGTAATCCGGTTCCGCCCGCCCTAGCACACGGGAGGTGCGGATCACATCGCGCAGGTACAGGAAAATCTCGTCCGGAGTGCCGCCTTGTTGGAACAGCTGGTCTAGTCCTGCCATCGCGTCGTCCAGCGCGGCGCTTTCCTGCGCCTTGGCGGGCAGTGGGGACAGAAGCATCAGTACGATCAACATGTTGCGCAGCATGTCAGCCCCCATGTCCGACCAAAACGAAGGGCGCCCAGGCGGCAGGATGGGACAGGTCGGGCTGGCTTTCATCCATCAACATGGTTTGCATCGCGCTTTGGAGGGCCTCGGATTTGCGACGGGCAGTGCCGCTGTTCAGCGCATCAAAGGTGGAGGTTGTGAGCTGCTCTGCCGCGTCGTCCCGCACCGGCCAGTGTGACACCATCAGCGTACGGGCCCCCGCGAACAGGAATGCGCGGGCAAGGCCCGACAAACCCTCAGCATCTGGGGTGCCGTCGCTGCCAGCGGTGTTGCAGGCGGACAAGACCACCCAGTCGGCATTCAGTTGCAGCGACGTGATTTCGGATGCGGTCAACAGCCCGTCATCGGTTGCACTGATCTCGGCCGGAGGTGTCAGTGCCAGCGCCGGTTCCGCCAGTCCACGCAGTTCGCCCGACAACAGCCCGTGGGTGGCAAAGGCGATCACGCTGGCCTGATCCAGCGGCATGTTGCGCAGGGCGGTTTCAGTGGCATCAGTGCCCAGCAGAATGGCGTCGTCGTCTGCATTGAATAGACGCGCGAGTTTGATCAACTCGCGCCGGGTACCGGGCAGCGGGGCCAACGCGCGCAGGCTTTCCAGGTCCGCGGTTGTTCCGCGAAAGAAGGTGCCGTCAGATGGGGTGCTGAGTGATCCGGCAAAATCCGGGTCACCGATGCCAAGGAAGCTTTGGTTTTGCGTATCCGTTTCGGTTCCAGCCGCGTCCTTCACCAAGATGAGACTTTCCACGGATGGCAGTGTGGTCAGGGTATAACGCTGAAACATCCAGTTCACGCGGCGATAGTCCTCCGGCAGGCTGAGGTTCTGCGCGTTTTCCAGCCAGTCGGTGATCAGCAACGACAAGGGCAGGCCGCTGAGCGGGCCATCGACCACGGAATAGAGGTGTTTCACATCCTCCAGATAGGGTTCCAACGGCCCGAGGATTTCGAAATACAGCACCATCGCGTCTGTGGCGGCATATGGCACGCCTTCGTCCGGGGCATCGTCCAGCGCGGCGGCGGCGCGCAAGGTGTTGGCCTGGATCAGCGAATTTCGGATTTCGGTAACCGAGCTTTCGATATTCACCTGTGCCAGGTCGATCCGGTGCCACGCGGCCCGGTCAGGGGTGATCGCCCAGACATGGGTTTGCCATTTGCCGGTGAAGATGAAGATGAGCCCTTCGTCCGCGCCCAGCGACGCCTGCACATCTGCGATCCTCAGCGCCTCGGGCTGTAGCAACTGGCGGTATTCGGGATGGTCCTGCGCCAGTCTGGCGTCCAGCAGGTCCAGGTCGGATTGCGCGGCCTGAATCTCGCCGCCCAGTTCCGCAGCCTTTGACAGGTCACCCCCAGCTTCGGTCCCGCCGAGCGTAGCCAATTGGGTTTCCGCACGGGCGATGCGGTCCAGCACAATCTGTCGCTGTTGCAACAGCGTGGCCAGCGCGTCATCACCTGCCGCCCGTCGCGCGGCTGTCTGTTGGACGGCGGCCCCGGCAGAGGACAGATGCGCCCATTGCGCGGCCTGAAACGCCTCGTCCATCAAGGTGGCGTCAGGCAACGTGGTGGCGCGGGCCGCATGGCCCACGCAGAACAGTGTTATCGCCAGGATCAGGCAAACTCGTAACATCGCCGCGTCCTTGTTCAGGGATGTCAGCAGGTTAGCCAGCGTGATCCGCGTTGCAAGAGTGATGTCAGGTGCCGAAGATCGCCTTGAACCGGTCGATGCACCGGCGGAACCCGGCCTCGAAATCTCCGTCACCGGGATGGTAGACGCTTTCGAAGCTGATCACGCCGTCATAGCCATCGGCGCGCAGGGCGTCGGCCATGGGCTGAAACTGATCCGCCAGTTGACCTTCGCCCATGCGCCTTACTTCCAGCGTTGCACGTGGGGTATCGACCTGCACGTCCTTGATATGGATGTGACCCAGATAGCCGTCGCGCACCGCGTCATAGCCATCAGGGTAGGCACGTTCGTGGCACCAGCAATTGTTGGCCGGGTCCCATAGCACCTTCAGCACATCCTTGGCGTCCAGATCGTCGATCAGTTTGGCCCCGGTGTAGTTGGAATTAACCATGGTGCCATTTCCAGTTTCCACGACCAGAGTCGCGCCTGCATCCCGCGCCACATCACAGGCCGGGGCGATCAATGGCAACATGGCGTCCCATGCGCCGTGTGCCACGTTCCATTTCTCGGCCCCGTTCTGGCCCCAAAGGATCTGTTCCTTTCTTGGTGTCATGATCCGCACCAAAGGCGAACCCACCACATGCGCCATATCGATCACCCGCTTCAGGGCGTCCATGTGGGTGGTGTGCAGATCATCACCGGGCAAGTTGTCCTTGGTCATCCCGGCAAAGATGTGACGGCTGAGGCAGGACACCGGCTTTCCCCGGTCTCTGAGCAGTGTATCGATGGCGCGGATATCTTGGGCTGTGTGATCACCCACCTCGGTGTCTCCGACGAATTGCAATTCTGCATATTCCAGCCCGAATTCGTCCATTACATCAACGGTATGGGCCAGATCACGGCTGATCCCGTCGCAAATTACTCCCAGCTTCATCTCGCGCCCTCCCGATGCAGTTCCGCGCCGACGATTTCTTCCAACACACGGGTGCAGATCCAATTGTCACCGTTCGGGTATTTGGTTTTCCCTGCGTGGAACAGCTGCATCGCCGCCGCGGCGGTCCAGAGTGGGACGCCCAGGTCTACGCCCAGCCCCATGGAGATGGTCAGATCCTTGTGCATCGTGTTGATGTGGCTGCCGGTGCCTTCGAATTGGCGGTCGATGATCTTTTGCAGGGCGTTTGACGTGATACCGCAGCCGCCAGACGACGTGCTCACAACGTCATAGATCACCTGCCCGCTCACCCCCGCCTTGGCGGCGAGGGCGGCTGCCTCGAACGTGGCGGAGAACATCGCGCCCAACAGGGATTGCAAAATCGCCTTCACGGTCTGGCCGTCGCCCGGCGCGGTGCCGACACAGTGGATATTGGCGCTGACCGCGTCCATGACGGGTTTGAACCGGCTCAACACGTTATCCGGCGCTGCGGCCATCATGGTGAGCGTGCCGCCCTGTGCGCCGGGAAAGCCGCCGGATACCGGCGAGTCGATCAGGTGGATGCCGGACCCGTCCATCCGCGTACCAATTGCGCGCGCATCGGATGGTTTAATGGTGGCGGTCAGCAGGACGCATGCGCCGGGGGCAAGCGGGGACATCAGCCCATCCTCGCCAAACAGGCCGGCCTCGACCTGCGCGCCGTTCATGACCATGACGAATACAGCGTCGGTGCCCTGCCCGACCTCTGCCGGGGTTGCGGCGGCGATGCCACCCATGTCCGTGAACGCGGCCACGCGATCCGCGCTAAGGTCCAACCCTTTGGTTTCAAATCCGTTTGTGATCAGGTTCTTGGCCAGCCCGCTGCCCATGTCACCCAGACCGATGACTCCCGTTTTCATTCCGAGGCCTCCTCCACTTGCTCAAAATGTCAGGGATTTCACGCGCTGCCCCATGCAGCGTCGGGCGCGTCCACAAGACACCCTGTGCCCGGTTAGGTGGGCACAGGAAAGCGTGGATCAGGGATTCGGGCAAGCGGCGCTCGGCAGCCCTCGCGGGCTTTCTCGCTAAAGCGAAGAGCCCCCGCAAGGGCGCGATGAGCGGGGGTCAGGACCCAAAAACGCGGGCAAAGATCGTGTCGACATGTTTGGTGTGATAGCCAAGGTCGAATTTCTCTTCGATCTCGTCCGGGCTGAGCGCTGCGGTCACATCAGTGTCGGCAAGCAATTCGGTTTTGAAATCCTTGCCGTCTTCCCAAACCTTCATCGCGTTACGCTGCACCAGCTTATACGCATCCTCTCGGCTGACCCCGACCTGTGTCAGCGCCAGCAACACCCGCTGAGACATCACCAGCCCGCGGAATTTGTTCATGTTCGCCAGCATGTTATCCGGGTAGACAACCAGTTTATCCACTACACCCGTCAGACGCGACAGGGCGAAATCCAGCGTCACGGTGGCGTCGGGCCCGATGTTCCGTTCGACGGAAGAATGCGAAATATCACGTTCATGCCACAACGCCACATTTTCCAACGCGGGCACGACCATGCCCCGCACCAGCCGTGCCAGACCAGTCAGGTTTTCGGTCAGCACCGGGTTGCGCTTGTGCGGCATGGCACTGGAGCCTTTTTGCCCGGCGGAGAAGAACTCTTCGGCCTCCAGCACCTCGGTCCGTTGCATGTGACGGATCTCGGTGGCGATGTTTTCAACGGACGATGCGATCACGCCCAGCGTGGCAAAAAACGCTGCATGCCGGTCGCGCGGGATCACCTGGGTTGAAATCGGTTCCGGCACCAATCCCAGCTGTTCGCAGACGTGATCCTCGACCGCCGGGTCGATATTGGCGAACGTCCCAACAGCCCCAGAAATTGCCCCGGTTGCGATTTCCGCACGCGCGTCGCGCATCCGGCTGAGGTTGCGATCCATTTCCGCATAGAACCGGGCAAAGGTCAGGCCCATCGTGGTCGGCTCCGCATGGATGCCATGAGACCGGCCAATACGTACCGTGTCCTTGTGTTCAAAAGCCCGGCGTTTCAGCGCGGCCAGCAACCCCTCCAGATCAGCGATCAGGATGTCGGCGGCGCGGGTCAGCTGGATGTTGAACGTGGTGTCCAGCACGTCCGACGACGTCATTCCCTGATGCACAAATCGCGCCTCTTCGCTGCCGACGATTTCCGATAGATGGGTCAGAAAGGCGATCACGTCGTGTTTGGTCACGGCCTCGATCTCGTCAATGCGAGCGACGTCGAATTCCACGTCCTTGGCCTTCCACACAGCTTGCGCGTTTTCGCGGGGGATCACGCCCAGGTCTGCCATGGCGTCACAGGCATGCGCCTCGATCTCGAACCAGATGCGGAATTTGGTTTCGGGCGACCAGATGGCGGTCATTTCGGGGCGGGAGTAGCGCGGGATCATGGACAGATTTCCTCGTCGTCATTTGCGTGATCCGACTAACGCCTGCGACGGGTACTGGCAAGTGACTGGGGACTGATCGGGCTATCTCGGTCAGGGATTTGGTGCTAGCGTCTGACCGGGTGTGGTTGAGGAGGATGTCCCGTGGTTGCAAAGCGTTTTCTTTTTGCCCTGGTCGCGCTTTTGTTGTGTGTCACAAGTGCGCAAAGCCAAGGCATTTCCGGGAGCCTCCCCACCGGTGTTGAAACGATTTCCTATGCGACGGGCCCGCAGGTCGGGCGGCTGTATTTTGCAAATCGTCCAGCAAAGCGCAGCGCCATTTTTCGCACGCGGGACCGGGTGGATTTCTATGCCATGTGCGCGCGTGATTTTCGCAAGACCCAGGCGCTGATCGACATCCGTGACCATGTGGAAAGCACCCCCTACATTTCGAATGACACGTTCAAGGTTACGGCCAGTGTTGCCCTGGAATTCGCCCAGTTGCTCAAGATCACCGGGTTGCCGGCAGGATTCAGTAGCAACGGATATTTTGAAGTTGTCGCGACGAATGTCGTTCGACATCGTCTGACGGAAGAGGGCGAAGATGTCATTGCGGCCAAGCTCGGCCAGAATTGCAGAGAGCTGGTTCGGCAATACCGGGCTGGCGATGGCACAGTTGCTGTCATTCTGGAAACTTTTCGGGCCGAACGGTTGGAGGTCAGGATCGTTGTTGATGGAAAGGTTTCGTCGTCACCCTTTGCGAAAGCGTCCGCAGAAGTTTTGAAGACCCGCATTTTTGAGGATGCGGTTGTCGGGTTGGATTTGGGCTTCGATCCGCTTCAGGAAGGTTTGTCTTTGCAGCTTGCACAAGCAGAGCAATAAGCGCGCGACGTTGAAATGATGGGGGCGAAGAAATGCAGCGCGGACAAATGAAGGCATCAGTTGTTGTGGCGCTGCTTGCCCTGCCTGTGCAGGTCATGGCGCAAGACTGGCAGCCGGTCCCGGACGAGGCGGGCGTGCGCGCCACGCTGGAAGGTCGCAAGCTAACATATGACAGCGGCGCCTGGCAGGATTTCCGTGCCTCAGGCAAAACGCTTTACAATTCAGGCCGCGACAGTTGGGGCAACTGGCGGGCGCAGGGTGCGCAGTATTGCAGCCAATGGCCGCCTGCCGGGGATTGGGCGTGTTACGATCTGCTGACCAGCGGGGACAAGGTGCGCTTCGTCGGCGCGGGTGGAGACGTGACCGACGGGACCTACACGGATTGATCCCATCTGTTGCGAACGCACGCCCTAGAGACGCATGCGCGGGATTTCGGACGGATCAAGTTTCAGTTCGATCAGGATTGGTCCTTCGGTGCTTTCGATGAACGCACCAACCTCTTCCAGTTCTTCAAGGCTGGTAACTGCCATCCCCTTACCCCCCAGCGCATTGGCAGTGTCGACAAACGATGGCCAATGGAAGGTTGAAATCTCCGGGTCCAGTTGGCGATCCGTGAATTGGATGTATTCCGCGCCATAAGCGGCATCATTGGCGACGATCACGATCAGACGCAGGCCAGCGCGCACAGCGGTGTTGAATTCGACCAGCCCGCCGGACATGAACCCGCCGTCTCCGGTAAACAGAACGGCAGGCTTGTCTTGTTGACCCATCGCCGCTCCGATGCCGATTGAAAGACCCAGACCAATGGATCCAAACCGCGTGCTGTAGACAAAGGCGCGCGGGTCCGACAGGCCGACCCTGCACCAGACCTCGGTCATGAAACGTCCGCCATCGCAGATCAAAACCTTGTCCTGCGGCAGGATTGCGTCCAGCCGATCCAGCGCCGCGACATAGTCGACACAACCGGGTTGTATCGGGCGCATCGGGCTGGGCGGGTGTTTCGTCACCTTGCCAGGGTCGATTTCCGCGGCAACACCAGATGGAGCGACCTCGGCCTCGTCCATCCAGGTCAGGAAGTTTTGCGCGGTCAGTTTCGCATCCGCGATCAGCGCCACGTCGGGGTGGAACATGGCCCCGACCCCGTCTGGGTCGTTGTTGATCTGGATGGCGCGCTTGCCTTCCAGCAACTTACCGCTTTCGGTGTTGAAAATATGCATCTGCGTGCCAAAGCCGACGACGCAATCGGCTTTGCCTATGATGTCATAGGCCCCTTCGGTGCTGAGTGTGCCGAAGATGCCGATATTGTTGGGGTGTCCGGCAAACATATCCTTGGCCTGCAGGGTGGTGGCCAGCGGGGCCTCCAGCCGCTCGGCCAGTTTCACCAGATCCTCGCGCGCTTCAATCGCGCCATTGCCTGCGACAATCAGCGGGCGGCGGGCCGATGCCAGCATGCCGATGGCCTGTTCCATATCCTCGCCTTCGGGCACCATTGCAGGCGCATCGAAAACCTTGCGCACGGGCGTGTCCCGTCGCGTGGTTTGCCACATGAAATCGGATGGCATGTTCAGCGCGATCGGGCGTTTCTCGACCCGGGCGCGATAGAAGGCAGTTGCCAGATCCTGGGTCGCGGTTTCAGGCGTGTTCAATTGTACAAACCCGGCGCCGGTCGTCTTGATGACCTCGCGCTGGTCAATGTTCTGCGGGTTGTGGAGTGCTGTGGCTGGCGTATCCCCAACCAGCAGAACGACGGGCTGTTGTGCGCGGGTGCCTTCAACCAGCGCGGTAACGCAATTGGTCAGCGCTGGGCCATGGGTGACCGTGACCACACCGATCCGACCCGAGGTGCTGGCATATCCGACTGCGGCCAGTACAGACCCCGCTTCGTGCGCGAACGGGACAAAGGTGGTTCCATGACGGCGCACAAGGCTTTCCACCATGAACAGGTTCGCGTCCCCCATCAGGCCAAACAGGTGATCCACCTCATGTGCGGCCAGCGCGTCGGCCAATGCCTCGTGTACGGTTGTCGTTTCGGTCATCTTTTCTTTCTCCTAGCGTCTGCCACTCGCGTCAGACAGCGCGGTCCTGTTGAACCGGCCTGTCTGGGCTGCGATCACGTTGAAAAGTTCGGTGTAGCGGGCAGTTTTCGGGGCCCCCACGATGCGGGCAAGCCCGAGGCTGGTCGGCGGCAGGTCATCTTCTATCTGCAAAACGGCGACGTCCTTACCTTCATAGGTTTTGGAAATGCGAGGTTGTTGGAACAGCATGGCATATCCAAAACCGCGCGCAACCAGACATCGCACCAATTCAAAGCTGGACGTGGTGTATTCAATACGGGGTTTCATCCCCTTGTCGGCGAAAATCCGTTCGGTGTTCAAGCGCGATGGCGGTGCGTCAAAAAGGATCTGCGTTTCTTCGGCCAATTCAGCCAGATTTACCGACTTCCGGGCAGCCAGCGGGTGGGTTTTCGCAACCAGCATGTGGGGGTGAAACTCGAAAATCGGGTCAAAGGTCAGCTTTGGCTCGATATCTGTGCCATAGACAATTGCGGCATCCAATTGGCCTTGCAGCAATGATTCGGTCAGGTCCTCGTCCGTGCCTTCCTGTATGTCCAAAAGAAGCTCGGGATACTTGGTTTGAAAATGAGTCAGCACGCTGGGGACCAGAAATGGGGCCAATGTCGTGTAGCACCCGACAGCAAATTCGCTGGTGAATCGCGACGATGTATCCCCAGCCACATCCATCAGTACCTCGGCTTCGGAAAGAACGGAGCGTCCGTTGGCAAGTATGCGACGCCCCGCGCGTGTCAGCGTCGCACCCTTGCCCTTGCGTCGCAGAAACAATTGCAGGCCAAGGCTTTCTTCGAGGTCGTTGATTGCCAGAGCGAGCGCTGAAGCGCTGATGTTGCAGCGTTTTGCTGCTGCGGTCAGGCTGCCCGTGCTTGCAATGGCATCAAAGTAGCTGAGTTGTCGAAGCGTGAAGGTGATCTGCGGCAAATCAAGTTTTTCCTGTGTTCTTTTCCAGTAAAACAAGTTTTACAAAAATACTGTGATCATTTCTGCTGTCAACGGGACAAGACAAGGCGTCGCGACGCCCATGGTACAGGAGGAGACCCCATGGCAAAGAATCTGGAAGAGGCAATTGGTGCAGCCGGATCAGCGGTAAAGCTGTTGTGGGAGTCACCGACACCACCATCAACAGTGCCGCGCGTGGTGCAGGAGTTTACGAATTGGCGTGACGAGCAACTGGCATGGCGCAAGTCAGCGGTGATCTATGACCAAAGCCACCACATGGCCGATCTGAATATCAAGGGGCCGGACGCGCTGAGGCTGATTTCCGATCTGGCGATCAACAGCGTGGAGAAGTTCCCGGTCGATATGGCCAAGCAGTTCGTGTGCGTGAACCACGACGGATACGTCATTGGCGACAACATTCTGTTCCACTTGGATGACGACGAATATCAGGCCGTGGGGATCCCGCCCTCGATCAACTGGATGCACTATCACGCAGAAACCGGTGGCTACGACGTGACAGTCTGGCGGGACGACAGCTCTGCTGTGCGTCAAGGTGATCCGGTGAACTACCGCTATCAAATCCAGGGTCCCGGCGCGATGGACATCATGCGGGACGCGACGGGGGAAGAGCCGCCAAAGCTCAAGTTCTTCCATATGTGCCATTTCACTATTGCCGGCAAACATGTGCGCGGGCTGCGTCACGGGATGGCAGGCGAACCGGGGTTCGAGATTTGGGGTCCATGGGAGGATCACGACGCCGTACACGGTGCCCTTTTGGCTGCCGGGGAAAAACATGGGATGGTTCAGGTCGGCGCACGTGCGTATCCGACCAACGCACTGGAGTCCGGCTGGCTCCCGCGGCCTGTGCCCGCGATTTATGACGATCCGCGTCTGAAGGGCTATCGTGAATGGCTGGATGACAAGGCGTATGAAACGATCATGCCCTTGGGCGGCAGCTACAATTCTGACGACATCAAGGACTATTACTTTACCCCGTTCGATCTGGACTATGGTCGGATCATCCGGTTCGACCATGATTTCATCGGTCGCGCGGCGCTGGAACAGATGATCACTGATGGTGAGGACAAGAAACGCGTGAAGGTCACGTTGGTCTGGGATGGCGAGGATACCGGTCAGGCCGTCGCGTCGTCGATGTTTGGTGATGGGCCGGGGGCCAAGTTCTTCAATACGCCTATGTCGCTTTATGCCACGTTTCACTGCGACCGGGTTGAGGTTGACGGCAAGCTGGTCGGACGTTCCAGTTGGACCGGTTATTCGGCCAACGAACGGGCGATCCTGTCACTATGTGTGATCGATGCCGAATACGCGGAACCGGGGACAGAGGTTGTGGTCGTGTGGGGTGAGAACACGCCATCCGCCAAAGCGCAAGTCGAGGATCATGTACAGGTCAAGCTGCGGGCGACAGTACAACCGGCACCACTGACTGATGCAGCGCGTACGACTTATAGGTCGAACAAGGGTCTCTGACCGGTTGCCGTTCGATCGTTCTCCGAAAGCGGTACATATGGCGGATCGCAGCTTGGTCCGTTGTTTGAGCTTGCAGCTGTTTCTGCACTGCGGCATCAGTTGGCGCGTAAATACAATTCGGAGAAAAGAATGAGCATCTCTGTCCGTAACGACGTTCTGGCGGATCGCATCGGGGGCACACCGGGAACGGCGCGTTTGGCAAAGCAGGCAATGATGGTGGTATTGGGCATCGCTGTGTTGGCGATCTCGGCCAAGATCAAGGTCCCGATGTGGCCCGTGCCGATCACCATGGGCACCTTCGCCGTGTTGGGAATTGGTGCCGCGTATGGTCCCCGTTTGGGTCTGGTGACAATCCTTGGTTATATGCTGGTCGGCGCGTTGGGCTTTGACGTCTTTGCAGGGTCCTCGGCTGAAAAGGCCGGGCTGGACTATATGACGGGAACCACAGGCGGCTATCTGGTCGGGTTTGTGCTGGCCACTGTTGCACTGGGGGCGCTGGCACAACGCGGTTGGGACCGGTCTGTGGTCTGGATGGCGCTGGCGTTGCTGATTGGCAACGTGCTGATCTACGTGCCGGGCCTGTTCTGGCTGGGCACTTTGCTGGGCTGGGACAAGCCCATCCTGCAATGGGGCATGACACCCTTCCTGATCGGCGACGCGATCAAGCTGGCACTGGCGGCCCTGTTGCTGCCGGCCTTGTGGAAGCTGGTCGGCGACGCGCGCGGCTGAGTTGTTGGGCCCGGGCGACAGCTCGAGCCCTGCATATTCCGGGTTGTTCTGACGGTCCGTTTCACACACCCTCCAGGTAGAGAAGTGTTCAGTATCCAACCTGTCTTGTCTGCTGTGGAGGATCACATGCCAGCTATTTTGCAACGGGCCGCCATGCTGGCCCTGTGCGCGTTGGGGCCGTCAATGGCCCTATCCGATATGCCCATCACCTATCGCGATGACGGGCGGTCGCTGTTTCATCTGACAGTGCCGGATTTCTGGACCGTACGGGCTGGCGGGCAGCGCAGCGTGACACCCCCTGGGTCAGAAGAGGCGCGGTTGATCAACCGAGTGATCGGATTGCAGCCACAGACTGAAGACGGGGTCTGGATGGGGTTCATGTCCCCGCATGGGGTACAGACTTATGATCAGGCGGTTGAGTATCTGTCCGAGATCGGGAGGTTCGTAGTGACCGAGCCCGAAGTCACGACGCGGGAACGAGTAACCGTTGGTGGGCGACCAGCAGCACGGTTTGCCGGAACAGGGCGGCGTGGCAGCCGAGGGGTGAATTTCACCGCCGTGCTGATCGACCTGCCGGGGCGGCGCGTTGCCATCTCGCTGGTGGTGATGGAGGCGGACGTGGACCCTGATTTTGTCAACGACGTGAACGCGGTCTTTGACTCGTTCCGCGTGGCGCGGTGAGGGTTGACAAGATGACAGCGAGTATCAAAACCATTTACCTCGTGGTGTCCCTGACCGGGGCCGCCTTTTCCTTGTCAGCCTGCGATCCGAATGCCACGGGCAGCGTGAGCACCGGGGTCTATTACGATTCAATGATCTGGAACGACTACTATTACGGCTATCCCCGGCCGCCGCGCCCGGACAGGCCGCGTCCAGAGCATCCCATCGCGCGACCGCCAGTGGCCAAGCCGCCAATTCACCGGCCCCCGGTTGCCAGACCGCTGCCTGCTCGCCCGGGGCGTCTACGATAGAGATTGGATGCTGGATAGGACGGGTATGCCTCAGGGCATATCCAACTTATTGTTTAGAAACCCTGCTTTCGGCCATCTTCGCCTGCTCGGACGGCGTTGGGGTGTGATTGAACCGGTACGCCGTAAGGCACGCCTCCTCCCCACCTAATGCCGCAATCTTTGCCTTCTGATCTGCGAAACACCGGGCGTTTACTGCGGCGGGATCGCAGATTTCCCGCAGGCGACGCTCGCCTTCAGCCAAGGCTGCAACGGTGTCGGGATGGTTCGGGCGAAGCACGGCGAGATCTTCCAGCTCGTCTGGGTCTGATTTGAGGTCAAAGAGTTGCGAGTCGTGACCCACGTAGTGCACGTATTTCCAGTCCCGCCAGCGGATCATGAACGTGCCGGTGGTCGACCCGCCATCATGATATTCGCTGAGGATCGTGCGCTCCCAGTCATCCTCTGCATTGGCAAGCGTACGCAGGGATATCCCGGGTAATGCTCGGCTGATCTCGTCATGCTCAACCCCGGTCACGTCAACTGCTGTGGCCGCAAGATCAATCAGCGATGCTCCGGTTCGAACCTCTCGCCTCTCAGGCACGCCTGGACCGGCGATGATCATGGGCACACCTGCGGATTGTTCGTACATCACCTGTTTGGTCCAGAACCCCTGATCCCCCATCATGTCTCCGTGGTCAGAAACGTAAACGACCACAGTATTCTCGGCCTGCCCGCTGGCCACCAGCGCCGCCAAAATCCGCCCGACGCAATCGTCCATGAAGCTGGTCAGGCCGTAATAGGCTGCCTTGGCCTCGCGCATTTTCTGTTCGTCGAAGTACTGGTCATAGTGAAAGAACGCCGCGATATTCTCCAACTCGCTATGATCGGGGCGCAGTTTGGTTTCGCAGCCCACTGGCAAATCGACCTGTTGAGGGTCGTACATGGCATAGAAGTCTTCGGGGCAGGTCAGCGGATAATGGGGACTGACGAGCGACACAAATGCAGCCCAAGGCGTGTCAGACCCAGCCTTGTTGTGTAGCCAGTGTTCTGCAGCGTCGGTGATGTCGCGGTCATAGTCGGTGTAGTTGCTGTCGCCGACACCCACGTCGGCGGCCAGTTCGGCGGCTGCGTCATAAGCCGGGGGGTTTTCCCGCAACAATCCGACAGGCCAACCGATACCGCCCACCACATGCATTGGCAGGATTTCCTCGGAAAACCCATTGTCATCCTCGACAGAGCGAAAATGCAGCTTGCCAATTGAAACCGTTTCGATCCCCTGATCGCGCAGATGGCGCATCCAACTGCGGACCGACCCGTTATAAGGCGATGCGCTGTCCCAGTTGCCCGTTTTGTGAACGTGATCGCCAGTGGCAATCGCTGCGCGGGTCGGCACGCACATGGGCGAGGGCGTGTAGGCGTTGGTAAACCGCGTCCCGCGCGCGGCCAGTGCGTCCAGATTGGGCGTTTTGACAATCGGATGCCCTGCACAGCCCATCGCATCCTTTCGATGTTCATCTGAAATGATGATCAGGAAATTGGATGCTGTGCTGTGCATTTTTGACCCCCTGCCTTGCTACTACGGGGCCACTATGAACGTTTCAGCGCTCTGAGCGACTCCTAAACCAGTTCGGTCACAACCTTTGCCCCGTGTTCCAGGGTTCGGTGCACGGGGCATTTGTCGGCGATTTCCAGCAGCCGCGCGCGTTGCTCGGGCGTCAGGTTGCCCTCCAGCGTAATCCGGCGGCGGAATTCGTCGATTTTGGAGGTCGCGCCGGTTTCGGCGTCCTGCGCATGGACCTTGTCGTGGCTCACCTCGACGCTGACATGGGTCAGCGGCCAGCCTTTGCGCCTTGCGTACATGCGGACTGTCATCGACGTGCAGGCCCCCAACCCGGCTGACACAAAGCCATAAGGCGACATGCCCAGATCGGTCCCGCCATAAGCCTTGGGTTCATCCGCCAGTGTGCGGTGCTCCGGCCCGCTGACCACGTCCTGAAGGAACCCGGTCGGGTCTGCCTCGGACACGCGTACGATCCCTTCGGGTGCGCCTGGGGGCGGGGCAGGCGGCTTCAGGCTGATGTACCGTTCGACCCAGGCTGCGATCACGTCGGCGGCGTATTCCGCGTCTTCGGCGCGTGAAATCAGGTGGTCGGCTTTGTCCAATGTCACAAAGCTTTTGGGATGTTTCGCCGCGCCAAAGATGCGGCCCGCGTTGTCGATGTCGACCGTGTCATCCAGCGGTGCGTGCAGCACCAGCAACGCAGCCTTGAGCGAGGCGATGGCCGGTTCCAGATTGGCCTGACTGATGTCGTCGACAAAGCCCTGCCCGATGCAGAACGGACGGCCTGCCAGCGTGACCTCGGCCTGACCATTGGCGCGGATGTTTTCGATCTGATCCGCGAAGTTATGCGCGACATGCCCCGGATCAAATGGCGCGCCCAGCGTTGCGACCGCCTGCACCGACGGTATGCCCGCCCGCGCGCGCAGCACCGCCGCCCCGCCCAGAGAATGCCCGATCAGCAAGGCCGGTGGCATGCCCCGTTCCGTCAGATAGGCCCCGGCTGCCACCAGATCCTCGACGTTCGAGGTGAAGGAGGTGTTGGAAAACTCCCCGTCGCTGTGACCCAGCCCGGTAAAGTCAAACCGCATGACCGCGATGCCCATGGACGCCAAACGGCTGGCAATGCGGCGCGCGGCGGCGATGTCTTTGCCGCAGGTAAAGCAATGCGCAAACAATGCAGTGGCCAGATGCGGACCACTTGGCATATCCAGACGGGCGGCCAAAGCTGCCCCGGAATGACCGGGGAATGTAATGCGTTCGGTGGGCATGGAGTCGCTCCTTTCGACTGCAAGGTGGAGCACCTATGCGGCCGGGGGAAGGGCTTTGACATGCTGCTCACGTGAGCGTGTTTATTGTTTGCCGGTGCGTGCATTTTGTGACGTGTTCACGCCACGCCCATCAGCATCGGATCAAACGGATAGGTCGTCAGGTTTTCGTACCCGTCTTCGGTAATCAGAACCTGATCCTCCAGCTTGATTGAAAAATCCCCGCCCTCGGGGCTGGCCAGAACTTCGACACACAGCACCATGCCCGGTTCCAGCGCGTAATCGAAAGCCCCGGCAACGGCCTTGTCCGGGTAGGCGACCAATGGCCATTCGTCACATAGGCCGACACCATGCATGAGGCAGCCGTATTTGCCTTTCTGGAATTGATCGTCCAAGCGGTGGCAATTGGCCGTCAGGTCCGGGATCATGACGCCGGGTTTCAGCATTTCCATATTGGTCATGATGTGTTCATGCGCGTGTTGCATCGCATAGACCATGGCATCGGTCGGTTTCTGATCGCCAACCCACCACGTGCGCGAGATGTCCACGCAGATACCGTAGGACCCGACAAGGTCCGTATCAAAGGCGACGATTTCGTTGTTCTGGACGATCCGCCCGCCACATTCCTGAAACCACGGGTTCGTGCGTGGCCCCGAGGTCAGCAGCCGGGTTTCGATCCATTCACCGCCCCGACGGATGTTTTCGGCGTGCAGTACCGCCCAGATGTCATCCTCGCTCATATTTCCCTGAGGGACACCGGAACGTGCGACGCGCTCCATCTCGGCCACGGCAGCCTCACATGCGTTGCTGGCGCAGCGCATGGCAAGGATTTCATCCGGCCCTTTGACCGAGCGGGATTTTTCCGTGACTTCCTCGCCCTCCATGATCTCGAACCCCTGCGCCTCCAGCGCGCGCAGCCCGTGCAGCATGACCTTGTCCACCGCCAGCCGTTTGTTGCCCGGCGCGTGTTCTTCCAGCAAAACGCGCACTTCGTTGGAAAACACATCGGCGGCTACGTCTGTCTTGTCCCCCCGGTCGAAGTAGAACAGGTCTGCGCCTGAGCGTTGTTCGCGCACCAGCGGGTTGAATTTCGACAGGAACGGGGAGTTCTTGTAGTCCCACATCACCATATAGCCATCCGCGCAAACCAGAACGGCGCGGAACGGGTTATGTGTGTTCCACAGTTGCATGTTTGTGCTGTCGGTCGAATATCGGATGTTGAGCGGGTCGAACATCAGCAGGCCAGCGTATCCGCGATCCACAATGTGCCGGGTCAGGCGCTGCCAGCGGTATTCACGCATTTTGGGGAGGTTCGGCAATTCCAGACCTGCTTCTGCCCATTCCGAGAAAGCCAATTGTGTTGGGCCGATTTCGATCCGGTTCTGATCGTTTGGTGTGCCATCGCCCATTGTGGCGCCACGGGTCGGGTCGATCTTGCGGGTGTCGCGGTAATGTGTGTTCATGCGCGGTTCCATCTTCCTTGCCATTGGAAGACTGTCGCGCGCTTTGACCTGATTCCTGTCCGTTACCGAACACCCGGCGTCGCATTTAAGCTGCGGAGCCAGCTTAGAACGTGCTCCAGTACAGCTGTGGTTGTGGGCGTGGTATCAACCTCCAGCACCGGGCAGGGCAGGGTAGCCAGCCAGTCACGATGCGCCATCAGGCTGCGGCCGGAGAAGTAAGGATCGTCGTAGCTTTCAGCCCAGGTCATGAAATCGGAGTAGGCTTGGTGATGTGTGCCGCCCGGTTTCAATGCGTCCTTCCCATAGCGCAGCGTTTCTCGGTCGCGCAGGCGGGCCAGCCGGGTGCTGAGCGGTAGTCTGACGAAAATGACCGCGTCGAAATGCGGGATCAACGGATCGCCCCAACCGATCAGACTGCCGGACAAGACCCAGTCAGGGCGCGGCAGGAACAGTTGCTGCATCAGCGTCAGGCGTTCTTCGACGGGGCGGTTCGTGGTATAGGGCGGGTCTGTTGGTTCCCAGAAGTAATCATCCGTGTCGTGACTGGGGGCCGCCAGAGCATTGGCCAGCGCCCGACCCAGCGTCGTCACGCCAGATCCGCTTGCGCCGAAAACGTGAATTCGGCGGGCATGGGGCAGGGGCGGTGTCATGGTGCACCCGAAACGCTGTTGGATCGGCCAATCCCTAACCCGCTGTCAGGGCAGGGCCAACCGCAAATTGTGCGTAAGGCAGGGTCAGTATAAACAGGGCCCATGACAACAGCATTTCAAACCCGCATGCCTTATGATCCGGTCAAAAGGGCGCTGCCCGGAATTCAGCCATTGGGCGACGATCCCTGGCTGATTTTTGACGAAGCGTTTGCTGATCAGATGGCCGAGCGGGACCGTCTATTGCGCGAAAAACGGGGCGCGGTTCTGGTTCTGGATCCGCAGGCGCGCTCGGCTGCGGATGAATTGCTGGCGATGGTTTTGGCGGAAAAGTACCCGGATGCAGGGGAAACTGTGACCCGCCCGGATGGTGTGCGTGTGACCGTGGATCGCGACGACCCGTTGGGAACGCTGGGGCGCATCGTGCAGGACGATTTCGTCATCCTTCAAAAGCTGGGGGATGAACACGTTCTGACCGGCGCGGTGCTGTGTTTTCCAGCCAACTGGACATTGGCCGAGAAATTTCTGCGACCCTTGTCCATCATTCACGACCCGGTTTCGGAGTACGATGACAACATCACACGCCGCGTGCAGCGTCTGTTTGATGGCGTGCGCCCTGGTCGGCCAATTTGGCGCTACAATGCGCTGTGGTACAGCAATCCGGACTTGTTCCAGCCCAAGTCCCCGGAGAAACGGGTCGAAGGCGGCTATCTGCGCAGCGAGCGTCAGTGCATTCTGCGGCTACCCGAAACCCAGGCCGTAGTGTTTTCCATCCACACGTTTCTGTTGCAGCCCGAAGATGCGGCAGCGGTGACGTTTACGTAATCGTCGACACGATCTGGGCCATGACCCCGGTCGAAGAGGTCACGCACAGGAACCCGGTCAGCGACAAAACCTGTGTGTTCAGCCGAAAATCCTCGCCCCGCAGCAGGTTGACCGCAGCCATGGACAGGCCAACCGGCCCGGATAGGCAGGTGACAACACCGGTCATGCCCCATGTCGCCAGCCTGCGGATATCGTTGTTGTCGTCCTGTGCAATCTCGTCCAACTGTGTCGGATCGTAAGGGTGATGGTTCGCCCCCGAGAGTTCCTCGCATCGCGAAGACAGCGCGTGTGCAGTTTCCTCGACGGGTTCAAATCCAAGTCGTGCGGGGCGGATGGGTTTTGTGTCTCCCAAAATCGTGTTGGGGGACAGATCGCCGAACACCGTCATGAACTGCCCCGCAGGCAGGACTGTCTCGGTGGATAACCATTCAACGCTGTGCGCGGGGTAGACACGCAGCATGCGGAAAAGGCAAAGCATGAGGATGCGTTGGGTTTGTTTGCTTTTGACCTCTTGCGGGTCGGCCATGCGTAGTGTGATGGCCAGCCGTACGCGCCCGTCCAAAAGTGTCCGTTTCAGGTCCATCAGGGCACGAGACGACACCAGCCGCACCGCGCCATCAGGCAGCAGGTTGTGACGCTCCACAACCAAGCCCGAATCGCGCAGCGTGACGGATGCCAACTGCGCCAGGTCTTCCAGTTCCGGTTCGATTCCGCCTGAGAATCGTATTCCTCCGTGAAGCTGCTCTTTTCGAGTCATTTGCTCGCCTCCAGAATGTCTTGTGTTCACGGCTACGGCATGAATTTGGACATTTCTGGGCAGAAGGGCGTAAGCTTCGTGGCGCGTGATGTCCCTAAGGCGCGTCAATCCGTGCTGCCATGATCGCAATCGCCTGCTGGTAAACCGAGGCGCTGTTCCACGCCTGGATCACCTTGAAATTCGGCTCTCCGGGTTGATAACCGCGTCCGCGTTTCCACCCCTTTTTCTTCAGGAAATTCGCGGTCGAGGCCATGCCGTCCGTGAGGTTGTAGAAATCGACCCGTCGGTCACCCGTCGCGTCCACCCCGTATTCCAGCGCGTTACCGGGCAAGAACTGGGTGTGACCCAGTTCGCCATGTTTCGCGCCTTTGGTGTTCATGGTGATCGCGCCCTGGTCGATCAGTTTCAGCGCGCCAATTGCGTGGGGAATGAAAAACTCGGACCGGCGGCAGTCATAGGCCAGCGTCACGATGGCCGACACAACCTGGCTGTCGCCCATGAAATTGCCGAACCCCGTTTCCATGCCGTGCAATGAAATCAGGATACCGGCGGGCACGCCATATTGCTTTTCCAGCGCGGCGTAAAATGCAGGGTTCTGCGCCTTGCGGCGGCGGCCCTGGGACACGATGGCATTTGCGCCGCGCACCTGCATGAATTTGTCCAACGTGTACCTGAAGCTTTTCTGATTGCGGTCCGCTGCGATGGTGCGCGTGGCATAGGTGGACTGCGCCAACGCCTGCAGGCCGCGTTTCTTCACGCCGTTTCGCTTGGCAACAGGGGCAAAATCTGCCTTCCACTGTTCAAAACCGGAACTGGTGTTGCCACAGGTCTGTGCGAGCGCAGGCAGGGCGAGCGTTGCTGCCGTGAGCGTTGTGGCAATCAGGCGGAAATAGCGCATGGGAAACTCCAAATCAGATGGTCGGGCCGCATACTGCCCAAATGTCTGATCCCACTATCCCCGGATCGCGCGCGCAAATCCACATCGTTTCACCCTTCGGCTGGTGTGGTATCCCGTACCCCGGCGTGGGTCCGACCCCCAGAATCAGGCTTGATCTACCACTCGACGCCTTCTATACGGCGCAGGTCCGGTCGCCTTGCGCGAGTCCCGGACGGTTTGCGATGTGGCGTCTTCTTCGGCGTGATGAACGGCGCAGACCGGATCGACAAGCAATGTCGACCTGATCTCTGGCGGGCTGCTGTGCGGGACCCGGTGAAGACCAAGAGCTCTCAGGCCGAAGACATCTTCGCGGACAAAACCGCGAGCAAATCGGAGTATATGCGATGGACCTGATCGCACAGCTGGAGGCGGAACAGATTTCCGCCCTGGGGAAAGAAATCCCCGACTTCAAAGCAGGCGACACGATCCGTGTCGGCTTCAAAGTGACCGAAGGGTCGCGCACCCGTGTTCAGAACTACGAAGGCGTTTGCATCAGCCGTCGCAACGGCGACGGGATTGCGGCATCCTTCACGGTTCGCAAGATTTCCTTTGGTGAAGGAGTGGAACGTGTGTTCCCGCTGTATTCGACCAACATCGAAAGCATCACCGTGGTTCGCCGTGGCCGTGTCCGCCGGGCCAAGCTCTACTATCTGCGTTCGCGTCGTGGCAAATCCGCCCGTATCGCAGAAGACACCAACTACAAGCCCAAGTCGGCGAACGCCGGGGCCTAAGGAGCGATCTCATGAAAAAAGACACGCATCCCGACTATCACCTGATCGACGTCAAAATGACCGACGGCACGATCCTGCAGATGAAATCCACCTGGGGTTCCGAAGGCGACACGCTGTCGCTGGACGTTGACCCAACCGTTCACCCGGCCTGGACCGGTGGCGGTACGCGCCTGCTGGACTCGGGCGGCCGGGTGTCGAAGTTCAAGAAGAAATACGAAGGGCTGGGGTTCTGATCCCGCC
This sequence comes from Paracoccaceae bacterium, assembly GCA_040830545.1. Taxonomy (GTDB): domain Bacteria; phylum Pseudomonadota; class Alphaproteobacteria; order Rhodobacterales; family Rhodobacteraceae; genus HXMU1420-2. The sequence continues at coordinate 15,709 of JBFOMB010000119.1, read as the reverse complement.
TGCAGATTTCCGGAAAGGCCGCCGTTTGGGCGGCCTTTTTGTTTTCAGGGTATGGGGTTGGAGGATCGCGTGACTCATCGCCATGTAGAGGTGAACCGGGATTACTGGAACGGGATGGCGCATGACTGGGTTGCCATGGGGGAACAGGCCTGGGCCATGGACGCACCAACTTGGGGGAACTGGCAACTGCCCGAAGCTGAATTGCAGTTGTTGCCCGAGGATATGACCGGTTTGGATGCCGTCGAACTGGGTTGTGGCACCGGTTACGTGTCGGCCTGGATGCGGCGACGCGGGGCGCGGGTGACGGGGATCGATGTGTCGTCCGGGCAATTGGCGACCGCACGGCGATTGGCGGATCAGCATCATCTGGATGTGACGTTCCTGGAAGGCGATGCAGAGGCGTTGGACTTTGCCGACGCCTCCATGGACTTTGCTATCTCGGAATACGGCGCAGCAATCTGGTGCGATCCGGATGTATGGTTGCGCGAAGCCTGGCGCGTGCTGCGTCCTGGCGGGCGGCTGGTGTTTCTGGGCAGCCATCCGATGACTATTGTGGCCACGGACTTGCTGGGGTCACCCTGTGACTGGACCCTGCACCGCCCTTACAAAGATATGAACCGGATCGACTGGACCAAGGTGGAAATTGACCCTGGCGGGATCGAGTTCAATCGGACCATTGCGGGCTGGTTCGACCTGTTTCGCGAGATCGGTTTCGTGGTGGACAGATATCTGGAATTGTTCGCGCCAGAAACGGCGACAGAGCAGAGGTTCCATATCCCGGCGGACTGGGCCAAGTCCTATCCGTCAGAACAGGTCTGGGTGCTGTCCAAACCGGCCTGAAACAGGTCGCTTGTTTCGGCGATGTCAAGGATTTGTTGCATCGCGACGGTATCCGAGTCGTGTTTTCAGGCAGCACTTTCATTCTTTAGCCCGCGCCCCTCCCCCAGGGATCAGCGCGGGCATTTATTTTGTGCTGGAACGTTTCCTATGGGCGACGGGACCGGGGCAAACCCTTGCCCGTGTTTCCTGCTGCTGAACGATTGGCCGGTTTGAAAACGGGTTTGGCTTGGATTCGAAAACAAGGGCCTCTCTTGCTGCCCAAATAAGGATCGACCCAGAACAGGAAGCATCGTTTGTTCCGGCCGGTCCAACATCCGGCCGATTTGTCATGTGTGTGCGTTGAATGCCTTCGCTGTCCGCTGGGATCGGAAACCTGGAGGAATCATGGCAAATCTTGTTGAAATGGAAGCGTTTACCACTGTTGTCGAACAGGGCGGCATCACTGTCGCCGCGCGTCGGTTGGGCATGTCGAAATCGGCGGTGTCCAAACACATCACCAACCTGGAAGAGCGTTTGGGTACGCGCCTGCTCAGCCGCTCGACGCGACGTGTCAGCCCGACTGATATCGGGTTGGCCTATTATGATCGGGTCAGCCGAGTGCTGAATGACGCGGGCGAGGCGGACGCGATGGTCACCGCGTTGCAGGACAAACCCAGCGGTGCATTGCGTGTGTCGGTTGCGACCGATTTTGGTGTGACCCATCTGACGCCGGTTATCGGCCGGTTTATGGAGCGTTACCCGGACCTGTCCGTCTGTCTGGTGCTTCAGAACCGCTATGCCGAATTGATCAGCGAAGGTTATGATTTGGGTGTGCGCGTAGGCGATCTGGAAGACAGCAGCCTGAAGGCCCGGAAATTCGCCAGCGCGGAAAAGCGGCTGGTGGCCAGCCCGTCTTATCTGAAACGGCATGGCAAACCCGCCGCGATCCCCGATCTGGTGGATCACCGCCTGCTGTACCGGTCACCCCGGCCCAGCGGCCATGTCTGGACGCTGCAAGGACCCGGAAACGCGACGCATCAGGTGCGCGCGGCGGGGGCACTGTGCATCAATGACGGGCAATCGCTGTTGACGGCGGCCATGTCCGGTCTGGGGATCGCGCATTTGCCCAGCTACCTCTATGGTGAGGCGGTTCGCGAGGGCACGCTGGTCGATGTGCTGCCGGGGTTGGTATCTGAACCGGTGAACTTGCATGCCGTTTATCCCAACGGACGGTTCGTGCAGCCCAAGGTCCGTGCTTTTGTCGATTTCCTGGTCGGCGAATTCTACGACAGAGACCCTTCAGGCTGGTAGCCCGTGTTCAAATACGCACAATGTAGAGCCTGATTTCGGTCCTCGCCTCTTTTCTTGACACTTTGGTCAACATATAGTGGCAGGAAAATGCACGCACACAGGTGCGGCGAGGATCGGGTATGGCTCATATCATTGTCGTTGGAAACGAAAAGGGCGGGGCCGGGAAGTCGACCGTGTCCATGCATGTGGCAACCGCGCTGGCGCGTCTGGGGTTCAAAGTGAATGCGCTGGACCTCGACCTGCGGCAGCGATCCCTGTGTCGCTACGCTGAAAACCGGCGGGCATTTCTGGAAAACGAGGGGCTGGAACTGTTGGGTCCCAACTGTCACGACCTGCCCGAAGCGGACAAGGACAACCTGAAACCCGGCGAAAACGTCTATGACCACCGCCTGTCGATGGCGGTGACGACGCTGGAGCGGGATTGCGATTTCATCCTGATCGACTGCCCCGGTTCGCATACAAGGTTAAGCCAGGTGGCGCATTCGCTGGCGGACACGCTGATCACGCCGCTGAACGACAGTTACGTGGATTTCGACCTGCTGGCTCGCACCGATGCGAGCGGGGAGAAGATCCTTGGCCCGTCTCTGTATTCCGAGATGGTTTGGAATGCGCGGCAGCTGCGGGCGCAGGCCGGATTGAAGCCGATGGATTGGGTTGTTGTGCGCAACAGGGTTGGCACGCAGCGCATGGTCAACAAGGAAAAGATGCAGCGCGTTGTGCGCATCCTGTCCGAACGGATCGGATTCCGGGTCGCGCCGGGTTTTTCCGAACGGGTTGTGTTTCGCGAACTGTTCCCGCGCGGCCTGACTTTGCTGGACCTGAAGGATGTTGGTGTCAAACAGCTCAATATCTCGAATGTGGCCGCCCGTCAGGAACTGCGCGACATGATGAAGGCGCTGGATCTGCCGGGGGTTGAGGTCTCTTTCTAGGCCAGTCCGCGACTCAACGACCCTGATACAAATACGCGTCCCGGTTCGCCTTGTGATAGGCGCGCTGTTCTTCGGACACTCCACCGGCCGGGTCACAGGCGGCAACGACCGCTAAGCCAAGGAACAGCATCGTGGCACGGACTAAGCGGGTCATTTGGGTTCCTCCGGTGTTGTGTGGATCGTAAACAGTTCCTGCGGTTGCGGCACACCGCGCAGCATATAGCGGCCCAGAGACACCAATTCAGGCCGGTCGGCCCCCGCAGCGCGGCGCAAGCGTTCGGACACAACGATGTTCTGACCCAACGCCCGGTGCATATCCGACAGGCGCGCCGTCTGGTTCACCGCCGGCCCGATCACCGTGAAATCCAGCCGGGAATCCGCGCCGATATTGCCATAGAAGATCTCCCCGTTGTGCAACGCGAGCGTGAACCCGGCGGTGGGCAATCCTGCCGCGCCTCTTTTTTCATTTAGCGCGTTCATCTCGGTTGTCAGGCGCTGGGCAGCCTGCAACGCAGCTTCGGCATCCTCGGACGCGTCCCCCAGATCGAACATGGCCATCAGCCCGTCGCCCATGAACTTCAGCACATGCCCACCGATGCCTTCGATGATGCGGACAGCCACACCGAAATAGGCGTTCAGCATGTTGATCATCGTGTCGCCATCCAGCCGCTCGGCCAGACTGGTGAAGCCGATCAGGTCGAAATAGCAGATCGCCGCGTCGATCTTTTCCAGCGACCCACGCTCAATCTCTCCGCTCAGAACACGATTGCCCGCGTCTTTACCCAGGTAGACGCCCAGCAGCTCGCGCGCCATTTTCCGGTTGGATGCGGACTTCAGTGCCAACCCCAGATAGGGCAGGACAGACCGGATTTGATCAATGTCGTGGTCGGAAAACCCCTCTGCCCCGTCGCTGGTCCAGGACAGCAATACACCTTCGGGGGTGTTGTCAGGGTCAATCGGCTGCGACGTGTCAAACCGGTTCAGTACAAGCCCCGTGGCAAAGTAATCCGTCGCCCCCAACTGCCGCAGGTCGTTGAGCAGGGGATAGGTGCTGGGCTGGTTCGAGTCCTTTAGGACAATCCGCATCTCCAGTTCCTGCGTTTGCAGCAGGTGATAGAGCGGGCTTGCCTGCCATCTTTCGCGAGGCGTTTCGGTGTATTCATACTGTTCCGACTTCAGCCCATCCGACCGGGTCCAGTCGAACCCGACCCCGCCGTAACGTGGATGAAACGCGCTTTGCGCTACGTGGAGGCGCATCAGTGGAACGCCGATGTCGATCAGCGCGTGGCAATACTGTTCCAGCACCTCCTCCTGCTCGGCCCCTTCCAGGCCGAGTTTCAGCATGGTCTGCGCAATGGCAGAGGCCGGACCAGAGGGCAGGGTGGTGGGGATTTCGATTTGGGTCACGTTTCTACCTGACGACGATTACCCCGTTAAACTGGGGGGCTTTGAGGGAAATGTTAGGGGCATGCGACACAATTCCAAGCGGCTTATGCCGTAGCGCGGCGCATTTGACGGGTTTGCAAGCGGCGCGGAACTGGACACACTGCCGGTGACACCGGCCCCGGACCAGAGGGGCAGGGCGGAACAAAACGGGAGAAGTCGCGGTGAAACTCTATTCCTATTGGCGCTCGACCACGTCCATGCGGGTGCGGGCAGCGCTGAACCTGAAAGGCGTGGCGTATGAAACCGTGCCCGTCAACCTGGTGGCGGGCGAGCAGAAGGAAGATGCCTTTGCTCAGGTCAATCCCGGCATGGGTGTTCCGGCGCTGGAACTGGAGGACGGGCGGATCATCACGCAGTCCGTGGCGCTGTTGGATTACATCGAGGAAACCTGGCCCACACCCGCTTTGCTGCCCAGTGACGCGGTTGAACGGGCGCAGGTCCGCGCCGCTGCGGCGCAAATCGCGTTGGATATTCACCCGGTCAACAACCTGAAGGTTCTGGGCTATCTCAAGGGCACGCTGGGCCATACGCAGGAGGACACGGTTGTCTGGATGAATCACTGGATGACCGAAGGGTTCCGCGCGTTTGAGCGCCTGCTGTCGGCGGGAACGCCCTATTGTTTTGGTGAGGCAATCGGTCTGGCCGATCTGTGCCTTGTTGGGCAGATGATCAATGCGCGGCGGTGGGGCTGTGACCTGAGCCCGTTTGGACGGCTGGTGGACATTGACGCGCTTTGCCGCGAAAACGAGGCCATAGAACGGGCGATGCCTGACGCACAGCCGGACGCACAACCGGCCTGAACCACGAGAGACACGGGAAGAGACATGCCACTAGCCCAAAGCTGGGTCACTTCGGCCAACGCAGCCGACCACCCATTTCCGCTGAACAACCTGCCCTATGGGGTGTTTTCGACCGAAGGGACCGATCCGCGTTGCGGCGTGGCCATCGGGGACATGATCCTGGACATGCAGGCCGCTGAAGAGGCCGGTGTGATCGAGCTGGCCGATGTACCGCTATTCGACGTGCCCTATTGGAACGATCTGATGGAAGAAGGCCCCGCCGTCTGGGCCGCGCTGCGCGAACGCCTGACCGCGTTACTGGCCGACGGGTCGGACGCGCAGGATCAGGTGACGCCGTTACTGGTGCCCATGGCAGAGGCTGAATTGCACCTGCCGCTGGTCGTCAGCGAATACACCGATTTCTACGCAGGTCGGCATCACGCGACCAATGTGGGCACGATGTTTCGCGGGCCTGAAAACGCCCTGCCGCCCAACTGGCTGCATATCCCGATTGGGTATAACGGCCGTGCGTCTTCGGTTGTTGTGGATGGCACGCCTGTACGCCGCCCTTGGGGCCAGTTGAAATCGCCCGACCATTCGGTGCCCGCCTTCATGCCGTGCCGCCGGTTCGATCTGGAGCTGGAGATGGGTGCCATCGTTGGCGTCGCTTCCGAGGGTCCGATTACCGTGCAGGAGGCGGACGACAACATCTTTGGCTATGTCCTGCTGAACGACTGGTCTGCGCGCGACATTCAGGCGTGGGAGTATCAGCCGCTGGGCCCGTTTCAGGCCAAGGCAACGGCAACCTCCATTTCGCCCTGGATCGTGACCAAGGCTGCGTTGGAACCGTTTCGTTGCGACACGCCCGAACGTGAATTCGAGCTGCTGGATCACCTGAAGGATTGCGGTCCGATGCTGTATGACATCGACCTGGCCGTGACGCTGGCACCCGAAGGGCAGGATGCGACCACCATCGCCAACACCAACTATCGCGAGATGTATTATTCTGCCGCGCAGCAACTGGCGCATCATTCCACGTCGGGCTGTCCGATGAATGTGGGCGATCTGCTGGGGTCTGGCACGATTTCGGGGCCAACGAAACCGGAACGCGGGTCGCTCCTGGAACTCAGCTGGGGTGGGAAGGAACCGATCACGCTGGATACCGGCGAGGTGCGGTCGTTCCTGGAGGACGGCGATACGCTAACCTTGCAGGGCCACGCGCAGGGCGACGGGTATCGTATCGGATTTGGCGCATGTGCCGGTCAGGTGTTGCCTGCGTTGGCTGATCCATTCGCACGCTGATGTCTTGTGTCATGGCGGCGAAGCGCTGCCGTGACACACACCATCCGATAGGTCGGCGAAACCATTTGGGGTCGGGACATGCGCTTCGTTTTTGTCATCCTGCTTTTGATCATAGCGGTCCCGGCCTCGGCACAGTCCACCATGGACGAGTGGATCGCAACCTCGCAACAACAGTCATCTGCCGGGAACTTTGCAGACGCTGCGATCAGCATGAGTCACGCGCAGGAGCTGTACGAAGCTGACGGCGGGACAGATCCGTTTTTCCTGGCCGACCTTGTCTACTACAGGGCTTTGTTTTTCTACCGGGCCGGGGATCGCGCGACAGCTCTGGAAATTCTGGACGGGGTGGGCCGGTTTGACCCCCCGCTTCTGAACCGCCTGCCGGAATTCGACATGATCCGGGCATTTGCCTATGAGGAACTGGGCGCGTTCGGGTCCGCAGGAACCAGCTTTCAATCGGCGGCCACATGGATGGGCATGGGCAGTTGGTCTGACAGGTTCACCACGTCCCAGACCGCGACGATCCAATTGCGCGGGCTTCATGCCAGCGCGCGCGCCAGCTTCTTTGTGACCGAGGAAAACAACCTGCTGCCGTTGGTCGAGCAGTTGGAGATTGTCGAGCAATCCACGGGGCTTCCATTCTACCTTGGTCGATTGATGCGATTGAACGTAGTGGAGTATCTAGGGCGGGCATTGGAGGCGCGGGACGGATACCTGGATCTGGCATTGCAAGCTCCATCGGATGTGAGTGCCAGGGCGTTGAAGGCGGCGGCGCTGATCGACTGGCGCCTAGGTGCGCCGGGAACGGCGGCAAAATCAGCGCGCGATGCGTTGGACATTGTGGGCCTGCCACGTAGCGACGCCATTGTCATGGAGGCGCTGTTGTTCTTGGCCGAACGCGGCACGGAACTGACGGACGGCGATGCGGCTCGGGTGTTGGAATGGGCGACCGATCTTGGGGCAATGATAGGTCAGGAAGGTGTGAAACTGAACGAGCCCATGGGCGCGCTGCTGGAACTGATTTACCTCCTTTTTGATCTTGTGGAAACGCTGCCTGATGAAGCGATCCACATTTCGCCAAATCAGTTTGATGCAGATTTCCTGCGTGAAGACGTTTTTTTCGACGACGCATATCTCCAACGCTTGCAGTATGACATACGGCTAAGGCTCGCGACGTTTTACGAGCGGTCAGGGTACCCAGAAGCTGCGCGAGAAAACTACATGGCAGTATGGCGCTGGCCAAATGCGCACGGCCCGGAATCTGCGCGAGCCCTGTCCGGTCTAGGACGTGTGGGTATGGTGGTCGAAGGTGAAATTCGGCGCGACGCAGCGCTTTCGTCCAGCTTTTTCCGGGATGCCTTTGGGACGGCGGAATATGCCCTGCGATCTTTGCCAGCACGCCAGTCTGATCGGTTGAAGCGGCAGATCGCGGATTACACGGCGATCATGGAACAAGCCATCGACGCAGGGTTTGAAGCGCTGGAGGCCAGCCCGCCGATCCGGCCCTGTGACGCCAGTGGATGTCGCCAATCCAGCACGTTCTTCTTTCCGTGGCTGGCGGGGACATTTGACGGCTACGTGGGTCTGGATCAGGGCGGTAGCTACCCGGATCAGTTGGAAACCGCGTTTCGCCAGATCCAGACTGTGCGCCACTCCGAAGCAGGTCGGGCTATTGCCGCGATGACCGAGCGGTTGTCGACAGGTGACACAGCCCTTGCAGAACTGTTGCGGCGACGGGATGGGCTAATCACGGCCCGTGCGGTTGCAGATGCTGCGGGTTTGTCTGGTCGGGCAGAGGTTCTGCAGTTGGACGCGGAAATCGACACGATCGAGGCCACGTTGCAGGCGGACTACCCGGATTATTCCAGTCAGGCGGCGATGGAGCCTCTGACCCTGGAACAGGCGCGCACGTTGCTTCAACCGGACGAGGCATTGGTGATGTATCTGGCCACGGCGCGGGGCCTGCATGTGTTTGCGATCACCACGGATGCGGTTGTCTGGCATCGTGCGGATATCACGCGGGACTGGTTGCGCGAGACGGTGGACCGTTTGCGGCAGCAATTGGACCCGACGCAAACAGTGCGCGGGTCGTTTTCGATGACACCCGAGGTGGAAGAAACTCCCGCCTTTGACCTGAGCCTTGCGCATCAGTTGCATGGCGTCGTGCTGGGCGGCGTTGTCCAGCATCTGCCGCAAGATGGCACGTTGCTGATCGCCCCGGATGATGTACTGCAAACGCTGCCCTATGGCGTGCTGGTATCCCAACCTGTTGCCGATGCGACCCCGCATGCGGAGGTGCCCTGGGCGATCCGCGATCATGCCTTTGCCACCCTTCCCGTTGCCGCCAGTCTGAAAAGCCTGCGACAGGATGCAGGGCGCAGTACGGGCGCGGTGCCGTTCCTGGGTGTAGGGAATCCCCGTTTCGACGCACAGGCGCATCTGGTCGATCTGGCCCCGCTGCCGGAAACGGCGGACGAATTGCGTCAACTGGACCGCAGCATCGCGGGTGGCGACGGGCTGCTGTTGCTGGACGATCAGGCCTCCATCCCTGCGCTGTCACAGGCGCAACCGTCGGACGCACGCGTGATCGCCTTTGCCACGCACGGGTTATTGGGAGGCGAGGTTGAGGGGCTGGGTGAACCCGCGCTGGCCCTGACGCCCAATGCAGATGGGCAGGGCGGTTACCTTCTGGCGAGCGAGATTGCGCAACTGTCGCTGGATGCGGATTGGGTGATCCTGTCTGCCTGTAACACCGCCGCCGGTCCCACAACGGACAGCACCGAAGGGCTGTCCGGTTTGGCCCGTGCGTTTTTCTATGCCGGGGCGCGTAAACTGCTGGTGTCCCATTGGCCGGTGCAGTCGGACGCAACGGTCGCATTGACCACAACCATGTTCGCGACATTGGCGGAAGAGGACGGCACCGGAGCGGATGGCGTGCGCAGCGCGCGGGCCTTGCGCCGGGCCATGCTGTCGATGATCGAAACGCCGGGTACGCCAAGATGGCAGCACCCGTCTGCCTGGGCCCCGTTTGTCGTGGCCGGGGGATAGGCCCGGCCACGACAGGTTTTATTGATTGGGCTGGTCCGGATCAGAACACAGTCAGCGCGAAGGTTTCGAAATCGGTCTGGTCGATGTTTTCCAGCCTGATCGTCCCCCCGCCCGAGATGACCAGATCGTTGCCCGACACCGACAGGTGATTGTTGATCAGGTCGTTGAAGTCGGTGATCTGCGTCACTGCACTCAGGTCCAGAATGTCCATCGTCAGGTCGAAATCGGTGACGGTATCGTTGCCGTGCCCGTCAGCAAAGACAAAGGTGTCAGCACCATCGTCACCGGTCAGCTCGTCATTGCTGGCCCCGCCGGTCAACGTGTCGTCACCAAACCCGCCGCTCAGCGTGTCGTTTGCAGCGCCGCCATCGATGCTGTCATTGCCTATGCCGCCAGTAACAACGTCCGCAACACTGCCCGACGCCGACCCGGTGAAGGTGTCGTTGCCGTCGCCCAGATCATAACGAACGCTCAGCAGGCTGGCCCCGGTTGTGGTTGTTGCGGCCTGACCAGACCCCAGCACCACATCGTTGCCGCCACCTGTGGAAACGTTGGTCGCAGCCGCGTCCAAACGGTCCAGCGCGACCAGGGCAAAGTTCTGGCTGTCGTCCCCAGCGGTGCCCAGCAGCGTGTGACCGTTGAAGAAGATCTCTTCGATCCCCGAGCCGTTTTGGGTGATCGCTCCGGTGAAATCGAAGTCTCCAATCGAGAAATCAGCGCCGCTGTCATTGACCAGATCATCGGCTCCTAAGCCACCGATCAGGACATCGGTCACAAGGTCATCGCCAGCAACGATGCGGATGGTGTCGTTTCCGGACCCACCGTCAATGCTGTCTGCCCCAGCACCGCCGGTCAGGTCGTCATTACTGGCCCCGCCCAACAGGGTGTCGTCGCCCAACCCGCCGCTGAGTGTATCGTTTGCCGCGCCGCCGTTGATATTGTCGTTGCCGATGCCACCTGTCACCACGTCCGCGATGCTGCCGCCGGCGTCGCCGGTGAAGGTGTCGTTGCCCTCACCCAGGTCGTACCGCACGCTCAGCAGGCTGGACCCGGTTGTTGTGGTTGCCGCGTCGCCAGACCCGAACACGACGTCGTTGCCAGCACCGGTCGCGACATTGGTGGCCCCGGCATTCAACTGATCCAATGCAACCTCTGCCAGGTTCAAGTGGTTTGCGTTTGCGGTGCCCAGCAGCATGTGACCGTCGAATAAGATTTCATCGATGCCACTGCCGTTTTGTGTCATCAGCCCGTCAAAATCGAAATCGGCAAAGGCAAAATCCGCTGCGCTGTCGTTCACGATGTCATCCGCACCGGACCCGCCGATCAGGATGTCGGTCACCGCGTTATCATTGGCGGTAATCCGGATCGTGTCATTGCCGGACCCACCATCAATGCTGTCGGCGCCCGCGCCACCGGTCAGAACGTCATTGCTCGCCCCGCCCAGCAGGGTATCGTCGCCCAACCCGCCGCTAAGCGTGTCATTTGCGGCCCCGCCGTCGATGTTGTCGTTGCCGATACCACCTTCGACCACGTCGGCGACGCTGCCGCTCGCGTCCCCTGTGAAGGTGTCGTTGCCCGCACCCAGATCATAGCGCACGCTCAGCAGGCTAGCCCCGGTTGTGGTTGTGGCAAACTGGCCGGATCCAAACACAACGTCATTGCCGCCACCGGTCGCCACGTTGGTGGCGCTGTCGTCAATCCGGTCAAAAGACACCAGACCAAAGTTCTGATGATCGTCCCCCGCCGTGCCCAACAACATCTGACCGTTGAAGAAGATTTCGTCGATCCCGGTGCCGTTCTGCGTGACCGCCCCGGTGAAATCGAAATCACCGATCATGAAGTCCGCGCCGCTGTCATTGACCAGATCGTCCGCGCCGGACCCGCCGATCAGGATGTCCGTCACCAGATCGTCGCCCGCAACGATACGGATCGTGTCATTCCCGGACCCACCGTTGATGTTGTCTGCACCTGCACCACCGGTCAAGTCGTCGCTGCTGGCCCCGCCGATCAGGGTGTCGTCACCCATGCCGCCGCTCAGTGTGTCGTTTGCTGCTCCGCCGTCGATGTTGTCGTTGCCAATGCCGCCTTCGACCACATCCGCGACGCTGCCCGACGCCGCCCCGGTGAAGGTATCATTGCCCTCGCCCAGATCATAACGGATGTTCAGCAGGCTGGACCCGGTTGTGGTTGTCGCAAACTGGCCCGAGCCGAACACAACGTCGTTGCCGCCGCCGGTGTCCACATTGGTGGCCGCTGTGTTCAGGCGATCCAGCGAAACCAGCGCCAGGTTGAAATGGTTCGCATCTGCCGTGCCCAGCATGCGGTGTCCGTCAAAGAAGATCTCTTCAATCCCGCTGCCATTGGCTGACACAACCCCGTCAAAGTCGAAATTGGCAAAGGCAAAGTCCGCGCCGCTGTCATTCACGATGTCATCCGCGCCGCTTCCACCGATCAACGTATCGGTCACCACGTCATCCCCGGCCACGATGCGGATCGTGTCGTTCCCGGAGCCGCCATCAATGCTGTCTGCGCCTGCGCCGCCGGTCAGATCGTCATTGCTGGCACCGCCCAACAGGGTGTCGTCACCTGCACCACCCATAAGGATGTCATTTGCAGCGCCGCCGCTGATGTTGTCGTTGCCAATGCCGCCATCGACCACGTCGACAACGCTGCCTGATGCCGCCCCGGTGAAGGTATCGTTGCCCTCGCCCAGATCGTAGCGGATGTTCAGCAGGCTGGACCCGGTTGTGGTTGTCGCAAACTGACCCGAGCCGAACACAACATCATTGCCGCCGCCCGTGTTTACATTGGTCGCCGCTGTGTCCAACCTGTCCAGCGACACAAAGGTCAGGTTGAAGTGGTTCGCGTCCGCCGTGCCCAGCAGTTGGTGACCGTTGAAGAAGATCTCCTCGATCCCTGTGCCGTTGTCCGTGACAACCCCGTCAAAGTCGAAATCGACAAAGCCGAAATTCGCGCCGCTGTCGTTGACCAGGTCATCCGCGCCGATGCCACCGATGAATGTGTCCAACGTGCTGTCGAATCCGACGCCAATGTTGATCGTGTCGTTGCCAGTGGACCCGTCGATCACGTTGGCCCCGGCCCCGTTGGTGACCACGTCACTGGCGTTGGAGCCGAAGTAGTTTTCAAACCCCGTTGCCGATAGCGTTCCGACGGCCACGATGTTCGCCACACCGGTCGTGAAATCATAGGTCACGTTCCGGAACGTGGCGTTGAAATCCACGGTATCCGTCCCCGTGCCGCCTTGGGCGTTCATGGCGTCGGTGACGATCCGCACACGGTCATCCCCGCCATTCGCGTCAAAGGTCTGACCCAGGAAGTTGCCGATATAGCTCGACACTTCGTTGCCCCGGATCAGCGTGACGTCGTCATCCCCGGTCAACGCGTTCAGGAAGTTTCCGGCAAAATCCGTTTCCGGCTGCGTTGTGATCACGGTTTGCAGGTTCACGGTGTCCGCACTCGCGGTGAAGATCCCGTCCGCCTCACCATTGATCGTGATCGTCACGGTTTCGGTAGACGTCCCGCCGTTGCCGTCATTCACCGTGTAGGTGAAGGTATCGGTGGCCGTTTCGCCGGGGTTCAGCGCCTCGAACTGGCCATTCGGATCATAGCTGAACGTTCCATCATTGTTGTTGATGACCGTGCCCAGCGTGCCGGTGGTGTCGATGGTGAAGGTATGCGTGTCGCTCGTGTCCACATCGTTGAAATTCGCGCTGACGGTTATGCCTGGCCCGTCCTCGCTGACAGTGCCAGCCACGGCCAGGGCAACCGGCGCGTCATTGGTGCCCACCACGGTCAGCGTGATGGTTTGCGGGACCGAGGCACCGTGGTCATCCTCGATCTGGTAGTTGATCAGCAGATCCCGCGTTTCCCCGGCTGCCAGGGACTGAAAGAGCGGGTGGGACGGGTCCACGAACACCGCCGTTCCGTTCAACGTAACCCCCGCAGGCAGCGGCCCGGTCGAGGCGACGCGGATCGTGTCACCCGCATCGGGGTCGCGCGAGCCGGTCAGCAGTTCAAAGAAAGTGGCCGGGTCATCCTCGGTAAAGGTCCCGGTCAATGGCGCGCCAGCAATCGGCGCATCGTTGCGCCCGATCACATTGACTGACACGTCCATTGTGTCTGTTGCGCCTTGGCTGTCGGTCGCCGTCACCTCGTATGTGATCAGCAGGCTGCCACCCTGAGGCAGAAACTCGAACGCACCCGGAACGCTGCTGGCATCAAATGTCAGGTCATAAGATCCGGCCGTCGCGCCAGAGGCCACCGCTGTCACACCCCCGGCACTGCCGGACAGCGTGGCAAAGGATAGCAGTTGGGCATCGGTCAACGTCCCGGCCAAAGCACCGCTTTGCGTGACGCCAGTGATGCTCACATCGACGCTGTCAGAAGTATCGGCGTCGGACACGTCCCCGGTTATTCCGGTCGTGATCTCGGTCGGGCCGTCAGTGTCATCCTCGTTCACCACAGACAGGAGCGAGGCCAGCAGGATATTCGGCGCGTCGTTCTGCCCGGTCACGGTGATGGTGACCGTTTCGGTAGACGTCCCACCGTTGCCGTCATCGACAGTGTAAGTGAATGTATCGGTTGCGGTTTCGCCCTCGGCTAGCTCCTCGAATGCGCCGTTCGGGTCGTAGTCAAAGGTGCCGTTGCCGTTGTTTGTGACCGCGCCTAAGGTGCCGGTCGTATCTACCGTGAACGTATGCGTGTCGCTCGCATCCACATCAGAGAAGTCGGCGGAGACGGTGATGCCTGGCCCGTCCTCGTCCACGGCGTCTGTGACCTCCAGCGCGACCGGGGCGTCGTTTTGGCCGGTCACGGTGATCGTCACGGTTTCGGTCGAAGTGCCACCGTTGCCGTCATCGACAGTGTAGGTGAACGTGTCCGTTGCGGTCTCGCCCTCAGCCAGCGCCTCGAACGCGCCGTTCGGGTCGTAGTCAAAGGTGCCGTCGCCGTTGTTTGTGACCGCGCCTAAGGTGCCGGTCGTATCTACCGTGAACGTATGCGTGTCGCTGGCGTCGACATCTGAGAAGTTGGCTGAGACAGTGATACCCGGCCCGTCTTCGTCAACGGCGTCGGTGACCTCCAGAGCGACCGGCGCGTCGTTCTGGCCGGTCACGGTGATGGTGACCGTTTCTGTAGACATCCCGCCGTTGCCGTCATCGACGGTGTAGGTGAATGTATCGGTCGCGGTCTCGCCCTCGGCCAGTGCCTCGAACGCGCCGTTCGGGCCGTAATCGAAGGTGCCATTGCCGTTGTTGATCACGCTGCCTAGTGTGCCCGTGATGTCGACGCTGAACGTGTGCGCGTCATTTGCGTCCACGTCGGTGAAGTCAGCAGAGACGGTGATGCCGGGCCCGTCTTCGTCAACGGTGTCGACAACTTCCAGCGCGACCGGAGCGTCATTCTCACCGGTGACTGTGATCGTTACGTTCTCCGTCGAGGTGCCGCCATTGCCGTCGTCCACCGTGTAAGTGAACGTGTCCGTCGCCGTCTCGCCATCCGCCAGCGCCTCAAACGCGCCGTTGGGGCCATAGTCGAAGGTGCCGTCGTTGTTGTTCGTGACGGTGCCTAGTATGCCAGAGGTGTCGACGCTAAAGGTGTGCGTGTCGCTCGCGTCGACGTCTGAGAAGCTAGCCGCAACGGTGATGCCAGGCCCGTCTTCGTGGACGGTATCAGCAATCTCAAGCGCAACCGGGGCGTCGTTCTGCCCGGTCACGGTGATTGTGACCGTTTCGGTAGACGCCCCACCACGTCCATCGTCGACAGTGTAGGTGAAGGTGTCTGTCGCAGTTTCTCCTGCGGCCAGCGCTTCGAACGCACCATTGGGATCATAGTCGAAGGTGCCGTCGCCGTTGTTGGTGACCGCGCCCAGAGTGCCGGTGGTGTCCACGGTGAACGTATGCGTGTCGCTGGCGTCGACATCTGAGAAGCTCGCGGAGACAGTGATAACCGGCCCGTCCTCGTCCACGGCGTCTATGACCTCCAGCGCGACCGGCGCGTCGTTCTGACCGGTGACGGTGATCGCCACGATTTCAGTCGAGGTGCCACCGTTACCGT
>JBFOMB010000118.1:0-9864 GCA_040830545.1 Paracoccaceae bacterium | reverse complement strand
CCTGCAGGAAATCAACCGCTATGCCTCCATCGAGTTCCGTTACGCGGAAAAGTCGTACGAGGACGCGATTGCAACCATGGTCCCAGACTATTGCCGGACAGAGCACGCCAACCGCAGGTATCTGGAGGCGATAGGGGAGGAATGATTCATGCGGCCCGGCATCCTTCTGTTCTGCGTGCTGGCAGTTTTCGCGCTCTGGCTGTTGTGGCGGGTAATTCGCCGCCCAGCCCAGTCGCGCGTAGGGCTGGGGTGGAAACGGTTCTGGACATGGGCGATCTGCCTGTCGATCGGTCCGGCGTGGTTCTTTGCGGCCGAGCCGTGGATGCGGGAGGCGACACGCACGCCCAAAACACGGCCCTTGGCGGATCCGTCGGGGAACGTGCTGGCGGATACGCTCGCAGTCGGGATCGGCAGCGCGGTGGAACGCGGTTTTGCTATAATCGCAAACATGATCATGATGGGCGTGGCCGGGTGGCTGTTGGCTTTGACGCTGGTGATTGTTGCGTGGCGGAAGACACCGGCAGATGTGCGCTACAGTGCGGAGTGGTATCATTGAGGGATAGTATGACAGAGGCTTGCCGGGTCGCGCCCGACCTGGAGGGCGCCTCCCCTTTGAGCAAGGAAAAAGGTGTCTTCTATGGAGCCAAAACGCTGCATCTGAACGAACCGGTGCAATCGCGCCCTCCGGGGGGAGGTCTCTCACACTTTGCGAAGCAAATTTTTGCCGAAATGCGATTGAAAGCAAACGCCGAGAGGCGGGCGGGGTCTGGCAAGTCTGAGGCCCATCTGGAGCTAGGTTAATGAAAAAACGAAACTTCACAATTGAAAGCGAAGGTTTCCCAGATCTAGCAGGGATGATGCTCGTTACCCTACAAGCTTTACGGGAACTAGGGGGGTCTGCACGGATCGACGAACTTGCGGATAAAGTCATTGAACTCGAAGGTGTCACAGAAGAAGAACAGTCTTTTCAGATGTCCGGCGACGATCCCAGGTCGCGGCTCAACTACTATTTGGCCTGGAGCCGTACTTACTTAAAGAATGGAGGAGCTCTCGAAAACTCTTCACGAGGTGTTTGGTCGCTTACAGAAAAAGGCGAAAATATTGAATCTCGTGTTGAAACCCAAGAGATCCAAGAAGCAGTCTTAAAGGCGTCCAGAGACAAAAAGCGTGCGAAGAAGGTAAAATCGACAGACGGACAACAGGATGAGCTGGTTCCACCGAAGTCCTTTGGTGACTTAACTGAGACTGAATTCAGTGACTGGAAAACGGAATTGCTATCGGTCCTAACCAAAATGGACCCTTACGCTTTTGAGCGTCTTTCGCAAAGACTGCTACGGGAGGCAGGCTTCACCAAGGTGGAAGTTCGCGGCAAATCCGGTGACGGCGGGATAGATGGTGTCGGGGTTCTCAGGGTCAATTTGGTTAGTTTTCAAGTCTTTTTTCAATGCAAGAGGTGGCAAGGAAGTGTCGGCCCGAGTGTTGTGAGAGATTTTCGAGGAGCGATGCAAGGAAGAGCCGACAAAGGTCTGATAATCACGACGGCAAAATTCACGTCAAGTGCTCATGAAGAAGCCACTCGGGATGGTGCCACTGCTATTGATTTGATCGATGGAGACCGATTGTGCGAATTGATAAAAGAGAATTCACTTGGCGTTTCGACAGAAATGATTGAGCACGTAAGCATTGATCGTTCGTGGTTCGAGGGTTTTTGACTTGAAACGCCTCATCCAAAAAGGCCTGATGTTCGGCGACCTTGTGCATGTGGACTCCCCTGCCTTGGTGGATCGCTACAACCGAGCGCTTCAGCATCTGACCGGGCAGCAGACCCAACTCTCCGACTTCCATGTCGACATCTCCGGCTATTCACCCGAAATCGGGGACGAGCTGGACGATCATCTGTACCTCAACCACAACGGTGTGAACCGGCAGTTCATCCTGCTGACCACAGAACAGCGGCATTGCCCGTTGCTGAATGCCAAATTCTCCACCTGTCACGGCATTTTGGAACGGTTCATCGCGGCGAATGAAAGCCAGTTGTTTGCCCTGACCGCCCGCGACGCGGTGGCGGGGGAACTGGTGAATTCGGTGTTCTCGCTCGCCTCTCCGTCGAACCTGGTCGACATCCGCAAGATCCGCATCGAATGCGATACGACCGACGGCGCGTTGAAACATGCGGACGAATTGGCGGGGATGGTCGACCGTTTCAAATCCGAGGATGACGCGTGGTTTGACGATGTGCTGATCGCTGAAATGATCGAAACCGCGAAGAAATCCGGTGATCTGACTCGCAACCCCATCCGCCTGCGCGAGACGGAGTTTACCAAGGGCAATTACTGGACCGCGCATTTCGGGGGGCTCTACCTGTTCCCCGAGGTTGAGCAGGCCACGGTGGTCTCGGTCGGGGACAAGGACGCGCTGGGCGATGCGGGTGATATGTACCTGTGTGACCTGACGGACCGGAACGCGGTGGCGCAGTTTCTGGAATTAAACGGGCTGACCGAAACCATCGTGGAGGCACGCGGGATCGAAAGCACCGCGATCCTCCGGCAGAAAATGGATTTCATCCTGATCGCCTCAGCCGCGGATGCTGGCATGGATCTGACCGGGCTGAACCGTCAGGACATGCGTCGATTGGCGCGCAATCACGCGGATCAACTGCCGCCGGAATATCACGGGTTGCACGATCTGGTGCGCTGGGCGGAATCCGGCGGGCGCTGGCCCCGGATCAGCAGCGAACATCCCGCCTATTTCTACACCTTGCGCGCGGCGTCAGGCCCGGACGTCGACCTGATCAACATGCTATTGGCTGAACTGACCCCACTGGATTTCCGCCAAAGCTTCATCTGCCACAAGGAATTGTTCTATCATCGCTACATGGGATGGCCCGATGCCAAGAAATCCTACGTGGCCGATTTCCTGGAACGGGAGTATCAGATGGACAAGGCTGGTGCTCGCGCTGCGCTGTACGGACATGAACCGGATATGGAAAACCGCGCCGCGCCCGCCCCGAAACGTGCCCGCACCGACCTGATTGACCGGGTCGGTCCCTGGGGCGCAGTCAGGAGACGCTAGGATGATTGCACCCATCCGTCTGATTTTCATTCTGCTGATCGTTCTGTCGGTCGTCTACATCGTGCTGAGCTTCTGGTCGCGCAACAAACGACGGCAAAAGCTGATCGCGTGGTGGGACGAAAAGGGGCACAAGGGCGACCGCGACGCCTTTGTCCAGCGCGGGCTGCGGCAGTATGACAAGTCGTTTCGGCGCAAGCTGCTGTTAGGCGTCTACATCATCCCGATCCTTGTGATTGCGGTGATGATCTATGTCATGAATTTCATGTGAGGCTGACATGCTGACCTATCTGAAATGGGCGTTCTGGATCACCTTCTGGGTGCTGATCGGGGCCGTTTTGCACTATACGCTGCCGCAACATGACATCGTCCGGGTGGTTAGTGCGGACGTACGCCGGGTGGATTTCGGCGAAAACTCGATCTTCTGGGCGCAGCAGGACACCGGGCAGGAAAGCGCGACGGCGGTCAACCGCGATGTGCGCTTCATCGATACTGTGCGGGCCAAGAACGATCGCGTGATGGTTTACCGGAACGAAGACACCGGCTGGGGCTGGCCGCCCTATTTCAAACTCGACAGCTCCAACCTGCAGGCCGAAGTGAACGATCTGGTGTCGTCCAAGGATAACCCGCAATGGGTGTCGCTGCGCCACTATGGATGGCGGAACGAGTTTCTGTCGATCTTCCCCAATGCGGTTGCGGCAAAGCCTGTCGATGGCCCGGATCACCGTGTGATCAACTGGTTCAACATCATCTTTCTGACCGTTTTCTTTGCCCTCGTCTGGGCGATCCGCGTGCGCTGGGTCCGGTTCCGGCAGCGGCGCATTGATCCGGTGATGGAACAGATCGAGGATAATCTGGACGCCACCGGGGCAGCCGTGGCTGAGAAACGGCGCGGCTTCCGGCGTTGGCTGGACACGTGGAGGGCCAAATGAGCGAGACCAACGAACACCCCGCATGGCCTTTGGTTGATGCCGCGCAGGACCGGTTCCGCGCCTTGTCGGACCGGGTCTGGGCGACGCCTGAAACCTGTTATGCCGAAGACCAGTCCGCTGCCGCGCATCTGGAAGAGCTTCAGCATCAGGGCTTTCGCGTGACCGAAGGCGTGGCTGGCATTCCCACCGCCATGATGGGCGAAGCGGGCGAAGGTGGGCCGATCATCGCGTTTCTGGGCGAGTTTGACGCGCTCGCCGGGCTCAGCCAGGTGGCTGATCTGGCTGAACAGCAGGCGATGGAAGACGGCGGCAATGGCCATGGCTGCGGGCACAACATGCTGGGGTCAGCAGCGATGCTGGCTGCCGTGGCGGTGCGCGACTGGCTGGCGGATACTGGCACGCCAGGGCGCGTGCGCTACTATGGCTGTCCAGCTGAAGAGGGCGGCGCGGCCAAGGCGTTTATGGTACGCGCGGGTGCGTTCGAGGATGTGGACATCGCGATCACGTGGCATCCACATTCGATCCCGGCGGTCATGCGGGGCAGCTCGCTGGCCAACGCACGGATTGATTTTACCTTCCATGGGCGCGCGGCACATGCAGCGGGTGCACCGCACCTGGGTCGGTCCGCGCTGGACGCAGCAGAGCTGATGAATGTGGGCGTGAATTATTTGCGCGAGCACATGCCGGATACGGCGCGCATTCACTATGCCTATATCGATGCGGGTGGTATTTCCCCCAACGTGGTGCAGGGGCGGGCAAAGGTCCGCTATGTGGTGCGGTCCGAAACCGCGCCCGAGATGCTGGTGCTGCTGGAGCGCGTGCGCAAGGTGGCGCAAGGCGCTGCGCTGATGACCGAAACCGAGGTCGAGGATCAGGTGTTGGCGGCTGTGTCGAACGTGATCGAAAACGGACCGCTTTGTGACGCCATGCAGCGCAATCTGGACACGTTGGGCGCGCCGGGATTTGGTGACACGGAACGGGCCTATGCGGCCAAGTTCCAGACCACGTTTTCGCCCGAGGATATCGCGGATGCCTATACCAGCGTCGGTCTGGCCCCGCGACAGGGCGAGGTGTTGCCGGATTACGTGGTCCCGGCAGACGCCCCGCCTTCGGGTCTGGGCGGATCGACCGACGTGGCTGATGTCAGCTGGGTCGTGCCCACGGTACAGATGTGGGGCGCGAACTATGCCATCGGCACGCCGTTCCACTCCTGGCAGATGGTGGCACAGGGCAAGGGCGCGCCAGCCCTGCGCGGTATGGTACACGCGGCCAAGGTCATGGCGGCGACGGGACTGGACGTGATGCAGGACCCGGACCTGCGGTCACGTGCCTGGGACGATCTGCGGGCGCGAACAGGACCGGACGGCTATGTCTGCCCGATCCCGGAAGAGGCCGAGCCGCCAATCGCGGCTATGCGGTAAGGGTGTCTGGTTCGTTCGCAGCGCGTCCGTTGACCGGCGGGTGTTAGCGACGCTACCGCCGAGAAGCGCCAGGCCATCCGTGGCTGAACGTCACCCACCCATCATCACCGCGCGAACCCGATCCGGTGTGACCGTCCCGCGCTGTGCCACCGGAAGCGACACGTGCAGCGCGGCGGCGGTTTGGGCGAAAACGAGCGCATCGGGTATCTCCTGACCGCCCGCCAATTGCGCCGCAAGCGCGCCGGTAAATGCATCCCCCGCCCCGTGGGTTGAGATTGGGGTCACCGCCTGCGCAGGCAAATGCACGGGGTCTGGGCCTGCATAGGTCAATCCATCGCCCCCCAATGTCACTACAACCGGACAGGACCGGGCCAGCGCGACCGCTTGGTCCTGCGGAGTTTCCAGCCCGGTCATGTCCGCCGCTTCAACCCTGTTGACGATCAGCAGGTCGGTGTTGGCCAGCAACTCCGGATCATGGCGGGCAGGCGCGGCGTTCCAGATGACCCGCGTCCCTTGCGCCTGCGCACGCACAGCAAGGGCACGATTGACGGCGGCGGGCAGTTCGTTTTGCAACAGCAGCAGGGCGGTGCCCTTTGGCAGCGTGATCTCCTCTGCCTGCACGTGTTGGTTCGCGGCGGACACAACAACCGCGCCGTAATCTCCGTTCTGATCAACAATCGCGACGCTCATGCCGGACGCGCCGGGATCACGGTGCACCTGCGTGTAATCAATGTCCGCATCCCGCAGCGTGCGCAGGATCTGGTCGCCAAACCCGTCCGTCCCCACACGCCCCGCCAACGCGACCGCGCCGCCCATCCGCGCCGCTGCCAGCGCCTGATTGCCGCCCTTGCCGCCAAAGGCATAGGTCACGTCCTGCCCCATCAGCGTTTCATCCAGACGCGGCAAGGCAGGCGCATTCACGATCACATCCAGATGCAGTGATCCGGCGACAAGGATGGGCCCGGGATCAGCCCACGCCATAAAGCGCATCCGCCACGATCCGCATCGACCGTGCCGCATCCTGTCGAGCGATTGCGTCCTCCAACGCGGCATCGCCTACTAGTGTGGCAGCCACATCGCGCAGGCGGTTGGTCATATGGATATTGGTGCGGGCCTCCTCAATCGGGTTCAGGCCGCCCTGATCCGGGAAGGTGTCAAAATAGATCGCGCCATCATAGCCCATGCGGTGCAGTTCCACGAAGAGTTCCACCGTCTGCACAGGATGCACGGTGCCGACCATCAGCCCATCATCGCGCTTGCCATAACCATCGTTCAGGTGCACGCCCAACAGCCGCGAATGGCGCGCGATCAGATGGGCGGCGTGGGCCGGGATTTCATCGGCATAAAGCACATGCGCAAAATCGAGCGTGACACCCAGATTGGCATTGCCCGCCTCGCGCACCGCCAGCAGGGTCGTGCCGATGTCAGGCATCAGGGCATAGGCGCGGGGTTCGTTGGGTTTGTATTCGATGGCAATGTCGATCTGCGGGTTATGCGCAGCGACCTGTTGCAGGCAGTCAATCGTGTTGTCCCACATGGCGCGGTAATCACCCTGGAACGAATAATCCACACCGTCCTGCCCCATCCACAGCGTCATCAGGCTGCCGCCCATGTCGGCCAGCGTGTCCAGCCCCCGGCGCGTAATGTCCAATGCGGCCTGTCGCACCGCCGCGTCGGGATGTGTGAATGCGCCCAGTTTGAAGCCCGGATCGGTGTAGTACCGCATGGCCAGCCCGTTCAGAACCATACCCGCATCGGACAGCATGGTGGACACATCCGCGCTGCTGACGCCTTCGAAATGGTCGGGGTAGTTGAGGTCAGCCGCGCTCAGCCCGCCCACCTGACCAGCGGCCTCGATCATGCCAGCAATTCCCGGTGACAGATCGGGCAGGGATTTGAACGCGTTCAGCCGGGCGGCGTATCGGGGGCGGTTGGGGCGCATTGGAACCTCGGGTGTTGGATGCCGCGACCTTCGGCAACGCGGGCCACGGGGTCAAGCCGGGGATCGTGGGTCAAGTGCGGAAGGAAAGGATTTGACGGCACACACCCGGCCCCGCAAAAAGCACACATGAATGTCAAGGTGTTCGGGATCGGGTTTCAAAAGACCGGAACCAAATCGCTGGCCCCCGCGCTGGCGCGCAGGGGGTTTCGCGTGACCGGGCCAAACGGATTTCGCGACCCGGATATTGCCACAAGGTATCCCGAGATCACCGCGCGCCTGTCCCGCCGCTATGACGCGTTTCAGGACAATCCCTGGCCGCTGGTCTATCGCGAGATGGACCAGTTGTGGCCTGAAGCGCGCTTTATTCTGACCGTGCGCGACACGGATAGCTGGCTGGCCTCGGTTCTGGATCATTTCGGCACAACGACCAGCCCGATGCGGGACCTGATCTATGGGCCGGGCATGGGCGCACCCAAGGGGAACGAGGCGCATTTCGTTGCCCGGATGGAGACGCATAACCTGGCCGTGCGGACCTATTTCCAGAACCGTCCGGGCAAGTTGCTGGAGATGGATTTGGGCGCAGGCGACGGGTGGGAAAAGCTGTGCCCCTTTCTGAACCGCCCTATGCCCGACAAACCCTTTCCGCACAAGAACACGGCACAGCGGCGCAAACGGCTGGCGCGGATCAAGGCGGCAGAGGCTCAATCCGCGCGGCGTGGGCCGTAATCAACCTGTGCCCGTTGCCGAAGCGTCGCGCCTGTGGTTGACTGCATGCAAACGCACATTCCCTGACATTCCGGAGGTTTTACCCATGCGCACCCTGTTTCTTTCCCTTACTGCCATCGGACTGGCAAGCATGGCACAGGCCGAGATCACCGAACAGGTGGTGACGCTCAGTTCGGGCGGGCAACCGTTTGTCGGGACGCTGGCCACACCGGCGGGCGATCCAGCGCCGGTTGTGTTGCTGCTGCACGGGTTTACCGGCGCGCGGAATGAATTGGCCACGGACCACGTGAGCGCAGGGGTGTTTGCGCACAGTGCGCAGAAACTGGGTGAGGCCGGGTTCGCGAGTCTTCGGATTGATTTCCGGGGGTCGGGTGAAAGCACGGCGGACTTGTCCTTTGCCGATACCACGTTCGAAGGCCAGATCGCGGATGCAGCAGCAGCGGTCGACTATCTGGCTGGCCTGGACAGCGTCGACGGTCAGGACATCCACGTCATCGGGTGGAGCCAGGGTGGTCTGGTCGCGGCCAGCCTTGCCGGGCGCGGTGCTGCGGTGGACACGGTATCCCTGTGGAATGCGGTGGGTGATCCGACGGCGACCTATGGCGGATTGCTGGGTGCAGAGTTCCTGACCGAGGCGATTGCAGCGTCAGCGGATGAGGTGATCACAGCGACCCTGCCCTGGGGCGCGGAGATCGAGCTGAAAGGCGCGTTCTTTGACGGAATTGCGGCGCATGATCCGATCAAGGAAATCGCCGGTTACAGCGGGCCTTTGTTTGTGGCGACGGGGACAAACGATACGGTTGTTCTGCCCGAAAACGGAGAGGCCTTCATGGCCGCGCATGACGGGGCAGAGGTGCTGTGGTCGGCTGAGATGGACCATGTGTTCAACGTGTTCGGCACCGGCGAAACACTGGACCTGATGCTGGCCGAGACCATCGGTTTCATCCAGGCGCATGACGACTAATCGGTTCAGGCGATCCGCGATGTCGTTGCTCGTAGGCAATTGGCGCGTTCTGCGAGTGATGTGGCGGGTGGCGCTATAAACATCTGACGGTGTCGGGACTATGTTGGGTTTCGACACCGTGGGATGGACCGATGCCAGCGCCTGACAGAACAAAAACACCTGACAGTTTCTGGGATGCCCTTGGTGCCTTGTCGATCAATCGCGCGGCCCTGCTGCGCGAGGCCGGGCTGCCCTCGAGCGTCTGTTCCACTGACGCGCGGCTGAGCACAAGGCAGCTGTTTGCGATGTGGGAGGCGTTGGGATCGCTGGGCGGTCAGGACATTGGTCTGGCCATGACGCGGACCATGCATGGCGCGACCCTGCCGCCTTCGTTCCTGGTTGCGTTTCACGCGAAGAATGTCGGTGAGGCCCTGAACCGGATCGCGCGGTTCAAGGCGCTGTGCGCGCCCGAACGGTTTGACGTGTCGGTTGGTGACGAGGGCTGTGTTGTCACAACCTGTTGGACCTATGCTGACGGGGTTGAGCCCGACGCGCTGACCGATGCAACGTTTACGTTCCTTGTGAACATGGTGCGCGTTGGCACGGAACAACACATCAGGCCGAAACAGATTGAACTGCGGCGCGGACCCAGCGAGGTGCTGCAATCCTGGTTCGATTGCCCGATTGTCTGTGACCTGCCCCCCGATGCTCCCTCATTCATAACGAGAGTTTGCGGGTCTGATTTTCATATTCTTCGTCGTCGTTTTGGGCAAGCGCGCCGGGCGCGGAGCCCTCAAATTGCTCAAGCGTCCGGCGCGCTTCGGCGGGCGT
>JBFOMB010000117.1:0-43793 GCA_040830545.1 Paracoccaceae bacterium | reverse complement strand
TGACCGTTAATGCTAGCGCTTCTTCTTCCTCGGCCTTGTCTACGGCGGTGTAGGCCACCGCGGTGATCACCGCCTCCGCCTCCGTCATCGCCACGGCGGGTGCGCACTGCGCAGGGTCGGAAAAAGCGGCCTGGACACGGGCCCATGGCCCCCACTCCCCATCACATTTTGCGGGCATACGCGCGGGTGCGACCTGACCCCTGGTTCCGAAGACCAAGAGCTTCACGGCGCGGCCTTTTGTTCAGGGGAACCGGTGCCCAACCTTTTGCCAACGCCCGTTCGCTGTTGCAGAGGGCGCCACCATGCTTCGTTGTCCAGATACCATTGCACGGTCTTTTCCAGACCTTCCTCCAACGTCACGGATGGACGCCAGCCCAATTCGGTCCGGATGCGGTCGGGGTCAATCGCATAGCGCATGTCATGCCCGGGGCGGTCCGTGACAAAGGTGATCTGATCCGCATAAGTGTGGTTCTTGGGCCGCTTTTCATCGAGGATCGCGCAGATCGTCTGTACAATATCAATGTTGCGCGCCTCGTTTTCACCGCCGATGTTATAGCTGCGACCCAACGCACCTCGTTCCAGCACGGTCAACAAAGCGTCTGCGTGATCCTCGACATATAGCCAGTCGCGAATGTTCTCGCCCTTGCCGTAAACCGGTATCTCCGCACCCGCCAGCGCGTTCAGAATGACCACCGGGATCAGCTTTTCGGGGAAGTGGAACGGGCCATAGTTGTTCGAACAATTGGTCATGACAATCGGCAGGCCATAGGTGTGATGCCAGGCGCTGACCAGATGATCCGACGCAGCCTTGGACGCGGAATAAGGCGACCGGGGATCGTATGACGTATCTTCGGTGAACATCTGCGCGGGGTCATCTGGCAGCGAACCATAGACTTCGTCGGTCGAGATGTGGTGGAACCGGAACGCTTCTGGACGGTCTTTGGTGACCCAGTAGGACCGCGCGGCCTCCAGCATGTTGTAGGTGCCGGTGATGTTGGTTTCGATGAAATCCCCCGGCCCGTCGATTGAGCGGTCGACATGGGATTCGGCGGCCAGATGCATGACCGCGTCCGGCGCATGTTTCGCGAAAATAGCATCCAGCGCCGCCCGGTCGCGAATATCGGCCTGTTCAAACGCGTAACCCGGCGCGTCCGTAACCGAGGCCACATTGTCCAGGCAGGCCGCATAGGTCAACGCATCCACGTTGACCACGTCGTGGCTCCGAGCGATTGCCAGCCGCACAACGGCGGACCCGATAAAACCGGCCCCGCCTGTCACCAGGATCTTCATCGGGTGGCCCCTTCGAAATCGAACACGTGACCCAGTTCTTGCAAGGTTGGCGCGTTCTTGTCCTTGTCGCTTAGCGTTGGTTTGATTTCTCCCAGGCCCCAATCCACACCAATGGCCGGATCGCTCCACAACACGGCGCCGTCGGATTCGGCTGCGTAGAAATCCGTGCATTTATAGATGATCTCGGTATCCGGCTCGAGCGTCACGAAACCATGCAGGAACCCCTCGGGGACCAAGAGTTGCTTGCCATTTTCGAACGAAAGCTCGACCGAAACCCACTGGGCATAGGTTGGCGATCCGGCGCGGATGTCGACGGTCACATCCAGCAAACGCCCCCGTCCACAACGCACCAGTTTTGCCTGCGCATTGGGAGGCGATTGAAAATGCAGACCGCGTAACGTTCCCACTTCCCTAGACAAAGAGTGATTGTCCTGAACGAAATCGTAGTTCAGCCCGGCTGCGGCCATCCGGGTTTTGTTCCAGCTTTCGGAAAAAAACCCGCGATGGTCTTCAAACCGGGCCGGGGTCAATATGACCACGCCTGGCAGTTTGGTTTGTTCTACGTCCACGACGGGCAAATCTCCGCGTATCAAGGCAAACTTGGTTAGTCTGTACCGCTTTCCTTCGCGCAGTTACAACATGCAAGCCGGATGAGGTGGCCATCGCCGCCTGCGCCATGAGGGTTATTGTGTTTCCGATGCATAACCCAAGCATCAAGGCATATACGTTAAGATGTGAAAAACTGCAGGGTTTGGTCCGTTCAGTTTGTGGACCCTCCGGTGGCTTCTGCGATCAGTGCAACCTCAGTTGCTTCAGGTTCCCGGGCCATTTCGAATCGGGAGGGTCGGTTTGTACGGCTGGTGACGTGGTGGAATTGGCCTGTAACCTTCTGATGCGCGGTTTTCAGACAAGTCGCGGCCCAAAAGTGGATAAAACTTGCCGAAGCGATTCGTATCTTGATCCAGCTATTGAGCACAGCGCGCGACAAATTCGGCGGTTGGGGGACGACAACCAAGAGCCAGCGCGGCAAATTTCAGTTGAACCCGGCGCACACCGGTGCAAATTGGTGTCATAGTGACGCGGTTTTTCGCCTTCGGGGGTTTTTTTTACACAAAACGCTAAGTAAGTTCTGTAGACGGACAACCGCTAACCCCTAGCGTTGGATTTGAAATTTGAAATTTAGTCTTTCAACGCTGGCAAATATCGTGCTAGAACAAACCGAAATGTCATGAGGTTCAAAATGAAATACTTCGCTTCTGCAATCGCTCTTTCCGTTGCCATGGCCTCCATGGCACATTCTCAGGCTCAGCCCGCACCGGCCGGCCTGGGTGGCGCAGCTGGTGGTCTGGGTGGCGCAATCGCCGCAGCTCCGGTCGCAGCCGCTGCAATCGGTATCGGTGTGATCGGCATCGTTGCTGTTGTTGCATCCGACGACAACGACACGTCCTCGACCAGCGCAACGTCGACGACCAGCACCAACTGATCGATCAACAGCGAACGCTGTTTTTGCGAGATTTTGGGCGACGTCCTTTGAGGGACGTCGCCCTTTTTCCGTTTTTGATACGTGATTGAGCCCCTTTGTGACTTTTGGTTGGTGGGGGGCAGAGCGAGCGGTTCTGGCCTTTGTCCCGGAATTGGCCTCCTTGGCCAGGCAGTTACAACAGAAGACAATCGACTTGCGCGCAAAGCGTGTTGCACGGGATGGTCGTTGTCCTGCTCATCAAACGTGTTGGGAATGAAGTCTTGGGATCGACTCGTGAGTGCGGGAGCGGGAGCCGGAGCCGGAACCGGTAACCCTTGACCACCCGGTTCAGCCCCAAATCAGTGACCTTGAGTATCTTGAGGCGCCTCAATCGTAAATTTGATGAACAATCACCCTGCAACGCGCTTGGCGTAACAGGGCAATCAATTTCACCGGCATGCGCAAGCCAAAGACGGAGCGTATCAGCTGATAAGCCCCGTCGCAGAATGGAACCGGTTTCGATCTAGAGCGAAACCGGTAGAGCTGAATCACTCTACGCTGCCTGAAATTCAGACCAATTTCGCTCTAGTTGGTCGATACCGCTGCAGCTGTTGTCAGCAACGACGGTGTGATCTGAGCGATGGTCCGACCCCAACGCGTAACCGGGTTTTCCGCTACAAACACGACATCACCAGGACGAAGCTCGAACTTTGTCGCTATGAGCAGGTTCGCAGCATTTCGGGCATCCAGATGCCACGCGGTCACCGCACCAAATTCCTGAGGATTGTTCGAGGCGCGCAGAACGTAGATTTGGCTGACATCGCCTGTCAATTTTGCCAGACCCGAAGTCTCCTCGGCGAAGATTGCGTCTGCAAGAACAGCGTCGCGTCCATAGGGCAAGGCGATCCGACCTTGGCGTTCCACCTCGCCGGTCAAATAGACATAGTCGCGATCAACTGCATCAAACTCTTCTTTTGATACGAAGTTCTGGCGACTCTCATTCAGGTTCTGGCGGCGCAGGCTAATCTCGGTGTTCAACTCTGCAAGGGCTTGTGCACGCGCCTCGCGCCTAGCTTCAGTTACCGTGATCTGCTGTTGGAAGTACGATTCCGCGCGGTCCAGTTGGTATTCGGTGTCTACAAAGACCGAGTCCCCGCTGATCAAACGTGTCCGCTGCAGGTCGGCGCTGGCGTAGAGGGAAGTCAACGGGATCTGATACAACTTGCCATCCCGGTAGATCCGGACCGAACTTACATCGATGTCACCGGCGTTGACTGAGCCGGCAATCGCAAGGGCTTCGTCCAGGTACAGAGGCAACAACGTGATCGGTACGACCCCCGGTTTGCGCACTGCTCCACCTATGGAAACACGCCGCGAGTTGAACTCCGAGATTTCAAGGCTGAAGGAAGGTTCAATCTGAGCTTCGACCAGACGCCGGAACAGGACGGCTTCGGCTTCGTCGATGGTCTGACCGGCGATCAAGACACGACCAACATCCGGGATATTGACCGAGCCGTCATCCTGAACGGTATAGCCCTGGCGCGCGTTTTGCGCAGCCAAAAGACCGGTCAATTCTTCAACTGAGTTCTGCCGGGCCGGAGTCGCCAGAACGACAACGTCGCCAATACCAATAGTATAAGGGCCCGGGTTTACCGGTGGGGGAACGATCAACTGCAACTGCCCGCGACTGCCGTCCTGTGTGGACGGAGGTTCTGGCAAGGCACCCGCGCCCCGGAATGTGCCACTGCTGGCGTCACCGGCGGTGATGTTGAACACGGAAGGCAGCGCCTTGGGAGTATACGGCGAACGGTTGGCCTGAACTGTCGTTTCGCCATTGATTGGAACCACGCGAACGTTCGAGTCGCCGGATATACCTTCTGTAATCCGCGGGCTGCGATAAATCGTGGCACATGCAACGAGGCTTGTTAGCAAAAAGATAAACGCGATCAGGCGCACAAAACTTCCCCCTAGAAAAACGCGAACCGGCTGAAGACCCGTCAACGTCATGGCACAACCTGCGTGGCAACTTCACCGACGAACTCGCCGGTCCATTGGACGGTCTGGACAATGCGATTGCTGCCCGGCACGACCCAATACAGGTTCTGAAACTTCTGGTCCAGACTTTGGCAATCTTCGCTCCAGATAAAAGTCCGGACGGTTTGCCCCTGCGTTGGATCGTTGCCCAACACAATATCTTGAAACCCCTGGTTCTTGATGACGCATTTGTAGGTGCGCGTCGTCGTCCTGTCATTTCCGTTCAGATAGGTGTGGAACCGTGTAGAGGGCCCCTCGACACCCGAAGCGATCATCGCTCGCGGTTCTTCCACGTCGGACGATAGCAGGCCGATTCCGAAGCCGTTTGTGGTGACCAGGAAACCATCCTTGGTCCCCAAGGTGCCGCCGTCAGGCGTGATCCAGGTCACGATGCCGTCGCGAACGGAATCCTGACTGATGAGGGAGGCCTCATCAAACTCTACCAACAACAGCTTGAGTTGCGGTGCCTGAGCCTGTGCGGCTGTCTGATACCGCTGCACGAATTCCTGATCTCCGGGAAACAGGGTCTTGCGGATGTCAAACACCGTGTCACCGGTGTTGGAACATGCGCCCAAAGCAAGGGTCAATAGGGTGCAGAGTCCGGCACGAATCATCGGTAGTACCTGCCCCATCTGTCTGCCACTCGTGTGGCCCGGTCGTTGCGCGTGTAATTGTACAGGCGGTTGCGAACATTCAGCCGCGCGCCACCATCCCGCAGAATTGTTCGAACCGTCTGGTTGATGTTTCGTTTGGAGGGGCGGCCTGTCAGCCAACTGAGCGGCACCTGCATCGTGATACCCTTGTCGAACGATCCCTCCCCGAAAGTGTCAAAGGGGACGTCTGTCAAAGTGAAGAATGCGCCGACCTTGAGGCCGTTGTTGAATTCGCGGTTCACCGTAAAGGTCGCGCCCCAGTCGCCTGCCAGGTATCGGCCCATGTCGACCTGGCCCAGGAACCCATTCCCAAAGTCGTAGTACGCGGACGCGTGGCCCGTGGTGACGTTGTAGTCCCGGAAGTCGAACAACATGTCGAATTCCCGCTGACGGGACCAGTTCAGCTCGCCGCCGAGCGCGAGCCTGCTTGTTGTCGGAAACCACAACAGTTCCGCGGATACGCCGCCGTACATGTTTTCCAGGTAACCACCTGTAACGCGTGCAAAGAAGTTTTCGCGAGGCCGCCAGATATACTCTGCCGTCAGGTAGTTTACCTCAAGGTCCGATTGCTGTGCGTAGACGGGCCAATCTGTTCTCACCCGTGGCAAGGCAGAACTGGAGACTGAGCCGCCGTCGATGTTTCCTACGATGGGGTAGCGCAACTGCCCTGCAAGTGTGAGGCCGGGCTGTATCGTGAAATCGGTTCGCAATTGGACACCGAAGTCCGCGCGCACAGGGCTGAGGGGATCAAAGAACGAAAATGCCGCGTAGGGACCCAGGCGATAGGAGAACTTGGGGTAGACGCCTTCAATTCTGCCGACCTGAGATCCCGCCCCGTCCTCGAACTGTGTCCGGGAAAGGCTGCGCCAGGGGCCGTCGATATCGTTTTTCAGGTCGGCCAGATCAGCGCGATTGGATTTCACATTGGTGATTGGCACACCGCCCCGGACAAGCACGACTTCGAACTTGGTGACCTCTGCCGGCAGGGTATTGGCCAGCACGTGATTGGTCCGACCAACGGCCTGAGCGGACGCGTCGTAGCGCCGATTGTCGATGTGCACGACAACCGTGTCCCCGCGAATCTGATATCCTTCCAGCGTCAGCCCTTGCTCGGACAGCCGCGTCTTTATCACGTCGCGCGCGTCGGGCTGATCGGGCGCACGGTCAGGCAGGTTCCAGCTGGCCAATGCAACCTGATCGACGGGCACGATCGCTGGTGCCACAGTACCGGTACCGGCGTTGTTCCGGGGTTCTTTCGGGTTGACCACATAAGACAGCTGTAGGCCAATTTCCGAGCCCTGAATGAAGTACCCCGACAGCTGCGTTCCACGCCCCAGGCGATAGGACACGCCCAGGTTCACAGGCGAGTTGATATCGATCACGCCGCCCGCTCGGATGGTTTCTTCTCTGTAGGCGTCAGAGGAAATTTCCGCCATCAGTGTCAGACGGTCATTGTAGTCCCAACTGGCCCCGCCAAAGACACCCATTGGTCCACGGAACCAGTTTCCGGTTTGCAGCGTGCCGCCCTGACCCGTGGTCGATGAACGGATCGGGCGTGTGCAAAACCGATTGTTGTCAAAGCAAAGCGGGTTGGACACCGTATTGCGTTGTGCCAACCGGCCCCATCCGACACCGCCGGTCAATCTGAAACGGTCGTTGAATGTCTTGGTCGCGACAATATATTCGCCGGAATACAAGCCAGTGCCCAAGATGTCGCGCAAACCTACAGCGATCGCAGGCCAATACTTGCTTTCTTCGCGCAGCTGGTAGTGAACATCGAAGCTGCGGTCATACAAGCCGCCGATAGGCCCCAGCAGATCATCAACAAACGAATACCGGAATGATCCGTAGAGCCGCGGAAAAATCTGAAAGACGGCGGTGCTGCGCGTGGTCGCGCCAAAATGGCTTATCGTGAAGCCCAACTCGCCATCCGGCAAAACATCGGCCGTGGGCATATCAATCAATCCGGGCGTCCCGAATGTCGACAGATTCTGAGCAGTCGAGCGGTCAGGTGCGCCCGTCACGGCAAGTGTTGCCGCAGCAAATAAAAAGGCCAGGCCGCGCAAATCATTACCCCCAAGTAATGCGCCAGACCTAACGGACATTTCCGGGCATGGCTAGGACCGCAAATGCCCAAAACAGTGAGTTTTTGCCGCAACTGCGCCCGGTGGGACACACTGGCGAAAACAAGCAGTTTGACGGGTTTTTGCGGACCTCCTTGCAACCCTTTGTGCTGTCGCGAAATTTGCGGGTTTTCCACAGGATTTCAGGTGCCTGTGGGCGGATACGTGCCGAGCAGCGCGGCATTTGTGAATTGACGGATTGGCAAATCTGGAGGTTGGCACAAGGCTGGCCACTGCCCGGATTTCGCGATAGGTCCAGCTGCAGGTATTGCGCACCTTTTCCAAGGGGAAACCGATGAAGATTTACGTTGCAGGACACCGGGGGATGGTGGGCAGCGCCATCCTGCGCCAGTTGCAGTCAAGGCGTACACAGGGGGTCGAAATCATCACGCGCACCCACTCTGACCTGGACCTGACGGATCAGGTCGCAGTGCGCGATTTCATGCAACTCGAGCGCCCCGATGTGGTGATCCTGGCAGCGGCCAAGGTTGGTGGCATCATGGCAAATAACACTTATCCCGCTGATTTCATTTATGAAAACCTGATGATCGAGTGCAATGTCATTCATCAGGCCTTTGCCGCCGGGGTGGGGCGCCTATTGCAGCTAGGGTCGTCCTGTATCTACCCGCGCGAAGTGACACAGCCGATGGCAGAAACTGCGCTGCTGACGGGCACGCTGGAGCCGACCAACGAACCTTATGCCATTGCCAAGATTGCGGGCATCAAGCTGTGCGAAAGCTATAACCGCCAGCATGGAACGGATTACCGGTCGGTCATGCCTACGAACCTTTATGGACCTGGCGACAACTTCCACCCCGAAAACAGCCACGTGATCCCGGCCCTGATGCGTCGCTTCCACGAGGCCAAGCGCGACGGCGCGGCCGAGGTGACGATCTGGGGCACGGGCAAGCCCCGGCGCGAGTTTCTGCATGTGGATGATATGGCTGCGGCCAGTCTGTTTGTGTTGGACCTGCCAGATGCGGATTATCAGGCAAACACGCAGGACATGCTGAGCCATATCAACGTGGGCACGGGCACGGATGTGTCGATCCTGGAGCTGGCGCAGTTGATCGCGCGGATCACCGGGTTCGAAGGCGACGTTCTGACCGACCCGACCAAGCCCGACGGCACGCCGCGCAAGCTGATGGATGTGTCCCGACTAGCCGCGATGGGCTGGACCGCCGGGATCGGGTTGGCGCAAGGTCTGGAAGAGACCTATCGCTGGTATCTGGAGCATGAACAGCAGGCCCGTCTGTAACGGGTGCGACCAGGATCGGGTGGGAAGGAAACGCGCGGAAGGAAACGCTATGAAGGTCAACGGAATGCCCTATCGCTCGATCTGGCGCGAGGAAAACGGGGATGTACGCATCATCGACCAGCGCTGGTTGCCGCATCGGTTTCACATCGCGACGCTGGATACGCTGGAGGATTATGCCACCGCGATCCGCGACATGTGGGTGCGGGGCGCGCCGCTGATCGGGGCGACGGCGGCCTTTGGTGTGGCGGCGCAGATGGCGCGCGATCCGTCGGACGCCTGTCTGGACCACACCTGCGAGGTGCTGAACGCCACGCGCCCGACCGCGATCAACCTGCGCTGGGCCTTGGATCGGTGTCGCGCGGCATTGGCGCCGCTGACCCCTGCTGACCGGTCGGGCATAGCCTGGGCGCTGGCCCAGGCGATCACGGACGAAGACGTGGACATCAATCGCCGCATTGGTGAACACGGGCTGACCCTGATCCGCGATATCGCCGCATCGAAGCCCGAAGGCGAACCCGTGCGCCTGCTGACCCATTGCAACGCCGGGTGGCTGGCGACGGTGGATTGGGGCACGGCGACCAGCCCGATGTATCACGCCCATGATGCGGGGCTGAATATCCATGTCTGGGTTGACGAAACGCGCCCTCGCAATCAGGGCGCGCTGACGGCGTGGGAACTGGGCCAGCACGGGATTTCCCACAGCTATATCGTGGACAATGCAGGCGGGCACCTGATGCAGCACGGTTTGGTGGATCTGGTG
Organism: Paracoccaceae bacterium; assembly: GCA_040830545.1. Lineage (GTDB taxonomy): Bacteria > Pseudomonadota > Alphaproteobacteria > Rhodobacterales > Rhodobacteraceae > HXMU1420-2. Next base: position 34,213 of record JBFOMB010000117.1, on the reverse strand, counting down.
ATCACCGGCACCGACCGCACCACTGCACGCGGCGATGTCTGCAACAAGATCGGCACCTACCTGAAGGCGCTGGCGGCCCATGACAATGGCGTGCCGTTTTACGTTGCCCTGCCCTCGCCAACCATTGACTGGACCGTATCGGATGGTGTGGCGGAAATCCCGATCGAGGAACGCGCAGGCCGCGAGGTGAGCCACATCATGGGTCTGGACGGTGCCGGCGAACTCGACACTGTGCAGGTCACGCCGCCGGGCAGCGGGCTGGGCAATCCGGCCTTTGACGTGACGCCGAGCCGGTTGGTCACGGGCCTGATCACGGAACGGGGCATTTGTCCTGCGACCCGGGATGGGTTGGCCGCGTTGTTTCCGGAACACGCAAACGCCTCGTAATACCTACGGATAGCCGCATGATCCGGATTGACCCGGATCGTTGCCTTGCCTCAACTGGTCCGGCAGATGGGGGGGACACATGGCGACATTTGTATTGGTGCATGGCGCCTGGCATGGCGGTTGGTGCTGGGCCCGGACCGAGGCCGCGTTGCAGGCCATGGGTCACCGCACGCTGGCCCCGACGCTGACCGGTCTGGCGGATCGCAGTCATCTGCTGCATGCTGGCATCACGCCCGATCTGCATGTGCAGGACGTTGTGAACCTTCTGATTTGGCAGGAATTGCATGACGTCATCCTGGTCGGCCATTCCTATGGCGGGATGATCGTGACTGGCGTGGCCTCGCAAGTGCCCGAGCGTTTGCGCGCGCTGGTCTATCTGGATGCCTTTGTGCCGGAGCAATCGGGCATGTCGCTGTTTGCCAATGCAAACCCCGAACGGATGGCCAATTTTCAGGCGCAGATGGACGCGGGAGCGATTGCGCTGGAACCCGATCTGTTTGACGCGTGGAGCGCGGATGACGACACCAAGGCATGGCTGCGCCGTCAATGCACCCCGCAGCCAGTGAAAACCTTTACCGAGGGCGTAACGCTGACCGGCAGGGAGGCGGACGTGCCCCATCGCCACTTCATTCTGGCCGAGCACAACCGCCCTTCTGCCTTCTGGGGCGAGTATGAGCGGGTGAAGGATCGGCCGGGCTGGACAAGCGAGCGAATGCCAACCAAACACGATGCGATGGTTGATGCGCCTGAGGATCTGGCCGGGCGGCTGGACGGGTACCTCGCCACCTTGGGCTAGCTTTGGAAAGGCGGAGAATGGCGGACACCTACGATTTCATCGTGATCGGGGCCGGGATTGCCGGTGCGTCGGTGGCGGCAGAGCTGTCTGCCCAAGCGCGTGTGCTGTTGCTGGAACGCGAATCTCAGCCCGGATATCACACCACGGGCCGATCTGCGGCAATGTATGCGCCGGGCTATGGGCCGCAGCCCATTCGCGCGCTGACGCGTGCGTCAGCGGGGTTCTACAATGCGCCGCCAACAGGGTTCACAGAGGCCCAACTGCTCAGCCCGCGCGACGTGATCATGATCGCGCGCGAGGATCAGCTGCACGAGGTCGATGCGATGATCGACGACCTGTCCGGCGATGCCGAGGTCAGCCGGGTTGATGCGGATGCAATCACAGCCAGCCACCCGTTGCTGCGACCTGGCTATGCGGTTGCCGGTGTTCTGGACCAAACGGGCAGTGATATTGACGTGCACGCCCTGCATCAGGGGTATCTGCGCGCATTCCGGGCGCAGTCCGGTGTTCTGCAGACCAGTGCGGAGGTACTGGGGCTGAGCTGGGATGCAGGCATCTGGACCGTTCAAACCAGTGCAGGCGCGTTTCAGGGTAAGGCGATCATCAACGCGTCGGGGGCCTGGGCGGACCAGATTGGCCAGATGGCGGGGGCGGAACGGATCGGGCTGGTGCCAAAACGGCGCACGGCCCTGATCGTGGATGCGCCGGACGGCACGGACGTCGGGGGCCTGCCGCTGGTCGTAGATATTGCCGAAGATTTCTACATGAAGCCCGACGCCGGTCGGCTGCTGATCTCTCCCGCGAACGAGGATCCGATGGAGCCTTGTGACGCCCAGCCGGAAGAGTTCGACATCGCCTATTGCATCGACCGCATCCAGACAGCGTTTGATCTGGACATCACGAGGATCGCAAACAAATGGGCGGGGCTGCGCAGCTTTGTGGCCGATAAGGCCCCGGTGGTTGGGTATTCAGAACGGGCCGAGGGGTTTTTCTGGCTGGCGGGTCAGGGCGGGTATGGCATTCAGTCGGCCCCAGCCCTGTCGCGATACGCTGCCGCGCTGGCGCTTGGCCAACCTGCGCCCGCTGACATTCTGGCCGAGGGGTTGGAGCCTGACAGCCTAAGCCCCGCGCGCACGACGTTGAATACAGAATGAGACGCAGCCCCGGACTTGATCCGGGGCCTCGGATAAACCCGCCTCACACTTTGCGGCAAATCATGTAGCAGTGCACATAGTCCATCCCGTGCCCCTCGGGTGAGGCGGCGACCAGATCCTGATAGCGTTGGTAAAACCCGTCTACGATGGACGCACGCTCCTCGGCGGACCGGTCCTGCGACAAGCCCGCAACAAAAACGGGTTCGGACCAGGACCGCAGCGTCGGAATGTAGGATTCAGCAAAACCCGCCGCATCCCCATGGGACCGGAAATCCTCGGCAAAGGGGCAGGGCACAACCCGCGTTTCCGCCAGTTCCAACCGCAGCCCGGCCTGATATGCGGCGCTGTCTGGATCATTCAAGGGCGCACAGAACTGTTCCACCGTGCGATAGACCTGCGGGAAATTGGTGGCGGTGTATTCCGCATCCGTGATCACGCCTTCCTCCGCCAGACCGCGCCACAGCGTGTTGAACGTGTCAAACATCGACACCCCGCCCGTGTGGCCCAGATACCGCCCCTGTTCGTCGATCCCGAAATTGAACAACGCCAGCATTCCGCCGGGCTTCAGTTCCTGCGCGCGCAGGGTCAGGAAGTTCCCCCAATCCAGCGCGCCCTTGTCCTCCCATGCCTGCCGGATGTCACCCGTCGCGCCAACCATGTGCACGTGATCCGGGATCGGGCAGGGGGCTTCGGTGATGTAGTGCGACGCGGTGGAGGAATGGCCAAGGTCCAGTGTTTCCGTCGGTACGATCTGTTTGTGGAACGAGGTACCCGAGGCGCTGACAAACAGGTTGTCGATCTTGTCTGCGTAGGTTTCGATGTCGGTCAGACCGTGCACGATCTGAAAAAGCTGCGAAAAATCGTTGCGGGGCAGGTCCGTATACGTCATCTGGATCGGTCGTGACGGGCAGCGCGCGCGCACTTCACCCAGAATGCGACCCACCATGTCGATGGAGGTGCCCCCATCCGCACAGCCCATATCCGTCATGGTGAACACACTGCCATCATCCGCAGGTGGCTGCCGGTCCATCGCGTCAAGGATCAGGCTGACCGCGTTGTCCATGACATGTTTGGCCCCGATGGTGGCACGAGAGTAATATCCGGCCCCCTTCATCGACATGAACTTCTCGGCTTTTTGCAGCGTCATCTGATCCTCCCTGATTTCAGTCGCTCCACCAGTCGTTTGACTGCATTTCCCGCAGACGCGAGGCGGTGCGTTCAAATTCAAACGTGCCTTCCCCTTCGACATACAGCATTTCGGGCTGCGCAGCGGCAGAGGCGATCAGGCGTACGCGCGCCTCGTAGAGCGCGTCGATCAGTGTGACGAAACGCTTCGCCTCGTTGAAATTGGAGCGGGACAATTGAGGAATGTCCTCCAGCACCAGCACCTTGGTCGTTTCGGCCAGCGCCAGATAGTCAGCGGGGCCCAGCGGCTGCCCGCAAAGGTCAAAGAACGTCGCCCGCGCCACCCCGTTGCGAAAGGCGGGGATTCGCACCTCGCGGCCCTTCACATGCAACGTCAGCGGTTCCGCGGTGCCACCGGTCAGGTCGGTCCAGATTGCCGCGATCTGTTCGCGGCAGGCCGCGTTCACGGGCGAGAAATAGACCGCCGAATCCTGCAACCGGTTTTGGCGGTAGTCTGTTGGGCTGACCAGTTCGTGCACGACCATCCGGTCTTTCAGAAGGTCAATAAATGGCAGGAACAATTGACGGTTTAGTCCGTCCTTGTACAAATCGTCCGGGTGCCGGTTGGAGGTGGTGACGACCACGACCCCGTCCGCGAACAGTGCTTCGAACAGGCGCCCGACGATCATCGCGTCGGTGATGTCCGTGATCTGCATTTCGTCAAAGGCCAGCACCCGGACCGAGGCCGCCACATCCGCAGCGACCGGCGCAATGGCGTCATCCACACCGGTTTTGCGCACCTCGTGCATGGCAGCGTGGATTTCCTGCATGAACGCATGGAAATGCACGCGGCGGGCGGGCACGTCAGCCAGGCTTTCGACAAACAGGTCCATGATCATGGATTTTCCGCGCCCGACACCACCCCACAGATAAAGGCCCTTGGGCGGTTCCGGGGCCTTGCGGAACAGGCCGCGGCGCACCGGGGCCATCAGACCGGCCCGGATGCGGTCAAATTCGGGGATCACTTCGACCTGTGCAGGGTCGGATGTCAGCGCGCCGCTTGCCACCTTGTCGGCGTAGATCTGTTTGAGGTCGTCGGACATGCAGCAGCCATAGCCCGGCGCAACCCGCTTGAAAAGAACCTGATATTTCAACTGTGAATGGAGGCCATCACAGTTGCTCAATTGACGTCATGCGCGGCGTCGTTACGGTCATCGGGTGGGTTTCTTGTGGGGACAGCCATGCAGAGCAAAGCACCATTGATGACGCCGGTTCTGATTGTCGGCTGTATCATCATCATCGTCAGTTTCGGTGTGCGGGCCACGTTTGGCGTGTTCCAGATCCCGATTGCAGCTGAATTCGGCTGGGCGCGGGCCGAATTTTCCATGGCCATTGCGATCCAGAACCTGGCCTGGGGGTTCGGGCAGCCGATTTTTGGCGCGATTGCCGAGAAGATCGGGGACCGCAAGGCGATCCTGATGGGCACGGTGATTTATGTGCTGGGCATGGTGTTGTCTGCGGAATCGGTGACGCCGCTCGGGCATCAGTTGAACGCGATCCTTGTCGGGTTTGGTGTGGCAGGGACCGGGTTTGGCGTGATCCTTGCAGTAGTGGGCCGCGCGGCGTCGGACGAAAACCGGTCCATGGCGATGGCGATTGCGGCGGCCTCGGGCAGTGTGGGTCAGATCGTCGGGCCGCCGCTGGCTGAATACATGCTGTCCAATATGCCGTGGCAGTCTGTGTTCTTCATCTTCGCTGCTGCCATTGCCGCAACGGTTCTGCTGTTGCCCGCGATGAAAGCCCCCGAAGCCGCCAGCAAGGCAGAGCTGGAAGAGAGTATGGGGCAAATCCTGATCAAGGCGTTTCGCGATCCCAGCTACACGCTGATCTTCCTGGGGTTTTTCAGCTGTGGATATCAGGTGGCTTTCGTCACAGCTCATTTCCCCGCCTTTGTGACCGAGCTGTGCGGGCCGATACAGCCGGGTGGGTTTCTGGATTCGATCGGGATCGGTTCGACCTCGGCCCTGGGTGCGGTGGCGATTTCGCTGATCGGGATTGCGAATATTGGCGGCACGTTGCTGGCCGGGTGGCTGGGGAACCATTTCCCGCGGAAATACCTGCTGGCGGCGATCTATGCCGGGCGGACGGTGGTGTGCATCGTATTCATCCTGTTCCCGATTACGCCACTGACGGTCATTGTCTTTTCGGTCACGATGGGAACGCTGTGGCTGGCGACGATCCCGCTGACCTCAGGTATTGTCGCCTATATCTATGGGCTGCGTTACATGGGCACGCTGTACGGCATCGTGTTTTTCAGCCACCAGCTGGGTAGTTTCCTAGGCGTCTGGCTGGGTGGGCGGATGTATGATGCGTTTGGCGACTACATGGTGGTCTGGTGGATTGGCATCGGCATCAGCGCGTTTAGTGCAGTTATTCATCTGCCGATACGCGAGCGTCCGCTGAGCGCGGCTGCGGCTTAGGTGGTTTCTGAATTTGCACGGAGCAAAGGGCCTACGGCCCGCCGCGCTGTGTCCCTGGCCTAAACCGAATGCTCGCGAATGGTCGCCAGAACCTCGGGCGTGTGCGTATAGGTGACACCGTGACCCGCGTTGTCGATCACCTCTTGCCTGACATCATGGTTCCATTCGGCCACACGCCCGGCAGAGGATTTCGGGATCAGCGGATCATCCCCGCCCCAGATTGCCAGCACAGGCACCCCTGCCGCGCCCAATGCGCGGTGATCGGCCTCTGCCGTGCTGCTGAGAATGCCGCGAAAGCTGCGCAGGACGGCGGGCACAAACCCGCGATAGTGCAGTTCCTCCTGCTGGCGATCAACGATGTTGTCGACGGAACTGGGCAGATCGCGTTCCAGTTCTGTTTCCTTGCGGTGGTTGCGCGGGAAAAACGCGTACATCAGCCAGTCGCCAAAAATCGGTGTGCCACGAATGAACGTCGCCAACCGTCCGGGCGCGACCATCACACCGGCGCTGGCAATCAGGATCAGTTGCTGTATGCGATCCGGGTTGTCCGCGGCCCAGGCGGCGGCGATGCGCCCGCCCATGGAATAGCCCAGCAGCGTGATCGGGCCGGTCACATTCTGGCTGGCCAGTAGATCATCCAACTGCCCCAGAAAGAACGCCCGATCCTGTGGTCCGCGCGGACGGTCCGAATATCCGCGCCCGTACAGGTCATAGATCAGCACCCGGTAGCCCATCGCCACCAGCCCCTGCGCAATCCCTCGCCAGACAAAACAGGGGGTCGTCAGGCCATGTACGCAGACGGCAACCGGCGCGTCCGCAGGGCCGATCCAGTCGTAATGCGTGACCCCCAGGCTGAGCGTGACAAATTTGCCTTCGGCCTGCCGCCGAGCCTCGGCCGACATGGGGCGGCGCAGCGCTTCGCCCACAAAAGGTGCGGCCAGAAGGGCCAGCAGGATGAGCAGGACTGCGATCACGCGGCCTCGGCCTCGGTCAACAGCCCTTCGGCCACCAATCGGTCGGCCCAGCCTTGGGGGTGTTCGAACAAATGCGCCTTCCACCCCCGGGCCAGCGCTGCGTCGATATTGTCGGGGCGGTCATCTGCAAACAGCAGCGCGTCACCAGACAGGCCGCTGTCATCTTCCAGATGTTGATAGAAGGCGGCGTCGGGTTTGATCATCTCCAGGTAGCCCGAGATATATGGCCGGTCAAATTCGTGCAGCACCGGGTAGCGCGTGGACGCGAATTCAAACGTATCCGTCCCGAAATTGCTGAGCGCAAAAACCGGCACGCCCTTGGATCGCAAGGCGCGCAGCAGGCGAATGGAGTGTGGGATTTCAGGCGAACACATGTCGATCCACCGATCATGCCAGGTCACGATTTCATCGCGCCATTCGGGATGCTCGTCCGCCTTGGCCATTACAGTTTTCTTGAACGGCGCACCCAGATCAACGCTGAGGTTCATGCCGTCCAGATCAACCTCGGCAAACAGCGCCTTCCGCCGCTCGGCCCCGATCAGACCATCGTAGAACTTTTCGGGGTGCCATTCGATCAGGACATTCCCGATATCAAAAACCACTGCTTGGATCGTCATACCTGCCTATACCTTCTGTGTTGTCAGCGTTTCAGCGCCGCCCGGATTTCCCGTTCCAGCGCGTCGAGGAAGCGGGACCGGTCCGCCTTGGTAAAGCTTTTGCCGCCACCGCCCGCGCCCAGCGGATTGGCAGCACGCAGATCGGCCATCAGATCGCGCATGGCCAGTTGCTGGCCGATATTGGCCTCGGTGAAGCGTTCACCGTTGTGGCGCAGCACGGCGGCGCCGGATTCGATGCAGCGAGCGGCCAGCGGGATGTCCCCGGTCACCACAACATCTGCGGGGCCGCAGCGTTCGGCGATCCATTTGTCCGCCTCATCCGCGCCCTCGGCCACGATTACCGTCTGCACCAGCGGATTCTGCGACGGGCGCAACCCGCCATTGGACACAACCGCCATCTGTACCTTGTGACGGGTGGCCACTCGCTCGGCCTCGGCCTTCACCGGGCAAGCATCGGCGTCGATGTAGAGGATTGTCACGCCTTCTTTGCCTTGGGTTTTGGTTTCTTCTGAACCTTGAATTCCTCAGGGATCGGCATGCGGTTGAACGCGTCCAGCCCGGCAATTTTATAGGCCTCGGCCAATGTGGGGTAGTTGAACGTGTTCTGCACGAAATAGTCCACCGTGCCCTTCAGGTTCATCACCGCCTGCCCGATATGGATCAGTTCGGTTGCGCCTTCGCCGACGATCTGCACGCCCAGAACGCGGCGGGTTTTGAGGCTGAGCAGCATTTTCAGCATGCCGTGTTCGACGCCCATGATGTGTCCGCGCGAGGTTTCGCGGAACCGGGCAATGCCGACCTCGTAAGGGATGCCGCGTTCCTGCAATTCCTCCTCGGACATGCCGCAGGTCGAGATTTCGGGGACCGAGTAGATGCCATAGGGAAACCAGGGGCTTTCTTCCAACGTCGGCGTTTCCAGCGCATGGCAGGCCGCAACCCGTCCCTGCTGCAACGAGGTTGAGGCCAACGAAGGATGCCCGATCACATCGCCCGCTGCGTAAACATGCGGAACGCTGGTTTGGTAGGTCTTGCGATCCACGCTCAAACGGTTGCGGTGGTCGGTTTCCAGACCCACGGCGGACAGGTTCAGGCTGTTGGTCGCGCCCATACGGCCCGCTGCGAACAAAAGGCATTCTGCACGTACGTGACGACCGTTTTTCAGCGCGACCTCAACATGGGTGTCGGCGTCTTCGATGCTCTCAATCTCGGACCCCAGCCGCAGGTCGACCCCGTTTTCGCGGATCTGATGGGTGAATTCGTGGATCACCGTGCGGTCGATGAAATCCAGGAAACTGTCGCGTGGTTCGATCAAGGTAATCCGCACATCCAGCGCGGAAAACATGGTGGCGTATTCCACCCCGATGACACCTGCCCCCACCACGATCAGCGACCGGGGGATTACCGCCATTTCAAGGAACTCGTCGCTGTCGACGATGCTGGACCCGTTGAAGGGCACATAGTCCGGGCGGTAGGTGCGTGTGCCGGTGGCGATCAGGAATTTGTCGGCGGTCAGGCGGATAGTTTCGCCGGCTTCGGTCGCAACCTCCAATTCATTCGGGCCGATGAATTTGGCCAGACCGTTCAACGTGTCCACGTGGTTCCGGTTGAACTGATGTTCCAGCACGTCGACCTCGAAATCGAGCGTCTTGTGCAGGCGCGCTTTCAGGTCCTCTGCCAGAATCTCGTCCTTGACCCGGTAGGCGCGGCCATAAAAGCTGCGTTCGCGCCAGCCGGACAGGTTCAGCACCGTTTCGCGCAACGTCTTGGAAGGGATCGTGCCGGTATGGACCGACACGCCGCCCAGTCGGTCCTTCCGGTCGATGACCAGCACCTTGCGCTTCAGCTTGCCCGCCTGAATGGCGGCGGACCGACCGGCGGGACCGGAGCCGATGATGATCAGGTCGTAATGGTTCATACCCTAGTCCGCATAAAGCGCGTCGGCGTGGAAGGCGACGTGTTCTTCCATGAAGGTCGAGACAAAGAAATAGCTGTGATCATAGCCCGGTTGCAGGCGATAGGTCGCCTGTTGACGGCGTTTCGCGATGGCGGCAGCCAGCGCTTCGGGGCGTAGCAGGTCGATGAATTGATCCGAGGTTCCGGTGTCGATCAGGATCGGCCCGTTAAAACCCGTGCTTTCCATCATCAGCGTCGCGTCATGGCGGGCCCATGCGGCCTCGTCGTCACCCAGATAGGCGGATAGCTGTTTGCGGCCCCAGTCCGAGGCGGTCGGGTTTGAAATCGGCGCAAAGGCGGACACAGACCGGTATTGTCCCGGTAGGTTCATCGCCAGCGTCAGGGCACCATGACCGCCCATGGAATGTCCGGTGATCGCCTGTCGCTCTTCGTCAATCGCGAAATTGCGGGTCAGCAGTGTTGGCAGTTCTTGGGCCACATAGTCCCACATGCGGAAATGCGGTGCCCAGGGGTCCTGCGTGGCGTTCACGTAGAACCCGGCACCTTTGCCCAGATCGTACGCCTCGTCATCCGCCACATCGTCGCCGCGCGGCGAGGTGTCAGGAAAGACCAGTGCGATGCCCTGTTCCGCGGCCCAGGCCTGTGCCCCCGCCTTGGTCATGGCGTTTTCGTGGGTGCAGGTCAGACCGGACAGATACCACAAGACCGGAACAGGGCCTGCCTGCGCCTCTTCGGGCAGGAACAGGCCAAACGTCATGTCGCACCCGCATACGTCCGAGGCATGGGAGTAGACTCCCTGCACGCCGCCAAACGCCCTGTTTTCAGAAACCGTTTCCATCCTGTTCACTCCATTTTTGGCTCAGGGTGTGTAGACCCAGGCAATGATCATTGGCACCGTCACGATACTGGCCGCTGTGGAAAACAGAATCGCGGTTGAGACCCGTTGCACCGCAACACCATAGTGTTGCGCAAGCATGAATATGTTTCCTGCGACCGGCAAGGCCGCAGCAGAAACGACGATTGCTGCCGAAAAGCTGTCAATCGGAAACAGAACCAGCACGCCGATGGCCACAAAGGCCGGGTGCAGCACCAGTTTGGCAAAAGACAGCCAGCCCGCGACTTCCAACCGTTCGGCGGATTTCACGGCCAGCGATGCGCCAATTGCGAAAAGAGCCCCAGGCGTGGCGGCACCACCCAGAATGGTGAGGAAGTCGTTGACAACTGCCGGGATCGGCAGTGCCATGGAGGACCAGAACAGGCCCAGCGAAATCGACAGGATCATCGGGTTCTTCAGCAGTCCCAGGCCAATTGTGCTTAGCATGGCGGGGCTGACCCGCCCGTCCCGTGCGCCGTTGATCAGGATGACGATGAGGCTGGAAAACACCACCAGATCGACGGCCAAGGTCAACATCACGGGGCCAACCGCCGCCTCGCCAAACAGCAGCACGAACATGGGCAGGCCAAGGAAGCCGGAATTGGCGATCACGGCACATTGTGCTTCGACCGCTGTAGTGGGGATGTCCAACCCCCGCCAAAAGGCGACGCCTGTTGCGATCAGGTAGACCACTGCTGTGCCCCACAGATACCCGGCGATCAGGCGGGCATCGAACACCTCGGACATTTGCAGGTTGGCGGCAAACCGGAACAGCATAGCTGACAGGGCAAAGTAGAACACGAACTTGGTCAGGTAGGCGGTGGCCTCTTCGCTGAAAAACCGCGTCCGGGCGGATATATACCCCAGCGCGATGATCGCGAAAAACGGTAACGTTCTGAGGAAGATGTCCAGCATAAAAGTGGGGTAGACCGTCACAAGCGGACGTGCAAGTTCTGCACGGTCGCACGGCCCATCTTGGATTGCATGACGGGCACAGGCTGCTAGGGTCGCCACGTGGATTGCGTGAGGATTGTGCGATGAATGAACAGAGCGTCCGGACCAGAATGGTGGCGGCCTGCCAGACCCTGCAATCCGGCGGACTACTTGGCGGGACGGCCGGGAACGTTTCGGTGCGCTTGGGCACGGACATGCTGATCACGCCGTCCGGGGCTGGGCCGGATGATCTTGACCCGCGCATGTTGGCGCGCATGAAGATCGACAGCGATTCGGAGGTGGCCGAGGGACCGCTGCTGCAAAGCTCGGAATGGCGGTTTCACCGTGATCTGTACCGCGCGCGTCCGGATTTCGGCGCCGTGGTGCACACCCATGCGCCGTTCTGCACCATTCTGGCCATTGCTCGCCGTCCCATTCCGGCGGTGCACTACATGATCGCGGCCTTTGGCGGGTCTGACATTCGCGTCGCGGACTACGCGACTTATGGGACCGAAGAGCTGTCCACGCATGTCGTTGCGGCGATGGAGGGGCGCAATGGCTGCCTGATGGCCAATCATGGCATGGTGGTGGGTGCGCAAACACTGGACAAGGCCGTGAACCTGGCGCGTGAACTGGAGGTGCTGGCGCATCAGCATTATCACGCCCTGGCAATTGGAGGTGGCCATATCCTGAGCGATGCACAGATCGAAGATACAGCGCAGCGTTTCGCCGGGTATGGCATGCAGCACAAAAACACGGCCTGAGTTGCCGAAAAACGCGTTGGTCAGGCCGCAATGAATTCCACGGAACCTGGCACGATCCGCGCCGCTGTTAGGCGTCCCGTGGCATAAGCGCCGGTATCGACTGCAATCCGCCCGTTCTCTGCGTTGGCCTGATCGACAATCGTGTGACCGTGTACGACCCAGATACCGTCCGTGCGCATTGTTCTGAGAAACTTTGGATGCCCCCACATCAAGGTGCGTTGGGACTGATCCTCGATCGGCAACTCTGGGTCTGCTGATGCGTGGACCACAGCCACATTCCCGCTTTCGTAGGAATACTCCAGGTGATTGAGCCAATCCAAATGCTGCGATCCCACGGCTTCAACCACGTGATCGCGCAAGGTGACCAAGTCCTTTTCGCTGGACAGACCAGACACGCCGGAAACGCCATAGCTGGCGATGGTTTGCAAGCCACCATGGCGCAACCACTGTGTGCCAACTGTTTGCGGGTCCCTGATGAATCCCAGCATCATATCTTCGTGGTTGCCTCTGAGGCAGATCAGGTCGGGGCGGGAGATAAGCAGAGCGAGCACGTCGGCACTGTGTTCGCCACGATCCACATAGTCACCGACACAAACGACCTGCTCGTTCGGGCGGGCCTTGTCCAGCAATCGTTCCAGCAAATCCGCGCGGCCATGGATATCACCGATCACAAACAGGCCTTTGTCAGGCGCAACCGCCGGGAATTCGGGTTTGCCGAAAAGTCGACCGAAGAAACCTGAAACCATTTCGTTTGCCCCGATTTTGAGCACCATGCCGCATTCTAGTCCTGCTGGTACAGCTGTGAAGGGCGGATTTGGGCACATGTGGCCTGAATTCAGGTCACGTTTTTGAGTGCGGTTATATCGGGATTATGCCTCGGCACGCTTGTCGCTCAGCTGCGTCACGCCCAATACTTCCAGCACTTTTGCCTGAATCGCCGCCGCATCCAGTTTGGCGGTTTCATACATCTGTGCCGGGCTCGCGTGATCCAGGAACGTATCCGGCAACACCATGGAGCGGTATTTCAGACCTCGGTCAAACACACCTTCGTCTGACAACAGCTGCGCCACATGGGACCCGAACCCGCCAACGGCACCTTCTTCGATGGTGATCAATGCCTCGTGCCGTTCGGCGAGGTCCAGGATCAGATCGCGGTCCAGCGGTTTGGCAAAGCGCGCGTCCGCGACCGTTGGAGCAATACCCTGGGCTTCCAGGGCGTCAGCCGCTTTCTCGGCCTCGGCCAAACGCGTCCCAAGGCTGAGCAGTGCAACTCGCCCTCCCTCCCGGACGATGCGGCCCTTGCCGATTTCAAGAACCTTGCCGTCCTCCGGCAGGTCGATCCCCACGCCTTCACCACGCGGGAAACGGAACGCGATGGGCCCGCTGTCATGGGCGACGGCAGTGGCGACCATGTGCACCAGTTCAGCCTCGTCCGCGGCGGCCATGACGGTGAAACCCGGCAGGTTTGCCAGATAGGCAATGTCATAGCTGCCTGCGTGGGTCGCGCCGTCCGCACCCACCAGACCGGCCCGGTCGATGGCGAAACGGACCGGCAGGCCCTGAATGGCGACGTCATGCACGATCTGATCATACCCGCGCTGAAGGAAGGTCGAATACATCGCGCAGAACGGTTTCATTCCCCCAGCGGCCAGCGCCGCGCAGAAGGTCACGCCATGTTGTTCCGCGATGCTGACGTCGAAACAGCGGGACGGGTAGCGTTCGGCAAACAGGTTCAGACCGGTGCCATCGGGCATTGCGGCGGTCACCGCGACCACCTTGTCGTCTTTCTCTGCCGCGCGGACCAGGCTGTTGGCGAACACCTTGGTGTAGCTGGGCGCGTTGGACGGCGATTTCTTCTGCTCGCCCGTGATCACGTCGAACTTGGCCGTGGCGTGGCCCTTGTCGCGTGCCTGTTCTGCGGGGGCGTAACCCTTGCCCTTTTTGGTGATCGCATGGATCAGGATCGGCCCGCTGGCGCGGTCGCGCACGGTGCGCAGCACCGGCAATAATTGCGTCAGGTCATGCCCGTCGATGGGGCCCAGATAGCTGAGGCCCAGCGCCTCGAACATCGTGCCGCCCACGGCCATGCTTTTGAGCATGTCCTTCGCGCGTTTTGCCCCCTCGCGGAAGGGTTCGGGCAGCAGGGACACGGCCCCTTTGGCCGCTGCCTTCAGTTCCTGAAACGGTTCTTCGGCGTAGAGTTTCGACAGGTAGGACGACAGCGCTCCAACCGGCGGGGCAATCGACATTTCGTTGTCGTTCAGGATCACGATCATCCGCTTTTTCAGATGACCGGCGTTGTTCATCGCCTCAAACGCCATGCCAGCGCTCATCGCGCCGTCACCGATCACGGCAATGCAATCCCCGATGCCTTCGTCGATCACACCACCCAGATCGCGAGCGACCGAGAACCCCAGCGCCGCGCTAATCGAGGTTGAGGAATGCGCAGCGCCAAACGGGTCATAGGCGCTTTCTGATCGTTTGGTGAACCCGGACAACCCGTCCTTCTGGCGCAGGGTGCGGATGCGGTCGCGACGGCCTGTCAGGATCTTGTGGGGGTAACACTGATGGCCGACGTCCCAGATGATCTTGTCCCGTGGGGTGTCAAACACCGCATGCAGCGCGACGGTCAGTTCCACAACGCCCAGCCCCGCCCCCAGATGCCCGCCGGTTTCGGACACGGCAGAAATGGTTTCCGCGCGCAGTTCATGCGCCAGCTGGGTCAGTTGCCCATCGGAAAACTGTTTCAGATCGGCGGGTCGGGTGACCCGGTCCAACAGGGGGGTATGTGGTCGTTCGGACATTGGCGCCTCCCAAACTTCGGCGGCTAGCTGTCGCGCGAGATAACGAAGCGCGCGGCGTCTCGCAAGCTACGCGCATCTTCACCATATCGATTTAATGCGGATTCTGCGGATTCCACCAGCTCTTCCGCGCGGCGTTTCGCCCCATCCACACCTAACAGGGATACGAACGTGGCCTTGCCCGCCTCAGCGTCTTTGCCCGTGCGTTTGCCGGTTTGGGCGCTGGTGCCTTCGACGTCCAACAGGTCGTCGGCAATCTGGAAAGCGAGTCCGAGGTCGCGCGCATAGGTGCGCAGCGGATCCGGGTCGGCCTGTGCCAGTTCGGCCCCGGCGGTGGCGGACCATTCAAACAGCGCACCGGTCTTGCCCTGTTGCAGGCGGGTAATCTGCGCCAGCGTCAGGGGGGTGGACGCGGTTTCGGCGGCAATATCCAGCGCCTGACCCAGCACCATGCCACGCGCCCCTGCCGCCTGCGCCAGCGTCAGCGCCAGCCGCGCACGCACCGTGTCATTTCCGGCATCGGGATGGGTCGTCAATTCAAAGGCCAGCGCCTGCAATGCGTCCCCGGCCAGAACAGCGGTGGCTTCGTCCCACGCAACATGGATCGTCGGTCGCCCCCGGCGCATGTCGTCATCATCCATGCAGGGCAGGTCATCATGGACCAGCGAATAGGCGTGCATCGCCTCAATCGCGCAGGCGGGCCAGATTGCCTGTTCCGGGGCGATCCCATGCAGTCGTGCGCCTTCCAGAACCAGAAACCCGCGCAGCCGTTTGCCGCCCTGGCTGGCATAGGCCATGGCCCGCGTGATCGGGACCGGGTCCAGCCCGGCCACAACCTGCGCCAGATGTGTTTCGATCCGGTCGGCGGCCTCGGACAGCCGCGCGGGGAATGTCACAGCCCCTCGACCGGGCGTGTCCCTGTCGCGTTGCCATCCGCGTCGAGCGTGATGGCCGCGACCTTCTCCTCGGCGCGTTTCAATTCATCCTCGCACCGCTTTTTCAGGTCCGCTCCCCGTTCATACAGCGCAATGGACGAGTTCAGCGCGACATCCCCGCGCTCCAACTGATCCACGACGGTTTCCAGTTCCTTCATCGCTTCTTCAAAGCTCAGTTCTGCAACGGGTTTCTCGGTCATGCGCTTGCCTTCATCAATTCTTCTACATGGGCGCGTCCGGCCTCGGCCAATGCGGTCAGGTCGTACCCGCCTTCGAGCACTGACACAATCCGTCCCTGACACACATCGGCCGCCAGATCGCAAAGCTGCTGTGTCAGCCAGCGGAAATCCTCGGTGCTCCAGTTCAGGTTGGCCAGCGGGTCCGCCGCGTGGGCATCGAACCCAGCGGAAATCAGGATGAGTTCGGGGTCGAAGTCGCGCAGCCGGGGGAATGCGATGCGTTCATAAGCGTTGCGCATGTCGCGCCCGCCGGTGTCCGGGGCCAGCGGAATGTTCAGGATATTGCCATGCGCGCCGTCCTCTTCCGGGCGACCGCTGCCGGGCCAGAGCGGCATTTGTTGGGATGTGATCACCAGCGCGCGGGGTTCATCCCACAACAGGTCCTGTGTGCCATTGCCGTGATGAACGTCGAAATCGACCACCGCGACCCGGTTCAGTCCGTGATGGTCCAGCGCGTATTTCGCTGCAATCGCGACATTGCCAAACAAGCAGAACCCCATTGGCGTGGAGGTTTCCGCGTGGTGCCCCGGCGGACGGGTCGCGGCAAAGGCATTGCCAGCCTCCCTGCTCAGCACCAGATCGACGGCCTTTACTGCCCCGCCTGCGGCGCGAAAGGCTGCGTGCAAGGTGCCGGGTGACATCCAAGTGTCGCCGTCCAGGGCCACCGCGCCCTCGGTCGGTGACTGACGCCGAATTTCGGACACGTAGTCCATCGGATGCACCCGCAGGATGTCATCCTCTGCCGCCAGGGGCGCGGTCACACGCTTCACGTCCAGCGGTTCCAGCGCGTGCAGCAGATGTTCCAGCCGCGCGACCCGTTCCGGGTGCCCGTCAGGCGTTTCATGGCCGAGGCAATCGGCGTGAGTCAAAAGCGCAGTTGTCATGCCCGCAGGCTAACCGCCCCACGCAGGGGCAGCAACCGGCGAAACGGTGATCAGGTGTCGTCCATCACAACCGCGTTGCATTCGATCTCGACCGTCAGGCGGGGGTCGACCAAGGCTGAAACCTCCACC
The DNA here is from genome assembly GCA_040830545.1 of Paracoccaceae bacterium. Lineage (GTDB taxonomy): Bacteria > Pseudomonadota > Alphaproteobacteria > Rhodobacterales > Rhodobacteraceae > HXMU1420-2. The sequence continues at coordinate 17,207 of JBFOMB010000117.1, read as the reverse complement.
AAGGTAGAGGCCGGTCGATGGTCCCCGAAATAGGCGGCACGGGCCGGATTGATCGCCGCGCGTTCGTTGATGTCGGTCAGGAAAACCTGCACTTTCACCACGTGTTCGGGTTTGCCCCCCGCCGCGCGCAGGCAGGCGTCCATGGCGGCGAGCGCGACATCGAACTGTTCGACAGTCGTTTCCGGGATTTGCCCATCAGCGGTCATTCCGACGATGCCTGAAACCCAGATGTGATCGCCCGCACGAACGGAATGGCAATAGTGGCTGACCGGTTCCATCTCTCCGGGCACAATGAAACGTTCGATTGGCATGGTGTTCTCCCAATTTCTGGTTCAAGCCAACCTACAGTGTCTTTTGAGTTGCCGCACGCTGCTGTTAAGTGGTCAGTTGTTCGGCCTGCGCGTGCCCGGATTGAAGATCACCGGTTTGGGCAATTTGATCGTCTGTTCGCTCAGCCCGCTGTCCAGAAGATCCGACAAGGGCCGGGCGTGCGCGCCACCCGTGGCCAACAGCGCCGCGAGCGTCACAACGGAAACTTTTCCTGATAACCGCATTTCCCAATCTCCTCTTTGGCCGTTTCGGCCTGAACGCCTGCCTCTTGGATGATGTCCAACGTCCTGTCCTGCTTTTCGACAGCCTGCCGGTAGGCCAAAAGCTTGTTTTCGTTGGTTTCATCCTGCCGATAGATAATCTCGGCAGAGACGGCGGCCGCCTGGTTTTCAATATAGAGCGAGTTGTAAACGGTCTGGACCAGGCTCGCCTCGGACTGCTTGGCCTTGTAGAAATAATAGCAGTCCACGCGGCGCAGTTGATCCTGTGTTGCGAAGTATTGAACACCTGCGATCATTCCGCCGCCTACGGCAGAAAGAACGCCCAGCCCGCCACCGACAATCCCGACCCACATACCGAGCTTTTCGATTTTCATGGCACCCACCAAAATACAATAACGAGAAAATTTGACGGATTTAGTGCCTGTGATTGTACCGGATCACACAGATTCGCGCAATGCAGGCGCAAGCGTGCCATGCTTTGGCGGCTCGCGGTTGCAAGGTAGGGCGTTGGGTCAGATCCACTTGGCCAGTGGCGGCAGGCTCATCAGGACGGCATTGGCGTCGTGGCCTGTTTCCAGCCCGAACTTGGTCCCCCGGTCATAGACCAGGTTGTATTCCGCATAGAGCCCGCGATGCACCAGCTGTGTCTCTTTGTCGGCCTCGGACCAATCCTGCACCCGGCGTTTTTCCACCAGCGGGACGAAGGCCGGCAGGAAGGCACGGCCAATGTCCTGTGTCAGGGCAAAATCAGCCTGCCAGTCGCCGGTGCAGTGATCATCCATGAAGATGCCGCCGACACCACGCGCGCGTTTGCGGTGAGGGATGTAAAAATACTCATCCGCCCATGCCTTCAGCCGCGGGTAAAGATCGCTGCCATGGGGGTCCAGGTGCGCCTGCTGCTGCGCGTGAAAATGCGCGGTGTCGTCGTCGTACTCGATGCAAGGGTTCAAGTCCGACCCACCACCGAACCACCAGGCATGCGGGGTCCAGAACATACGCGTGTTCATGTGGACCGCAGGCACATGCGGGTTCTGCATATGCGCGACCAGTGAAATGCCCGAGGCCCAGAAGCGCGGGTCATCGGCCATGCCCGGCAGGCCCTTGCGGGCCATCATCGCCGCCTGCGCGCGTTCGGACAGTGTGCCGTAGACCTCGGACACATTGACGCCGACCTTTTCAAACACGCGCCCGCCGCGCATGACGCTCATCAATCCGCCGCCAGCGTCCGATCCGTCGTCTGACGCGCGTCGGGTTTCGGACACGTCGAACCGGCCCGGTGTGGCGTCGGACAGAGGTCCGTTGGCATGGCTATCCTCCAGCCCCTCGAACGCGGCAACGATGTCGTCGCGCAGGCTGCGGAACCAGGCGGCGGCGGTGGCTTTTTCTGTCGTGAAATCTGTCATGGCGGGTTAGTGCGCTGGGGCTGCGACGGGGTCAAGCAATGTGCGCCCGCCATCCACGGTCAGGATTTGCCCAGTCGTAAAGGCCGACGCGTCCGAGGCCAGGTATTGTACTGCATCGGCCAGTTCACCCGGTGCTGCAATGCGGGACAGGGGTGTGTGGTCCTCAATATCCTGCCGGAAATCGCGGTTTTCCTTGAGCGTGGATTGCAAAGACGCGCTCATCACTGACCCGATCGCCACCGCGTTCACACGGATACGGTGCGGGGCCAGCGCCACCGCCATGGAGCGGGTCAACTGGTCCAGCGCCGCGGTGCTGACGGAATAGGCCATCAGCTCGGGATGGGTGCGTCGCGCAGCGATGGAGGAGATATTGACGATAGTTCCGGCGGTGCCTTCCTCCTGCCCTTCGGCCTGTTTCATCATGCGTTTGGCGACCTGCTGCGTCAGCCGCAGTGATGGCATGAGGTTCTGGTTCAGCATCGCGGACATGCTGTCATCCTCGGGGTCCAGCGGGTCTGACGTTGTGACCTGGCGCGCGGCGTTGATCAGGATGTCCACCTGATCAAACGCATCCAGCGTGGCGGACAGCAGGTTCGCCACCGCCAGACGTTCGCGCATGTCGCCCGCGAAATAGCGGATGTTGCTGTCTTCGGCCTGTTCGCCGACCTCGTCCACCAGCCGCTTTTCGTCGATGTCGGCAAACATGACATTTGCACCGTTGTCAGCGAACTGCTTGGCGATGGCCCGACCGATGCCGTTGGCGGCCCCTGTGACGATGGCCGTCTTGCCAGCGATGGAAAAAGACATGGCGCAGGGCCCCCCTAGGTTTGGATTAGCTTAGCCTGCTGCGGCGCACCTGACGAGTGGGTCGGGCTGCGCGGAAGATTTTGAACCGATTGTCGCCAGTGATCTCGGCCCAATCGCCGAATTGTGCGTCCAGCGTGGTTTCGTACGGCAGGTGGCGGTTGGCGACCATCCACAGCACCCCATGCTGGGGTAGCATCCGCGCGGCGGCGGCGATAAAGGCGCGGCCCAGCGCCGGATCAGCGGCGCGTCCGGTGTGGAACGGCGGGTTCATCACAATGGCGTCAGGGCGGGCCTCGGGCGTCCAGTGGAGCGCATCGGCCCAATGAAATCGCGCCCGCGAATCCTCAACATTGCGGCGGGCACAGTCCAGCGCGACATGTTCAGCCTCCACCAGATCCAGCTGAGCGACGCTTGGGTTGGCCAGAACACGGGCCGACAGATAGCCCCAGCCTGCACCCAGATCGACCACATGTTTGCCCAACTTTTCCGGAAGCGTATCCGCCAGCAGGGCCGAGGCCGGGTCAGGTCCGTCCGCCGAAAAACACCCCGGTTCCGTGATCCAGCCGCCATTCAGTTCAGTCGGCTGCGGGGCCCAGTCCGCGAAATCCGATGGGTTCGCATGAAACCAGAACAGTTTGCCATGCGCTTTGCTGACCGCGTCTGACACGGGCACGCGTTTGCGAATGGCCTTCAGCATGCTGTCGATGCCGTCGGTCTTTTGCCCGTCGACCACAACCGGGCCATCCGTGTGTGATAGGGCTTGCCAGATCAGAGCCCGTGCCTGCGGTTTGGATTTGGGCAGGGACACCACGGACAGCGTATAGCGTCCGTCGGGATTTGCCGTGACGGGCAGTCCAAAGCGTTCGAAATGGTCGAAATCGGGCCGAAACCCGTGCAAAACACGCACCCGATCCCGTGGCAGCGATGTCAGATCGAAATCCTGACCGGGCCGGAACAGCGCAACCTGACCGTCATCCGGCAACGCCAGTCCTGCCGCAAACGCGAGCCCCAATCGCACCGTCATAAGAAGACGTCAGTCCTCTTTTTCCATCGTGCACTGCAACGGGTGCTGGTGCCGACGGGCAAAGTCCATGACCTGACCGACCTTGGTTTCCGCGATCTCGTGGCTGAACACACCCACCACGGCCACGCCGCGTTTGTGCACGGTCAGCATGACCTCGAACGCCTGCGCGTGGTTCATGCCAAAGAAGCGTTCAAGGATATGAACGACGAATTCCATCGGCGTGTAGTCATCGTTCAGCAGCAACACCTTATACAGCGGTGGCCGCTTGGTCTTGGCGCGCGTTTGTACGGCGACTGACGAGTCGTTGTCGTCCCCGAATTCTTCAGACATCATGAAATGGTTCAACAGCTTCGCCCCGCAAACACCGCAAGGTTCCAATTGGTGTGGGCGTTTATATAACCGTCCTGTCTGCAATGAAAAGGGAAACAGCGCGCACAATGGCCCGGCAGATCACAACAATCGGTTTCGATGCGGATGACACGCTGTGGCACAACGAGCGGTTCTTTCGCATCACGCAGGACCGATTTGCAGAGCTTTTGGCGGATCATGCGACCTCCGATCACCTGGATCAGCGCCTGTTGGCGGCGGAAAAGCGGAACCTGGGGCGGTACGGCTACGGGATCAAGGGATTTGTCCTGTCGATGATCGAAACCGCCATCGAAGTGACCGAGGAACGTGTGCCTGCAACCGTGATTCGCGAATTGATCAGCGCGGGGCAGGACATGTTGGCCCATCCGATCGAACTGCTGCCACATGCCCGCGAAACCGTCGAAGCGGTGGCAAGAGACCATCGGCTGGTCCTGATCACCAAGGGCGATCTGCTGGATCAGGAACGCAAACTGGCGCAATCCGGGCTGGGTGATCTGTTCGACGGGGTCGAAATTGTGTCCGAAAAGGCGGCGGACACCTATTACCGGATCTTTGACTCCCATGGCGACGGCGCGGACCGGGCGATGATGGTGGGAAACTCCATGCGGTCCGACATCGTCCCGGCGATCGAGGCCGGCAGTTGGGGTGTTTATGTGCCGCATGATCTGGTGTGGTCCATCGAACATGCAGAACCGCCTGAAAAACATGCACGCTTCCGCGAAATCCGCGATTTGGGGGACCTGCCCGCGTTGCTGGCGGAAATCGCATGATATGCCTTGCTGACGGCGGGTATCGTCGCTAGCGTCCCATCCGCATCGGACGGTTCGGAACTTCATCAATGCGCACGTGGGCCATTATCTTTGTGCTCGTGGTCCTTGGGGCCATTGCGGTCATTGCCGCCCGTTTGCATCCGCCCCTGACACTGAGCATGGCGGCAGGTCCGAAAGATGGCGGCTATTACCAGATCGCGCTGAAGTACAAAGCGATCCTGGAGCGCGATGGCATCACGTTGGAGATCATCGAAACCGCCGGATCGGCCGAGAACATGCAATTGCTGGAACGGCGAGAAGCGTCCGCGGCGCTGGTGCAGGGCGGTGTGCTGACCGATGATGATGAGATCGAGGCGATTGCGTCGATTTTTTTCGAACCGTTGATCCCATTGGTCCATGTCGACAGCGTCCTGCCGGGCAACCCCAGCGAATGGCGCGATCTGCGAATTTCCAGCGGCACAGCAGGGTCCGGGACAAATGCGGCGTTTCAGGATCTGCAGAAAAGCGTGCGGTTGGCGGGGAATGCCAACGACGTCTTTCACTATGGTTATCGCGAAGCGCTGGATCGCTTGCTGGCCCAGGACATCGACATCGCATTGTTTGTTGCCCCGGTCGAAGCGCCTTACCTGGAGGACGCGTTCTGGGAACCGGACCTGCGGATGCTGGAGCTGGATTACGTGAACGCGATTTCCCGGCGGTTGAACTATGCGGATGTGGTCACAGTTCCGGCGGGGGCGATTTCGCTGCATAGGGTGATTCCGAAGACGGATATGACGCTACTGGCGCTCGATGCGCGGCTGGCGATTGACCCGGACCTGCATCCGGCGCTGGTCAATCGCGTGACCATGGCGGCGATGGAACTGCACAGCGGGCGCGGGCTGATCCATAACGAAGGGCGCTTCCCCTCCGTCTATGGCACGGAACTGCCGGTGAACAACGCGGCCCGGCAACTGATCCTGGAAGGACCCAGTACGTGGCACGATTGGCTGCCCTATTGGCTGGCCGCGCAGATCAACCGTATGTTGCTGTTGTTGCTGCCGATTTTCCTGATTGTCGTTCCGGCGTTACGCGCGCTTCCGGCGCTCTATTCCTACATCATGGGCTGGCGGGTCTGGCAGCACTATCCCAGCATCCGAGAGATCGAGGATGAACTGGACACCCAGTCGGACGAAACAGATCTGCAAAAGATGGACGACCGGCTGGCCGCCCTTGACGCGCAACTGTCGCAGATGCGCCTGCCTGCCGCGTACCGGCAGGGAGCCTATGACGCGCGCCTGCATATTGAACTGGTGCGCAAGAAAATTGGTGAAAGATTGCAACACTCGGCGGGAAACTGACCACCGGGTTCGCCCCATTTCTGCCACATTTGACGGTGTAGAGACCGAAAAACAGGCAGCCGCTAGATATGGTGGCCCGTAGGGCCCAGATGTGATCGCAGCTTTGGCTCTGAACTGTTTCTTTGATCGGAACCCTGTGTTAGCGTTCCTCAAACAACAAAACACGCCAGACCGGAAAACCGGCGGCTTGAGGCAGACAAAGGCAAAACCATGCAGGTTCGGCGCAGAAGGCCGGCCCTTATCGGGCTGTATGTATTTTCGGCGATTTGGCTATTGATTTTGCTGCCGCTCAGTGTCGCGGCCGCGCCATACGCCGCGATGGTGATTGATGCCCGCACGGGCGAGGTTCTGCATTCCCGCAACGCTGACACCCGGCTGCATCCGGCGTCGCTGACCAAGATGATGACGCTCTACATCGCGTTCGAGGCGGTGCGGAATGGCGAGATCACGCTGGACACCAAGGTGCGGATTTCCAAACACGCAGCCTCCGAACCGCCGTCAAAGCTGGGCCTGACTGCCGGGCAGCGCATCGCGTTTCGCTATCTGATCCGGGCCGCAGCAGTGAAGTCCGCAAACGACGCCGCCACCGCGATTGGCGAGGCGATCGAAGGCAGCGAGGCCGCGTTCGCCCGTCGCATGACCCGTACAGCCAAAGCGATGGGCATGTCACGGACCACGTTCAAGAACGCCCATGGCCTGACCGAAAGCGGACATCTGAGCACCGCGCACGATATGACCATTCTGGGCCGGCATCTGCTGTATGACTTCCCGGAATACTACAACCTGTTTTCCCGCCGCTCGACCAGCGCGGGGATAAAGACAGTGAACAACACGAACCGCAAACTGTTGGCCGCATACAAAGGTGCGGATGGGATCAAAACGGGGTACACACGCGCCGCAGGATTCAACTTGGTCGCCTCTGCCGAGCGGGGGAATGAACGTGTGATTGCCACCGTGTTTGGCGGCAAATCCACGTCATCGCGGAACGCGAAGGTTGCCGAATTGCTGGATCTGGGTTTCCGCCGCGCGCCCAGCCGGGCGCCGGTGCGCAAACCCGACCGGCCTGACTACGTTGCCAGCGCCCCGACGCCGGGGGAAACGCGCCTGGTCGGAGCCGTGCAGAAAAGCCTGCGTCCCAAGGCGCGTCTGACCAACAACGGCGTCATTGTGGCAGAGGCCGTCGTCGAATCGGCAGCCGAAGATGAAGACCGGATTCAGAAAGGCGTGGATCAGGTGATGGCCGCTGTCCAATCCTCAGCCGCACAGCGCCCCTCGCAACGGCCCAGGCAGAAAACCACCCGTCTGAACATGCGGCAGGAACCCACGCGCGAGGTTGTGACACGCATTTCGACCGCAGGGGACCGCGCCTGGGGCATCAATGTCGGGCGTTATGCCAGCCGCTATCAGGCGGAAAAAGTCCTGCTCAAAACCGCGTTGGAGGAGATGTCCACGCTGGATGGCACGCAACGCAAGGTGATCCAGACCAGCAAGGGGTTTGACGCCAAGTTCCTGGGCATGTCCCAGGAAAGTGCCGACCTCGCCTGCCAACGCCTGCGTGCGCGCAACATGGCCTGTTCGCCGGTTGGGCCGTCCTAACTGGAACTTGAATTCATGGGCGGCGTCCTTCGGGTTGAATGCCAGCATTGTCAGGTTCAAGGGTAGCCTAAGGCGCGACCTTCGCTTTGGCTATTTTCTAAAGAACCCGCGTTTGCCGCGCACTGCCCTAACCGAAGGTTCGGGCCGAAATGTTGATCCGTCCCCAGTCTTGCAAATCCAGCCAATCCTCCTGCAGCGCATCTTGGACACGCCATGTGTCACCACCAAGGGCGAGGGCGATAGGATGGATCAAGCGCTCATGGTCTGTGGCAAACTGTACCCGTACCTTCGATTGCGCCTGAACCGCGCGGGCCATAGCACTAATTCGCGCGTCGTGGCCGGAATGGTCAGCCGTCCACCTGAACTGCTTCATCATCGTCGATACGTGTTCGCGGGTCCGGTCCGGGAAACTCTCCACCAGTTTTGCCCGCGCTCGGGTCGCGGCCTGTTCCAGCCCCAGCGCGCCGATCATCGGATTTGAGGCTGACAGGATCAGTCCGAGTGCTTGTGCCTCGTCCCGCGCCAGTCCGGTCAACCGTGTGCGATAATCAAAGCCCAACTCGATGCCGCCCTGATTGCCCTGATGCACGATAATCGGCAGCCCGGCCTCGGTCATCGCGTCCACGTCCCGTAGAATCGTGCGCGGCGACACCTCCAATTCCTCCGCCATCTGGACAGAGGTCTGCCGCCCGCGGTTCTGCAGGATCAACAGGATTTGCAACAATCTGGCAGCGCGCATGGCCTCTCTCAAACATGACAGAAGATGTCATATTAAGGTTGCTACCACGCGGGGGAAAGCGATTTGGGAAATTGGGTTTCGACCCCCCAGACGTGAAATCATGTGTATTGAACCAAAAGGAAACAGAGCATGTCAGACGTCACATATGGATCAGGCACACAGGATGACCCGTGGATTTTGAAAACGCCCCCGCTGTCGTCGGATTTCGAGGTCTGGAAGGACGAAGCACAAGATCCACCTGCCTTGGTCGTGCAAGTCGGCAAAACGCGGTTGTCCTATCAGTTGCGCGCCATCGAGGACGCGCATGCCATGCTGAAAACAAATGGTGATTGGATGCCGCTGGGCAACGCTGATGAGGGCAAGCCGGTCAAGGACGGCACACTGGAGCAGTGGGCGCGGTCACAGGACAACCCGGTTGGCGGATATTACGGTCTGCGAAAGGGGTATCGCGGGCGGTTCGCCAACTATGTCAGCCCGGTACTGGAATTATTGGGGCTGGTCGAACTGGAACACAATGCGCGCAACAATCGGATACGGGCCCTGTGACAGGACCCGTATCCGATCAGCTGGCGTCTGGCATGACAATCTGAACCTTACCGTCCGGCTGGGCCAGCGCCTGCGGCAGACGTTCAATCGCGTGTTCCAGCGGCAGTTCGGCGGAGACGTCCGTGGACCAGCGACCATCGCGGAACCGGTCCTGCACCTGCCCGAACACGCGCAGTTTGCGCAGGAACGGCGTGCGGTTGGCCCAGTCGGTGGTCCAGAATCCTTCGACGCGTTTCAGCATGAAGATCAGCTCGCCCGGGTCCAGAACCTCCATCGGGCTGGCGTCCAGCTTGCCATAGACGACCCAGCGGGCCTTTTGCCCCATCGCTTTGAACACCTGCGCGCTGGCCACGCCCGACACAGCGTCCAGGAACACGCGCGGTTCTTCGCGGGCCAGTACATCAGCCAGATCGGCGGTGTAGCTGTCCGAGGTTTCGTTGAGTACATGGGCCGCGCCCAGTTCGCGCAGCATTGCCATCGGGGCGTCACGCCGGACCAGGGCGATCATGCGCTTGCCCTGATCCTTGGCCAGACCCGCCACCAGCTTGCCCAACTGGCTGGCAGCCGCAGAGAAGACGAACGCCTTGCCCGCTGGCACCATTTCCAGCATTGCAGCGGCAGTGACCGGGTTTACGATCAGCCCTGCCGCATCCTTGTCCGCGACACCTTTCTTCAAAGGCAGCGCAACAGCAGCCTGCGTAAGGGCATATTCACCCCAACTGCCGGACCCGTTTGGGGTCACATAAAACCCGACATTCTTCCCCTTCAGGTACCGGCCCATCAGCCCCGGCCCGGCCTCCACCACCTGACCGACACCTTCGAAACCGGCGGGAATGCCCTGCACACGCGGCTGGCCATAAAACCCCTGCACATAGGCAATGTCCGAAGGGTTCAGCGCCGCGCGACGCACCTTGATCAGCACCTGACCGGGCCCCGGAACCGGGCGCGGCACGGTGCCCAGTTCCAGGAAATCGCCGGGGCGATCCATCGTATTGCCGATGAAGCTGTCGGTGCCAGCGTATCCGCCATCCCGCAGCAGCAGCCCGCGCATATCCGCCATCAAACGCTCATGCAGACGTATTTCATTTCCAGATAATCGTCGATGCCGTGGTGGCTCCCCTCGCGGCCCAGACCGGATTGTTTGACCCCGCCAAACGGTCCGACCTCGGTCGAGATGATGCCGGTGTTCACACCGACAATGCCGTATTCCAATGCCTCGGCGACCTTGTACACGCGGCTGAGGTCCTTGGCGTAGAAATAGGACGCAAGGCCAAAGATGGTGTCATTTGCCATCTGGATCACGTCGTCCTCGGTTTCGAACTTGAACAGCGGGGCGAGCGGGCCGAAAGTTTCGTCCTGTGCGACCATCATGTCCTGCGTTACGCCGGTCACGATTGTGGGCTCAAAGAACGTACCGCCCAGATCATGCGGGTTGCCGCCGGTCAGAACTGCGCCGCCTTTGGACACCACGTCCTCCATATGCTCGACCACCTTGTCGACCGCATCGGCGTTGATCAGTGGGCCGGTTGTGACACCGTCGGTCAGGCCGTCACCGACATTCAGGTTTTCGACCGCTACTTTCAGCTTGGCCGCGAAGGCGTCATAGACGCCCGCCTGCACGTAAATCCGGTTGGCGCAGACGCAGGTTTGCCCGTTGTTGCGGAACTTGCACAGCATTGCGCCCTCGACTGCTGCATCCAGATCGGCGTCGTCGAATACGATGAACGGCGCATTGCCGCCCAGTTCCATCGAACATTTGATCACCTGATCCGCAGCCTGTTTCAGCAGGATGCGCCCCACCTCGGTCGAGCCGGTGAAGGTCAGCTTGCGAATGCCGGGGTTTTCGCAGAACTCCTTGCCAATCTCGGACGAGCGCGAGGACGGGATAACGTTAAACACGCCCGCCGGAATGCCCGCACGATGGGCCAATTCGCCCAGCACCAGCGCGCTCAGCGGTGTTTCCTTGGCCGGGCGCGCGACAAAGGCGCAGCCAGCGGCCAGCGCCGGGCCTGCTTTGCGCGTGATCATCGCGTTGGGGAAGTTCCAGGGCGTGATCGACGCAGCGACGCCAATCGGCTGTTTCAGCACCATGATGCGTTTGTCGCGCTGATGGCCCGGGATCATCTCGCCGTAAATCCGCTTGGCCTCTTCCGCGAAGAATTCGATGAACGACGCGCCATAGCCGATTTCGCCCACGGCTTCGGCCAGTGGTTTGCCCTGTTCGGCGGTCAGGATCGTGCCCAGGTCCTGCGCGTTTTCCATCATCAGGTCGTACCAGCGGCGCAGGATCGCGGCGCGTTCCTGGCCGGTATGGGCCGCCCATTCTTTTTGAGCCTTTTCTGCTGCTGCAATGGCCGCTGCCGCCTGCGCGCGGCTCAGATCCGCGACCTCGGCCACGACATCACCCCGTGCGGGGTTCGTCACGTCAAAGGTTCCACCGTCGCCGTCCACCCATTCGCCGTTCACATAGCCCTGCGTGACCAGCAGGCTTGGGTCCTTCAGCAGTGATTTCAGGTCCGTTGTGGCATCCAGCATGGTTCGATCCCTCTCAAAAATCCTCTCGCAGACGCAAAGCAGTTGGGGCAGGTTTTGTCTAGAGCCACAGGGGGCAGAATGATGACTGAACTGGACGACGCCTATGCAAATCGGGACCATGTGCCGGGGGCGGATGACCTTGTGGCGCGCTGGCCTCTTGCGGCCCAGGCGTTTCGGCAGGAATTGGGTGAGCGTGCCCAGAGCGGGTTGCGTTATGGGGACAGTGACCGGCAGGTGTTCGACCTTTTTGCGCCAGAAGGGACATCACAAGGCACGGTGGTTTTCATTCACGGCGGATATTGGCGGCTGTTCGACAGTTCCTGTTTCTCGCATCTGGCGGCAGGGGCTTTGGCGCGGGGCTGGACCGTGGCAATGCCGTCTTATGATTTGTGTCCGACCGTGCGTATCGCGGAAATTACCAGTCAGATCGCCACTGCGGTGCAGATGATCGCGGGAATGACCAGCGGCCCCATGTCCATTGCCGGTCACAGCGCGGGCGGGCATCTGGCCTGCCGGATGATGGACCGCGATGTGCTGCCAGAGGCGGTGGCTGGTCGGGTTCAGGCGGTGGTTCCGATTTCCCCACTTTCTGACCTCAGACCATTTTTACGGACCTCCATGAACGAAGACTTTCAGATGGACGAGACGTCGGCGATGGCGGAAAGCCCGATCCTGACCGAACACCGGCACGCGGCACCGGTCACCGTATGGGTCGGGTCCGCTGAACGGCCAGCGTTTCTGGATCAAGCGCGGTGGTTGAGTGAAGCCTGGGGCGCGGAAATGGTGGTGTCACCGGGCAAGCATCATTTCAACGTAATCGATCCGCTGGAACAGCCCGGGTCGTTGATGGTGCGAACGTTGGTGGGAGCGTAAGCAGCCAAAGCGCACAAAAGAGCCGACGCAAGGGTCAAAGCTTGAGGCACCGAGCCCAGCCGATACACTGTCAGAAAATCAAAATGGCAGAGGCAGAGCAAATGACCGAGCGATCGGACTGGGTGGCAGTTTTTTCAGCGTTTGCGCTGGGCGTTGCCGGGGCTGTTCAGGTTGGCCGGATCGCTCCGGTTGCTCCGTTCATTCAGCAGGATCTGCAGATTGATCTGTTCACGCTGGGCTGGCTGGTTTCCCTGATCACGCTGGCTTCGGCTGTTTTTGGCCTGTTTGCGGGGTATTGGGTGATCCGGGTCGGGTTGCGTGTGTCCCTGGGCATCGGAGGGGTCCTGATTTGCACCTGTGCGGCTCTGGCGGCGTTTGCAACTTCCGTGCCGATGTTGGTCGGGCTGAGGATCGTCGAGGGCGTGGGTTACCTGGTTGTGGTTGTTGCGGCCCCGACCTTGATCGCGCGAGAAGCGGCACCAAAGGACATTCCGTTTGCTCTTGCGCTGTGGGGAACATTTTTCACGCTAGGTCTTGGTATTGCAGCCTTTGCCGGTGGTGCGATTTCGGAACTCGTCGGCTGGCGGGGATGGTTTCTGTTCAGCGCTGGGTTGGTGTTTGCGATCAGCCTCGCGGCCTTTTTGCTGACACCCCGTGCCGAACCGGTGTCAGAAAAGCAATCAGGCATCTGGACCACAATATCCGACATGCCCGTTGCATCCTGGCTGCTGGGTGCGGGATTTCTGGGGGTGACCCTGTTGGGTCTGGCCATTCTCAGTGTGCTGCCCACGTTTCTGGTTGAAACACAGGGCTACACCCCGGCTGCGGCTGGCGGCGCGACCGGCGGGATCGCCTTGGCCAGCATCGCGGGCAGCCTGAGCTACGGCGGACTGGCGCGCCGGTGGTCCGACCTGATCATTGCTTGGGGTGCCGCCACGGTTCTGGTTGTCGCGGTGTTTCCGGCCTTTGCCAGCGCGGCAGGGCAGGTCCAGATCATCATCTGTGCGGCGATTGCCGTTTTCATTTCGGGCATCCTTGTGGCGCAAACATTCGCTGCGGTGCCGGGGATCGCTGGCAGGCCGGACCTGATCGGGCCAAGCAACGGGTTGATTGCGCAACTGGGCAGCATCGGTGCGCTAAGCGGCCCGCCGTTGGTCGGTGCGTTTGTCGGGGCCACGGATTGGCGGTCGGTTTCGATGATTTCCGCCGGGTTCGCGCTGTCGTTTGTGGTGCTGTTCACATGGGCGATGATGGCAAACAGCGGTGCAGCTAAGAAGGCATGATTTGTTTTCGCTGCCTCATGGTTCAACACTCCTCAATGCGATGATGGAACTGTAGCCCCATCCAAAAGCGACCGGCGCAGGCCGCAAACGGGCGGGCGCGGGGTGTTGTGAACGCCTACGCTGCACCTGCGCGGGATGGCGTCCTGCGCGCTTATCAGCACATCTATGTCCTGTACGCCGGGACCTTTCTGCAAAGGAGGGTCACGACATGACCACTCATTTTTCACCCCGCCCGGACTATTTCCGGTTTCATAATGGCGAAAAGGCCCCGTTGCCGTTTTCCGATGCGGAATACGAGGCGCGGCTGGCAGGTCTGCGCCGCATCATGGCGGATACGGGCGTTAAGGCTGCCGTGTTCACGTCGATGCACAATATCGCCTACTATTCCGGGTTTCTGTATTGTGCGTTCGGTCGGCCTTATGGGTTGGTGGTGACGCCCGAAACCTCGGTCACGATCAGCGCGGGGATTGACGCAGGGCAGCCATGGCGGCGGTGTTATGGGGACAATGTCACCTACACCGATTGGCAGCGTGACAATTTCTGGCGCGCGGTGCGGTCGGTGGCAGGGGTGGGTCGGCATGTGGGGTACGAGGCCGATCACCTGACGCGGATGCAGGCGGACAAGCTGGAGGCTTTCCTGTCCCCTTCCGCGACCACGGATCTGTCTGTCCACACCATGCAACAACGTATGCACAAGAGCGCGGCGGAACTGGAACTGATCCGCGCCGGGGCGGCCGTGGCGGATGTGGGCGGATACGCCATCCGCGATGCCATTCAACCCGGAACGCGCGAAATTGACGTTGCCATGGCCGGGCGCGACGCGATGGAGGCCGAAATTGCCCGCCGTTTCCCCGATGCCGAATACCGCGATACATGGGTCTGGTTCCAATCCGGTTTGAACACGGATGGTGCCCATAATCCTGTGACGGGACGTGCGCTCGAACAAGGCGACATTCTATCGCTGAACACGTTCCCGATGATCTCGGGCTACTACACCGCCCTGGAACGCACGCTGTTTGTGGGCGAGGTCGACGCCGCCAGCCGGACAATTTGGGAGGCCAACGTCGCCGCCCATGAATACGGCATGTCGCTGCTGAAACCCGGCGTCACCTGCGCCGAGGTCACGCATGCCATCAACACCTTTTTTGCGGAACGCGACCTGCTGCAATACCGATCCTTTGGCTATGGTCATTCGTTCGGTGTGCTCAGCCATTATTACGGGCGCGAAGCAGGACTGGAACTGCGCGAAGATATCGACACGGTACTGGAACCCGGCATGGTGATTTCGATGGAGCCGATGCTGACGATCCCGCAGGGCCAGCCGGGGGCTGGCGGGTATCGCGAACATGATATTCTGATCATAACCGAGGACGGGAACGAAAACATCACCGGCTATCCCTATGGGCCAGCATTCAATGTGATCGGTTGAGAAAGCCGGGCGAGAGGTGCCCTGCGGCCTCCGCGCCTGAAATTGACGCCCCGGATCAGGTTTTTCCCTGATCCGGGGTACTTGGCCTTCCCTAAACCCCCGGCTTTTGCGAAACTCCCCGCAAAATCGCTGATCCGGGCGATGTAATGACCATTAACATTGCCTATATGTAAGGCATCTATTGATTGTAAGGGGAGTTTGAATGGCCGATTTCGACCAGCTCGTTCGGGAAAGCCAGGCCCAGGTGGCCAAGGCACAATCCGAGATAGAGACCGTCACAAGCCGCATTGAAACCGCGCGCGCCAAGATTGAGGCGGGCGAAAGCGCAGATATCGACATCGAAAACGCGACGCTGGATGACGTCCACGCTCATACCGAGGTGATGAACGCCAATATCGCCGAGCTGATCATGGGGCTGGATGATGTCACATCCGCGTTTTCCAAGGATTTCGACGAAATGCGGACCAAAACGGGCTGGGAAACCTTTGTCGGCGTCTTTGCCAAGGCCAAGTCAGAGTCAATGCGGCAGGAGCGGATGCGCACCGCAAACATCGACGACAAGCTGCAGGACCTGATCTCCAAATCTGACGTGATCGTGCAACTGCTGGAAGGGCAGCTGACGATGCTGGAAGAGCAGCGTACCAAGGTTGAAACCAACCTGACCGGCACGCTGGATGAACGTGAGGCCGTTGTCGGCGAACTGGAATCCCTGCGGGCCGAGATCATGGGCATGGACCCCAAGATCATCGAGCTGGAAAACAAGATCAGCGTCGAACAGGACGCGGCCACACGGACAAAACTGGAAACCGACCTGGCCGCGTTGAACACGCAGTACAATGAAATGGTGCAGCAGGAGCAGGTGAAACTGGCCCGGTCGCAGACGCTGGAACGGTATATCGAGAAGGGCAAGACCTGGGTCGATTCGCTGCAAAATCAGGCGGCGACGCAGATGGTACTGATCAACAAACTGCAGACAGACACCAAGCAGCGCGTGGTGCTGTATGACGCCCTGTCGAAATCGTTGAAAACCGCGCAGCAGCAGGATGTGGCGCACCGTATCAACGAAATCGGTGTGAAGACCGATCAGGAAGCGCAAACCGCCATGGCCGCAATTGGCACCGCGACCAATCAAAAAATGGCCGACATGCTGGAGGCACACGAGGACCACATGGTCTTTGCCCGCGATGTGCTGGAGGCCAAGGCCAAGGCGGATGAACGGTTTGCCCGCCGCTTCTCGCAGATTGTCGAGAAACACGACAAGAACCTGTACGGCGGATGAAGCTGTTTGTCGGCGTCCTCGGTTTGGGGCTGATCATCCTGTTCGGCCTGCATGGCCTTGCGCCGCTGTTCGGGTTCGAAGACGGGCTGGTCCAGAACTGGATGGTGGCCCTGCTGGTCTTTGTCTCCTTGCCGCTGGGCGTGCGCATGGTTGTGCTACGCGCCCGGTCCAAGGCGGAGGCACGGGAAAAAGGGGCGCGGCGGTGAACCTGTTTGGCAAGTGGCGCCACGGGCCGTTGCGGATTAGGAGCAGCCGTGAACTCGATCCCACGTACCGGACACGTTGGGAACGCACACAACTGTTTTGCTTGAAATGCTTCTTTGCGGGGTTGCTGCTGATTGCCTTGGCAGGTTTCAGCAAATTCGCGGCCTTGGCTTGGTTGGGTGGTGCAGTCACTCTATTGCCGCTGACGTTGATGTTCAGCGTTGAAGTCGGTGTCCCGGTACTTCTCTTTCTGGGCTACTGGTTCCCACGATTGGCGGTGAGGGCGGCAGCGATCGACGCATGGTTCGAACGCGATCTGGATAGAGGGCAGCCATGACACTGCGATCCCTGCTATGTCTTTTGTCCCGCAGCTGGGTCTTTGTTTTGCTTGGGGCATTTGTCGCGGCCCAATACTTCGTTGGCGGCGCGGCATTGGATCATCGCATCATCGACGAGGTGCCC